>JBNRMV010000009.1:0-56397 GCA_050309775.1 Christensenellales bacterium | reverse complement strand
CACCCACAAACAGCATTGAACCAACGAGTCTGCGGTTCCGCAGGGCGCGACGCGTTAAGCCGACAGCCCTGTGTGGCTGTCGGTAGCCAAAGCGGGGAGCAATCTATGATTGCGACCGGGGCGTTGGTTCGAGTCCAACTTGAGGAGCCACTCGTATGGGTCTATAAGTATTTTGCTTATAGACCTATATTTTTTGTTTTTCGCGCTAAAATCGGCGTTTCACAGCAAAAATTAAGGCCTATAAGAGCATTTTTACGCTTTTGTAGGTCTTTTTTAATGTATTTTTTTAGAAAAATCTCACGATAGATTTCGTCCCACACACTTTAAGTCAATGTATTGTAAAACTCTCCCACACCTGGATTTGAACTATATAATTAGTTTGTGAAGGCAAAAGGGATCGATTTTTTTGAATAAATATGCTATACTTTAATAAAAAAGGAGGTAGAATTATGCAACCTGAAATTTCTCTCGCTACGGCTAGAAATTGGTCAAGATTGAATGTTGATATTTCTTCAAAACTGACAACCAGAGCAAATAAACGTTTATCAAAAAAAATAATTCTACCTACAGAATATTTTTCAAACAATAATAACCTTTCTATTGTAAGTGAAATATTAACTTTTATCAAGGAAAATAATCTAGATACCTTTTCAGTTATATATACACTTGCGATTAAACAGTTGAATTTTGCAGGCATATACGATTTACCGCATGTTCAAAATATTATAAATGATTATCATTATACAATAAATCAAGATTTATATCAATTTTCAATTCCCTATGATGAAAGGGATTTTCTTGGATTGATTTATCAAAGTATTTTAATGGAGGGTGAAAAAAACAAAATAGGCTCATATTACACCCCACATAATGTTGTTCGTAATATGACCTGTTCGTTATCGTTTGATAATAACGAAACGTTATTAGACCCGTGTTGTGGTAGTGGTTCGTTTTTATTAGAACTTAATGCAACGCCTAATCAAATTTTTGGGTTTGACAATGATGAAATCGCTGTTTTTATTTGTAAAATAAATTTATTATTAAAATATAAGACATTCGCTTTTGTTCCCCAAATTTATTGTCTAAATTTTATTGATAATAACAATGAGTTTTTATCGCACCTTAATATTAAATTTGATTATATAATTACCAATCCACCGTGGGGTGCGAATTGTGATAATATAGAATTTATTCCTGAAATTACTTCAAAAGAATCGTTTTCGTATTTTTTTGTAAATGCTTATAAATACTTGAAAGAAAATGGGCAGATAAGATTTTTACTTCCTGAATCTGTGCTCAATGTTAAAGTTCACAAAGATATTCGTTCGTTTATATTAAACAACGGTACAATAAATTCTATAACTTTATATAATGGTATGTTTTCAGGTGTAACAACGCATTATGTTGATATAGAAGTATATAATCTTAAAGATAATCGTTTAATCAACGTATATACTCCCGAAAAACTATTTGCAATAGATAGGCAGTCATTTTATGCTACTGAAAATCTAGTGTTTAATTTTCAAAATGATATTGACGCAGAAATAATAAAAAAAGTTGATGGCTGTAAACAACACACGTTAAAAGATAGTATTTGGGCGCTAGGTGTTGTTACGGGAGACAACAAAAAGAAATTATTCAAAACGCCTATCGAGGAAAGTGAACACATCTACACAGGTAAAGAGATACTTCCATATATTCTTTCTGCGCCACAAAATTATATAATTTATAATCGAAATAATTTTCAGCAAGTCGCCAAAGAAGAATATTATAGAGCGCCCGAAAAACTAGTTTATAAATTTATTTCTAATAAATTAGTTTTCGCTTATGATAATAGCAAATCGTTGTTTCTAAATAGTGCAAATATACTAATACCTAATATTCCGAACATGTCAATTAAAACCGTTTTGGCATTTTTAAACTCGGAAATGTTTCAATATTTATATAGCGTGCTTTTTTCTGAAATTAAAATATTAAAGGGGAATTTATGTGAATTGCCTTTCCCCAAAATAACTGCAAAACAAGATTTGTTGTTGTCTGATTATGTTCAAAAAGTTATAGACGGAAACAATCAATATGTGGATATAATTCAAGATGAAATATTTGCTATTTATGGAATTACAATGGAACAAAAGAAACACATTAAGGAGAAATTGAATGGAACGTTTAATAAATGAATTAAAGAACAAAATAATAGAGATGAAAACTTTAACAAACAATTCTTTTGATTTAAGTGATGAACGTTTAGATGACTTGTATTCTGTTTATCCTTTCAATAAATTTGAGTATGTAATTAGCCATTTAATTGCTACGAAAACTATTACGCTACAAGAATATTTAGATATTCGTAATTCGTATTTGGAAAGAAATAAATATTTATATGTTTTTGAAATAACTGCGCCGAGAACATTTGGGGAAACTTGGGCGCAAAGACACTTAAATGAAGTCGTTCCTGAATTGAGAATGCCATCAACAAATTTAGACCCAACATATTCTGGAGAATATGATTTTTGGTATAATGGTATAAAAATCGAAGTAAAAGCATCAAGAGCGGTTAAAAGAAAAAGTGGCGACTCGCTAATTATAAAAGCATTATCAAGTGATTCTTCGTCAGGTTTTGATATGAATTTTCAACAAATAAAACCTGTTTGCTGTGATGTTTTTGTTTGGATTGCTGTTTGGCGCGATAAAATTAGATATTGGGTTTTGTCAAGCGACGAAGTTGCCAACAATGAGTATTATTCGGTGGGTCAACATAGAGGAAATGTTGGCGAAGGTCAATTATGGTTAAAAGAAACGAACATTGATAAATTTGATGAATATGAAGTTTCGGTAAGAGATATTTTATCAGCAATAGTTAATAAGGCAAACAAGTAATAATATATAAAATTAAACTTTTAAAAAAGTACTTTTTGTCCCACACACATACCCTAAAAACGAGATTTAGTCCCATACATACATAGCAAAAAAGAGTACCAATTTGGTACTCTTTTTTGCTATCACCCACAAACAGCATTGAACCAACGAGTCTGCGGTTCCGCAGGGCGCGACGCGTTAAGCCGACAGCCCTGTGTGGCTGTTAGAAATGGTGAATAAGGATACACAATCCCTCTGAGTTATGTCAAAATTGGGTATCAGCTTTAACATCTAAACTATTGATTTCATACAATGAATTATTAAACCACAGAGGTGTGTAACATGTTATTCAGAAATCAATCAGACAACAGAAACAATTACATAGATTACGGACCAGAGCCGTTTGTAGTCAATATAGAAAGGGCAACCTTGCGGAATCAAAACTTCAGGACGGCATTTTGGACGGGCGAACATTTGCAGTTGACTCTTATGAGCATACCTGTCGGGGGTGAAATCGGGTTGGAAAACCACCCCAATCTTGACCAGTTTTTGCGGCTTGAGGCCGGACAAGGGCTGGTGATGATGGGCAACTCTCCCGATAAACTCAACTATCAGGCACCTGTTACCGATGGGTATGCAGTATTCATTCCGGCAGGAACCTACCATAATCTTGTCAATAGGGGCAATGTTCCTATCAGGCTGTATTCTATTTATGCTCCGCCGCAGCATCCGCACGGTACGATACACCAAACAAAAGCCATTGCCGACGCCGCAGAAGAACAGCATTAAGAGCATTTTGCTTAAAAACCCAAAAGACGCCAATTTTTGGCGTTTTTTTCGTTCGTGTATAAAAAACTTCTTCGGCAACTTAAAAATATACTCAAAAAGAAATTAAGTTATTACTTTTTTTACAAAACAAGTCAAAACTTCCTATTTTTTGACAATCCTTCCAAAAATCCAACAAACAAAATGTATTATCATTGAGGTGTAATAATCTAAATAGGAGGACTATTATGAAAACATTGCACACTCAAAAGAAAGTAATTGCGGTTATTCCGTATGCAGTCGCTTTGTTACTTTTTGTAGCATTGGTTCTTTCATATTCAGCAATTGAAGCGCCCGCCTATGCCAGTGAAAACAATGTTACGGAAGTAACGCAGCAGCAATGGACAACAAATGCTCCATTGCAAGTTCAAATAACTCAAGATAAATTTACATATATACAATTTTGCCCTCAAGTAAGCTGCCAATATGCGCTTACCGTGACAGGCGACGCCATAGTTTCCGCGCCGACCGATGCCGTCATTGCAAAAATTGCAGACGGAGTCTATTTTGCGGAGCTGGAAAAAGGCAAGGAATACTTGTTTGGATTCAAGACCGCCGCTATGCCGTATCTTGCAGAAATATGTATTTCCGAGGAAGCCGAGGCTTTTGAATGGAGCATAAACGGCAGTTTGGCGGCAGATTGTGAACAACTGTTCAGAGGCGAAGAGTACAAGATAGCGTTTGCCATAAACGGTGCACAATGGGATGCCGAAATCGAAACTATAGGCAGCGATAATTATATTTTTGATGCCGACGGCGGCAAGCTTGTCATTGGCGATAAGTGTGCGGTAGGCGGCAGAGGTATAACATTTTTTGCCAAGAGCGGCGATACCATATTTGAGAAAAGCCTGACAATAATTCCGTCCTTTGAGAACAAAATCGACATTGAGGGCGTCTATAATGACAACACCAACAGAGGTTTGTTCTGGCGGTATCAGGCGGGAATAACGGCGCTGACTTATGATATCGATTATGCGGGGCAAGCCCGCACGGTGAGCATAGACAGCTTGAACGGGCGCAGTCTTGATTCATTGAATCCCGGTCAGCTGTATCCTTTGGAAGTCGGGGCGGACATTGAGGGCATCGACGGGAAGAGTCAGTCCGCCGAAGTCAGCATAACGGGCGTCCAGCTTGCCTCAGCCGACGGTTCGGCACTGTCGTACGGCATTGTGCAAAGCCGGGCAACCATTCTCTCTAGTGTTACTTGGGTTGGCGCCGGCACTCAATCAAACCCCTATCAGGTCAGCAGCGTAGCGCATTTTAATGATATATCTTCAAAGGATGCGGCAAATGTGTATTTCAAGCAAACAGCCAATCTGAACTTTAATAACACAGAGACTACGCGCAATGTTACCTTCAAGGGAGTGTATGACGGCAACAGCAAACAGATAACGAATATAAAAATAGCCAGGTGCACTTCTACAACTGACGGAGGACTTTTTGACGCCAACTCCGGCACAATAAAGAATCTGAAATATGTAAGCGTGGAGATGAACTTTGCAACGCTATTGAGCAATGTGGGCGGAATGATAGGAAAGAACAGCGGTACACTGTACACCCCGTATTACAGTACAAATGGTATAGGGTTACACGCCACAATGACAATAGACGGAATTGCCTCTGTAGGCGCAGTCTGCGGCAGCAACACCGGAAGCGTTATTATCAGAAGCAGAGTATATGTAGATATTAATACCAGCTGTACGGTGGGCGGACTTGTTGGAGATAATGCAAGCGGCGCTACACTCAGCACCGATATTAGTTTGCCTCCTTCACAAATACCAAACATATATGTGCAGGGGTATATCTATTACACATATACTAATTTGTTGAAGGATGTCGGAGGCGTAGTAGGATATAATGCAGGGGGTGTTTATTTCGTTAAAACTACAGTACGAATTGAAGTAAGAGTAAATTCAACCGACCCGAGCATTAAACCTCATGTGGGCGGTATAATCGGCAGACAAAAAAGCGGCGGCTCTCTCACGGGATACACCTATGCCGGCAGCTTTTGGTCAAACCTAACATCTGCGCAAAAGACATATGTTGACTTCAGCGTCGATTATATCGGAAGGATTGAATGAAGAGAAAATTAGGCATTGACAATTTTGTAAAAATGTAGTAAACTTAATATGCGTGTTTGAAAAAACACGCATATTAGGGGTTTTATCACATATTTTATAATAATACCATAGTATATAATGGTCGAGTTCTCATGAATTGAGATATTACTTAAGAAAAAATTAAGAAAAATAAGCGAAAATGATATGGGGGAAAATATTAGGGAGGATATTATGAAAAAATATTCAATCATTACATTATTATTGGCATTAGCGCTTTTATGTGCGCTTTGCTTAGCAGGTTGTCTTGGAGACGACACAGCTGAAGGTTCTTTGCCTCGTGAAGGGAGAACGGCAGACGGTTATGATTATTATTTAACTTCGGAGGATACTGTCAGTTTGCTGAAGTATCACGGTTCGCTTGCCGAAGTAGTCGTTCCGTCGGACATAGAAGGCTATCCCGTACGCGAGCTTTCGAGTACTTTCAAAGGCAACAAGACCATTACTTCTGTGACGGTACCCGTGGGCGTTGAGAGCATACGCTTGGCATTCTCCGGATGTACAAATCTTGTGTCAGTAGAGTTGCCCTCAGGCATAACTGACATCAATAGCGCTTTTGTAGATTGCAGTTCGCTTACAAGCGTAAACCTTCCCAAAGGACTCAACGCAATATCTCCCAGCGCTTTTAAAGGATGTTCATCACTTACAGACATTATTTTGCCCTCATCCATTCAGGAGATTTCGGACTCAGCCTTTTCGGGGTGCTCTGCATTAACCGAAGTGAGGATTCCCGGCGGAGTCAAAAGCATAGGGGTGCACGCCTTTCAAGGCTGCGCAGCCTTGAAAAAAATTGATATCCCCGCCGCCGTAAAAGAAATAGGGTTCATGGCTTTTAAAGGCTGTTCGGCGCTGGGGAGCATAACTTTTGCCACAGGGTTGGAAAGAATAGAGGCAGGCGCCTTTGAGAATTGCACCTCGCTTGAAGCAGTGGAATTGCCAATTGGCTTGGAGTCGCTTGGCGCATCGGCTTTCGGAGGCTGCACAAAACTTGCCGACATAATTTACCCGTCGAGCGTAGATATCGGATGGGACGCTTTTTTCAAAACACCCTATGCGCTTAAGGAAGGTCTGTTCATAACCGATTCGGGAACGGTGTTGAGCATAAATCTGCCCGAAGATGCAACCGAACTGATTATACCCGAAGGCGTAAAAAGTATTGCCGCAAGTCTTCCCGACGACAACAGCATTGAGAACATAGTTTTGCCTGCGTCCTTAAAAGACGGGGGGGAATTTGCCAATAGGGCATATAAGTTGAAGAGCATAACCGTGGCGGAGGGCAACGAAAGGTATTGCGATATAGAAGGCGTGCTTTATGATAAGACTTATAACGGCATAGTTGTTTATCCCAAGGAAAAAACTGACGATACTTTCACGGTGCCCCAAGGAACAAAAGTGGCAAACTTCTCAAACAGACACCTGAAACACATCATTCTGCCCGAAAGTTTCCTAACAAACCTAGACGCATATTTCAATCAGATTATGAAAGAAATTGATATGGTTGGCGAAATCCCTGACGATGGCACGTCGCTTGCCGAAACGCTATGGCGCCTTTTCTTAGACGAAAACAGCTTTGAAAAAATAACCTTTGATTATGCTCGTCCGGAAAACGCAGAAGCCATAGAAAAGTGGTTTGAACAATATGATGATGAAATTGTAATAGAATGGAAATAGGCTTCAGGCTTTATCATTAATAAGTTCTTTAATCAAACCGCAGGTTTTTCCTGCGGTTTGATGTTTAATATGCTATACTAATCTTATTAACACCACAAAAAGGAGTGTAGCATGAAACGGGTAAAAAATTTTTATAATGACTTCAAAAAGTTTATTACAAAAGGAAATGTCGTTGACCTTGCCGTTGCCGTAATCATTGGCGCCGCATTCGGAAAAATCGTTACCAGTTTGGTAAACGATATCATAATGCCGTTGCTGACGGCAGCTCTCGGCGCGCACAGTTTGACCGATTTGGTATGGACGCTGCGTGATGCCGTTGTCGTTGACGGTGTCGTCACCAAAGATGCATTGACAATAAACTGGGGCAGTTTTTTGCAAAATATTGTTGACTTTTTGCTCATCTCTTTGATAATTTTTGTTATGATCAGACTAATGACTTCGGCTAAGAAAGCCGCCGAAAAACTTGCAGCCAATGCCAAAGAACTTATTGGCGTAAATACCGACGAGCAATCGGCGCCCGAACCCGTAGCTGAAGCAGCTCCGCCGGCTGTTGCCGAGCAAGCAAATCTCAGTCACATTGAAGAGTTGCTTTCAGAAATCCGCGATGCGCTGAAAGAGGGAAAACAAAAGGCTGAATAAAGCGCAAGCCAAACAAATGTCTTGTTAGGCGCAAACCAAAGACTTTAATATTACCAACAGCGCCAGCAGTAACGCTGACACAGCCAGCCACACTGACACCAACGGAAATACAGTGGTGACAAACAAATACGGCTGTACGGCGCACCAAATAATTGCGGCAATAATAAATAAGGATACCACTATTTTTATCCAGTCTTTTATACCGCGAGGCAGTGAAAAAGCAAAACCGTCTGCGGCTATTAGTCTGATGGCGCTTGCCAGCGTAAGCGCCGCCAGCGCAAATATCAAGCCTGTTATTGCCCACATAAACGCCTCTCCGAGCAATATGCGCGTCATACCCGGCGAGGAATACCCGTTATTTTTTGACCACGCATTCAAAATGCCGGCTATGAACGGCCAGCTCCTTTGGCTGTTTGTTAAAATGACTATGGCGTCGCCCGTAGAGGGCACCGAATGAAAATGACTCATCCAACCCGAGCCTTGTCCGCCATGGGAAACGGCTGTTTTGCCCGACAAGTCCTCAGTATAAAACCCATAGCCGTAAGCATCAAATGCCAACCCATAAACTCCGATTTTTTCGGCGCGCGCTTGGTAAAGACTGTCTATGCTTTGCGAGGAAAGTAGAGCCTGTCCGCCTTTTGCTCCGGCAATGCAAAACTTTGCGATATCCTCAACTGTTGAAATAAGTCCGCCGGATGCCTTTTCGGGGTACTCATATGCCAAAACCTCTTTGCCTTTCAAGGAATACCCTTTTGGCGGATTGGTTATGTCGGAATAGTCAAAAGCCGAGTTTTGCATTCCCAGCGGCAGCAATATTTCATTTTTCATATATTCCGCAAACGGCTGTTGCGTAACCTCTTCGATAAGCAGCTCCAGCAAATTGTATCCGACATTTGAATAATAAAAACCCGAGCCAGGCGGCTGAAAAAGTATTGCCGTGCGCGTCAAGCTCTCTTTTAAGGTTGGTTTTTGTTCATCGGGGGAATATAATGTAAAGACATCGCCTAGCGGCATGCCGGCGGTATGGCTTAGCAGCCTTTTTATTGTGACTTCGTTTGAAGAAAACTCTGTTTGGGGCAATTTCCAGTCGCCGCTATAAGTTTCAAACGGCATATCCAAGTTTATTTTGCCTTCTTCGGCAAGGTTGAGTATAGCCCAAGCAGTCAAAGATTTTGAAATGGACTGTACGCGCATGGGCATATCAACATCCAGTTTTCGGCGCTGCGCAACATCGGCATAACCATAAGCTTTGCTGCTGACAATTTCGCCGTCTTTGACAACGGCAATTGCCGCTCCGGGGATATTGTACCTATTCATAAGAGTGTCAACTCTTTTGTCCAGATGCTTGAGAAAAAGCTCCGTCGATAGCTTTTTTGCCGCCGCATCCGGAGCGTAATGAATCAACATAGCTGCTGAAAAAAACAAGGCGGAAACTAAAAATACGCCAACAATCTTTATCATTCTTTCCCTTCTTTTTTTTCTTACCATAATAAATGCGTCATTATTCTCTCAAATCATATAATAAGGATATAATAATTATATAAAACAATTTATGACGCCGTCAAGGAAAAATTTTGCTGCATAAAGGTCATACCGACTTTACATTTTTCAGCAAAAACATATTTTTGTGAAATTCCAGCAGCTTTTCATCTCGCATTTTTCCCAGTTCGGTTGACATTGCGCTACGGTCCACCGCAAGAAAATCCGCCAGCTCCTGACGATTGAATGAAATGGTGAAGCAGTTGCTCTTTGCCCTTTTTGCCTGCGCCGAAAGATAAAAAAGCAGTTTTTCTCTTGTGGTTTTTTTTGTTACGCATACAATTTTATGCGTCAGCATGATATTCTTTTTTGTCAGAATATTTATGAGATTCATTATCACCTGATTGTGAAAATAGCAGTTTGAGGAACAGGTTGTTATCAATTTTGCATAGTCAATGAGCAGCACCTCGGTTTTTTCGACGGCAAGAGCGCTGACGGGCGCGGTGAATGCCTTGTCGGTATATGAAAAAGACTCGCCGAAGATTTCTCCGCTGACGATTTCGGATAAAATTGAACGGTTGCCCCAAAAATCATCCTTAACTATAAGTATTCTGCCTGTCAGAACAATGCCTACTGTGTGAGTGTCGTCGCCCTCCATAAAAATGTATTCATTTTTGTCATATATGGCTTTCCTTGCGGACATGCAAGAAAGCATGGCTAAAATATTGTCCTCTGTGCCTTTGAAAAGGACTGATTTGCTCAAAACATCTAGATATTTTTTCATAACTTCTCCGTTTCGTTGTTTTTACAACAGATTTGTATATTTATAATATGCTATAATAAAACAAAAAAGTCAAGAGGTAATGAAATGATAAGACAAATAATAAAAATTGACGAGGAGCTTTGCAACGGTTGCGGTGCTTGCGCCGAGGCTTGTCATGAGGGCGCCATTGCCATGATTGACGGCAAAGCAAAACTTATACGCGATGATTATTGCGACGGCTTGGGCAATTGTCTGCCTGTCTGCCCGACGGGCGCCATATCTTTTGAGCAAAGAGAGGCGGCTGCTTTTGACGAGGAAGCCGTAAAAGAAAATATGCTAAAAAACCAAAACAAGGATCTGCCTTGCGGCTGTCCGGGTACAAACAGCAAGACCATAGAAAGAAAAGAAGCGCCTTGCGGAGGCGGCTGCCCCGGCTCTCAGGCAAAAAATCTTGCGCAAAACAGCGCAGATACCCCGTCTGCATATACCGCGCCGCAAAACAGACTTAGCCAATGGCCGGTGCAAATCAAACTTGTGCCTGTCAACGCGCCTTATTTCAAGAATGCAAACTTGTTGGTTGCCGCCGATTGTTCGGCATATGCCTATGCAAATTTTCATGAAAGGTTTATGAGAAACCACATTACGCTGATAGGCTGTCCGAAGTTGGATATGGTGGATTATACCGAAAAGCTGACGGCAATCATAAAAAATAATGACATAAAGAGCGTAACGGCGGTGCGTATGCAAGTACCTTGCTGCGGCGGCATAGAATTTGCCGTAAAAAATGCCTTGCAAGCAAGCGGAAAATTTATTCCGTGGCAAATTATCACACTGTCAACAGACGGAGAAATACTGGCTTAATATAAAAAACGGAGGTATATATTATGAATGAAATGTTTTGTTTTCAATGCGAGCAAACTGGACGAGGTGTCGGCTGTACAGGCAGAGCCGGAGTTTGCGGTAAGCCGTCAAATGTCGCCAATCTTCAAGACGAGCTTATAGGAGCGCTTATTGCGTTGGCTAGGGTAGTGCAGGAAAAGGGCGCAAACGACGACAGCGATGACATTGTGCTTAGGGGGCTTTTTACCACAATTACAAATGTAAACTTCTATGACAAGACGGTTGCGGCATTGACAGAGGAAGCAAGGAAAATAAAAAGAATGTTGCTTGCCAATCCTGCGCTTGATGCCAAGTACGGAGAATACGACATGCAGTCGATATGGAATGCCGACGAGGACATTCGTTCGCTGAAAGGTCTGATTTTGTTCGGCATAAAAGGCATGGCGGCTTACGCATACCATGCTTATGTGCTGGGCTATTCCGATGCCGAAGTAAACGCTTTCTTTTATAAAGCCCTGAATGCGATAGGCTCTGACTGGTGCATGGACAAATTGTTGCCCATAGTGCTTGAAACGGGAAAAATAAATTTCAAGTGCATGGAAATGCTGGACAAAGCCAATGTTGAAACCTACGGAGTGCCCGTTCCGGTAAAAGTTCCACTCACCGTCGAAAAAGGTCCGTTTATCGTCATAAGCGGTCATGACCTAAAGGACTTGCAACTGCTGCTTGAGCAAACCGAAGGAAAGGGAATAAACATCTATACCCACGGTGAAATGCTGCCTGCGCACGGTTATCCGAAACTAAAGAAGTTTTCTCATCTGAAAGGCAACTTTGGCACGGCATGGCAAAATCAACAAAAGGAATTCAAAGATATTCCTGCTCCCGTGCTGTTTACCACAAACTGCATTATGCCGGTTCGTGACAGCTATAAAGACAGAGTTTTTACCACAGAAGTTGTATCCTATCCGGAAATGGTACATATAGGCGAAGACAAAGACTTTACTCCAGTAATCAACAAGGCGCTTGAGCTGGGCGGCTATGAGCAAGACACAGTATTTACCGGCATAAACGGCGGTACTGAAGTAATGACAGGATTCTCGCACGGCACCGTACTTTCAATTGCTGACACCGTAATAAATGCCGTCAAGAGCGGCGCAATAAAACATTTCTTCCTTGTTGGCGGATGCGACGGCGCAAAGCCGGGGCGCAACTATTATACTGAATTTGTTAAAAACACACCTAAGGATACCATAATACTTACTTTGGCATGCGGAAAGTACCGTTTCAATGATTTAGACATTGGCGAAATCGGCGGTCTTCCCCGCATAATGGATATGGGACAATGCAACGATTCTTTCGGCGCAATTCAAGTGGCGGTGGCTTTGGCAAAGGCATTTGGCTGCGAAGTCAACGAACTTCCGCTTTCGATAGTGCTGTCTTGGTACGAACAAAAAGCCGTCTGCGTGTTGTTGACGCTGCTATATCTCGGCATAAAAAACATAAAACTAGGACCATCACTTCCTGCGTTTGTTTCGCCGAATGTGCTGAATTATTTAGTAGAGCATTATAACATCACCCCGATATCCACCGCCGAACAGGATTTGAAAGAAATCCTTGGCTAAAGGACGGTTTTTATCTCAAAAATCTTTATAGAGGCTGCTCCGTATGGCGCGGCCTCTTTGTTTACTTTTTTATATTAGTTGCTATTATATTACTTTTTTGATAATATAATTATGAGTAATTAAAAGAGGTAAATAATGAAATACATAATAGTGCTTGGCGACGGAATGGCTGATTATCATAGCGGACCGCTGGGCAATGCTACTCCGCTGGAGCTGGCGCACAAACCCTACATAGATGATTTGGCGTCAAAATCTGTATTCGGGCTGATAAAAACCATTCCCGACGGCATGAAACCTGCAAGCGATGTAGCCAATCTGTCAGTTATGGGATATGACCCCAAAACTTCTTATACCGGCCGCTCGCCGCTTGAAGCGCTTTCAATGGGAATAAATATGTCCGACACAGATATTGCTTTGCGGACAAACCTTGTTACGCTGTCCGATGACGAAAAACTTGAGGACAAGGTTATGCTTGATTACAGCGCCGGCGAAATTTCCACAAAAGAAGCCGCGCAGCTTATGGAAGAAATACAAAGGCAACTGGGCAATGATAGGTTTGTCTATCATGCCGGCATAAGCTATCGGCATTGCCTCATAGACCATAGCGGAACATTGGATACGCAATTTATACCGCCGCACGACATAAGCGGCAAAAAGATTGCCGAGTACCTACCAAAAGGCGCAGACAGCGCTGTCTTTACCCAAATGATAGAGAAGTCCATCGCCATACTTAAAGACCACCCGACAAACCTTGAACGCATTGCTCGCGGCAAGCCGCCGGCATCTGCCGTTTGGTTCTGGGGCGCCGGCACAAAACCTGCGCTGACTGCTTTTTTTGACAAGTATCAGCTCAAAGGCGCTGTCATAAGCGCCGTAGACTTGCTGAAAGGCATTGCCGTAGGCGCAGACATGAAAAACTATCATGTAGAAGGCGCCACCGGCAACATAGATACCAACTTCAGCGGCAAGGCGCAGGCAGTCATTCAGGCATTGGACGAGGGCAATGACTTTGTATATTTGCACATTGAAGCACCGGACGAGTGCGGACATAGAGGCGAGGCTGACAATAAGATTTTGGCAATCGAAAAAATAGACGAGGTGGTGGGGCATATATATACTACCCTCACCGAGAGAAATGAGGATTTCGTGCTTGCTGTGCTGCCGGATCATGGCACTCCGTTAAGCGTCAGAACGCATGTCGCCGACCCTGTGCCGTATTTTGTCTATCGTTCAGGACAACATGAGAAAGGCATGTCAAAATATACAGAAAAGGCTGCCAAAAACGGGCTTTGGCTGGAGGACGGCGGCGACCTTATTAAACTTATGCTGACAAGAGGTAAACAATGATAAGACTTACAAGCGGCGAATTGCGCCAAAAATATTTGAATTTTTTCCGTGACAAAGGGCACGCCGTCATAAGTTCGGCATCTTTGATTCCGGACAATGACCCTACGGTACTTTTCACAACGGCCGGCATGCATCCGCTTGTGCCCTATCTCTTGGGAGAAGCTCACCCTGCGGGAAAACGGTTGGCAAATGTGCAAAAATGCGTGCGCACAGGCGATATAGACGAAGTCGGCGACAGTACGCATTGTACATTCTTTGAAATGTTAGGCAATTGGTCGCTGGGCGACTATTTCAAAAAAGAATCCATAGAATTCAGCTTTGAGTTTCTAACAAAGGAATTAAAAATACCCGTTGAGCGATTGGCTGTGTCATGCTTTGAGGGCGATGAGGACAGTCCGAAAGACACTGAGAGCAGCCAAACTTGGCTTGCATGCGGCATTCTTCCGCAGAATATATACTTTTTGCCCAAAAAGAATAATTGGTGGGGACCGGCAGGCATCACAGGACCGTGCGGACCCGACACCGAAATATTCATGATTACCGACAGCCCTGCATGCGGACCGTCTTGTTCCCCGGCCTGCGATTGCGGCAGATTCATTGAAATATGGAACAATGTCTTTATGCAGTATGACAAACAGGCTGACGGCAGTTTTCAACCGCTGAAACAAAAAAATGTTGATACGGGAATGGGACTGGAAAGGACGGTTGCCGTGCTTGGCGGACACTCATCGGTATATGAAACCGATGTTTTTGCTCCGGTGATGGAGCTGCTTGAGCAAAAAAGCGCCGACAAAAAAGCCGTGCGCCAACAGCGCATTATTGCCGACCACATTCGGACGGCAACTTTTATGCTGGGCGACGAAAAAGGTATCACCCCCTCAAATGTTGACCAAGGTTATGTGTTGAGAAGGCTTATTCGCCGGGCGGTGCGTTTTGCCAGAATGCTCGAACTTGAGAAATCCGTTCTTATCGACATCAGCAAAATTTTTGTCGACATTTATGGCGAAACTTACAAAGAACTGCAACAGAACAGCAACAAGATATATGAGGAACTTGAAAGGGAAATAGAGCGTTTTCATAAGACGCTGGCTCAAGGACTAAAAGAGTTTGAAAAACTGTTGAGATATATCCAAAACAACCGCATGAGCGGCAAAGCCGCATTCAGGCTTTATGACACTTTCGGCTTTCCCATTGAAATAACGCTGGAGCTGGCAAAAGACAACGGCATAACCGTCGATGTAGAAGGGTTTGAGACGGCATTTGCCGAACACCAAAAAAAATCGCAATCGGGCGCCGAACAAAAATTCAAAGGCGGGCTTGCGGATAATACAGAGGCAACGGCAAGATTGCACACAGCCACACATTTGTTGCTTGCAGCGCTTAAGAATGTATTAGGAGATTGCGGCATTCAGCAAAAGGGCAGCAACATAACCGCCGAAAGACTGCGTTTTGATTTCAACTTTCCCCGTCCGTTGACGGCAGAGGAATTGCGCGCCGTCGAGGACTATGTAAACGCCGCCATAAAGCAATGCGCCGCAGTGACTTTCACAGAAATGTCGGTAGACGAAGCCATGAGCATAGGCGCTGAGGGCGTATTCGGCGACAGATACGACAGCAAAGTAAAGGTATATACGATAGGCGAATTCTCAAAAGAAATATGCGGAGGCCCGCATGCCGCCAACACAGGCGAATTGGGCGCTTTCAAAATAACTAAGGAACAAAGCAGTTCCAGCGGCATACGCAGAATAAAGGCCATACTTTCATAAAAGGAGAGTAACATGAAAACAAAAAAAATATTGGCTTGCGCATTAGTCATTTTGTTGCTTGTCGGACTACTGGCAGGTTGCAAGGTGAATATTGATACCTCGCACCTCACGCCAAAGCCCGATATACATGCCGCCATAGCCGCATATAATAAAGCTAAACAGAAGAAGTCAGTATTTAGCGCCGGAATAAAAATTACTATGTTCCAATATTCTTCAAAGGAAACAATACCCATAAGCGTGGGGCAGCTTATAGAAATAGAAAGAATCCTCAACAATGACAAGATATATATGGACGCAAAGCTGGGTTCGGCATTTGTGTCGGAGAATTTTATTTCGACGGTCAACAGCATCATAACCCTAGCCGATACTCTTGATATGGACCTTGGAGTAGACCCCGAAGTTATGCGATATGTGCGCGGTGAAACACAATTTGTAGGTAAGTTGGGCTATGACGGACTAGGCAACTACAACGGCAAAGGCGACTATGTCGAAAAAGGACAAATACCCGATTATTTGGATGATTCAGGCATGCCGCTTTGGGTGGCGGTCAATGACGATTCTGTGCTGAATCTGCAAAAAAACCTTAAGACAGGCACGGCTTTTACATTAAAAGACTTTTTAATGTTCTCTAATATTATTGATTTAAGCGTAAATGACGGTTGGGTGGTTAATGACGCCGCCGACTTGTATTACAATGAAGAGAGCCAGGCATATTTGTACGCCTTGACGACCTCGGGGGCCAAGCTGAAATCGCTTATTTTGGATATGATAGGTGACACAAAGGACGGTTTTGACGAAGAAGAGTACGCTGAGGAACTCAGACTGTATGCAAGCGTCATTCCCACCGTGTCGAACTGGATTTCCACCCCAAATTCTACCATAAACGCTTCTGTGGACCAAGCAGGCAGGCTCAAAAGCCTTTCTTCATCGATGCGCATAGATATCAATATAGACCTTGCGCAACTGCGCCAAATCGCCCAATTGCTTCCCGAAGACCAAAAGCAAATGATTATGAGCGCAGCTACACTCATGAATTTGTTTTTTGTGTCAGCAGCAGGCTCAAAAGGCACAGTCACCATCAGAATAGATTTGACGACGGACGAGAGTTTTTATTACGATGCCGATGCTATCAGTCTGGAGAATGCCGATAGCGATTTGTTCATGCCAGTGTCTCAAAATGTCGAGAATAGACACGAAATTGTCATTGCAAAGAAATAAAAAAACTCTAGCCTTTGGCGAAGTAAAGTTTATTTGTGCGCAAAAACAATTGTGACAGCGGCGGAAAGGCTATGGTTAAGAAAAATATGCTTGACAGAATCTGCGCGGCATAAAACAATAATCCCCTTACATATATGACGGAAAACATTACAAAAAAGTTCACCTTTGCCACTTGCATGGCGAACAGTGCGTCAATGGCGCTTGTGGTTACACCAAACATGGCTGTTCCCAGCACTCCAAAAATAATGTAGACGAAGTTTTTTGCAATCTTCAATTTTGATATAAGCGCAGTCACTATTGCTATGCCCGGCCAATGAATAAAGTATGCTATCAACCAATAATGGAAGCCAAACAACACGCCTTCAAAGACGCAAAAAATCAGCGTTGCAGGCAAGGCTATGCGCAACCCGAAAGCATAGGCAAACAACATTATAAACAATGTGACAACCTCAATGTTGGGCAGCGCCGCCAACGCCATTTTTCCGCCGGTCAGCAGCGCTGCGCATATGGCTATTAGCACAATGCTTTTTATGTGGTAAAAACTCTTACGCATCAGTACTTGTTCACCGTCACCAGATAGCTTGCGCCGTCAATTAGCGGAGCGCCATTTATGCCTACTGCCGAGAAATAGAACTCAATGCCGTTGTAGGTCTTTGCTTCTATTAAATAATCTCTGTAATCTATATTATCAATAGTGTGATAAAAAGCGCAATATTCACCCTTTGTTGCATCGGGGAACAAGCCTTCGGACACCCATGTTTGCGTATCTGTGGAAATTGTTACGGAATCCAAAAACTGCCCGTATATCGATGTAGTGGAGCCGTATCCGAACTGAGAGTCCTCCTCATTGGCTAACAGATAAAACAAATCGGCAACGGTAGCCGCTTCTGTCGTCCTTTGGTATTTTGCCAATTCTTCTTCACCGCGCACAACATAAAGAGTAACGCTTTTGGGGCCATCTGTCTGCGCGTCTGTGTCAGGCTTGCAAGCCATAAGCATGCAAGACGCCACAAGCAGTACAATTACCAACCAAACAATCTTTTTCATCATTTTTTCGTACCTCCAAAAATAAAAATGCTCTTTCCGCATGTAGGAAAAAGCAAAATGGCGGTACCGCCGTATTCCCTTCTCCCTCCGAGCCGGAATTGTGTGTTGTTTGCGGTAGGTCTCCTGACTTTGAACGGTTTCCCGGGCAATCCTTCCCCCATAGTTATGGAGTGGATATTTTGCCTAAATCATACAGTAGCGGGGGCTGTCGGCTTTTTGCCTGTTCCCTGTTATGCTTGTGAAAGCACCGCAAACATATTTATATCTTATTATAATTATAACTCCGGAACTTTATTTTGGCAAGTCAATTTTGCATTGAAAAAATAGCTTTTTGCGGTTATAATATCAATATGATTAAATTAAGAATAAACAATAAAGAAGTAAGCGCCGCCAATGCCGTCAACCTGAAAGAATTGTTGCCGCAATACGGCATGGACTTCCCTTGCGGAGGAAAGGGCATTTGCGGACGATGCAAAATATTTTGTCCCCAACTAGAGCCCTCTGCACTGGATAAGAGGTTTTTTACTGAAAAACAGCTTGCAGAAGGCATGCGCCTTGCTTGCGACAAAATAGCGCAAGACGGCATAAGTATTGACTTTGAACAAAAAGCAATAAAGCAGCAAATTAAACTTGACTATTGCGACATAGTTGTGATTATTGATTACCAAACTGTTGAGATAGGCATACTAAACGAACATATTATTGACAGCGCAGTGTTGCAGAATACCGCTGCGGACACAATGGGTTTGCGTTCGCTTATAGGCAGGGAGTGCATTGAACTTTTTGAAAGATATGGCGTAGCAAAGGCAGACACCATAGCCGTTGCGACAAATGCGCACTTTGCAAAAATGCTGTTGGGCGCGGCAAGCGAGGGAAAGGGCGAGCTATTGGACGCATTGGAGTACACTCTCCCGGGGGAGACGCTTTATTTGCTGCCGTTTGTCGATGAGGATATCGGAGCGCAGTATTTGTGTAAAGCATTGCAAAAGAGTTTTCCCCGCATAATTATTGATGCAGGCCGGCCCTTTATTGCAGGACTGTTCACCGATGAAGATATTTTTTGTTTGGCGCATAGCGGAGTTGAGTATTCGGCAGATGAAGCGCCGGCATTGCAGGCGTCTATTGAACTGTTGCTTCAGCAAAGCCCTCGCGCCGTAATAAGTCTGTACGGCAAACAAAGCAGTTTTTTGGCTGATATTCTGAAAAATTATAGCTTTGTCACCGAGGAAGAATCCACGCTTGAGTTTGTAGCCAGGGCATGCGGCGAAAACCGCGTAAGAAATCAGCTTTTGAAACTGCGCAGCAGGGTAAGCCTTGTTGACACCGTAACAAGCGATGAGTGGCAACAGCTCTTTTTATCTGCACACAACTGATATCACAGACATAACACGGTTTTCAAGAATGAGTATATCCGTCAAATCATTGCGCAACTGAGTCAATTTATCAAGCAACACAAAGATATCAAGCTGTGTTTCCACCAGTCTGGCATATGCCGATATGTATCTTTGATTGTGGGGCGGCGTCCTGAAAGGCGGTATGTATTCTCCCCTGTTAAGCAACCGGTTTAATGCAATTATTGCCGAGGTTATCAGCGTTTTCAAATAATACAAAATTTTGGCGCAATACCTTGACAGTTGCTGACACAACATTAGGTTTATGATATCCAACTGGTCTTCCGATAAAGAAATAATTTTTTCAATGATATTGGAGGCGCTGTCGGAGATTTCATAGCTTGACAACACCTGATTGTATTCCCTTGCCATTTTTTCGATTGTGCCGGGATCGACTTGCATAAAAAGACCTCACTTGTACATCTAATATATGCAGTGAGGTCTTTTGCTGTGTTTATTTGTGGGAAAAGCCCGGGATTATTGTGCTTTTTTGCGTTTTGATATTTTCTGCATGACAAAAGCCGATATGACGGAAAGCGCCATGCCAATAGGTATCATGGTAGCTTGCCCGAGAGGCTTTCCCATAGAAAAGGTAACCAATGTGATTATTAGGCAGACGATGAAAGGCGCAATAATAAGTTTCAGGTACATTGACAAAAGCACGACGCCCAGTCCGCCAAATATGGCAGGTATGACATAGGGTGAAACCGGAGCCAATACCTTTACTATGCTGTCTGAAAAAAGTGAAAGCGGTATCAAGCCTATTACAATAATCAGCGTGGTAACTATGGTTGATACGGCGATTGAGATGGTGGTAATCAGCTCTTCTTCCTCGCTTCCTTGTTTTGTTTTCAGCACACTTTGTACATTTATGGCGCAAGGCAATTTTAGATTGGAGATGTTGCCGGTAATAAAGGACTGATATTGTCCGCCGGTACCCAAAAGCGGGCCATAGCTGACGGCTTCAATAAGTCCTATTGCCCAGTAGCCTAGGATAAAAGCCCAAGATTTGACGACTATGCTCCAGTTGGGCGTAGTCTTGGTGATTAAGCAAAAGACCACCGGTACGACGGAGATTACTGCCACAGCGCCCCAAGTAAAGGCTCTGCCCAGTTTGTGAACTTCATTGTTGTATGTCTGTTTGTCTTTCATTTTTCCTCCTTACACCGGGAACAGCGGAATAAACGCAAAGGCGCAGCCCAGCGCCCCAAGAATGGTTATGGGCAAAGCATAGTTCTCCAGCCACTTCCATTTCAATACTTTTATTAACAATCCGCAAATCAGCATTATTGCCGCGCTGACTCCCAGCGTCAACAGTGTTACTGCGCCGCTTACGGGAATGCTGTCACTGCCCGTTGAACGCACATTCAAAATGCCGCCTGCAATGATATATGAGGCAAGCCCGGCAAGGATACCGCCAAGCAACGAGCCTGTTATGGTGTTGAGCAAAGTTTGATTTTTTTCGCGCAGTTCGCTCAATTTGTGTTGGTACTTTTTGTAAGCTATGGCATTGAATACCGGTCCGGACAGTATGCTGAGCGTCATTATGACAAATGCCGTTGCGATAATCTCAGGCGTCATACCCATATATGAAGTAACGCCGCTGGCGGCAGTCGCCTGGTCCATGGCTATTATTTCATATTGCAGCGCGCCGATAACCGACAGCCTTATCCATGGAATGGCGAGCCCCAGCCAAGGCATCATAATGCCTATGCCGATTACGATAGGTATTGACGGTACTATCGAAAATACAACGCTGCTTCTGACGGCTCCGCGGATTTTTGCGCTATCCATTCCGATTTCTTTTGCTCGTCTTATGGCTTTTATCAAAAAAAGCGTTGACATAGCCAAAATAATCGCCACAATGACTGCGCCAAAGAGAAATATTAACCATTCGCCTTTGTACACTGTTGCCTCCTATGACATTTATCAAATCAATGGAATAATTATATAGTATGCAAGTGCATAAGTCAATACAAGGGAGAAATTAAACAGTGCGCCGCTTTCATAGAAACTGGATAACCTACGAACAAGCTTTTGGAAGAAGGGTATGCGTTCCGCACCGCAAATTACCGCCGCAAAGAGATTTTTGCTGCGATTTTGTCTGCGCCATATGTAAAAAGGCTACCGATGAATTTTGCCGTCGCAGAGCGCATTTCAATCAGTCTTGCAACCGACATGGCATGTTTTAATAAGTTGTAAAAAAAATACATATATGGTATACTTTGTTCAATAATATACTATTATTGAATTAAGGATACAATGAAAAAATGTTTGCTGGTCATCAACAAAACAAGCGGCAATGTCGAACGGGCGCTCAATAATCCGGACATTTTTGTCACGCTTAAAAAAAACTATGACATAATCGATACGCTTTATATTGAAGAAAACCAACCGATAAATATTTCCAAAGCCATAAAAGGCTATCAGGCTCTTGCCGTTTGCGGCGGTGACGGCACTTTTAATAATGCCATAAACGCCACGCGCGAGCAGGAGTTGGAGCTGGTCTACATTCCTTGCGGCACGCTCAACGAAACAGCAAAAACGCTTCAACTGGCATCATACCTGCGCCCCGAACAGCGCAAGGTGCGCAGAATTGACCTTGGAGAAATAAACAACAAACTTTTTTCTTATGTCGCCGCCGCCGGCACTTTCACCGCAATAGGCTACAAAACCCGCAACAACTTCAAAAGGCGGTTCAAATTCCTGGCATATCTGTTCAAGGTCTTAAGAGAATACCGCGTCCACCACATAAAAGCAAAAATCAGCCTTGATGACAGAGAATTTGACGATGTCTACACGCTGATTATGGCAATCAATTCCCGCAGGTGTTTCGGCTTTAATTTCAACCATTTGTTTTCGCATAACAGCGGTTCGGCTCATATGTTACTAATAAAAGCCCCAAAAGGCAGGGGACTGTTTTCCCTAATTAAGATTTTCTTTCCTTTCTTTCGGGCATTCTTTGTAGGTTTCAAAAAACCGTATGAGGGAAAAAACCTGAAATTTATTGAGTTTACACAAGCAAGAATAACCTTAGATGAGCCGGAAACCTTCACTATTGACGGAGAAAGGCTGTTTGCAAAGGGCGAATTTTATATAAAAATTCACAAACAAAAAATAAATCTTTTTGTCTATTGAGGCTCTTTTTTTATTCCCATAGCTAAGAACTTTTTGTCAAGCAAAAACAATATGCTCATAAGTATTATGACAGCGCCTGTGGCAATAAACATATATTCCATGGCGACATAATCGGCCAGAGGTCCGAAAATCAGCATGCCTAAGGGGAATGCCGAAGTTGTTATGATGCCATATATGCCGAAAACCCTGCCTTGTATGCTGCTTTCCACCCTTTCCTGAAGCAATACCACGGTCGGAGAACTGACCATCGGCACAACAATGCCCATGACGCCGATAACAATAAGATATGCCCAAAAAACAAGTCCGAGCCCAAGCAAAAGGTTCAATATGCCCAAGGCGGTAAAACCGCATGCCATGGTGAACAATCTGTTTTTGAAGCCGCCCCATGCGGCTATTATTATGCCGCCGATAATGGTGCCGGCGCTGAACAGCATTTCATTGGCTGTCAGCCGCCAAATTTCTTCTCCGTATACCCTGGTAATATAAAGCGGAGTAAGTATGGCTGCCGGCGTTACGCACAAAAAGAAAATGGCATAAAAAAGAATTATTTTCCGCACCAGCCCGTGTGAAAAAACATATTTGAGTCCGCTTAGCAAATCTTTGAAATAGGTGTTTATTTTTGCCTGTTCGTTTATTATTTTTTGTACGGGAATGAGCAACATAAATCCCACGCCGATTATGGCGGTGACGACATCGACAAAAAGTCCTAAATGCATAGGCGCGGCGGTCAGCATTGCGCCGCCGGCTGCCGGCGATATCAACATTATAAGCGAGGAAACACTGGTATGAATGCCGTTTATTTTCATCAGTTTGTCCTGCGGCACAAGCTGCGGAATAAGCGCTGAAACGGCGGGCATCTGAATGCCGCTGCCCAAAGAGCGCAGCGCCATAACCAAAAACAACAACCATATATGGTCTATGCCGAACATAAAGAGCAATGCAATGACAAGAGTGCTTAGGGCAATCATGGAGTCGGCGGTTATTATTATGGTCTTGCGATTAAATCTGTCTGCCCATACCCCGGCGAAAAGCCCTATAATTATTTGCGGAAGCACCGAACAAAGAGTGCCTATCATCATCATGGTGCCGGAGCCTGTCAAAAGGGTGACATACCATATGATAATATATTGCACAAGAGAAGTGCCGAACAGCGACACATTTTGCCCTGCCAAAAACAACACTACATTTCTTTTCCAGTGTAGAAAATCGTTTGCTATGGGTAAATTACTCTCATTTGTTTCCATAGTGTAATCATACTACAAAGATTGCAAAACAATAAATAAAAATCACATGCTTTATAAAATTTTGCAAAAAAATTTGTAAAGAGAAAGAATTGCATGACAGACTTGTTTATGAGATAATACCGTAAAGAACATTTTGTGAGGAGCATATGAAAAAGATACACATCATATCAAAAACGCATCTGGATTTGGGCTTTACCGATTATGCTGCGGAAATAGAAAAACTTTATCTTGACGACTTCTTTCCGCGTGCCGCTGCTCTTGCCGAAGAATTGAACACCGTCAAAAAAAGGTTTGTATGGACAACAGGTTCTTGGATAATCGAAAAGGCATTGCATGACTCTTCTTCCGAAAATAAGAAAACACTTGAACGGGCACTTGAAAAGGGCGATATAGTACCCCATGCGCTGCCTTTCACGACTCATACAGAACTTCTTGACGAGGACACTTTTTGTTATGGGCTTGAAATCGGGCAAAAACTCAAAGCGCGTTTTGGGTTCAATATGATAGCCGCAAAAATGACAGATGTCCCCGGACACACAAAAACCATGCTGCCCTTGCTCAATCGTTATGGCATAAAATTTTTGCACATCGGCGTCAATGATTCCTCTGCTATACCTGAGGTACCGCAGGCCTTTTTATGGAAGTTCGGCGATGCGGAGCTTGTGGTGCTGTACGAAGGCAGCTATGGCAGCCTATACAAAAACGAACATATTGACGACATTTTATATTTTGCTCATTCTTCAGACAACCGCGGACCCAACAGCAAGCAAAGTATGCTGGATACCTTTGCAAAACTGGAAAAAGAATATCCCGACTATGTTGTCGAAGCCTCTACCCTTGACAACTATGCCGCAGAACTCCTTAAGGTTAAGGATAAACTCCCAATAATTACTTCGGAGATAGGCGACAGTTGGATACACGGCGCCGCCAGCGACCCGTATAAGTCGGGCGCAATAAGGGAGCTTATTGCCTTAAAAAATACTTGGCTTGCCGAGGGCAGTCTTGAGGGCGGCGCAGAACATGACGCTTTGCGCAACAGTCTGCTGACGCTTTGCGAACACACTTGGGGAATGGATGTCAAAAGACACCTGTCGGACATCGGATTATACCTGAAAAAGCATTTCAAGAAGGCAAGAAAAACCGACAAACCGCGCCTTTACAGCCTCAACAAAAGCGTGCTGCGCTGGCAACTTATAACAGCTAAAAAAAGAAGAGAGGGCGAATACAACAAGGGCAGTTATTCGGTTATCGAAAAAAGCTGGCAGGAACAGCGCGATTATATCACCAAGGCTTTGGAAAACATGTCCGAGGAGCATAGGCAGCAGGCAGAGAGCAGATTAAGAAAACTCATGCCGCAAGGACCTTTTGAAAAAGACGGCTGGCGGCATGTAAAGGACAGCGCAAGCATGAAAAGTAACGGATTTGAGCTGTCGCTGAATGCCTTTGGCGGCATAAGAAATCTCAGTATAAACGACGCAACAGTCTTTGAAGAAAACAATTCACCTTTGATTGATTATTGCTCATACGGCGCCAAAGACTATGATTTTTGGCTGAAAAACTATTCAAGAGGCGTCGGCATACATAATTTCTGGGTCATTCCCGATTTTGCTCGTCCTGCGCTGGACGCCTTTGAAGGGCAATATCCGCAAGGCGCTTTCCCGTACAAACTGTCGGCGGTGTATACAAATGAAGATATGTCGCAGCTTATTGCTTGCTTATATATTGATGTAAAAATTAGCGAGGAATTGGGCGCGCCGAGAAATATGGAAATAAAATATAGCGTTGAGAACAAAAAACTAATAGCAGAGATAATATTTACCGATAAGGACGCATCAAGGCTGACGGAAGCGCTGTGGGCGCATATTTGCGCAAATATTGATAAGGGCAGTTTGCGCTATAAAAAGTTCGGGCAGTTGATAGACCCTTACGATGTAGTAAGGAACGGCAACAGAAATCTTGCGGCAGTCGAAAGCGTACAGTTTGACATAAACGGCAATACATATGAGATAAAAAATTGCCATGCGCCGCTAGTGGCTTTGGGCAAGGGCAAAATACTTCGATTTGACAATGAGTACGCCGATATATCCGAGGGCATATCATTTTGCCTGCACAACAATGTTTGGGGTACAAATTTTCCGCTTTGGTATGAAAACAATGCTTATTTCAGATTTGAGTTGTCAATGCTCAAGAAAGAAGGCGCTGACGACTAAATAAACAGCCAACAGCACAAGCAGCACACCGAAAATAAATTTTATTATCTTGGCGGCCTTTGCGTATTTTTCCGAGCTGCCTATTTTGCTGACAAAATTTATTGACGAGCCGGCAAGGACCAGCGGAACGCTGTGACCCACACCGTATGCAAGCATCATAACGCCTCCTGCATATATCGGAAAGCCCGTTGTGGAAACATACGCCAGTATGGCGGAGAGTATGGGCAGCGAACACGGCGTGGCAAAAACCGCGCCCAACATGCCGATAAGCAATGCGCCAAGTATGCCTTTTTGTTTGACGCCGTCGGTAGCATGCCCGTGGCGGTGCAAAACATTTGTTATGCCGAACATTTCAGACGCCATAAAGAGCATTATTGCCGCAAGTACCGAATGCCATATCTTATCAAAGCCTGCCAGCGACATGAGTTTTCCCAGCGAGGCTGCCAAAAGTCCCATAAGCACAAAGACCGCCGACTGTCCCAAGCAAATAAAAACCGAAAAGACTGCGGCTTTCTTTTTTGTCGTGCCGCCGATATATGATACTATGAGAGGTATGTTGGTAAGGGAACAAGGTGTAAAAACCGTCAATATGCCGGCGGCGAATGCAATGAGTACGCCCAACCAATAGCTGCCGGTAAAAGCGTGGCTTAGTTCATGCAAAAGCTCTGTCATATACGCTCCTATTCCTCCCCTTTTTCATTACAATAAACATATACCTTTGCAAGAATTTTGTCAAGGGAAACAAAGCTGAGTAACAGTCTTTAATTAATTCATTTTGACGATAAATAAAATAAAAAACTATTTTGATGCCGAGGAAAACAGTTGGCAAAGTTCTTTTTCTTTGGGGTTGTGGCTGACTTTTCGCAACACACCGTCAACTTCAAGGGCAGGCAAACTCATTATGCCCTTGTCCAAGGCTTTTTTCAAATCGGTTTCATAAAGCAAGTCGGCGGAAATGCCGTGCCTTTCCGCCGCCGCTTTGATTTTTGTAAACATTGCCCGGCACCCCGAGCAGTTGGCTGTGCCGTATACAACTATTTTCATTGCGCTATTACAGCAAAGGTCTGGGAGGATACCTCGCGCGAATATGCCGCTCTTGCCACTAATTTGAAGGTGTCGCCGACATTTGCCGTGACATTAAAGATTGCGTTGGCGGAGGTCGCGACTTCTTCATTGTTTATTATCAGTGTATAACTTTCGGCGCCCGTCACTTTTTCCATAGTAACGCTGAGGTTTATTCCATCATAAGTGTATGTCGGCTGCGATGCAATCTCAAGCTGCGGATATTCATATGTCTGCGCAGCCACAGCAGAACTTTGGTAATAGCCTATTGCCTGCGCTTGCAGGGAAAAGATAGTGTTGTCGGCTATGCTTGCCAAATCAAAACTCATGCTTGTAGCAGTGGTGACAATCTTTTTATCGCCTACTTCCAAAACATAGGTTTTGGCATTTGGTACGGATTGCCAACTGACATTGAGTTTGTTGGCATCTCTTTCTAATACAAGTTGCGGAGTTTCGAGTTGTTCTATGGTGACATATGCCGTCATGACGGTATCCGAATCCAAGAAAGAGGCGTTGCCGGGATTGCTTGCCACAACTTTTATGTTGTATGAACCGGCGTTTCTTACATAAGTGGTTATGTCGACATTTACGGTATCGCTGTCAGGCGCCTCTACGCTGAATTCCTCGCCGTTTATGATTACTCTGTAATGAGTTGCAAAATTGACCTTTGGGAAAGTCAGCATCTTTTTGTTGTCAACCTGTGATATTGACAGCGCCGGGCTTTGCAATTTTATGGAATAATTGAACTCTATGCTCCGCTCGGCTGAAGGAATGTTTATTCTGGGTGTCGTGCTGGAGGCTTTTACGGATATTGTATAAGTCTTGGGTTGCGAAATAAACTCGGTAATGTCACAGACATTTGACGCCGAAGATATGGAATTAATGATTTCGTCTCCGGATTTTATGGTGAACACATATAAATCGGCATTGTTGACTTTTGAGGACACAGCTTTGAATGTGCCGCCGCTTCTCTCAATGCTAAGTTCGGCAGGCTGCTCCAACTGGGTGACCAAAAACAAATTTTCCACTTCGGTGGCGGTGCCAAGCGTTGCGGTGGCTTGCTGATAATAAAGATATTTGACATTTTTTATGGAGGGGCAGGAGGCTGCGCCAAGCATGCTGATTTCGTTGCCCCCGACAATCTCATTGTATATTTTGCCATAAATAATTGCCGAAGAGGTGGCGTCGGCAGACAGTTTGTCAAGGCTGGAGGCCGCTTGCAGTTCCAGAGTGCTCGATGCCGCAAGTTCAAGCTCTCCCGACACCTTTTTGTAGGAGACGGCTTTTGTTTGGGTAAGCGTGAGTTTTTTGCTCTGTGAAATAACCGTGTCATTCAGCAGATTTATTTGTTTTGCTTTTATGTTTCCGGTCATTTCTGACACAGAATGAATGTTAATAATGGTATTTGGGGCGGTGATATTTATTTTGTTGGCCACTAGCTTGCCCTCGCCATTATATTGTTTTTTCTTCAGGGTGCCGATATTCATTGTATTTTCGCCCTCGACCGTGCGTTTGAACTCCCCGTTTATGGTAAGGGTATGTCCGTTAAGGTTAAGGTCCAGCGCATTGTCCAGTATCAAATCGCCGTTGACGGTAATGTCGCCTTTCAGCACATAGACTACCTGGCGCTTGTTGGGCGCCTCGGCAAAGTCCGCGGCATCTCTTATGAAAAACTTGGGCGCGTTAAGTACCAATACCGTCGTGGTAATGGCAGCGGCAAGCACTATGGCAATCGCCGCAATAATAAGCGGCCATCTGAATTTTTTTAGGAATTTTTTGAAGGCTTGATTTTTTGGCGGTGTCACCGCGTTCAGCGGCTGTTGCTCCGCCGGCAGCGTTTCTTCATCGGAATCGACGCTTTCTTCCGTTTTTTCATCGGCATCAACGGTTTCTTCCGTAACCTCTTCAAGATCAGTTTCCGGGATTTCGCCCGATTCTTCGGTGCCCTCTTCGACAGTCTCCTCTGTTTCGTCTTGGGAATCGTCCCCTGCTATGGTTTCTTCTTCGGTGACTCCCGAATTCTCGCCGTAAGTTTCAACCTCCGCATCCGCAAGTTCTTCAGATTGATTTTCGGTTTCTGCCGTTTGTTCGATATTTTCTTTTTCAACGGACACTTCGTCTTGCGCAATGTCCTCGATTTGCTCTTGCGGCATGTCCTCGGCAGGCGGAATAACTTCTTCGTTGACTGTCGTCACTTTTTCGTCAGGCTGCTCGACCTCAGGCGTAATGTTTTCTCCCATATTTTTTATTTCTTCATCTTTCTTGATTTCTTTTTCAAAATCCTTGGACATAATAGCTCCTTCGCCCTTAACAATAATTGTTTGGTTCATATAGTATTTGGAATTTTGTTACATATAATCATTATAAGGGTTCATTAAGTTATTGTCAATCAGCTTATAAAGGCGCGCGTTTGCAATATTATTGACTTTTTTTATGGGAAAAAATATAATTATAAAAAAGATTCGGAGGAGATTATGAAAACAATAATAGTTTTTGACACAAAAACCGGCGCCAGCCAAACTTGCGCAGAACAGCTTGCGCAAAAACTTAACGCAGATATTGCCGACCTTAGGACAGGAGTTCCCGACATCGGCGATTATGACACTATAGTCATAGGCGGCGGTATTTATGGGGGCAGGTTTACGGCACCGCTACGCAAATTCATAAAACAAAATTTTTCAACGCTGCAAGCAAAAAATACGGCGTACTATATCTGCTGCGCCGAAGAGAACGGCTATGAAAAATATTTTGTCGCAAACATACCGCAAGAACTATTGGAAAAAGCGGCAGCTGCGGAGTGTTTGGGATATTGCGTAGACCTGGAGAAAGCGCAGGGCTTTTTTACAAGATTGGTAACAAAATTGATGAAAAAAGCCTTTGAGTCCAAGGGTAAACCGCTGTATGGCATAAAAGAAGACCAACTGGAATTGTTTGCGCAAAAAATCAAGGAATAAAGATTTCGACGCAAAAACAAAGTGCAAAAATCCCTTTACATTATTTCTTTAATAGCTTATAATAAGAAAACATTTTGCAGTAAATAAACTGCGAATCCTTGCTCTTTTAACCAAAAAGAGCCGTACAAATCGACCAAAAGGAGGTAAACGCAATGAACAAGTATCAAGTACTATTCATTATTGACATTGATTCAACCGACGAAAAAAAGCAAGAACTCGTTGAAAAGTTTTCAGAGCTGGTTGTTTCATTGGGCGGAGAAGTCAACTCTGTAGAAAAATGGGGCGCGAAAAAATACGCTTATCCCATAAACTACAAGAAAGAAGGCTACTATGTTCTGATGAAAATAACTGCCGGCGCCGATGTTCCCGCTGAACTTGATCGTCAGATGAAAATCAATGAAAATATAGTTCGTCAGATGATAACCAAGATATAAGGAGCTTATTGTTATGAATAAAGCATTTTTGATTGGCAATTTAACAAGGGACCCGGAGCTTACCACCACAGCCAACAACATAAGTCTGTGCAAATTTACCGTTGCCGTTTCTCGCCGTTACAACAACACTGACGGCACCAGAGAAACAGATTTCTTCCCAATAATTTGCTGGAGAGGTCAAGCGGAGAATTGCGGCAGATATTTGCGCAAAGGCAGCAAAGTGGGCATTTGCGGCTCCATCCAAACCCGCAGTTATGAGGCCAGCGACGGCAGCAAGAGATATATCACCGAAATAGTTGCCGACGAGGTACAATTTCTCAGCTCAAAGGGAGATTTCATAGAGGACGCTACCGAAGAGCTGCCCGAGGTTTCTGCCGCAAGAAGCAGAACCGGCAAAGCCCCCGAGCTCAAGCCCATAGAGGACGCTGAGCTTCCGTTCTAAAAAATTAAGGAGAATAAGAATATGATTAAGGACAACAGAGACAGTCGTGTTTATAGGCGTGTTCCCAGAAGAAAGGTCTGCGCATATTGCGTCAACAAAGTCGAAGAAATAGATTATATCGGTCTGGTCAAAGAAATAGAGAAATCAGGAGAAAAGAACTTTGACAAAAGCGGCGAAAGAAGGACAAGATATGTAGCCGAAAATGGCAAAATTATTCCCAGAAGAACCAGCGGCGTATGCGTAAAGCATCAGCGCATGCTTGCTCAGGCAATAAAAAGAGCCAGAATAATGGCGTTGCTCCCCTTCAAAGGCGAATAATATAGCAACAAAAAACCTACAAGCAATCAGGCTGTCCGAATTTGTCGCGACAGCCTTTTTTATGAAAAAAGTTTTGTATCCCTATAAAAAGACAGCAACGGAAGTATTTACGCTTCTTTATGTTGACGAAATGTAATAATTGATATAAAATTTAGTGGAATACTACACAAAGGTGAAGAATGGCAAAAAGGTTTGTTACAGTTATTTTCATTATTATGCTGGCTCTTTGTTGCGGTATTTTGAGCGGCTGCAAAGAAAAAGAGCAGACGGACGACACTGAGGGTTTCAGTTTTGCATTGCAGGGCGATGAATATGCCGTTACGGGCTATCAAGGAAAAACCGAAATTACCGTTCCTGCCGCCTACAACGGCAAGAAAGTTACTTCAATAGCCGAAAGCGCATTTGTCAACAGCAATGTCAGCAAAGTAATAATCTCAGAGGGCATAAAGACCATCGGCAGCAATGCTTTTGCTGCCGCAAGAGGGCTTTATTACATTTACATTCCGGCAAGCGTGACAACAATAGGCGACAATATTTTTTCGGAATGCAGCGCGCTGAATGAAATAGAAGTCTCAAAAGACAATACGGTTTTTTCCAGTCTTGACGGCAACTTATATGACAAGGCGCAAAAAAGGCTGCTGGCTTTCAGCATGGGCGGCGGCGCGAGGGACTATGCTTTGCCCGAGGGCGTCGAGGAAATCAGGGACTATGTCTTTTACAAATGCTATTCCATAAACAACCTATCCCTGCCCTCAACGCTCAAAAAAATAGGCGAATTGGCTTTTGTCGGCTCCACCATTTTGTCCTTTGAGGTTGCCGAAACAAATTCCGTATTTTCGGCTTTAGCTGGCATTTTGTATCAGGACGATGGGCAGACTTTGTATGCCTATCCCTCCGGGAAAGAAGGCGATACCTTTGAAACGACAGCCAAAAAAATATACGCTGACGCTTTTGCGTATTCCCAAATAAAGACGCTGACGCTTTCGGAAGGCGTTCAAGAAGTCGGTGACCGCGCTTTTATGAACAGCGCCCTTGAAGAAATATTCATTGGCGACACAATAACAAAAATAGGCGACAGCCCTTTCCAAAACTGTATATATCTTACGCAAATCACGGTTTCTCCCACGAATGCGAATTATCAGGACATTGACGGGAACTTATACAATAAGTCCGGCGATACATTTATTGCGTATGCCGCGGCAAAAGACAGTCAATATTTTTCGCTGTCCGAAGGCATTATAGAAATAGCCGAATTTGCTTTTTACGGCGCACATAACTTGGTGGAAATTTCTTTGCCTTCAACGCTGAATAAGATTGGAGAGGAGGCTTTTGGCAGCTACAAAATCACAACAATTGTGCTGCACAGCCCCCAACCGCCAAGCATAAAAAGCACTTCATTCATGCAGCTTTCCGAACTTACTTTATATGTGCCGGACAACAAATCTAAGCAATACAAAGACGCTTGGAAAGATTTTGAGAATTCTATAAAAGAATTTCACGAAAGATAATTATTTTGTTATCCAAAGTTCCGACGCCGCTTTGCCGCTTACTTTTTCGCAAATGGCAATTTCTTCGTCCGTCAGCTCCAGTTTGCCGCTTTGAGCCTTTTTATTTAACAGAGCCTTAATGGTGTTATGTGCTTTTTCGTCAAGCGCATAACTCTTTGAAATAATTATCATTGCCACACAAAATACAATCGGAATGCCGCAAAGCATAATTTTTACTGCCGCCATTGAAGACGCTGTGGCAAATGCCGGCGACGCCTTGTCTGTTTCCAATCCGAACAGCTGAAGAATAAACCCAAAGGAAGCGAGGGATATACCGCTGACTATTTTCTTGCCCATGGTAGTCAAGCCAGAATTCATACCTTCACGCCTTTTGCCAAAAGTCATTTCATCTACATCGGTAAGGTCGGGCAACAATGTCATCGGCACAAATCCCAAACAAGAAACTCCTGCTCCGATTAGCGAAATGGCAATTAGCATTAGCCAAACGGGCGTTGACGGGGTGACAAACAGCAGGATAAAGGCGCCGACAGCAATCAGCGGCAGGTCGACAAGGTAAGGGCGGTGCTTGTTATACTTTTTCATCAGAATGACATTTATGGGGAAAAAGCCAATCTCAATGGCGCCTTTCAGATTGACCACAACAAATACCAGCGTAAAGCCAAGAAAGAAACTTTCTATGTTGCCGAACATCAGGTATATAAAGATGACAAGCGAGGACAATATGGCGCTTGAAACAAAGGCGCCCGAAAGGTTGAGAATATAGTATTTGCGGTAGGTGGAATTTGAAAGGACCTCTTTGTAATTGCGAAAAACTTGCCGAAGCGTCATTTTTTCGTTTAGTGCCAAGCGTGGGTTTTCTTTTGTGCCAAAAAAGGTAACCAACAGCGGCAGCGCAAAAAAAGCTGCCAACACCAGTCCCAGAATTACGAAATTGGGTTGAAAAGCCGCCGAAAGAGGTTTGTCTTGTGTGATAGGAATAATCGCCTCATATATGTATGTGGTTGCCACGCAAGCAATTCCGGAAAAAACCATGCGCAGCGAAGAAAAATCCGTACGCTCCTTGTAGCTGTCTATCATTCGGGGCAACAGCGCCTCGTACGGCACCATGGCAATGGTATATGCCGTATTAAAAAGCACATATGCCGTTGTGAAATATGCGAATTTCCCCCATGTGGAGTTTATGCCCCACCCATACCAGAGCATGAAGTATGTAACAAAAACCGGCAACGCTGCGATAAGAAAGTACGGACGGCAAGCGCCCCAGCGTGTTTTTGTGCGATCCACGATTATGCCCATCATAGGGTCGCTGATTCCGTCCCAAATCTTTGCTATGGCGATGGCAAGCCCGGCAAGCGCAGGCGGTAAGCCCATAACAAAAGTTAAAAAGGTCAGATAGTAAAGTGACAGCACTTGTCCGACACCGCCGCCCAACATGTCGGCGGCGCCGTATGTAAGCATAGAAACCAGCTTCTTTTTTTTCATTTGTAATTCCTTTTAATTAAAAGATAAATACCCCGGCGGCAAAATATGTCACCAAGGCTATGAGTAAAAATAATATAACTTGCAGTGCCAAATAAATGATTAACGAATACCTGCCTGCCGTTGTGAAAGGCAAGTGCCATTTGCCGTCAAGGGAGGGCATAAGCGATTTTCTTTTGGGATACAAAACCGGAGCCAGCCCGGCGCCGAAGAAAAAGAATGATATAAAAGGGAACAGCGGGAAATAATCTGCCGTTGCCCAACTGTACACATTAAAGAACAGCCCAAGCCATTCTTTGTCGGTTCTTATATATGCACTTTGAAAATCCGTGGCATAAAGACTGGTATTGTATTTGTTGTGTATCCATATGAACACAAAGCTGAGAGCCAAACAAACAAGCCCCGTCACCAGACTTGCCACCCGTTTTGAATATTCTTTTTTTGACAAGAAATATATCAGCCGCGTAGCGCCGTCAATGACAAATGAAACGGCGGTGTATATGAGAATAATTGCCGCAATGCAATGCAGCACTCCGAACAAAATAAAAAGTTGCTCCCCGGTATATTTTTGGATAAGATAAGTGACCACCGACACGCCTATGGATACGGCTGCCAGTTTTAGTCCGCGGAACAGGTTGTTTTTTGAAAAAGCCGTCGACAATCCCGAAGCAAAAAAGAAAATAAACAAAAAAACCGGGCGCCAGAAAAGGCGCAATGTTGAGCCCATATAATCGCTCCCAAAGGCGCCCAGCGCAGACAGCCAGTCAACGCCGGTAGAAATCCAAAGGGAACGGAACATAGTAAAATCCACCATAAGGTGGTCCCAAACCACCATTATTATGGCAAAACCACGAAAGAAATCAACTTCCCAGATTCTCGGCTTTTTTACTTTTGGCGGCTTATTCATACTTGTACTCCACAGTTTCCAGTCGCGCTTTGTTGTCCTCAATTTTGTAAATCTCAAAGCGGTCGGAATATTCGTGAATCAGGGTATCCGGCTCAATTGCCGAATAATAAATGCTTGGCTTTTCTTCCTTTTCTGACTTCTTTTTTGGTTGCTTAACGGTGGCTTTGCTTTTGGTTATTTCCACCAGTTCGATATTTTTATCCTTTGCCCTTTTCCAAAGCGGCGTCTTGAACCCGTCAAAAACTTGTTTGGCAGGCTTGACTATCAGATTCCTTACCGTAATGATAAGGCTGCAAAGCACACAAGTGGCAAACCCGGAAATATACAACTGACCTTCCAGATTCCAATCCAGTGGATTGAATCCCAATGCCAAGTACAGCGCCAGTCCAAAAAGCGCATAGACAAGCGGCAGCCAAAGCCCGAAAAAAATCAAAAGGTTTATTAGGATTCTTAGTATGAGTTCCAGCGCCGATACGATGAATCTCAACACCGAGCCAAGCGCCAGCCCTGTCACACAGCCGTCTTTTTTCTTTTCCAATGGTGCTCCTATTTTATTAGGTCAGTTCCCATATATTTTTGTAATGCTTCGGGTACGGTTACGCTGCCGTCGGCATTTTGATAATTCTCAAGTATTGCGGCAACCGTTCTTCCCACGGCAAGTCCGCTGCCGTTCAAGGTATGCGCAAAGCGGATTTTGCCGTTTTTGTCCTTGAACCTTATGTTGGCTCGCCTGGCCTGGAAGTCCACAAAGTTTGAACAGGAAGAAATCTCTACATATTTACCGTAAGACGGCATGTATACTTCAAGGTCATAGGTCTTTGCCGACGAAAAGCCGACATCGCCCGAACAAAGGCAAACAACTCTGTACGGCAGAGCCAGTCTTTTCAAAATCTCTTCCGCATCATTTGTCAAGCTCTCCAGTTCGTCAAAACTGTTGTCGGGGTAAGCAAACTTCACCAGTTCCACCTTGTTAAACTGATGCTGACGGATAAGCCCTCTTGTATCCCTGCCTGCGCTGCCTGCCTCTGCTCTGAAGCAAGCGGTATATGCGCAATATTTTATGGTCAGGTCCTTTTCGGCAAGAATGTCGGCGCGGTGAAGATTTGTTACCGGCACTTCGGCAGTAGGAACAAGAAAATAATCGGTACCCGCCACAGCATACATATCTTCTTCAAACTTTGGCAGCTGACCTGTACCCACCATGCTGTCGCGGTTGACCATAAACGGAGGAAAAACCTCATTGTAGCCGCGAGAGGTATGGGTGTCCAGCATAAAATTGGTGACGGCTCTTTCAAGCCTGGCGCCCAATCCATGGTATACGGTAAATCTGGCGCCTGTTATTTTTGCGGCTTGCTGAAAATTCAGCAACCCCAAATTTTCTCCGATATCCCAATGCGCCTTTGGCTCAAAATCAAATTGCCGCGGAGACAGATGGCGCCGTACTTCTACATTGTCCTCGCTGTCTTTTCCTATCGGCACGCTGTCGTCAATCAGGTTGGGGATTGTGTACATGTATTCCGTCAATTTTTCTTCTATGTCGGCAAGCAAAGTATCCAGCTCCTTTATGCTTTCACCCTGCGCGCGCATTTTTTCAATAAGCTCATCAGCGTTCTGCTTGTTTCTTTTCAGTACGGCAATCTGCGCCGAGACTTGATTTTTTTCCGCCTTAAGCGCCTCCACCTGTTGAATTGTTTTTCTTCTCTCTGCGGAAAGTTCAGCAACCTCCGAAAGGTCAAGGGAACTGTTCCTTGCGGTTAACTTTTTTTGGACCAGGTCGATATTATCGGCAACAAAACGCAAATCTAACATATGCACCTCTTTTCATTATTGTATCCTTCTTAATAGTTTACAATAATCCTCAAAAGAATGCAATTGCTTGAGAGAATAACTAAGCGTACAAACGCAATTGTTTGTCACGGTTTTGCTTATTTGAAAGAGTAACGTCATTTTTTAGTGCCGGCATAAACAAAATTTTGCGCTATTTTCTTATTCGGCGGCATTTATGCAACATAAAGAAATTCAGCAATAAGATTACACACAAAAAGGCGCCGATTAAAGCGCCTTTTGGGTATATAAAAGTAATCAGCATTACTACGGGGTAAGTCTGTTTGGTCCGCGGAACAAATAGGTAACTTCCTTTATGCTGGGCAATCCGAAAAGTTTCATCAGCATTCTGGACAGTCCAAAGCCCAGTCCGCCGTGGGGCGGCGCGCCGTACTTGAAGAAATCGATATAGAATTGTATCGGAGGAAGCGTCATACCTTTTTCGAGAATTTGTTTCTCCAAGATGTCCACCCTATGCTCTCTTTGTGCGCCTGTGGTAAGCTCCAGACCTTTCCAAAGCAAATCAAAACTCTTTGTCAGGTTGTTGTCATGTTCATGGCGCATATGATAGAAAGGTCTTGCGGCTATGGGATAATCGGTTACGAAACAAAAGTCGCAGTTGTATTTCTTTTTGGTGTATTCGCAAATCAGCCTTTCGCCTTCGGGGTCAAGGTCGCCTTTTTGTTTGTGCGGAACATTATACCCCATTTCGGTGCTTAATATTGAGATAGCCTCGGCAAGCGGTATTCTTGGGAAAGCGCATTCGGGGATTTCGATTTCCTGACCAAAGACCTCTTTGATTTCGTCGCCGTGCTTGTCCTTGACTTTTTGCAAAAAGTATCTAATCCACGCTTCTTCTTCGTCCATGACATCGTGGTGAGATTTTATCCAGGAGATTTCCATATCTATGCTGACAAATTCTGTGGCGTGACGAGAGGTGAAAGAGGGTTCGGCTCTGAATACGGAACCAATCTCAAAGACCTTGTCAAAGCCTGCCGACATAGCCATTTGTTTGTAAAATTGCGGCGATTGCGCCAAATATGCCTTGCGGTCAAAGTATTCAAGTGAAAAAAGCTCGCTTCCCGATTCGCTGGCGTGTCCCATGAGCTTCGGGGAATGCAGTTCTACATAGCCGTTGTTGACCCAGTATTCGCGCATAGCCATTTCGGCGGTCGTCTGAACTTGGAAAATAAGCAGTCTGTTGCGCTTGCGGAGGTCAAGGTATCTCCAGTCCATTCTGTGGTCGATGCTGACATCGTCCGTATTGTCGGCAACGGCAAGAGGAAGTAACGGCTCTGCAAAACTCTCAACGGTGATTTCGTCTATAAGCAATTCTTTTTGTCCCAATTTTACATTTGGGGCGGAAACGACAACACCCGAAACGGTGATGCAGCTTTCAAGAGAACAAGCGGAGATAAGACGGGATTTTTCGTCATCCTCTTTCATGTTGGTGAGCTGCAGCTTGCCTGTATGGTCACGCAACACAATAAATTGCATCTTTTTTTGGTCGCGCAACGTCTCAACCCATCCGCTGACTGTGATTTTTTGATTGATATAATTTTCGATATCTTTAATAAGCACTCTGCTCATAGCCACCTCTTTTTTTCTTAAGATAATTATGATTAACTATATAATAAATCATACCGAAAGTCAAATGAATGTTAAAGTTTTTCAAAGGCGGTATCAACGGCAAATAACCGCTGCGGTTGTTATCAGACCGCCGACAAAATGTCCTCAATGAGCCGCTTGACGCTCTCAAACACCATATAATTCTTTTGGGTATCCTGACAAGCGCTTGCATATACCTTAATCAATGGTTCTGTGCCGCTGGGTCTGATTATTATTTTTGTGCCTTTTTCAAAATTCAGTTCCAATACATTGGATTTCGGCAGGGGAAATTGAGTTTGCGTCAAATAATCCACGCTGTATGTCAGTCTTTCTGAGTTTATGGACGAGGGCATATCTTCTCTGAGTTTTTGCATGATGCTGCGTATTTTTGCGTGCCCCTGCGCGCCATCAAAATTGTATGTATATAATCGATTCTCAAAAAAGCCGTATTTGTCGTATATCTCTTGTAGTCTGTCAACAAGTGTCTTTCCTTTTTGCAATAAAGAAGCCGTCATTTCCGCCACCAACAGGCATGCCACAACGGCGTCCTTATCTCTTGCGTAATCTCCGACAAGGTAACCGTAGCTTTCTTCAAATCCCAACACAAAATCGGCAGAACGGTCTTTTTGTTCAAGGATATTTATTTGTTCTCCGATATATTTGAAGCCCGTCAGAACATTTATTACTTCTGCGCCAAAATCTTCAGATATCAATTTGCCCAAGTCTGAAGTGACAATGGTCTTTATTACTATCGGTTTTTTTGTCAGTACACCTTTTTTCTTTTTTTCATACAAGATATAATCGGCAAGCAAGGCTCCGACTTCATTACCGCTGAGCAAGTGGTATGCTCCGTTATGTTTTACGGCAACTCCCACTCTGTCGCAGTCAGGGTCGGTCACCAGTAAAATATCGCTGTTGTTTTTTTCTGCGTACGCAAGTCCCAGCGCCAACGCTTCCTTTTTTTCGGGGTTGGGGAACTTGCAGGTCGGGAAATCCCCGTCAGGCAGACTTTGTTCGTCAACCAGGTTTATTTGGGCAACGCCTGCTTTTTTCAGCGTTTTTGGCACAAGCCTATACCCGGCGCCGTGCAGCGGAGAGTAAGTGACATTCAGCGGCGCAATTTTGTTGATTTGTTGCGCAAGCACATTTTCGATATACTCTTCCTCCGTACTGTCGGGAACGATTTCGATTTTGTTTTCTTTTTGAAGGGTTTTGAACTCTTGCACTTCTATTCGGAATTCGTCCAACTTTTCAATATATTTTGCCAGCGTTGCCGCCATATTGTCAGTGCATTGACAACCTGAATTGTCATAGACTTTGTAGCCGTTGTAATCTGCGGGATTGTGGCTGGCTGTTATCATAATGCCCATGTCAGTTTTCAGCTGTCTGATTGCAAAGGAAATAAAAGGCGTCGGCATGAGTTCTTTTGTGATAAAAACTTTTATGCCGTTGGAAGCAAATACCTGAGCGGAAATTCGGGCAAAAAGAATGGAATTGTTTCTGTTGTCATATCCGATTATAACGCTGCCCAGTCGCTGAGCTTTCATATAATCGACTACTCCTTGAGAGGCTTTCATGATGGTATAAATGTTTATGCAATTCGTTCCGGCAGCCATTTTTCCGCGAAGTCCGCCTGTGCCGAACTCAATATACTTAAAAAAAGCGTCACGGATTTGTTTATCGTCCATGCGCGTCAGTTCTTGCAGCAAATGTTTGTCTTTGACAGAGTTTTTCCATTTTAAGAAGTTTTCGTAATACATCAGTGACATTCCTTTTATGTGCATTGTACAGAACTTTTTTATGTTTTGTATCTATATTTTATCTTTCTTGCGACGGCAGACTAATAGATTGAATTTTGCTCTTTTGGTTAAAAGTTCGGTTGCAGTGCTAAAAATCGCACATTGACTTTTGAATGTTTTGCTTATATTATGAAAAAAAGTGAGGTGCAATATGGCTAGACTAAGTTTGCGGCATTTATATAAAGTTTACACACAAGGCGGAGTTAAGGCGGTGTCCGATTTCAGCATGGACATTGATGACAATGAGTTTATAGTCTTTGTCGGTCCCTCCGGCTGCGGAAAATCCACCACGCTGAGAATGATTGCCGGTCTTGAGGAAGTTACCGCCGGCGAGATACTTATTGATGATGTTATCGTAAATGACATTGCCCCAAAAGACAGGGATATCGCCATGGTTTTTCAAAATTATGCCCTATATCCTCATATGACGGCTTTCAACAATATGGCTTTCGGACTGCGCCTGAAGAAGATGCCGGAGGAAGAAATCACAAGACGGGTCAATGAAGCGGCGGAAATACTTGGTATCACCGATTTGCTGGAACGCAGACCAAAAAATATGAGCGGCGGACAAAGACAGCGTGTGGCTTTGGGTCGGGCTATTGTCCGCAACCCGAAGGTTTTTTTGTTGGATGAGCCGCTTTCCAACCTTGACGCAAAACTGCGTACACAAATGCGCATAGAAATCATAAAATTGCACGAAAAGTTGGCAACAACCTTTATTTATGTTACTCATGACCAAGTTGAAGCCATGACAATGGGGTCGCGCATAGTAGTCATGAAAGACGGTTTTGCCCAACAAATAGATACTCCGCAAAACCTTTATGATTTTCCAATAAACAAGTTTGTCGCAGGCTTCATAGGCACACCGCAAATGAATTTTTATTCGGCGACCATGGAAAAACAAGGCAAGCGCATTGTTTTTGACATCGGAGAGGGGCGACTCATAGAGTATGATACAAAATACTTTCAAAAAATCATGCCGGAATACCTGGATGGCAAAAAAGAAATTATTTTGGGTATCAGACCTGACGACATAAGCCTTGACAAAAAAGAAATCGAGATGTACCCCAACGCCGTTCTTTCGAGCAAAATAAGCGTTGTCGAAAAACTTGGCAGCGAAGTGCTGCTTTATGGCGATATGGACATGAAACAGCATGACAAAGTCAGCCAAAGCCCGTCAATCATAACCATAAAGATAGACAACAAAGTAGAAATATCAAAAGATGACATAATAGAGTTTGTATTTGACCCTGAACGCATTTGCCTTTTTGACGCGGAAACGGAAAAAACAATTATTGAAAGAGTACCAAAAACCAACCGCATAACGGCGACCGTGCAAGATGACGAGTTGATAGTTTTGGGTCATGCGTTTGCGTTGCCGCCTGCGCTCAAGGGAGCAATGCAGAACGGAGAATATACCGCCATAATCCCAAGTGACGCTTTCATATTCAACAACGGAGGCGCACCTGTCGGCAAATATTCCGAAGAAAACATACAAGGAACCCGTCTTATAAAGTTTTCACCGCAGGGCGACCCAATCTTTGCCATTGCCGACGGCACGGAAAAGATAAAAACCTTTGATTTGGATATGACCAAAATAAGATTTATCGATGCAAACGGGCAGACTGCAGTATCTCCCAAGACGAGGCAAAACTTCCTGAAAGGCTTTTTTGAAAGGGACAAAAGGTCCTTGCTGCAATTTTTCAACGCAAAGAATGATACATATTCTTTTGTAATAGAAGGAGAAAAGTTTGTTTGCCCGGAAAATATGGCGGCAAAGTTGGCTTATTCTTTTGCGCGCATGGCATTTGACAAAAAGCTGGGTTTTGCTTTTCATATTGCCGATGTGTCGTTTGAAGAAACAGCCGACAGCCTTTGTTTGCCGATAGCCGTAAAAGAAATACTTGATTACGGCAAGTGCAAGATTGCCAGATTGGCATTCAAGGGCATAGAAATGCTTGCCTACGGTTCGGACAATCTTGACAGCAAGAATATCTATATTCCCTGGTCAAAGATAGCTCTGTATGATTTAGAAACAAAGACGAGGATTGTTTAATTTCTTATTGCCATACCGTCAGCCCCAAAGAACAGTATTTTTGCTGTATTTGCAAGCAAAAAGACAGTACTTCCTATGTTGGCGTCGGCGTCACCAGACAATACTTTCAGCGCTCCCATGGGGGTGTCAACAGTCAGCAGGCTTGTCTTCCCGACAAATTCTTTTCTATTGACAATGCCGCTGAAGTCAGCATTTTCACCGGTGGCGGCAAGAGAAAAAGCATTGGCGCGAATGACCATTGTCACTTGATTGCCGTCATGGTCGGACAAATCGCTGTCTAGCGCAATGTCAAAGACTTCGCCCGATGCGTAAAGGCCGTTGTTTGTCATTCTTATTTGTGCAGGAACTATGTTCAAAGGAAAATCCGCTACATACTCCGCCACTTGGAGGCTTGCCGGAGAATTGAAGACTGTTTCGGGAGAATCAATTTGCAACAGTTTGCCTTTGTCTAACACGGCAAGTTTTGTTGCCAGCGACATGGCCTCGCGCACATCGTGCGTGACATAAACAAAAGTAGTATTCAGTTCGCTATGCAGCTTGGCAAGTTCCGTTCTGAATACCGACCTTGTGGCGGCGTCAAGGTTGGAGAGCGGCTCATCAAACAGAAAGACATTGGGATAGCGCACAATACTTCTGGCTATTGCCACACGCTGACATTGTCCCAAAGACAGCACGCGGGGCTTGCGGCTCAAAAGAAAATCTATTCCCAGCATTTGCGCGGCTTTGTTTACTCGTGTAACGATTTCGGTAAGAGGAATTTTGCGCATTCTGAGCGGGAAGGCAATATTCTCGAAAACCGACATATGGGGATATAAAGAAAAACTTTGGGATACCAAAGTCATGTTTCTTTGTTCGGAGCCTATGTTGTTCAGCAAAGCTCCGTCCAGATATACTTCGCCTTCGGTGGGGGTTTCAAGACCGGCAATAATGCGCAGCAAAGTACTTTTGCCGCTGCCTGACGGGCCTATGATGGCGACAAAATCGCTGTTGTCCGCTTGAAAACTGACCTTGTCTAAGGCTAAGACAGACCCTGCTGTTTTGTTTGAAAAGCGTTTGGTAATGTTAGTTAGTTCCAAATATGACATTGCATACCTCATTAAAACAAAGTATAATGAAAACGAAATAGCTTGTCAACATCATTAAAGGTGAGTAATGATATACATTTACAAAGAAGATGACCTAATATTATATGAGAGGGAAAAAAAGCGGCTGATAATAATATATTGTATAGCGCTGGCGGTCTTTTGCGGCATTGTTGTCACGCTTACCCTCACCGCCAAGGCGCAAAGCTATATTTATTTTCTTATTGCCAACATCATAGTCAGCGCGGCTTTTGCTTTTTTTAGTTTTCTTTATTTTGGCATAAAGGTCAAACTTACCCAAAAACATATTGAACTTTTGAAGATGATAACCGGCACAAAGAGCCAACGGCTGGAATGCCAAGTTATATCCAGAGAAATGAACCTCATAACACATATGGGTCTGGAATTTTATCAACTTAAAATTGAATATATAAGCAACGGCAAAGAGGTCGTAAGAAAGGTATTTTATCGGGCGCAGGATAACGACAGCATATCAGACTTCCCCACACTTGAGATATGCTCCAACATTGTCATTGCTTACGGCGGGGGCGCGCGCGGCAATGGATAACAAAATTACAAAACAACGCATAATACAAAAGCTTTCGTATGATTGGTTGAAATATATCGGCGTATTGTTGCTCGTTATTATTTTTTGGGTGGGCATATTTACATTGAGATTCAGCATAAAAAGTCATGAAGAAATCATTTTGTTTACCAGTGCGGAAAACATAGCCGCAAAGGAGAGCAAAAAAGCGCTGGGCGCGCTTGCTGACAAAGGAATAAAAAAAGTCACTTATACGGTATATTCAAGAGAGAGCCAGAACTATCAATCCATATTGCAGCTTAAAGGGTTGGGCGAAGCCGATTTATTGGTTTTGAGCGCAGCCGATTTGGACAGCATGGATTGCGCGCGGTACTTTGTGCCGATAGATGACGCCATTGCCGAAAAGCACATACCAAAAAACATACAATTTGATATTTATAAAAAAGACGGCGTCGGGTACGGCGTTATGGTTTTTTCAAAGGATGACGAAAATTACAATGCGCAACTAAACTTTAACAAATTGATAAGCTTTGGCGAAGGCGAGGATTATTTTCTTGTAATCAATGGCATGAGCCAAAATATCGGAGACTATTCGCCGACAGGAAAAAGCAAAAATGACGCCGCGCTGTTTGCTTTTGGTTTTTTGTTGAGCGAATATTCGGAGTAAATGATGGGCAGATTGTTTAACAGAAAATCACAAAAAAGATTCAGCAGCGCAGATTTTTCAGCAGCGCAGCTGCCTGCTACACGCAAAGAAGTTTTTATTGACCTTTTTTCCAACAGCGGCGGAAAAATGTTTAAGTTGAGCGGAATGTGCGCCCTATTCGCATTGCCGGTTGTCATATGGCTAGCTTATATATCGGACGCAATTGTTGCCGTAGCAAAATCGCTTGACACGCTTTCTGCAGTAGAACGAATGGCGGCGCTTAACAGGGGTTATGCGCTGACAAATACAAAGTATATTGTATTGATACCCTTGCTGATGTTGTGGGGATTGGGGTTTGCCGGTGTGTTCAGGGTGCTTAAAAAGTTAGTTTGGGGCGAGGGGCTGCTGCTGAGCTCAGACTTTTTTGTGGGAATAAAGGATAATTATAAACAATTCCTTATTTGGTTTTTTATCATGGGCGTTTCACTCTTTATTATGGTTTTTAATTATAATTATTCTCAATCGAATACGGCAATGGGCGTGTTGGAAAAAGCCGGCATTGCCATTTCAATAGCGCAATTTATACTTATATGTTTGCTGAGTATGTTTTATTTGCCTCAGACCGTGCTTTACAATCTCACATTTGCCGCAATCTTTAAGAACAGCGTTCTTTTCCTTATAAAAACCTTTCCTAAAAGCCTCCTTGTGTTTGCTCTTACGGCAGGCATTTTTGCTGCGCCGTTGCTGATGCCCTACAACATCGCAAGAATTTTGGCGGCTGTGGTCTTTTTGATTATCGGCGCTGTATATGTTGCCGCGGTGTGGACGCTGTACGCTCATTCGGTATTCGATAAATATATCAACAAGCAGCACCACCCCGAAATATATGAAAAAGGCTTATGGAAAATGGATAAGCAGTAGCGGCAAGTATTGATTATTGAGCGGTTTACTTTGGCAAAAAGTTGTCGATAGACAACAAAATAGCAGCGCCGCCCGCAATAAACGCCAATTTTTCTACGAATCTTTAGCAAAGAATTCCGAAATTCTCCCATTTTGTAACACTCTACCTAATGTTAAGATTAAGTTATAAAGATTATGAGGTAAGATTTGCGTACCAAGACAGTTGCCGTACATAAAAGCAAAAAAAAACGCCCTAGGCTGACGCCTAAGGAATTTTTGCGTTCCGTTGCGCAAAACAAATACCTTTATCTGATGATTGCGCCTTGCGTAGCTTTTTATATTATTTTCAGCTATTTTCCTATGTACGGCATCTTATTGGCTTTCAAGGATTATTACCCCAATCTTGGCATTACCGCAAGCCCATGGGTGGGCTTGGACAACTTCAAATACCTTTTCCAGCAGGAACAGTTCTGGCTGGTTATGCGCAATACCATACTCATTAGTATCGGCAGAATAACATTGGGCGCCATTGTGCCTGTTATCATCGCCCTTTTGATTAACGAACTTTCCATACGCTTCCGCAAATACAAAAGAGTCGTACAAACGGTTTATACCTTCCCAAAATTCTTGTCTTGGGTCATTATTGCCGGAATCGTGAGGGAATTGTTTGCCAACAGGGGCGCCATAAACGGCATTATCAGCGTCTTTGGCGGAGACCCCATAAACTTTTTATCAAAGGGCGCGTTTTTCGTACCGCTGCTGTTTGTGTCCGACCTTTGGAAAGAAGCAGGTTGGGCATCAATCATATATCTTGCCAGTATGTCCGGCATTGACATAGGGCTTTATGAGGCGGCGGAAATTGACGGAGCAAACCGTTGGCAAAAGATGCGCACCATAACTTTGCCGCATATCAAACCGCTGTTCATTTTGCTGTTGATATTGTCCATGGGCTCTATTTTGAGCGCAGGTTTTGACCAAATCTTCAATTTGTACAATCCTTTAGTCTATAATGTTTCGGATATCATAGATACATATGTGTACAGGCTGGCGTTCGGCACTTCGGCGGCAAGCAATCCCGGCATAAGCACGGCTTTGGGCTTATTTAAGTCGGTGGTTTCGTTCTTTTTGCTGATTATCACTGACAGAATAGCAAAAATGACCGGCGAAAGGGGGGTCATATGATAAAATCCACAAAAGCGCAGCCGGTGTTTGACAAAAAAATGCTGCGCCGCAAAGGCCGCCAAAAAAAACTTGACAAAGCAGACTATATCATTTTAGCAATATTAACTATATATGCTGTTATGATTATATATCCTTTTTATAATGCATTCTTGATATCCATATCTACGGAGCAGGCTTATCTGGCAAATGCCTTTATGTTGTGGCCCAAAGAATTTTCAGGCGAGGCATACCAGACGGTCTTTACTTCCGAGTTGCTGCTTTCGGGATATCTGATTACCATATACCGCGTTGTACTGGGCGTGGCAATAAATCTGTTATTTACCGTTCTTGCAGGCTATGTGTTGTCACGGGACAGCTTTTTTGGCAAAAACTTCGTAATGAATTTGATTATTGTGACGATATTCTTTGGCGGCGGTCTTATACCTTATTATAACCTTATTCTTTCGCTTGGCCTGAAGAATTCGCCGCTGGTGCTGATTTTGCCCGGCGCAATAGACACCTTCAATATGTTGCTGGTGCGGAACTATTTTTATTCCATTCCCAAAGAGCTGGAAGAGGCGGCAAAAATTGACGGAGCAAACGACTTCCAAACCCTCTTTAGGATTTTTGTACCCGTCGCCATGCCCGTCATTGCTACGGTGGGGCTGTTTTATGCCGTCGGGCATTGGAACGAATGGTTCAATTCATTCTTATTTATAGACGAACAATCGCTGAAACCGCTGCAATTGGTACTACGCGAAATAATAGTCGATACCACGAGCAGTTTGGGGCCTACGCCATCGGGCAAGCCGAGTTTTACCGAGGGCGTCAAAATGGCAAGTATTTATTTTACTATGTTACCTATTATGTTGGTTTATCCGTTTGTCCAAAAGCACTTTGTGCGGGGCATAATGGTAGGCGCAATAAAAGGCTGACAAAAACATAAGAGATATTTAAGGAGTGCGCTATGGACGACAATGAATTAAAAGATTTGATGGAGCAGCATCCGGATGGTGAAGATACAGCCGCAGAAAGCTCAAAAAAGAAAACCGAAAAAAAGCCGGTCAAGGCTAAACGGGCAAAAACCCAATCAGGCGGTTTTGCCGAAAAGCTAAAGAAAATAACTTCAAGCAAGCTATTCAAAAGAATAGTGGTAGTGACTATTATATGTTCCTTAATTGCCGCAACAGTAAGCATGATTATTCTTTTTTCCGGCAAGGATGACGAATTTACATCTGATAACAAACTTATTCTTAGAGTAGCCAACCTAGCGATGACAAACCTGAATGATTCGCAAACCGCATACCTTGAAAACAAGTTTCAGGTGAAGTTCAGACCAATAACCATACCATGGAACGATTGGGATTCCTATGTACATAAAAGCATAAACGGCAACGATATGCCGGATATTATGCAATGGGATTTGCGCTCATATTACAAAAGCAACCTTAACAAATGGGTGGAAGGCGGTATGCTGCGCCCATTGCCAGATGATATGAGCCAATATGAGAACTTGAGCAGGTTGGTCAGCGGCTACACAGCGCTTGAACAAATAAAAGTAAAGGGCAAGTTGTACTGTTTCCCCGTTGCGCGCAGCGCTGAGAACAATCAGCTTGACTTAATAACCGCAGGATATATTTACAGACGGGACTGGGCAAAGGACCTGGGAGTATATCAAGAAAATGACGAATACACGGTGGAGCAATTTGAGGCGTTGCTGAGCGCATTCAGAAACTACACAAGGGACACCAAAATGAATGTCCTGGCAGATGTAGAATGGGCTTTCCCGTCCATAACTTTTGCATACAAGGAAAGCACAACACCGTACATTTATGACGCTGAGCAAAATAAGTATGTATGGAACTTCACCACGCCGTCATATGACGCAGGCATCAAGAAAGCAAAGAGCTGGACGGACGCCGGATATTATTATCCCGACCAGTATCTGAGCAATGACACCGATGTACTCAACCAGTACAAAGCCAGCAGAATGGGCGTATTATATGAAAACATAACCATTAAGAATTACAGCGACATCAGAAAATCCATGCAAACAAGCGAACTGTCGGGCGACGCGCTGAACGACGCTACGGCAATCCTAAAATTAAAGAGAGCCGACGGAGTCGCCGGCGCCGGCAAGTTCTTTGCCGAGCAAAATGACAACTGGTGGTCCGCCAGTTTGATTTCCAGCAGAGTTTCAGATTTCAAAATGAACAAGATTTTGGAGATTATGGACTATTTGGCAAGCGAAGAGGGCACAAAGTTCTGCGCCTACGGCATCAAGGGTCAGGACTGGACCGAAGACGAGAACGGTGAACTCATACTCAAATGGGCAAAGGACGAAAAGGGCGAATATATCGAAAAAGATATGGGCACCAAAGGCATACGCTATATGGTTTGCATAGGAGAGGACCTTTATGGTTTTGACCCGTTGATTTCGGAGGAGAGCAAGGCCATTGCTCAAGCCTACATTGATTTCCTGTACGAAAAACGCGAGCAAGGTGAATTATATGTAATTCCGCTTGACCAAGAGATGGCATGGCTGTCAGCGAAAAACAAGGATAAGTACGGATATTTCCTTGAGCCGCTTGCCACAGCAGTCGACAATTATATGTTCGGCGCAGGTTTGAGCAAATGGAATGAATTCAACAACCAAAACAAATCGGCTTATGAAGCTGTGCTTGAAGAAATAAATCAAGCCATAAAAAAGGCATAATATTATGAAATTTATTAAAAAAATAGTAGCCTTGCTACTGATGGCGGTACCCATAATGATTTTGCTTTCAAGCTGCAACGCAAGCGGCGATACTGTTGTGTTCAAAAAGAAGAATATTGTCAACAGGTCTTTTGACGGCGTTGGCATAGAATGGGATGTTTACGAAAACCCTTATCTCATAAATGAACATTGGGAGACCATAACCAACCGTGTGGATAACCTAAGCCCGGCTATTGTGCGCTGTATGTTGAATATGGAATGGTATATGTATTTGGATATACAGAATGACAATGAGATTATTTATAACTTCAACGGAGTGCATCTGAAGAACCTTTATAAGATTTTGGACTATTGCGAACAAAAGGGTATTACTGTGGCGCTTGGGGTATGGGGCTATCCCGGCGGATTTTTTATGGAAGAACAAGGCGGCATTGCCGCACCCTTATTTGCGCAGTCATTTGCAAAACTATTTCAAGAACTCATTACCAACAAAAAATATACATGTGTCAGGTATGCCGTTGTCGGCAACGAGCCCAATCTTTGGTACAATCTCTATGATGACGCATACACATCATGGACAAGAGCCGTTACAAATGTTCATGCCGAGTTCGCCCAGTTGGGGTTGTCCGATGTTTTGACTATTGCCGGTCCGGACACGACGGGAATAGAGGGCAGCGTGGAGTGGGTCACCAATTTAGAAAAAGACAAAACCCTAAGGGACAAACTCAGCATATACGAAGTGCACGGTTATATTCCCGATTATTACATACTGACGGGCTCATTCGCAAAAGAGCTGCGCGAGTTTGCAAACACCAAACAAATATCAAAAACTATCCATATGTGGGAGGCCGGACTCTTTGACGGAAAAACCGCCGCCAACAACCAAATGCGTATTCGCACCTATGAATACGGTTTGCTTATGACGGACTATACCATTCAGACTTTGATGGCAGGCTTTTCAAGTATCGTATATTGGCAGCTTGACGACGCCATGCATTTCAACGCCACCGGCGGCACTTTTTTGTGGGGCATGTTTAATACCATAGGTACGGCGGACGATTATCAATTGCGGCCATGGTATCATGCCATGAGCCTGATGGGCAGATGTATCGAAAAGGATATGACAATTATGAGCAGCTCCCTTGACGACGAAAATTTCCGCGCTGTGTCGGGGGTTTCGCCCGACAAAAAGAAAGCCTCTATCGTAGCCGTCAACCACAAGGAAGAAGAGGTAACAAAAACCTTTAGATTTGGCAACAGACTAAAAACCGGCAAAGATATCTACATATATTTGTTTAATGAAGATGATTTACAACTTGACAGCAACGGTTATGTCATACCCAATAAGGTTGTTTCGGGCGTCAACCTTAACAAAAAAACAACCATTACGATTCCGCCGAAAACCGCCATTTTCATTACCACAGAAAAACTTGACACATATCCGGGAGGCGCGCAATGAAAAGAAGTGTCAAAACAATGTTCATTACCGTTCTTATGCTTGTCATGGTGCTTATGCTGGCGGCTTGCTCAAATGCAAAGATAAACTTTTCGCAAGAGCAAGCGCAGGTAGGCAGCGTTACGCTTACGGCTCCCGAAGACAATGTGGGCGAGGTAGGGATAAAACCTGTTTTTAAGTGGAGCGCGGCAGAAAACGCAAAAAGTTACACGCTGCTTATTGCCACGGACCGGGATTTTGAGGAAATCATTTTCACCAGAAAGGATTTGGCGCAAAATGAGTTTAAGATGTCATCAAGCCTATATAACAATACGCAATACTATTGGCAAGTGAAAGCTCATGGAGTCGGGGGCAACAACACAGCAGACAGCCCTGTCGGCAGTTTTACCACAAAACCGGAGGCTTTGCAGGAAGAAGAACAAATGCTGGACGACTTTGAAGGCTATGAGTATGTGGCTCTTTTACAATCCGAATACTATGCGCCGAATGGCGATGTCGCAAAGATAAACCTTCTGGAAAACAGCGCAGACAGCGACTTCAGTTTTTCGGAATTTTTTGAGGAAGGCAAACTGCTGGAAATAGAGTATGATTTACATACGCATAAGTTCAGCAACTTTACCCGCAACCTGCACCGCAGTCTTTTAGGAACCGACGGCATTTCCCTCAAAGTAGGCAATATGGGCTCCAGCATAAAAATCGTGCTGGATATTTTTGAAAAATCCGGCGAGGGCTTCAGGGTCTATGCCACAGTGCGCGGCTTGGTACCATATGAAATGAAAATACCTTATTCGGCATTTCAAAGGCATCCTGACGCCGGTACACATCAGGACGGAATTTTACAAGTTGAGGATATTGCCAAGTTTACCTTGGCTATTGCTACCGATGCCGAAACCTCAAAGGGCAAGGCATATATTGACGATATCAAGGCATTTGTAGACAAATCGGTGACAGAAATAGTAAATACGGGATATATTGCCGCTCCTATGGAGGGAAATACGCCTATCATTGATTTGAGCCAAACGACTGTCAATGAGTTGAAAAAAACAATGGATTATCACCCTGACGGAGGGGTGTCCTCCTTTGATATTACGGATACAGACCCGAAACAGCTTAAATGGGTATACGGTTATGATTCCGCAGCCAATAAGTATTGGTCAATGCTCAGGAAAACCGGGTATTGGAATATGGAAAACAACCACGGCATCAGTTTGCGTGTAAGGGGAAACAAGAGCAATAACAAACTTGTAATACAGCTCAGAGATGCCGACGGAGAAATGTTTTATCTGAAGTTGACAATGAACTTTGACAACGAAGTCGAACTAAAAATACCTTTCAGCACGCTTGTGCTAAAAAGCGTTGACGATTGGGGCATCGAGGTGGACGGTTTACTTCATAAACAAATAATAAATGAAATATCCTTCACTATGGAATCTAATGTATATGACAGTTCGGCAAAAGGCGGCACCATTTATCTTTCGGATATCAATGTGTTCAGCGACCCCGAAGTCAAAGGCCTGACCATAGATGGCACGGATATTCAGACCGTAGACCTGTTCCATGACTTTGAAAAAGATGAGCAAGGACAGCCTTTTGACATTTCTTCAATAATCATTACTGATGCCGAAGTTGAGGTGGCGGAGGACACAGCGTTGTTTGGCGAAAACTTGCTGAAAGTAGTCACCGATTTGGCAACGGCAACCGTCGATTTCAACCGCTCTGCGCAGTTGAGCAATGCTTCAGGCATAACTTTCTGGGCAAGGTCATCTCATGCCAACATTACATTAGATTTTGTATTGCAAGCAAACAATGGCAACAACTATACACAAAGCTTTTATCTCAACAACGGGCTAAACTTCTTGGTGTTGAGAATGAGCAATTTCAAATATTCGGGAAATTCTCTGCCTGCGACAGCCGAAATAGACAATTACTTTATTACGCTGCGGCATACTGCCGGCACTGAAATTGAGGTGTTGCTGGATAATTTTTATGCCTATAACACTTACAATTCCACTCCTTTAGGACGAACAGTCATAGATATGATTGGCAAAGAAATCAGGTCTTTGCCTGCAGAAATTGACGAAAGCAACTATGAGAGCGTCAAGCAAAAAACTTCAGCAATAACCAACTTAATTTTGCAAAACTCAAGCAATACAGACATAGCGTTTTCTCTGATTGGTCTGGCGCCATACATAACGGCTTTCTTTGATGCGCTGAACAAAATAGATGATGTGGAGATTGGGCGCAAGTTTGAGTTTGGCTCGGTATTCAAGACCAACATGGTGGTTCAGCACGGCAAGGATTTTGCCGTACACGGGTTCGGCAGAGCAAATGAGGCTGTAACCGTGGAGTTTTTGGGAGAGACAATATCCACAACCTCAGACGCCAACGGCAGGTTTGAGGTGGTTTTCCCCGCTTCGATTATGTTGCCTAACACCGCCGGAAAAATACTTAAAGCCACGGGTGAAGACGGCAGAGTTGCCGAAGTTTATGCCGTGCTTATCGGCGATGTATATATGGTAATGGGGCAACAAGCGCTTCTTAACAATGCTCCGACCGATTTGACATTCACCAAAAGCGCAAATGTCCGCATATATACTGCTGAATCAGTGCTTTCCGGCAGTCCGCAGAGCGTCACGCTTAATTCGGGCTGGAACAGAACAAACACAGCGTCTTATATTTATAGCAACTCAATCCTGAGCTTCATAAGCAATAAGATATATGAACAAAACAATGGCGTTCCGGTGGGCTTTATCGTTGTGGCTTACGGAACATCTACGCCGCTTGAGGCATATGCCAGCGCACAAGCCTTACCTGAAATGTATATTGATATGAAAGAAGGATATCACGCGCATAGTATATATGATACCTATATCAATCCGCTTTTGGGAACAAACTTGAGCGGAATTATAATGATGCATGGCGGCGGTATCGTAACCGATGCCCAGCGCTATGTTGACATTATGCAAAGCATACAAGAGGATATGCAAGACAAGTTTGGCGCAAGCCAGTTGCCGATGTATGTACTCCAAAGCGCCGTACTTTCACGGTTCACACAGTTTTCTTACAACGCCGCGCAATCAGGACTGTATGGCAAGGATAATTTCCACATAATACCTGCGACGGATATCGAAGTGCTCAATGGCGCCGGGCTGTCAAAAATAGCTGTGCGCCTGGTAGATTCAATTCTGAACGATGTGACATGTCCTTATGCCACAAGTATTGAACTTGTCGACAACCAATATGTCATTACCTTTAGTGAAAATGTAACATATATCGGCGCTTTTTTGGACGGATTCTGGCTGGGCAATGCCGAAGGCGAATTTGACAGAAATGCCGTTGTGACTGTTTCAGGAAATAAGGTTACGGTTGCTTGCAGTCTGGCGGACTTTGAATTCAACAATGTATTTTATAACCTTAACGGCAGAGGCAATCTGGTCAGCGCATCAAATCCGTTGTTGCCGGTGGGGTCTTTCGGTACATTTGCGCCTTATACAATAAAGAGCTACAACTATATTGACGAAATGAAGTATGAAAATAAGGCTGATTTCGACAAGACTTGGCAATTGCGCATTGCAGGCGTGACGCAAGAAAGCATGGGCACAGCGGTGACGATTGTAAACGGAGAGGACAAAATAAACTTTAATTATGCCAGCAAAGGCATGCAGATACTGGCATCGCCCGTCAACACAGAGCGCACCGCAAGAGATGTCACCGACATAAGGGTGTGGGTGAAAACGGCAAAGAATATCAATTTCCAGTGCTATTTATGGTTCGGGGCTTATCCCACCGACGCTAAGCGTTACAACACATCATTAAATGTTTATTATCCCGATGGCGGATATGTTTATATACCCCTTGCAAATGTGTGGGGCAGCGTAGAGAACCTTTTGGACAGCTTGACGCATATAGGCATAGGGCTTGACGCTTGGGATACCGGCACCGTTCAGATTGGTGAGATTACTTTTATAAAGGCTCAACTGCCGTCACTGTTCAATCCCGTCAAGCCTGCTTACGGCGGCGTTGTCGTTCCGAATGAGCCCATTGAATTTTTGTGGGAGGTATCCAAGCGTGCGGAAACATATGAACTGGTAATTAAGGACGACCAAAACAATACCATACTCTCCACAACAACCTCAAACTTCTATTACACATATCAGACAGGTTTGGCAAAAGGTACATACACATACCAAATTACCGCAATAAATGCATACGGAGAATGGCAAACGGGAGAAATTCAGTTTATAGTATCCGAAATCCTCAAGAAAGATACCCTTTTCTTTGACTTTGAAATGTCCGAGCAAGAGTTCAAAGACACTTTCAAATACAGAAATGCGCTGGCAAGCCCGCCTTGGGACGACATAACAGCGCCGATATACGCCTCAATTGAAGATGTTGAAAGACAAGACGGTCAGACAAGCAAAGCCGTAAAGATTGACACCGCTTTGACTGACGAAGCATATCAGGATTATTATCTGGCAATAAGAGGCGCCATTGACGGCAATGAGGCTTTTGGCGCAAGGTATCTGAAGTTTTGGTACAAATCCAATGTCGAACTTTCCTCTCTCAATGAGAATGCCAGAATAGAAATCAATTTATATATTGGAAGCAACCATTATTACGCTCGCATTTATGATGTGCCTGCCGGAGAGGGCTACATTTATGTTAGTCTGAGTTCTTTCAGCAAGGGAAGCTCAAGCAATCCTGATTTGGCTATATCTATGATTGACGGCATGAGCATAGGCGTGAATGTTAGCGCGGGAGCAGTAGTATATTTTGACGACATTTCATTAACTTATAATAAAAATTAAAAAAAGGAGGCAAATATGAACAAGCGTTACAAGATGTTTACAGTGTGTTTACTGATAATAGCTTTAGCTATGTGGGTAAGCGCATGTAGTGAGCCAACCATTGATGGCATTGCGGCACAGAATGTCGACGTTGTATACAATGGTGCAGCGCAGAGTATTGTCGTTACCGGCACATCAAGCGGTGACACAATTACTTATTCCACCTCAGAGGAAGGAGATTATGAGACAATCAAACCGACCTTTACCGATGTGGGAGAGTACATTATTTTTTACAAGGTAGAAAGAGAAAAGCACCAGACGCAAAGCGGAAGCGCAACGGTTACCATAACACCTGCAACAATTGTCGTAACTCCCGATGCGCTCAGCAAGAATAAGGAAGAAAACGATCCCACCTTGACTTATACATTCTCCGGCAATGTGGAAGGGCAGACCCCGGCATTCACCGGCGCACTTACCAGAGAGGCAGGAGAAGATATAGGCTCTTATAAGATATCAAAGGGCACTCTTGCTTTGGCTGACA
>JBNRMV010000008.1:0-227969 GCA_050309775.1 Christensenellales bacterium | reverse complement strand
AAGCTATTGTTGATGGGTACAGCTGCCTGCTGTCTGCCTGTATAAACAGCCTTTGGATACCATCATATCTATCACCTAGTGATTTTGTGTATTCAAGCCACCATTCCTTATATTCTCTGAATATCTGCACGAGAGCCTGAGGTATCGCTATGGTTCTTCTTGAACTTTGTGTCTTGGTGTCGCCTGTCAATACCCATTAGCAAGTGTCATTTATTATTTATTGCGTCTATTGGTTTTTTATTGGCTATTTTGCGCATGGGAAAAAGCGTTGCAATAGTCATAATTCCAAACACCAAAGCAATCATAATCAAAGCTTGGACGATTGTTGGAATAATTACGCTCATCATAAGGATATTATTTATGATTACACTTATCGCTATAACCGCTGTAAAGGATAAAACAAAAATTATACTGGCAAGAATTATACCCTCGCTAAAGAAAATTTTGAAAACATCCGCGCTTTTTGCGCCTATTGCTCGCAAAATACCAATAGTTTTTTTCTTGTCCGCTATGCTTATGCCTATAAAATTCATTAGCATAAGTCCTGCAAAAAAGCTTATTCCTATCGATGTGTAAAAGAATATGTCTTTAAGAATATCTGTCCATGTCGCCGCTGCATCCAAAGTACCTGTAGCGCTAGAATACGCCCTTATTCTTGTGTAAACCCCTTCACTGGTTGAATCATTTTCATTTGAAAAATAATAAAAAAGCTCATTATTCTTATTCCAGTTGTCGGAAAGTTTTATTATGACCGATACATTTTCTGAGCGAGCATCCTTTGCAAGTCTAAAAATGCCATCGCCAAAAAGAGGCGCTCCAAATTTTTCCTCAAAATTCACACCAACAATTTTCACTGTCTTTCCATCAATAATATATGTGTCCAAACCTCGGCTCCCCAAAAGACCAAAATCTATTGTCTTTTCCATATCGTTAAAAGCGTTTTTAAGTTGCAACTCAGAATAGCTTTCAGGACTTTTATCAAGCAAAGAATGAAACTCATTTTCACCTAATATGATTTCATAATCCGACAATTTTTCTTTGGGAGACACGCCCTCCCCCCAATAAATTGGCAATGAACTTAAATCGTAATCGGATGCTTTCCAAACCCAATTCATGGGAATACTCTCTCCTTTACTTGAAAAGAGCCCTAATTCATCAGTACCTTGACTTTGTGAAAGTCTCAACGCCCCGCTTCCCGTTGCAAGCAAATTCAGGCTATCATTTTTTAGATATATTTCATATGTATCAATTCTGTCCATGCGTATTCCCGCCACCCTGAACTCTCCAATTTCTTTGAAATGCTGCTGGACATAAATCAATTTGTCTTGTTGAGAAGTATTATCAAAAATATCTTTCAAATCTTGGGGGGTAGCATTGTTTAGATTGTGCTTATAACCCAGCAAACCTACATCCATTATGATTTCATCGCTTTCAAGAGAGGAAAGACTCCTGCCTCCAAGATATACCTGATCTTCATCGAGCGCGTCTATGCTATTAGCTATCGAGGGATAATTAGGCGGAAAACTTATTCCGCTTGCCGTCTTAAATTCATAATTTAAGTGATGGGAAACAGAAATGCTAGTAGATGCTTGCGAATCGGGATAGGTAAATCCCGGAGCTACATAGCCCATGGAAAAAATCAATTTGTTCCTTGAGCCCAATATATATTGATCAGGAATGGAAATTTCTTCATCGGTTTTATATTTGGCATATTTTTCTTTATCAATATCCGTTTTGTACACTCCCGTGATTTTCATGCTTACCACTGGCGTGGTATTGCCCGTGTTCAAAACTTTTTGCACTTTAATGGTTTCCCCTAACAAATCGGCATAGCTATTTATTTTCTTTTCCTCTCCACCCTTATCTAAGCCAAGATCAACAAAGCTATCCGCTACCCAATCAGAAATGGCTATTTCCTTATTGTTCCCCTCTGTCGGAAGACGGCTACCGCTTGCGACAGGCTTTAGGTTTGCGTCAAGAGGCGTTGGAACCTCTACAAGATTTGTAAGTCGAGTGGCATAGTATGGTTGGGTGGGAACTCTTGCAAAATTTTTTATGCTGAACTTTGTTTCGTGTCTAGGGTCAAACAAGTTCAATGTTTTATTTCCTGTTATATCCTCAATTTTTGCAAGTTCCTCGAATGTAAAACCTGTTGAGAATGACGGATATCTAAATGTGGTGTTGTTATCGTATAAATCGGATATTAAGAGTGTGTTCTCTCCATTTCTTCTTATAGTTTTTATCTCGCTTTTGTATTGGTCATAAAAAGCGCATGCGTTTGCAAGTCCAAAAACGGTGAATGCAATAACAGAAAGGATAATAGTAAACGCCAACCGAATCCTTTTTAGCTTTAAGCCTGACGCGCCCATTTTAAAGCAATCCTTAATGGGGAGCCTGCTTTTGATTAATTCAAACTTGGTGTCATCCTCTTTGGTCTTGGGGATTGGATTAGAAGCGGTATCATTTATGATTTTTCCGTCCGCTATCTCTATTATTCTGTCGCCATATTTTTGAGCGTTTTCCCTGTCATGGGAAACAACTAGGACTAGTTTTTCCTTTGAAAGCTCTTTAAGCGCGTCAAAAATCTGCTCGCTCGTTTGAGAATCCAAATTGCCTGTTGGCTCGTCCGCCATAATGATATCAGGTCTTTTTACAAGCGCGCGGGCAATTGCTACGCGCTGTTTTTGTCCTCCTGAAAGCTCGTTTGTCTTACGGTCAAAATGCGCCCTTTCCAGTCCTACGGACTCCATCAGCTCTTCTATCTTCTGTCTATCGGCTTTTTTTTGTTGCAGCTCCAAGGCAAGGGAAATATTTTTCCCTACGGTGTATTCCTCGAGTATATTAAATTCTTGAAAAACAAATCCAATATATGTATTTCTGTATGAATCAAAATCGGCAGGCTTAAAATCCTTGCTAGACTTGCCTTTTATAATTATTTCACCTGAAGTATAGGTATCCAGTCCGCCCAAAAGGTTCAAAAGCGTAGATTTGCCGCTTCCAGATTTGCCCAATAAAAAAACCATGCCTTTTTTTGGAAGTTGCAAGGTAATTCCATCAAGAGCCACAACCGGCTCGCCTTTTTTTACCTTATAGACTTTCTTTAGATTTTTTATCGATAACACAATTCTTCCTCCCTTAGCGCTGTCATAATGAACAAATGAAACTAAATCCTCTTCAATAATGACATGTCAACGATTTCCCCTATCTTAAGTTATTATACTTTTCTTCATACAAAAAATCAAGCTGAAAATTGGTATTGGTTCAAACAACAACCACCTCTCAAACGGTATGAATTCATAATTAGAATATAGTTTTTAACATTTATTGGGATACTGTATGCAAATCCATAAACTATTTCATCAGCTTCTACCCTCGTCGCTCTTATCCTTATATATATTATCCTAATATCTCTCCCAATTTATCTGCTGCTGCTCTGTCGCTTGATTGTATCATATGTGCGTAGATGTCCGCTGTGACCTTTGTGGTGCTGTGTCCTGCTCTTGCTGATACGGTCTTGAGAGGCACTCACGCAGCTATCTGAACAGCAAGTTTTTTTAGACTAGGCGGTTTTTCGTCGTTTTCATTAATAAGAAAACCTAACGATGAATTATAATTCTTGGTAAAATCTTCTTTTGATGTGCCATTTGGATATCTTTCTAAATATTCGGAATAAGCTGCATCATATCCTTCTTCTCTCGTATTCTCTCATATTTATGAGACAGATATAATCTGAAATATAGAAGGCATAATACTTTTGGCATAAAAAAAGGCATAAAATATCACCAAAAGTTAGAAAAGCTGTGAAAGCTATGAAAGATATTTCAAGAAATGCGAGATAAATCGCCCGAAAAGTGCAAGAAAGTGCTGTTTTTATGAGTTTAGAAAGATATTTGAACGGTATAGGCGTTTTGGTAAGGACGAGGTCGCGGGTTCGATTCCCGCCGTTAGCTCCAATAAATAAAGGCTCTCAATCACGAGAGCCTTTTTTATTGACTGACACGCGACCGAGCCTTACCAAATGCTAAGTATTCGGGGACCCCATCACACCTGTGTGATGGGGAAAAGGAGCAATCGAGCGCAAGGGGCATGTTTTCGCGAAACAGAAGAAAACAGCCGAAAAGCTCGCATTGCGACGCCGTCGCGGGTTCGATTCCCGCCGTTAGCTGTTTTCTGATAAATCATTTTCAATATTATACCAATTATTCTAATTTCAATGCTCTGGGAAAATTTACCTTGAATACAGGTCAAAATGATAAGTATTTTGGGTAACAGTCTATCTTAAAGATTGAATTTCTATGGTATAAAAAAAGCCCGAGCGGCACTTTTTATTTTTGCTACTCGGGTCTTGTAGTGGTATTGTTGAACCATCTCTTATGACGGCGTATTACTTTCTACTCGCAATAATACCTCTCCGCCCTCTGCATTTGCGTACGCTCTTATGCAAACATAATAAGTGTCGCTCTTGTCTGTATATTCATCAGCTAAAGTAACATTACCTGTTATATTACTATTGCTGCTGCTCCCCCCTATCTGCATGTTGCCGTCTCCAGCGTAAAAATAGTTTTCGCCGGTAAACATTGAGGCACTATATGCTCTTGTATAATATTTGATTCCGTTTACTTCCTTTGTCTCGGAATAAAAAGGGAAATACTTATCTTCGCTGTAAATATTGAAATAGATCCTGGTTTTTTCTTCAACATAAACCTTGAAATAGTAATTGGTATTGGAATTTACATATAACTTATGCTCCTCATCTATGTTGGTATTAGTAATTTGCGGAACTTCTGCCGAAACATAAAATGATCCTGTCAAGCCTGTTCCTAATTTCACTCTCAAATAATAGGTTCCTTGGGGCAACACATATTCGCCTTTTGCCTCGTTATCAAAATCCGGGAGTGAGGACGGGCTTATTGCTTTTGTCAAGCCTGCTCTGACGACCGCTTTGCCGTTTGAATCAGTAACTTCTACCACAATGTGCTTGCTGTCCTCGGCATATGCGTGCACCAAAATAAGGTCGCCATCGGCAGCTACGGTGAAAGAATAATATAATTGTGTATCGGGGACATCTATAAAGCCTGTTGCTGAACCGCTAAGAGGTTCGGCATTCTCCCTGGTTGTATTTTGCGCCTGTAACTTCTTTGCTAAGGTAACTCTGCCTGTATACTCATCTGCGCTATGGAATAAAAAGTAATACTCTCCGACATCAAAGTCATGAACTGTACCATATTTTTGGTTTTCATAAAGAAGAATATGGTCTTCATCATAGACATTGTATAAAATATCATCCGAATAGGTGCTGGGCATTACGATATATTCATATTCTTCATCTATATCAAACCTTAATAAGCACAAAGGATTGTCTTCATTCAATATCACCTCTCCGTCTTCAATGATTTCTTTATGCGAAACATTTGTGGTAACGGCGGTATCTTGTTCGTGCTTTGATATAACCAATGAATAACCGCCGTTTTCAAGCATATGGCTGTCGATAACCCTGTTTGATTGATAGTTTTTTATTTCTCCTTCGCTTCCTATAAGTACCGCATTAAATGAATTGTCCGAAACAATCCATATTTCCAACAAAAGAAAATCCGCAACTTCAAAATTATATTTGACGCTTCTTGAAGAAGTCACCTCGAAGGTATCGTTCGTTTCATACCGCAAGTCATAAACTGATTCAACTGCGGAGGTTGACCACTTTGCATAAAGAGTTATGTTTTCTTCGGGCATCACAGAAAATGTGTAACGGTTATTGAATGTACCGTTATCGGTATACCAACCGTCAAAATCAAACCCGTTCTTTGTAGGCGCATCGGGCGCCGTTATCGTTTCTCCCGGAGCGGCAGTCAAGGCATCAACAAAAGAGCCGTCATTACTTTCAAATGTGATAGTATATGTTGAGCTATTATCACTGACTAAGTTCTTCCAATTTGCATATACAGTTATGCTTTCGGGAAGCTCCACTCCTATAAAAGAATTGCTATTTATCGGCTCTCCCTCAAAGCTCTCGCTAACATACCAACCCAAAAACTCATGACCTTCTTTATACGGTTCGTCGGGTAATGTTATCCCCTCTTCCGAATTTAATTCAAATGAATGTACAATGTTGCCATCTACAACAAAATTTATTTGAAAGGGCTTCGAATCATTGCACCCGGTAAAAACAAGCGCAATCAAAATAATCACTATAACAAGTCCTAATTTGCTTTTCTTCATATAATCTCCTCTTCTGTCTGCATTTATCTTGTGTATCAATTTATTATACCAATAATCCCAAAAAGTTCAACTTAATTCCGTTAATAAAATTAAATTTATTCTCTATAACCATGGTTGCTGTGCTGCATTTAATGACAATCAAATATAGCTTTTTGAATGTTACATTCACAACTTAACAAAAAGAAAGCAGGACAAACCTGCTTCTCTTTGCTATTCCTATATAGCATTTTTTGTCTTTGGAGCGGCAACTGCGCGCTCATGAATTATCTTGGCTTTTTACTCTGTCAGCTTCCTGACCTCATTAAGCACTTCTTCTTCCGTCATCGGCACAAACGGGTCCTGATAAAATCTTTCTTTGCACAATCTGTATACCGTGCAGTTGTATGGTATGTCAACATTATATTTTTCCGCCAGTCTGACAAACTCGCCTATCAAGGACTCCAACTCGCTGTCTCCGGCCTTGCGTTGAATAATATCCTGCGCCATGCTGCTTAACACCATCTTTGCAAGGTTTTTCTTGAAAATGCCGTCAGTTATGAAATTGGGGAGTTTTGCGCCGGCTATCATAGACATCCAGTTGGGCATAGTGTGAGCCTTGAACTCCTTGACTCCCATTTTTTTGAGAATTTTCACACCCTCATACATGGAATTTGTCAATATCTTTTTGAAAGCGCGAAGATTCGTCAGTTCTCTGTACCCCATTCCCACCAAAGTGGTGAATGAGTTGGTTAAATTTATGACCATCTTGCAATATGCTGCATCTACTATTCTGTCGGTGATTATTGTTTCAACGCTCTTGTTGAACAACTCCGACAAGGCTTGCATTTCTTGCTGAAGGCTGTTGTCCAAAGTGCCAAGAACAAACGGACCGCGGTTTTGATAGCCCACTACTCCCACTTCGTCCAGCCAAGCGTTGAACTCTATGATGCCATACACAACTTTGTCAAAGTAATTAGGCAATATTTTTTGATTTTCCACGCCATTTTGCATTGTAACGATAATGGGATTTCCTTTTACATCCTTTTTTATCATTTCGGCTACGGGAACCAAACTGTAATTTTTGACGACAACAATAATATAATCAACATCTTCCACTTCGGATATGTTCTTTATTACGTTGACTTTGACATTCTTTTTTTCTTCATTTTCCTTATAAAAAGTGATGCCCTTTTTTTGCAATACTGCGGACACCTCCGGCTTATCCAAAAGATATATCTCGTCACTTACTTCGCTTAACCAGCCGGCTACACAGCTTCCTATTGCGCCGCCTGCGCCAATAATTATTATTTTCATAATCTACTCCTTATTCTAACACATAGTTTTCGTCATAAAAATCAAAGCATGAAGTCATATTCTCAGCATATCTGAATTGCAGCGGCAAAGGAGAAATATCCAGTGATTTCAAAAGTTGCCCGCTCTTTGTGTCGCCGATTTTCATATATTCTTTTTTCGGCTTTGCCGACTTAAACAACAAGGTCTTGGCAAATTGGTTTATGTTCATGGTTGCCTTAAAATTGGTCTCTGCTTTCAGAATTTTGCCGTTTAGTTTGCTGAAAAGATATGTCGTGGCGTCAAACTCCTGCGGCTTTCCGCTCTTTGGCACTCTCAGCGAAAAATATTCCGTACCGTCCGCCTCATAGCTTTTTATCACGCAGTCATCGCCGTCGGAATAAATGTCAATCTGCTCAACCACCTTCGGCAATCCCCAAATGTAGTTGCCGCGCAAACAGTTTTCTCTTGAGGTTACGGGCATGGAAAAGCAATAAAATCCGCTGTTGGTATTTTTTAGCAACGGCAACAGCACAGGGCTTTTTTCCTTGTCTACTTCAACGGCTATGGTAAAAGCAATCTCATTGTACGGAGGCACTCCCATAACTTCCTTGTACTCATAGCAAGAAATAGCCAACGCAGCCCGATTGCCCGGCATTCTGACGGGTTTTATTTTTTTATGAGGCATCAAAGCCAAGGCTTTTTCATAACTGCATAAATAAATGGCCTGAGCGCAAGTCACACCGCCATACAGAGTGGGAAAGGAATATTCCTTTTCCATAACATCGCCCAGCTGAATTTTCCTCTTCGTTAGTTGAAATCTCTTGTAAAACTCATCGGTGAACTTATCTTCATTCTGCAACAGGGTATTGTCAAATTCGTTTAATACTTTCATATTAAATACACCTCCGTAAGAAAAATTTGGTTGAATAAATATTCAACAAGATAATTATATAACTTGCGCTATCGTTTGTCAATAATGAAAAATTGAAAAAACCGCCAAAAAGGCGGCTTAAGTGAAGTATTTTCAAACAATGTAGTCAATGTTTCTTTATTAAATCTACAATCCATTCCGATTGCGGCAACGGCAGTTCGGGATTCATCAGATATGATTCGGCTACGCCGTCAATACAGGAAAAAAGCAACATGGTCAAGGCTTTGGGGTCACCGCTCTTTATGGTACCTTGCAATTGTCCGGCAATCATTTTTTCTTCATTCAATTTCAAAAAACTTACAAAAACCTCTTTTATGTACGCTTTTAGCTGCTCGGGCAAGGCGTCGGTTTTTAATGAGTTTCTAATCAACTTGTACAGCTGCGCCGCTTGAATGTTGCTCTTGAATAAATCAATTATCATTGCGGTGGCGCATTCAAAATAGCCGATAGGTTCTTTTATGAGGTGAGCTGTTTTTTCTTCGACAAATTTTATTCCCGTCACAATCAGTTCTCTATACAGCACTTCTTTTGATTCAAAATAATGAAACAGCAAGCCTGCGCTCATGCCCACGGATTTTGCTATATCGGCAATCTTTGTTGCGGAATAGCCTTTTTTTGAAAACAGCGACAGCGCCGATGACAAAATATCTTTTTTTCTGATCTCTTTTTGTTCTTGCCTTTTTTTCACTCTTCACCTATTGCTGCGATTTGCAATTGCCCTTTTCTTACTGTTTTTTATAGTATAAGGTAATATGGCGGCAAAGTAAATTGTTTTTCAGTTGCGGCGCGCAATCCGTACCGTCTTAAAATTTCATTTCCATGAAAAAAAGTGATTTTTTATACTTATTAAAGATATCTTATGGTATAATGTTAGCAAGCGCATACTTCATTGCGTCATAAATATTTTTTGGGAAGAAAAGAATGAAAAAGATTGACAAGAAAACAAAAAAAATAATAGCCATAACCTGCGCCGTTGTATTATTGCTTGGGGCATTGTTCCCTATCATAACCTTTATAATCATCAACCAAAAGCCAAGATTGTCCATTGCCATAATGAGCGATACTCATGTCATGGCTGAAGAACAAATCGGCGTCTTGTCTGAAGACTTTATCGAATACTCAAGCAGAGGACAAAAGATGCTTCATTTGTCGGAAGCAATCTACAAAACGGCTATTGATGAGCAAATAAAAAATGACTCCGATATTCTTCTCATATCGGGCGACTTGACTGACGACGGCGGCAAGGCCTCTCACCTTGTAGTCAGCCAACAACTCAGCAAGTATGAAAAGAGCGGAAAAAAAGCTTTTGTCATTCCGGGCAACCATGACATCAGCAACCGCAGTCATACCTTTCAAAGCGGCTCCGACGCTCCGGCAGAAAATGTAGACAAAGAGGAGTTTGCCGAAATCTATAAAGAATTCGGATACAGCGAAGCGCTTGCCCGTCATGACAGCAGTCTTTCTTATACTGCCGAACTTGACAAAAAGCACAGACTTATAGCCATAGATTGTTCTTTTTATGAAAAAAACGACGAGGGCTTTGTCACAGACAGACATGCCCCGAACATGACGCAGGATTTGCTTGACTGGTGCGTATCGCAAATTACAAAAGCAAAAAAGGACAAAAAAATTCCTGTCGGCATGATACATTTTCCGCTGCTGCCTCATCTTGGCAACTTTGTCGACAATATAATGAATGCCGACAACAGCAAAGTAAACGACAACATCAAAGTGACTGAGGCGCTTTTGTCCGCCGGACTGAAAATGATTTTTTCGGGACATCTTCACTCTCAAGACGCCACAACCTACACAAAAGACGGACAAACCATTTATGACATTGAGACGGCGTCGCTTGCCAATTATCCCATGCCGGTACGCCATTTTGAAATATACGCAAACAAATACATACTTACCACAAAAAATCTGAACTACATAGCGCAAGATTTTATTCCCGATTTTGTCACACCGCAAGAGGCGGCATTGATAAAAAACGACTTTTGGAGTTTTGCCGAAAATTTTGTCAATCAAAGCATGAGAAATAAGTTGTTGAACAAAATCGATGTCAATCTCATTTTGAAAATAATGAATTATCTGAATATTGACAAAACCGACGAGAATGCGCAGGCGCTTGCTCAAGATATTATGGACAATATGTTGCTGCCATTCTTTGATTTACCGTTATACAAAGAAAACCAAACGGGACTTTCCGTAGAGAGAATTTGCAATCAATATGAACTGACCCTCCCGTCATCGCGTTATAACACGGTATGGGAAGTCTTTATGGGTCTGTTGAGAGCAAATTATTTCGGAGACGAAAAGGCTTCGCCCAACAGCGCCGAGTACAATCTGGTCAAGTATTCGATATATTCTGCGCTCTATATGATTGCCGATTATCAATTATTTGAAAAACTTGCGGAGTTCCAACCCAATCTTGAAAACATCGACCTTGCTGGCTCCATGGAAACCCTGTTCAAAGACGACGCCCTGCCCTTGGTCGATAACAAATTGCTGATAGGCATACTTTCTTCTTTGAAGGTTGTCCAGAAACTGCCTTTCCCGATAAACCCTGACTCAGATGCCTCAGGAGTCTTGCGACTGCTCAAACCCATGCTAAAAAACAGCTTAATTCCCGACTACGACCTCAGCGTTTATATCGAAAACAAGCAATTACTTTTGGGTAATATAATAGAGAACTTCCTTTTCTCCGAAATCGCCGCAGACCTATTAATTGACGCCGCCCCAGCAGACAACAACTTGACATTGAAGAAAAAAGAGCTCAAATAAGGAGTAAATTTCTATTCATAGAAAGAACGCCAGAAATAAAAAGACTGTCGAAAGATAGTCTTTTTTTGAAGTTAAAGGCAACTTCTCAATAAATAATTATCCCCTTCGCAATTTACTTCTTAAATATAAACAAATACTCGTGCGCCAAGAGCAAAAAATTGTACTTTATACTGTTGGCTTTCCAATACCCTGTTACTTTACAGTTATGCTGTTCTTTTATTATGATTTCTTTTGTTTTGAAACCAGCAAGTTCAAATATCCGCATAGTTTGAAAGGCAAGAGGTTGTACCATTCCATTTTTGCGCGTATCACCCATAAGAATAGCGCAATATTTACATTTCTTTAATACTCGGTAGCACTCATCGGCTACCTTGCTTATTTCCGACAAGAAAGGTTTGATTGAAAAATGGGATAAGTCGCCGTCAATATCATCACTATATTTGATAATATCGGCATAAGGTGGATGTGTGCAAATAAGGTCAATTGTTTCGTCTTCAATATTTGTAAGTTTACGCGCGTCGCCTTGATATACATCAATCTTTGAATTGTTGGCAAAATCAAAATTCAACTTGCTTTTTGAGATTTCGACGGCATCGGGATTTATATCTATGCCAATAATGTTTCGATTTGTCAGCTTTGCTTCGACTAAGGTCGTACCGCCACCTACAAATTGATCTAATATGGTGTCACCCTCTGCAGAATAACGCATTATCACATTTCGCGGAATATACGGAGACCAGTTGCCACGATATTTTGCATCGTGCGTTGCCCACTTGCCCCGGTAGGGAAAACTCCAAATCGTGTTGGTTTCCAATTCGAAATTTTCAGGTTGCAATGGTACCTTTGTCATATAAATAACTTCGCCATAATGCCGTTTTCTAAGTCGGCAATACAATATAGATTATCCATAATTTCGAAGGTTTCTTCAAGGTTATGGCGAGCAGATTTCCAACCGTCATATCCGTCAGTAAACCATACAAAAGCAAAACCTTTAATTTTTTTGGACTCCAAAGCAAGCGTTTTATAACTTCTGGCGGTTTCATTAAGTTTAGAACCGCCGCCAGTGTAGAAATTGGTTTCAATAGCGTATATTGTTTTTGGGGTTTTGACAACAAAATCAAAACGCTTTACGGTTTTACCTTGATTCGAAAGCTTTGATAAATCAATATTCCATTTCTTTTCAATGGCTGATATATTCATTTCTTTGAAATAATCAATATCCTTTTCCAGCCCCGATTTCTGCAAATAATCCTCCACCAAATCTTCCATAAGATGCCCACCGCGGTTTTTTCTGCCGTTGCTGTCAAGGCCTACCTCAACACCTGTCACATAATCATAGAGATTGTTGATTATATGATTAGATATAAGGTTAAATAATCCTGTTTTTTGCATGAGCATAGCATATTCTTCGGGAGTATTCATTGCTTTATTGAATTTGAATTTATATTCGCCGTCGGCATCTATCGCATATATTTCATTACTGCGCACCGCAAGCAAAATAGGAATACACTTTAATACATTGGGATATTTTTCTATAAGTCTCATAAAATCGTTTTCAATATTTTTTGAACCCAGCAGGGAATTAAGTATATTTAACTCGATTTTTACATTGTCCACCTTTTGATATGCTTTATTGAAATCTACATAATAATCGTAAGTGCATATACTAGACCGAAAAGTATGTAGCCACTCTTTGAAATCTCTTTTCATATGTTTCTCCCTTAATTTATTAATTATAGATAAGCAGTTCGTTAATTTTTCCGCGTTTATAGGAATTACTGTTTATCATTCGTGTCGCCTTGACTTTGTTAATTTTATATTTGCTATATAGTTTTTCAAAAAAATCATCTTTCTGATTAATATTTTGCGGATCAGAATTACTCAATATTACTTTCGCACCTTTATAGCTTATTTCATCAACAAATTTTGCAAGACGGTGTTGCTCGTTATCATCGAAACAATCAGCATTGTATGCCGTGAAACTTGCCGTTTTGCTTAATGGACGGTACGGCGGATCGAGATATACGAGAGAAGTATTATCAATAAAATCGCTAGAATTCGAATAATCGCCACAGCATATGGTTACATTTTGCAAGGCCTTTGAGACATTATGAAGATTGTCTTCATCGCAAATATTAGGTTTTTTATATGCTCCCATGGGAACATTAAATTGTCCTTTGCGGTTTACACGATATAAACCATTAAAACAAGTCTTATTTAAGAAGATGAACAAAGCAGCTTTTTGTACTGAATTTTTTGTTTCCAATAACAAGGAATTGAATAGGTCACGCTTAGAATAATAATACTCTTTGCGTTGCTCGTTATTAAGCGGAATATATGCCTTCTGCATTGCGGAAAGTTCTGAAATCAAGTCATTTACATTGCTTTTTATAACTTGATACGCATTAATCAATTCTGCATTGATGTCACCAATATAAATCTCTTCAAAACTGTACTTGGATATTATGTTAAAAAGCAGAGCGCCGCCACCGACAAAAGGCTCGGCGTATTTTGTCAAAACCTTTTCGCCATCGATAGGTATCATTTTTTCCAGCTCGCCTACAAGTTGGCTTTTGCCACCAACCCATTTAACAAATGGTTTTAAGACAATGGTTTTGGATTTTTCATAACGAACGGTACGCTTATCAATTGGTTTTGCTGCATTGGCAGGAATAATCCACATGTTGCCAACCATCATTGCCCCATGAATTCTATTCTCAGAGCAAAGAATGGAAACGCGCCTTTGAGATATATTCCATTTTTCAGCTGCTTCTTTGGCAGAAATAAAACTAGGCATGCCTCACCTCAAACTTGATACATTTATTATATTCCAAATCGCGAACAATAGCAAGAAAATCTTTATTCAAGTGTTTATACAAAAAAGAACTACCCGAAAAGAAAAGCCTAAGCGGAGTTCCGCTTAGGCTTAATCTGGTGGAGATAAGGGGATTCGAACCCCTGGCCTGTGCATTGCGAACGCACCGCTCTACCAACTGAGCCATATCCCCACGGATTGGTATAATATTATATAATTTTTGCAGAAAAGTCAATTGAATTTTTGAGAATTTTATGTTGCAAAGCATTGCGCGTTTTGCTCAGCAGACTGCTCGATATCACAAAAAAACTGTTTCAAACAAAACAGTTTCTCTTTTTATTTTTTATTTATGCTTATTTATCCATATTATGTTTTGTTGTTGTTATAGAATCCTCTTATCAGCGTCGACACTATGCCGCAAAGTATGCCTCCTATCGGGAAAACAACCCAAGCTGGGTGCCATAAACCTTTTAGGAAACCCAGCAGCAAAAATATTACCGTTGCGCTCATCATTATTACGCCGCTGAAAACCTCTTCCAGGTTCTTTGCCTTGCCTTTTAGGGGCGCACCCTCGTCGCTGGGAATGTCATAGGTCTTAACTAGATTTCCCCATTGAATGCCGCTGAATATTATTATTGGCACTCCGATAATGAGTACTGAGAAGAATATCGGAATGTATACATTGGCTCCGACATCAACGGCGTTCAGCGCAATTATCGGAATTACTGACAGCACTGTCAGCGCTATACCCAATGCCATGGCTACTGATATCTTGACGCCCTTTTTGTATGCCGCTTCGTCCATTTCGGCGCTGTCCAGCGAACGGCGCATACCCGTCACCACAAGCATAAACACCGCAACCGCCACGCTTGCCAACAATACAGGAACATAAATTCCATAACCGACATCGTTTACCGCCAAGGTAATCAGCGTCATAACGCCCACCAGAATTAAGCCTATGGCCGCCGCAATGGCAATAGCCTGATTTTTTGTCATTGGCTTAAGTTCTTTTGGCTCTTCTATAACTGGCGGCTTTTCGCGTTCCAATCCGGGGTTTTTTTCGCCGCGCAACAACTCGTCTACGCTTATATTAAAGATTGTTGCAAGCGGCACCAACTGCGCCGTTTCCGGGAAAGCGTCTCCCGTCTCCCATTTTGATACCGCTTTGTTTGTTATGCCCAGTTTGTCGGCAAGTTCTGTCTGTGTCCAGCCCCTTTCTTTCCTCAATGTATAGAGGAATTCTCCAAAATTATTATTCATAATGACTCCTTTTGTTAAGTTAGCGTTGTTTTTTGAGCTCATTATCATTATATATTGCTTGCCCAACTTTCGTAAACTCCTCGGGTTAGAACTTTATAGAAGATGACTAGAAGGTTGTCGAATATTGGTAGAATCTACGAATTTTCGACTTCTTCACCATGCCTTTCTTTTATTTTGCTCATCATCATATCATAATAATCTTCGTCAATAATGAACTTCTTGCGTTGTATCAACCACGACAAAGCCAATAGCGCAATAGGTACCGCGGTAACGGCAAACCTTATCCACAAGCGCATGCCTACCGTGCGTTCATTCCTGAAATTTTCGTTGGCGGCATTGAAACCCTCGCCCATTAGCTCCATTGAATATAAATAGCTTGTATCTCCCGTTCCCGTCAGCAAATCAGCGCTGTCTATGTCCTTCCAATATCCTAAATCTACCTTTTCCACCGCGGCTTTGCCGTTTATTACATTTTGACGGAAAATCTTGCAATCGGCAAGCGAAAAGACATATTCGGGATTTATTTGATACTTCAACATGTCTGTATCCTCGGCTATGGCCTGCCCGACAAGTTGTTTTGCCGTCGCTTCATCGGGAGCGCTTTCATAGATGTCAAGATAGTTCTTAATGTTCTTGATATATTCCACCTGCGCAGGCGCTGAATCTATGTTGGAAAGATAGTTCTTTTGGGACTCCATCAAAGAAATGTTTTGGCTGAGAATAAAGATTCCCGATGCCGCCAGCACCAGCGTGACCACACCGAACTGCACCGCCGAAGCAAACTTTGTCATAAATGGGCGCAGCGTCGACACCACCGCCTCATTGCGTTCGCCTTGTTTGTACTCATTGTATTCAACACAGTTTGTCATGTTTATTATAGACGCCAAATAATACAGCGTTTGCCCGGTGAAAACAAATATGCCAAATATGCTGAGCGTTATGAGATTAAATGGCAATACTTGCGGCCACCAACCCAGCAAGGCTATGCCGGCATAGCCAAAAATCAGCGTCATTGCGCTGAACATCTGCAGCTTTTTGCGTCCGAGTTTTTTTGCAAGTCTGGGATAAAGGAGATTTGCCAACACGCTGCATACACCAAATATTACGATGAAATAGAAACTGTAACTGTCATAGCCTACTTCTATATAATACAGGTTGTAAGCCAGCGCCACCAACAATCCGCTGCCCAAAGAGTAAAGGAACATAGACAGGGTCATCCAAAGAATCTGGTCATTGCCTTTTATGGTCTGCCACATGTGTTTCAATGATATTTTTGATTGTTTTTCCGATGCCCTGCGCGGCGTTTCTTTGACGCCGAATGAGGTCATCATCTGGCAGCCGATAAATGCCATAGCTATTATTATGGATACCAAAGAATAGCCCCGAACGACATTTCCCGGCGTCAGGAATATGACCAATCCTTGCCCGGCAAAGGCTCCGACGCTGGCAAATATTACCGTAAGCGTTGTTACTGTGTTGCGCTCATTCTTTTTTGATGAAAGCGAAGGCAGCATTGCCCAATAGCCAATGTCATTCATAGTAAAAGTCGATTCCCACAAGAAATACATTACGATGATGAAGATGACGAAGTTCCACCCCGTCCATATGCGCACATTGAACATGCCCAATATGACTATGCCGCAAAGTATTGCGCCAAGGAGAATCCATGGCTTAAACTTGCCCCATTTGAAATGCGAACCTTCAATGATAGCGCCCATAATCGGATCGTTGAGAGCGTCCCATAGGCTGCCGCCGATGCCGATAATGAGGCTCAAAGTCGTGAACTGCACCAGCGACAAGGACACGCCAAATTGTACATATACCAAGAGAAATGCCGCCACCAGCTGATACGACATATCTCTGCCTATGCCGCCCAAAGAAAAGAGCCATTTGTTTTTGTTGAACTGTTTTATGCGCTGTTGCTCGGCGCCGTCGTTTTGAATCGCCGTTGTTGCGGCGCTATTTTCTATATTATTCTGCATATTTCCACCTCAAAAAATATATTAGCCCTACGATAATTGTTGCATATTTTTATTATTTTGTAAATAGGCAACTAAATTTCGGCTTTTCCCAATTAAGGAATATTTTGGAGAAAATTATTTTGTCGAAATATCTGACAAACACTTTACAAAATCATAGCGGTGGTGGTATACTGCGAAATGGTATATCTTTAATTTGGTATTGCAATGCCAACAAGGTAAGACTCTCATACTCTCTTTCACGCTTTCGTGTACCCTGTTTGCTTGCAGCAGGGTATTTTAATTTACAAGCCTACACGGTTTCTAAATAAATAAAAAAACATAAGGAGAGCAAAAACATGACAAACGAAAAAGCCGCACCTATGGCCAAAGTCAAAAGCTGGTTCAAGAAAGAGTTCAGCAACGACCACCAAAAGGGCTATTTACCTGACGAAAGACCGCCGGTATGGAAGTTGTTCCTGTATGCCATTCAACAAATTATCGTTATGTTCCCCGCAACTGTATTGGTTGCGCTGATTACGGGATTCCAAGTCTCGACAACGATATTTGCCAGCGGATTGGCTACGGTCTGCTTCATACTTATCACAGGAAGGAAAGTTCCGCTTTATTACGGCTCAAGCTTTGCTTACTTGACCGCGGTTGCCAGCCTTATGGCAACTGAAGCCATTATCGAACAGCTTAGCCCCGGAGCGCAGGCGCAACTTGCCGCTTGGAGAGCCGGCACAGTCAGCACCTTGCCTGCGGAAGCAATTTCATATGCGCAATTTGGTATTATTATGTCGGGCTTTGTGTCCATTGCCGCCGGTTTACTTGTCAAGTTCGGAGGCACGGCTGCCGTAGAAAAGATTTTACCCGCATCCATAACCGGCTCGATAGCCATGGTTATCGGCCTTACGCTTGCAGGCAATGCTCTTGCCGACGCCGCTCCCAGCGCAACCGCCATTGCATCGGGCACAGGTTGGGCAGTCTGGGTTGTTTCGCTTGTCACATTTTTCTCTATTGTCCTTTTCTCAAAATATTTGAAAGGCTTCTTAGGACAGATTCCCCTTTTGCTGGGAGCGTTGGTAGGTTGTATCACCGCCGCCATAATTTTTGGCATCGGCGGAGAATCTTACAACCTTTTCCGCAGCATAGACCTCGGGCTGCTGCTTTCAGGTTCTCCGGCTCACACCGCCAATGGTATTCTGGCAGTGCCGGCTATTACTTTCCCCAAAGCCTCATGGGCTGCTGTCGTAGCTATCATGCCTATCGCAATAGCCACAATCCCCGAATCAACGGCGCATATGTATCAGCTTGACATTTATGTAAACAATGTTGCCGAAGTCAAGGGCAAAAAGATGAAATACCGCCTTATTGACAAACTTTGGATAAACCTTGTCGGCGACGGAGTCTGCGATATGATTTCGGGCGTTGTCGGCGGTCCCGCAGGCACAAACTATGGCGAAAACATCAGCACCATGGCAATAACCAAGGTTTTCTCAACAGCCGTGCTTATTCTGGCAGGTGTATTAGCTATGATAATTTCCTTCTTCACTCCCGTCATCAGAGCAATATACGGCATACCTCTGGCAGTTATCGGCGGACTTGAAATATATCTGTTCGGCGCCATAGCCGCTCAAGGTATAGCTATTATGATAGACAAAAAAGTTGACATGTTCAGCGCCAAAAACATTGCTGTCATTGCATCCATTATGGTCATCGGTATCGGCGGCAACTATGCCTTCGGCGGCAACATACCTTTCTTCGGACTTGATGTACCGTGTATCGCAGGCGCAGCCATTTTTGGTATATTCCTCAATGCTCTGCTTTCTATCGGCGACAAGAAAAAGTCAAAGGCGCAGTCCAAATAACTTTTCTTGACAAAATCTAGCAATCCATTGTATACTACCCTTTAGGAAACAATGCCCAAAGGGTAGTATTGTTTTTAGGAGGGAACATGAATAAAAAAAGAGTTTTGCTAGCGATTTTTGCCATAATTTTAGCTATGGTATTCAGCCTTGCGCTTGCCTCATGCAAAAAGCCCGATGATGATTCTTACAACAGCTATTTTGACATGACGAGCGAACTTGCCGAAGACATTTTATCAAAAGTTGAATTCGGAAACAGAGTTTACTGGAAAGAGGGGTTTGAAGAGACCGGCTATGACATAGGCGAAAATAGTATGGTGCTGTACTACAAACATGATGACGGGTCCGAAACATATTACGGCGGTTCGGGCGAAGAATTCTACAAAGTGGAAATATCTCAACAAAACGGTGAAACAACAAGGGAGTATACCCGTATTACAAAATGGCAAGCCATACAAAAACTTGAAAAGGAAAGACAAGTCCTGAAGGAACAAACCAAACTGCTTTCCAACGATTCCTTTGTAAAAATGATTGAATTGCAAAAAGAGTATGGCGGCAATTTTGGGAAAATCACAGTTTCCGGCTATAGTCAAAAAGAAAAAGATGCTGCTTTCCCGCAATCGGCTTATATTGAATATTCTTTTCAAATAGCTGAAGGTATTACGGTTTTTTCCGCAAATCTGAGTTACTACATTCTTGACGGCAAATTGATAGAGATTGGAACAACTCTATCCATGGATGTCGAAGGTTATGTTCCCGACAATTTGAGATCCCCGCCTTCAGAAGGCATTCCATTGTCATTTGAATATGACCGCACGCTTACTATGCCCGCCGACAAAGGAGAGAGCGTTGCTTCTCCTGACCTGATTAACATACATATGACAAACTCAACGCTGCCCTCAAGGCTCAACCAAACAAAAGGCGCAAAAATCACGCTTGCAACGCCTGAGGACGAAGGCTTTTTAGGCTGGTATTATGACTCAGACTTTCTCTTCCCCGTCGAAGGCGAATACCAAGTACCTTTTGAATACAGCGATTATCATGTATATGCAAAGTGGCAGGTCCCTGCGCTGCAAACAGAACTCAACGGCGGTTCACTGTCGGCAAATGCGCAAGAACAGCTCTCAAAATGCGTATACATAGCAAATGTCAGCGATATTATGCCGTACAAGAAAGGTTATGATTTTGATGGATGGTATACCGATGCGGCATTCCAAAACCCGGCCAACGGCAGTTCAGACCTAATAAGCGCAAACACCAAGGTATATGCAAAATGGAGCAAACTTATCACCATAACGCTACAAGCCGATGTGGCTTACAATATTCCCAAGCTGATAGGCGCGCAAGGCAGGGCAACGAATCTGAATTCACTGGTCCCCAGCAAGCGCGGCGGTATTTTTGCCGGTTGGTACAAAGACAGTTCTTTCACCAATCCGGTGACAGAGACATCTTTCCCCGCAGCCAATACCACATACTATGCAAAATTTGACTCCGCCATTTGCGTTGACATAAATTTTGAAGATGCCACGCTGACTATTGAATTGGACAAATACATCAACATTCCGCTGACGGCAAGCGAGAATTTCGGGCTTGCCGAATTGCTTGAGGCGCTCAAAACAGAATCGTATTCAGGCGGAAGCAATCCAGAAGGCGGAACCTTTACCGGCTGGTATACCGACAAAGCGCTGACACAGCAGCTGAAGGCATATCCCACGGGCAATATCACGGTTTATCCCAAAATAGCGCCGTTGTATTATTATGTGCTTGATGCCGGCGAAGGCGCGTTTTCTGAAAGTTATGAGTATGACCTTCAAGGGCGCTGCATAAACGGGTATATAGCAAAACTTACGCCCATTTCAGAAGCTCTGGAGTACATGCAGGAACAATACCTCATTGCGCCTGAAGAAAAGTCTTTTGCCGGCTGGTATACCGACGCTGCGCTGACGACTGCCTACAACCCGACTGATTACCCCACCCAAACCACAACTATTTATGCGCGCTTTGCATAAAGCTCACAACCACAACATAATTGTTAAGGGACTGTTGAATTTGACAGTCCCTTTCTTCTTTATTGCTGAAGTATCCCTGCAATATTGATATCGATATAGCCGAGCAATTTATTCTTATCAATTTTTTTATTTGAAAAGCAGAAAAAATGTCAAAACATTTGACAAGTCTTTTGCATAGTAATAATATATACATATGAACGGTTGTTCAATTGTTCAGGCAAGGGTAGCAAGGAGGCAGTATGAAACTAAAAGACATCGAAATATGCGACAATGAGTGCATTCACGCGTCGGTAGTCAGCTACATAAAAGAAAAGATGCCCGACGAGGAGACATTTTATGATTTGGCGGATTTGTTCAAAGTCTTCGGCGACTCAACCCGAATAAAAATACTTTGGGCGCTGGAAAATGCCGAAATGTGCGTATGCGACATTTCTGTGGCGCTAAAAATGACGCAGTCGGCTATTTCGCATCAGTTGCGTGTGCTGAAACAAGCAAACCTAGTAAAAAACCGACGCGATGGCAAAGTAATTTATTATTCCCTCAGCGACAGCCATGTAAAACTTATGCTGGAGCAAGGACTGGACCACATAAACGAATAAAGGAGATTGACATGAGATATACATATATACTTGAAGGTTTGGAATGCGCAAACTGCGCCTCTAAGATAGAAAGGGCCATAAACAAACTAAATGGCATCAGTTCGGCGCAACTGAATTTTTTGACAACAAAACTCTTTGTCGAAACCAAAGAAGCGGAGATGCCCGACATAATGCCGCAAATTGAAAAAATCGTCAAAAAGCACGAGCCGCACATAAATATCAGAAAGGCATAGGAGATTTTATGAAAAAACCAAAGATACAAATAGCCGTAGGCCTTGTGTTGCTTTTGACGGCGGTACTAATAAACACACAAAAAGAGTGGGTACGCATTGTACTATTTGCGCTGGCATACCTGACAGTCGGCTGGGACATATTATTGAAAGCAGTCAAGAATGTCATAAAAGGCAAGGTCTTTGATGAGAATTTTCTCATGAGCGTGGCGACAATCGGCACTTTTTTTATTGCTCAATACGCCGAGGGCGTGGCGGTTATGCTGTTCTACCAAGTAGGAGAGCTTTTTCAAAGTAATGCTGTAGCAAAATCCAGAAAATCCATTGCCGGACTCATGTCCATACGCCCAGAGTATGCCAACATTGAAAGAGGCGGAGAATTGGTAAAACAAAGCCCTGAGGAAATCAAAGTCGGACAAATCATTGTCATAAAACCGGGCGAAAAAATTCCGCTTGACTCGGTGGTTATCGACGGCCATTCGGCAATAGACACCTCGGCACTGACAGGCGAAGCCTTGCCCAAAGATGTGGCGCCGGACAGTCAACTTATCAGCGGTTGTATAAATCTCAGCGGAGTGCTGACGGCTCGTGTCACCAAAGAATATGGTCAATCCACCGTCAACAAAATCCTTGATTTGGTGGAAAACGCCACCGCCAGAAAATCACAATCAGAAAGGTTTATCACAAAATTTGCCAGGATATATACCCCTGCTGTCGTTGTCATTGCCGCCATACTTGCCGTTGCACCGCCGCTGATTCTGCACCAGAGTTTTGACATTTGGGTGTACAGAGCGCTAACATTTTTAGTCGTTTCCTGTCCCTGCGCTTTGGTGATATCCATTCCCCTCAGCTTTTTTGGCGGCATCGGGGGAGCCTCCCGAAAAGGCATTCTTATCAAAGGGGGCAACTATCTTGAGGCGCTGGCAAAGACAGAAATAATGGTTTTTGACAAAACCGGCACGCTGACAAAAGGCGTGTTTGAAGTACAAAAGGTGCATGCCGAGGGCATGGCGGAAGCCGCATTGCTGGAGATTGCCGCTTATGCCGAAAGTTTTTCTTCTCACCCTATATCGCTTTCTTTGAAAAAGGCTTATGGCAACGAACTGCTGAGCGGCAAAGTAACAAGAGCTGAAGAAATACCGGGATTTGGCGTATCCGCCACAGTAGACGGCAAAGAGGTTTTTGCCGGCAATGCAAAACTTATGCAAAAACTTAAAATCCCATATAAAGATGAAACAGACGGCACTGTGGTGCATGTGGCTGTTGACAAAAAGTATGCAGGCTATATCGTCATTGCCGATGAGTTGAAGGACGATGCCCTTAAAGCAGTCCGCCAGCTGAAAGACAGCGCAAAACAAACGGTTATGCTGACAGGCGACAATGAGAGAGCTGCGCAAAAAGCCGCCGCTGAACTGGGTATAGACAAGGTATATGCCGGACTGCTGCCCGACGGCAAGGTGAAGATACTCGAAGAGCTTTTTGAAAACATGTCCGAAAAGGGTACTCTTGCCTTTGCCGGAGACGGCATAAACGATGCGCCGGTGCTGGCGCGCGCCGATATCGGCATAGCTATGGGAGCGTTGGGGTCTGATGCGGCAATAGAAGCCGCAGATGTCGTCATAATGAATGATGAGCCGTCAAAAATTCCACAGGCAATACGCATTTCAAAAAGAACATTGCGCATTGCTTACCAAAACATTGTTATGGCTATCGGTATAAAAGCCGCCGTGCTGATACTCAGCGCGCTAGGCATAACAACCATGTGGGCGGCAATTTTTGCCGATGTCGGAGTGACAATACTTGCCGTACTGAATGCGTTCAGAGCGCTAGTGTTCAAATGATACAAACAGCGGAGGCTGCTTTGTCAAATACAATAGGCATAGCCTATTGGTTAAATGCAAGCGGTTTCACCGCTTGGTCAAATACACCTCTCCTTCGTCGAGGTGATGTGGATATTATGAAATTGAAATGATTTTTATTATGATAAAACAATCCTTTGCCAAAACGCAGTTTTGTATTTGACCGCTTGCGCCAGCAAGTGCATCTCTATGTCCATATCAGCCAAATAAGCACATATCCTGCTGTGACGGCGGCAAGAGTGAACGGCACGCTTATTTTCATAAAGTCAAGCGCCTTGACTTCTTGTCCGTTTTTGCGCAGAATGCCCAGCGCCGTTATGTTGGCAGAGGCGCCGATGGGTGTGAGATTGCCGCCAAGCGTAGCGCCTGAAAGCAGTCCGAAATATAGTATTACAGGGTCGATGCCCATAATTGCCGCAATGCCCTGCGCCACCGGCAGCATTGTGGCAACATAAGGTATGTTGTCAATAAACGCCGACAACAGCACAGACGCCCAGACCAGTATAGTGTATATTAAAAACACATTGTTATTGCTGACTTTGACAAAGAAATTGCTTATTTTGTCTATTACGCCTGCCTCGGCTATGCCGGCTATTACAATAAAAAGACCTCCCAGCAGCGCCAGCGTAAAGAAGTCAATCTCTTTCAGCGAGGCTTTGACTATGGTAAACCTCTTGCTCTTAATGATTTCACGAACCAAGCCAAGAATAAACAGCGCTACGCAAATTGTGCCGTTGGTTATGTCAAGCGGACCCATGCGCAGTTTGTAAGGGCTGAACGAGGCAAGTATCAGCAGCAATATCATTCCGCCGAGCAATACCGTGGGAAAATAGTCCTTGACAACAGTTTTGTCGCTGATAGAAATTTTTTGATTGTCTTTGCGGAACAGCCATACCAGTACAAGCGCCGAAAGCGCAGCGCTTATTTGCACTACCCAAAACAATCCCATTTTTCCGCGATAAAAGAAGAAATCCAAAAAATCCAATTCGGCATAGCCGCCGAGCAATATCGAAGTGGTGTCGCCCACAAGTGTTGCGGCGCCTTGCAGGTTTGAAGATATTGCAATGGCAATTATGCTCTTTACCGGGGAGATATCAAGTTTTTTACAAATTGTTATGGCCACAGGCGCTACCATAAGCACCGTTGCCACATTGTCAACAAAAGCCGAAATGATGCCGGCGAACAACGCAAGCGATATTATTGCCCACCTGACATCGGGCATTTTTTGTATTATCAAATCGGCAAGCAGAGAAGGCATTTTTGACGCAATAAAAAGCGCAACTATGCCCATAGTGCCGCCTATCATAAGCAATACATTCCAGTCCACAGAAAAAAATAGTTTTTGCGCCGGCAATATGCCCGTTGCTACAAAAATTATGGCAGATGCCAAAGCTATGTACGCTCGATATTTTGGAAGAATAAGCAGCAATGCATAAGTCAGCGCAAAAAGCACTACAGCCAGAATCATAACTCACACCTCTTATCAATGTATTTGTCGGTTAATGGTATTATAACTCTAATAAATAATAAATCAACTCATAAATGTCTCGATAAAAATGCCAATTGAAAAGGCGATATTTTTGTGATACACTGTAAATATATATAGCATAAGAAATGAGCTATACAACTTTGGCTGGAGCAAAAAATGAACTTAAAAAAGATGCTATCGTGGTCCTTTCCCCGCGCTGAAAAGGATATTGGAGAATTCAGCAAAAGAGAGCGCAATTACTTTCTTGCCGGTATGTTCGGACAAAACATAATTTATGGGCTGGTTGGCTCTTACCTCAGTGTTTTTTATACCGATGTCATAGGCGTACATACCGTTGCTTTGATTTTTATTACTGTTGTCACCAGAATTTGGGACGGCATAAACGACATAATTATGGGCACATTTGTTGACAAAACGCACACCCGATGGGGAAAATGCCGCCCATATCTGAAATTCATTCCCGTGCCTATCGGCATATGCACCATATTGCTGTTTATGCCCATTGCGGCATTCCCTGCCTGGCTGAAACTTAGTTATGTCATAATCAGCTGGCTGCTGTGGGAAACGCTGTACACTCTCTGCGACATACCGCTTTGGGGTATGACTTCGCTTATTACTCCCGATGAAGAAAAGCGTTCAAAACTTATTTCTTATGCTCGCATAATAGGCAGCTTTTCCGCAGCCATTGTCATTGCTTTTGAGCCTATCGTCAATATATTTGCGCAGTTTGAGCTGGGACTATTCCCCCATACCGGCAAACCCGGCTTTGAGGGATATTATTCGGCGCAGCAAGGTTTTTTCTTGGGAGTTGCCGCGCTTACCATAATATCAACCGTACTTTTCAAACTGGTGTTCCCAAATGTGCGCGAACGCGTCAAGCAAGCCGAAGAACACAAGGATACCAACTTCAAAGAAAACCTAAAAATAATGTTTGCCAACAAACCTTTTATTCGCGTTGTGGCGTCAATAGTGCTTGGCTCGGCAAAAGGCATGGTGCTGTCGGCAGGTCTTTATTTTTGCAAGTGGGTGCTTTCGGACGGCGGCGATTTTTTCATATGGCTGATTGTGCTGGGCGGCTCTTTTATGGCAGGAACGCTTATTTCTATGGGGACATGCACGGCAATAGGCAAAAAATTCGGCAAAAAACGCGTGCTGATTCTCAGTTGCTATTTGAGCATAATTCCCTACCTTATTGTATTTCTTTACTTCTTATTCAATGGCTATGACACAATCTGGCCGGTAGCAATACTTATGGCGGTTTCCGGCTTCTTAACGGGTTTTTCAAATGTCTACCCTACTACTATGATAGCCGACAGCATAGATTATATGGAGCACAAGACCGGCAAGCGGCTTGACGGAGTATTCTTCAGCGGGCTGAATTTCTCGGCAAAACTTTCGTCGGCCGTCATGATGGGCATAAACTTTACAGTACTGAGCATCGTAAACTATACGCCGCAAATAAACGCTTTGAGTGAGCGCATAAAGCTTGGCGAAACCGTCAACTTCGCCGCAGAATACCCGGGCATCACTCTAGGGCTGCTGATTCTTATCACTCTTATTCCGGCGGCAAGCTGCGTGTTGCAGGCGTTGCCCTTACATGGCTATATCCTGACGGAAGACAAACTGAATAAGATACTCTCTGACCTGGAAAGCCGCAGAGAAAAGGCGAAATAATCAATTCGCCTGCAACAAAAGGAGAACAGACAGGCTGATGAAACTTTATTTTTACGGCGCCGCCAAGGCAGTAACAGGGAGCTGTTATTGCTTGGAAGCAAACGGTTACAGAATACTTATTGACTGCGGACTCAAACAAGGGCAGGATGACAATATTGTCGGCAATGCGCTGCCTTTTTATGCCCGCTTCATTGATTACGCAATACTCACACACGCTCATATAGACCATTCGGGGCGGCTGCCGCTGCTCGTCAAGAACGGGTATGAGGGCGACATTTACTCCACGCACATTACTGCAAAATTGCTTGAAATAATGTTGCCCGACTCGGCGCACATACAAGAGCGTGACGCCGAATGGGACAACCAAAAGGGCAAAAGGTCGGGAAAGCCAAATGTTGAGCCGCTTTATACCATGAAAGATGCCGAAGAAACGCTGAAACGGTGCAAGAGTGCCGAATACGGTCAGGAAGTGCAGCTTTGTGAGGGAGTAAAATTTCGGTTTTCCGATGCAGGACACCTGCTGGGCTCGGCTTGCGTAGAGATATGGGTAACAGAAAAAGGAGTCACCAAAAAATTGGTCTTTACCGGAGATTTGGGCAACATAGACCAGCCTATTATACGCAACCCGGATTTCATAAAAGAGGCTGATTTTCTTATTACCGAAAGCACCTACGGCGACCGCAACCATGAGCCGCCCGAGGACTACATAAAAACGCTGTCCGCGATATTTGAAAGGGTTTTTTTCCGCGGCGGCAATGTCGTTATTCCTGCCTTTGCGGTGGGGCGCACTCAGGAACTTTTATATTTTATCAGAGAAATAAAAAACAAGGGCTTAGTGAAGAGTCTGCCGGATTTTGCCGTTTATCTGGACAGTCCTTTGGCAAAAGCGGCTACAAGGATTTTTTCGGGAGATTTGAGAGGCTATCTTGACGCCGAAGCGCTTGACATAGTCAACAGCGGAGAGGAAATGTTCATATTTCCCGGGCTGAAACTCACCGAAAGCAGCGACGACTCCAAACTCATAAACGAAATAAAAACGCCAAAAGTCATCATATCGGCATCAGGCATGTGCGATGCTGGCAGAATACGACACCACTTGAAACACAACCTCTGGCGCCCCGAAAGCGCTGTAGTCTTTGTTGGCTATCAAGCCAACGATTCCTTTGGCCGGCGACTGCTGAACGGCGCAAAAAGGGTAAGGTTGTTGGGCGAAGAGATTGCCGTAAACTGCGAAATAATAAAATTCAACGGTATGTCCTCTCATGCCGACCGTGACCATTTGTTGGCGTTTGCGCAATATTTTTCCCCAAAACCCCGCCATATTTTTGTCACACACGGTGAGCGTGAAGTTGCTGCGCTCTTTGCGGAGGAGCTGCAAAGCAGAGGATTTGCCGCGCATGCGCCGGAGCTGATGGAGGTCTATGACCTTGCCGCCGACAAGGTGCTGATAGAGGGCGAGCCGATAAAGAAACGGGAAGAAAAACGCGCTTCCGCCGCTTATGTCGAACTCCAGAATGCCGTAAGATACCTTCAAGAAACCGTAGCCGGCAGCAAAGGCGTGTCCAATCGGGAACTGCGCAGGTTTGCCGAACAAATCAAAAAACTGGTAGATAAGTGGAAAAGCTGATTGCGCGATTGGGTACATAAAAAATTTTGTAAAGACTTTATTAACACAAAAGAGGAGTAATTATGTCAAAAGATTGGACGAAGGAGTATTCCACTTGCTTTTCCGGCAAAAGGCATTGTTTTCATAACGGGTTCAGAGTATTTATATCAAACTTAAAAACCACCTTTCCTCCCGGCGACCACAGTCATGATGAATATGAGTTTATTTGTTTCAAAAACAATGACATTATCACCTTTTACAACGGCAAAAACATACCAGTTAAGAAGGGTTATTTTTTTCCGTTCAATTCGCTTGATGCTCATGGGCAAGCAAAATCAGCCGTTGTAGACAGCTTTTTGTGCCTGCTGTTTGCGCCGGAAATAATCGAAAATGCCGCCAAAGAAATCTCTTTTAAGACACAAGCAGAAATCCAAGCGCAGTTAAATGAAAGGCTGCCCTGACGGACAGCCTTTTTTGTTACAACCAATCTTAAAGAGCAAGCCGCAGCGGCATATTGACTTTATGGCGCAGATGTCATATAGTATAAATAGACAGATAAAAAGTTTTTTAGGAGATGCAAAATGTGGAGGCATATTAAAAGGAAGTTTTGGGGCTGGGTTGTAGGCATCATTATGCTTGGCATAATAGGCATAATTCTGTACGCAAAATACGGCAGTTAATTCCTTTAATTATAAAAAGAATAGGGTGACTACCCTATTCTCATAACATTGCGGTTTATTCCGTTTTCTTTATTTATCATCAAATAGGTTTGATGAATATTTGTGTGAAATACATAGTTCCGTTGGCTTTTTTTGCTACGCCGACGCCTATTTGAGTGACATTGCCCGAAAGTATATTTGCCCTGTGTCCGGGAGAATTCATCCATGAGTTCATTACCTCCTGCGCCGAACGCTGTCCGTACGCAATGTTTTCCGCAGCCGCCGAATACCGCAGCTGGAAGGACTCCAGCATTTTGAACGGTGAGCCATAAACGGGAGATATGTGCGCAAAATAATTGTTGTTTATCATATCTTGCGATTTTATTCTTGCCACCCTTGCAACCTGCCAGTTTACTGTCAATTGCTGCAAACCGCGCTTTGAGCGCTCAACATTTACCAGCCGCACTATTTCAGACTCCACGCTTTTCAGCGGCGCCGTTTCAGGAATATATATCTTCTGACCCGGATATATCAGAGCAGGATTCTGAATATGCGGATTGGCTTTTATTATTTCGCTAAGTCCGGTTTCATACCTTACGGCAATTTTCCACATGCTGTCGCCTTTTTGTACGGTATGCACAGCGCTTTGCGCTTCAACGATAACATTATTGCCCGATGCCGACAGTTGCATGATAGCAAAAATACTCAAGCATAGCATAGCAATCAATAGAATAGAAATGATTAGTTTTTTCATAAATCCACCTTTGTTATAGTATCTTGCTCAAAAAAATTTTTAATAAGGGAAAAAATACCAAAGATTTTTCATAAAAACCATTTTTTATGCCACAATAGTTTTAAGGAGACAATTATGAAAGCAAAAAAACTTTTTATCATCATTGTTATAATTCTCTGCGTCACATGTGTCTTCAGCGGTGCCAAGCGCTCAAAGTTCTATGGCACATATATTTGCGCCTCCGACCCGTCCTGCTCCATTGAGCTGCTGGATTTCAGCATACCGCACCGCAAAGGCAAAGCCCATTTTAAGAATGCAAAAATTCCAAAATACGGCATACAAAACCATTCTCAATTCAATGTTCCCGTTGAAGTATACAGCAAAGAGGGCAAAGTGCTGCATTTTCGGTCGATACTTGATTCTCAAGTCATTTCCGGAACGCTTGACCTTGGGACAAAAACCGTCAATATAGGCGGCTGTATCTATATCAAAACCTAAATTCTTTTCATTCAATAGAAGGTAATATATTTGGACTGCGTCATTCTTTGTGTTATAATTTATACTACTATAACGCAGGGAGCAGGTTTTGAGTAAATCCAAATATATCTTTACGGAAATATTATTTTACGCAGCATTGGCGTTGGTTGTCGCCATACTTGGGGCGCTTATGTTTTTGCTCAGCACCTGGTTGAGCTATATTCTCTTAGCGCTGTCCGTTGCGCTGCTTATAGCCGTAAGAAAAACTGTTTTTTGGCGCGGCATAACAAAAATTTTATGTTGGATACTTGCGCTTTTCCTTTGTTTTGGCAGCATGGCTGTCATGCGTCCGGAAAAAAATGTCTCCTTTTTGGGCGTAATCACAAGGGAGAGCATTCGTATAGTCACAAGGCTGCCAAAACTTGCAGACTACGGCATCTTGACTGAAAGCGGAGACTTGATATCAAATATATCCGTATGGAAGGCGCCGAAAGGCTATACTTTGAGTAAGTTTGACGCCGATGGGCTGCCCATTGAAATGCTGAGCGACGATTCTGTATCGACCGACAAAATTATTCTTCAGTTTCACGGCGGAGCATATACCATACCATATATTGATGTTTACCGCCAAAACGCCCTGCGCTATTCAAAAGCTGGCGGCGGCGTCAGCGTTGTTTCCATTGACTACCGCACCGCCCCCGAACACACCTATCCTGCTGCCTTGGAAGACGCGGAAAAATCCTGGGAATGGCTAATGGAGCGCGGTTACAATGCCGAAAACATAATTATTGCCGGTGACAGCGCCGGAGGCAATCTGGCTCTTGCGCTGGTCCAAAAAATGCGTGATGAGAACAAAGCCTTGCCCAAAGCCCTGATACTCATGTCACCGTGGACGGATATGGCAGGCAACGGCGCTTCCTTCAAAAACAATCAGCACCTTGACCCGATATTCGGCAACAAGGACGGCATTGTCAACAACTTTGACGGCACAAATAACTTATATGCTCAAGGCTACGAACTTGACGACCCCAGACTTTCGCCGTCGTATGGGGAATTTTATGGTCTTCCGCCCATGCTCATTCAGGTAGGCACGCACGAAATACTTGAAAGCGATTCCGTCACGGTATACGAAAAAGCCGCCTCTGCCGGAGTAGATGCGACTTTGACAAGATATGACGGAATGTTCCATGTTTTTCAGCTTGGAGGCAACTTACTAAAAGAAAGCCGCGCGGCATGGACTGAGGTTGGCAGTTTCATAAAAGAACACTTTTAGGTTGCTTAATTCCATCTTTCAGATATACAAAGCGTTGTTTTTTTGTTCTCCAGACTCTCTTGGACATTTATTATTCTTTGATTTTTTGAGCCTTTGAATTTTTGCGACAAATCCCTTTGTTCAAGCACAAATTCACCGTCTATTATGACATCGGCCAGCACGGCAAGCGCCGCCATTTTTTCGTCGGCCAGCACTTCCTCAAAAGTATAGCCCGTATAGATTGCAAGCTCCAGCCCCATTTCTTTTATTTTTTTTGCCAATGGCACAAGTTTTTCTGCCTGGCAAAAAGGCTCACCGCCCGTCAGCGTAACGCCTGAAAGCAATACATTCTTTTTTATCATCGACAATATTTCTTCATCGGCGCATTCATAGCCACCCTCAAAGGACAATGCCGTGGGATTGTGGCAGCCTTTGCACCGTCTAGGGCAGCCTTGCAAAAATACCGCCAGCCGCAATCCAGGCCCGTCCGTAATGGAATCATTTACTATTCCTGCAAGGCGTAGAGTTTCAGACATTGTGTTTCACCCTATCCCTTTCCTCTGCCCTCTTGGCATTGTTAAAGCGCTCAAGCGTACCCACCAGATAGCCAGTTATGCGCCTTATTCTCTCAAAATGTCTGTCATCTTCAGTTCTGTTGCATTTCGGACAGGTTTCGCCTATTATGCCGCTATAACCGCACACCGGGTCACGGTCAACAGGATGGTTTATTGAACCATAACCAATACCGCTTTCTTTCATCGTTCTTATGATTTTTTCAAAGGCCTCAAGATTTGTCGATGCGTCGCCGTCAAGCTCAACATAAGTGATATGCCCGGCATTTGTCAATTCGTGATAAGGCGCTTCTATTTGAATTTTTTCATAGGCGCTTATTGGGAAGTACACCGGCACATGAAAGCTGTTTGTGTAATACTCTCTGTCGGTGACCCCGGGGATTTCGCCAAACTTTTGCTTGTCTATTCTGACAAATCTGCCGCTCAACCCTTCGGCAGGCGTTGCCAGCAATGAAAAATTCAGTTTGGTTTCGGCGGCCTTGTCGTCAAGGTACTTGCGCATAAAGCTGACTATTTCCAGTCCAAGATTGCGTGACTCCTGACTTTCACCGTGATGCTTGCCCGTCAAAGCAACCAGCGCTTCGGCAAGTCCTATGAACCCAACCGATAATGTGCCATGCTTAAGCACTTCTGCTATGCTGTCGTTGTGCCCGAGTTTTTCTGAATCCAGCCACACGCCCTGTCCCATTAGGAAGGGAAAGTTCTTTACCTTTTTTGAGCATTGTATGGCAAAGCGGTCAAGCAACTGTTTTATGCACAAATCCATTTTTCTTTGCAGTTCCTCAAAAAACCATTCGACGCTGCCATTGCTCTTTATGGCTATTCTAGGCAAATTTATTGAAGTAAAGCTAAGGTTGCCCCTGCCGAAACTGATTTCGTTCTCCGGGTCATACACATTGCCCAAAACTCTTGTTCGGCAGCCCATATATGATGCTTCGGTTTCCGGTTGTCCTTCTTTGTAATATTTCAAATTAAACGGAGCGTCAATAAAAGAAAAGTTGGGGAACAATCTTTTGGCGCTGACTCTTATTGCCAGCTTGAACAAATCATAATTCTTGTCGCCCTCATTGTAGTTAATGCCTTCCTTTACTCTGAAGATGTGTATGGGGAATATCGGAGTCTCGCCAAAGCCCAACCCTGCTTCCAAAGCAAGCAATATGTTGCGTATCACCATTCTGCCCTCGGGAGAGGTGTCAAGTCCATAGTTTATTGAAGAAAATGGTGTTTGCGCTCCTGCTCTTGAGTGCATGGTGTTCAGATTATGCACCAAGGCTTCCATAGCCTGAAAAACCGCTCTTTCGGTTTCAGAAACGGCAAACTCCTTTGCAAAGGGCAAAATCTTTTCGATTGTTTCAGCATCCAAAAGTTCTTTGAACTGTGTTTTTACGGCGTTCTCAAAGTCTGCGCTGTCCTCCAATTTGGGGAATAGCCCTGACTGCTCCTCCATGTTGTTAAACAGGCTTTTTATGTCGTCTGCAGTAAGGAGTGTTTTGGGCTGAATAATCTTCAGCGCTTTGAGAAAGTTGGCACGGTAAAGCCTTTTGTAAGTTTTTGTTACGCCCTCGGCAAGCCCATAATCAAAGTTGGGTATGCTTTGTCCGCCGTGCTGGTCGTTCTGGTTGCTTTGGATAGCAATACAAGCCAGCGCCGCATAACTCTGAATGTCGTTGGGTTCGCGCAAAAAACCATGCCCGGTGGAGAAACCGCCCTTGAACAGCTTTTTCAAATCTATTTGGCAACAGGTTGTCGTCAAAGTATAGAAGTCCATATCGTGGATATGAATGTCGCCGTCCTTATGCGCCTTGCTCTGCTCTTTGGATAAAATGCATTTTTCGTAATAGTCTTTGGCACCCTCGGAGCCGTATTTCAGCATAACGCCCATAGCCGTATCGCCGTCTATGTTGGCATTGTCTCTTTTTATGTCGCTGTCATCGGCATCGGCAAAGGTCAGCTCGTCATATATCTTCATTAGACGGGAATTTATTTCCCTTGCTTTGGTGCGTTCGGCGCGGTACAAAATATACTTTTTTGCCACCAGCGCATAACCGCTGCGCATAAGTACGGTCTCCACAACATCCTGAATGTCCTCTACCGTAGGGTTTTTGTCGGCGAAATCCTTAAGTATAAGTTCTTCGGCTTTTGCCGCAAGATTCTTGCTTTCGGCAACCGAAGTATGTCCGCAGGCATTCATTGCCTTGGCTATGGCAAGTTCTATTTTTCGTATGTCATAATCTACTTTTCTGCCGTCTCTTTTTATTACTTGAATCATTTTGTCACCTCTTATTAAAACCCTATATATTGTATGTCAATTTATTATACCATACTATATATAGTATGTCAATATGTTTTTTGTATGTATCTTGATGCAAAATTCTCTTGTCGTATAGTATGTAAACAGCGCCTTTTTAATGCGGATAAAAAATCCCCGGACACCGCCGGGGAAAGACAATTACGCTCGTAATAACTTAGCGCTATTTTGTCATAATTATTGTCCTCGGCGCCGTTCCGTTCAGAATGTCGGGAATTCTGTACTTGCTGTTTGCAATTATGGCGGTGGTGCCTTGTTTGATAGGCTCCTTGATATATTCAAGTTTTGCTCTGGCGCCGTTCGCGCCCTTGCGGCTGGCTCCGTCACAAAAATTCTGATAATACTCTATGTTTTGTAAAAGTTCGGCGGTGGTGGCGCCGGCTATTTCCGTTACAAGGGAGTTCTTGTTGTTTATGTCCGTAAGAATGCCGTCAACTCCCGTCAGCAACAACAAATATTTGGGCTTGACAATGCAGGCAATCTGGCTTGCGGTCTCGTCATTGTCTATGCATTCCACAACCTTATCCTTGGCTTTTCTTAGCGCCTGAATTTCCAGCTTGCGGTTTTCTTCGTCGTTTACGGGGTCATTGTAATTTATTATGGGAATTGCACCTTGCAACGGGCAACGCAGCAACGCGCGCTTTAGATACTCGCACTTGTCCTTGTCGTTGAAATGCTGATGCTCGACAAGGAATTGCCGCAGGCTATAGCGGCTGTCGGCAAACTGGCGGTAATTTTGCATGAGTATCGACTGACCTTGCGCAGAATAATCGGCCTTTACGGTGTTTTGGTCGCCCGACAGTTCTGTTCCCGTCCTTTTGATATAATCAAGTCTGCCTATCTCGGTGGCGCCCGAAGTCACCCAAATGTAGCCGGGTTTCAGATAACGGCTGATTCTGGCAATTATGTTGTAATCTATGTCATCGTGTTGCGCATTTATGAGCGCCATCGAACCGACTTTTCCTACAAGTTCTATGTCAAAAGTCATTTTTTTGCTCCTACCTTTAATAAAAATTCTGCCGCCTCGGCATAACTTTGCGCTTTCTTTCCCGAAAAGGTCGCGGCGCACACATCTTCAATCAGCGATATATGGCGAAAAGCCTCTCTTTTTTTGGGGTCTGTAAGATGCACTTCCACAAAAGTAATGTCTCTTGACAAAATGGCGTCCCGAATGGCAATGGAATAATGGGTAAAGGCGCCGGCATTTATGATGACGCCCTCGGCATTTGTCTGTTGGATTTTGTCAACAATGTCGCCCTCGTGATTGCTTTGAAAAAACTCAAAATCCGTATCATAGCTGCGCCGCAAAAAATCGTTTATTTCTTCCAGCGTCTGGGAGCCGTATAATTCGGGCTGCCTTTTGCCCAACATATTCAAGTTGGGTCCGTTTATCACCAATATGTTCATAGCTTTATTATACTTTATTTGTCTGTTAAGTCAAGAATTCACATGCCACCGAAGAAATTTCCGCCGATTATAGCCCTCTTATTTCGCAAGGCATCACTTTGTTGACCTCCTCGGCAATGCTGCGCAGTGTTTTGGGCGTTAAAGGAGGTATGTCGCTGCCCTCGACAGGCACATACTGCTGCAAATAATAGTGCTTGCAGCCTTTCAGCGTTTGCGCAATCTCCATGATATCTTCCATGCTCAGAGTAGGTATGACGGTTGTACGGAATTCGTTGTCCACCTCTGTGTTTTTCAAAAGTTCTATGCTGTGTTTTATGGAAAACAGCTCGGCATCGTCTACGCAGGTGATTTGACGGTATTTTGACAGCGGCGCTTTTATGTCCATGGCAACATAATCGACATAAGGTAACATTGCTTCAAGTTTATGGCTGTTTGTGCCGTTGGTGTCAAGTTTGACTTTAAGCCCCATGTCTTTTATGCTCTTGGCAAGCGCAATAAGGTCGTCGGTATCTTCAAGCGTCGGCTCTCCCCCTGACAGCACCACAGCATCCAAAAAGGTCTTTTTGTCGGCTATTCTTCTCAGCGCCTCATCCTTGTCCATAAGCGCATCGACATTCAGCAGCCACCTGTTATGACAAAACCAACAATCAAAGTTGCAACCGCCGAAAAAAATTACGGCGGCAATGTGGCCGGGATAGTCTACAAAAGAGTTTGGGTTATAGCCTGCTATTTTCATAATTCGCATTCTCCATAATATGACAATGCAGATTCAGATAGTCCCGATTCTGCATTGTCAGTTAATAATTGTTTGTTTACTTGTCGGGAGTTTTCCCTTTGGTTACATAACTTGGGCGGGTCTTACGACAAATTTCTTTCTTTCGGTATATTCTTCTTTCTTGCCTTCATTAAAGTTTTGTACCGGGCGCAAATAACCTGTAACTCTGGAATAAACCTCTGTCTTGGCTCCGCACTCGGGGCAGGTATAATGCTCTCCGGAGATATAGCCGTGGTCATTGCATACGCTGAAAGTCGGAGTGATGGAGATATACGGCATCTTTGAAGTGGAAAAAATCTTTTTGATAAGGTTTTTGCAAATCTCTATGTCGTTTATCTTTTCGCCAAGATACAAATGTTGTACCGTGCCGCCGGTATACAGCGACTGTATTTCGTCCTGAAGTCTGACGCACTCCATTATGTCATCAGTATAATTGGCAGGAAGCTGAGCGGAATTTGTGTAATAAGGCACATTCTTGCCGCTGGCTATTATGCTTTCGCCAAATTGTTGTCTGTCCAGTTTTGCCAAGCGATAGCTGGTTCCCTCTGCCGGCGATGCCTCAAGGTTGTAGGACAATCCTGTGTCCGCCTGGAATTCCACCATAAGTTCACGCAAGTAGTTCAGCACTCTTATGGCAAAGGACAAGCCTTCGGGAGAACCGATATCTTTGCCCATAAAGTTTAGCAACGATTCATTCATTCCGACAATGCCGATGGTGTTGAAGTGGTTCGACCAATAGCTGCCCGAACGCTTCTTAATGTCGCGCAAATAGTGGGCGGAGTAGGGATACAATCCTTTGTTGGTTTGGTCCTCAACAATTTTTCTCTTGATTTCCAAAGAATTTTTGGCAAGTAAGCATTGGTGCTTGAGCCTTGCGAAATAGTCGGCTTCGTCCTGAGCCAAATATCCGATTCTGGGAAGATTCAGGGTGACGACGCCAATTGAGCCTGTCATGGGGTTGCTGCCGAAAAGTCCGCCGCCGCGCTTGCGCAATTCTCTGACATCTAAGCGCAATCTGCAGCACATCGATACGGCGTCTTCGGGGTTCAAATCGCTGTTAACATAGTTGGCAAAGTACGGAATACCGTATTTGCAGGTTATTTCCATAAATTTGTCTACAACGGGATTGTTCCAATCGAACTCTTTTGTGATATTTATGGTGGGTATGGGGAAGGTAAAGACTCTGCCTTTTGCGTCGCCTGCAAGCATTACCTCGCAGAACGCCGTATTGAAGATATCCATTTCGTGCTGGAACTCGCCATAGGTTTCGTCCTTGTATACGCCGCCATACACCACCGGCTGGTCTTTCAATGTGCGCGGTACTTTTATGTCAAAAGTAAGGTTGGAGAACGGGCACTGGAAGCCTACACGGGTGGGAACATTTATGTTGAATACAAACTCCTGTATGCATTGTTTGACCTGCTCATAGGTCATATTGTCATATCTGATGAACGGAGCGCAATATGTGTCAAAACTGCTCCATGCCTGCGCGCCTGCCGTCTCGCCTTGCGTGGTGAAAGTCGAATTTACTATTTGTCCAAGGAAAGAGCGAAGATGCTTTGCGGGGCGGGACTCTACTTTGCCCTCGACTCCGCCAAAGCCGTCCGTCAGCACCTGACGCAAATCCCAACCGGCGCAATATGGTCCGAAAAAGCCCAAGTCATGCAAATGCAAATCGCCCGACTCATGCGCCTTGCGGATTTCTTCCGGATAGACATCATACAGCCAATATTTTTTGGTGAAAGCCTCGCGGACATAGTTGTTGAGCCCGTTTACGCTTTTTTGCATGTTGGCATTTTCTTTTACATTCCAGTCAGCTTCAGTCAAATAATTTGTGAACATACCAACCGTTGCGGAAATCAAAGCGTTGGATTCGCGCACTGCTTTTCTGCGCTCCCTGTACAAAATATACGCCTTGGCTGTCTTGGCATGTTTTTGGTCTATCAGCACCTTTTCAACGGTGTCTTGAATGTCCTCAATTGTCGGAGAAACGCCGTCCGGGTACTTTTGTGAAAGCGCTTCGGAAACCATTGTGGCAAGTTCAAACGCCCTTACCTTGTCATCGCCGCCTGCGGCTATTGCTGCTTTGTAGATAGCGGCAGCTATTTTGTTTATGTCAAAATTGTCAACTCTGCCGTCTCTTTTTACTATTGTTCTTACCATAATTACTTCTCCTTTAGGTGCTGCCATCAACTATATCATACACTATATGTAGTTGTCAATGAACTTTCTTATCCTATATATTGTATTTTTTTGTTATTTTGAAACAATCGTTGATAACCTTTTTTCGTCACGCTCAAGGCTGTTGTTGTCAACGGGTACATTTCTTTCGGAAAGAAAGCCAAAATCGCCTGAATCGTCAATATACAATACTATGCTGCCATGTCGGTTGGTGCGATAAGTAACAATGCCTTCATTAAACAATCTGTTCATGAGCTTTGCCGACGGGTGGTTGTGGGAATTGTTCTCGCCCACGCTTATTACTGCATATTCCGGCGTTAAGAAGTCCAAGAAAGTTTCATCAGTGCCGGAGTCGCTGCCATGGTGGGCAATTTTTATGATATCAATGTCTTGCGGCTGCTCTACAAGTTGCATAAAATATTCTTCCGTCTCTTTTTCGGCATCGCCGGTAAACAACACTTTTCTTTCCCCGTAGCGCAACAAACATATAATCGACATAGCGTTGTCGCCGCTGAAACGGCTATGACCGGGGGCATAAATATCCATACGATAATCTTTTTGGGTATTTTCTATAAAATAATATTCCCCGTCGTCATCTATTGAAAAAAGCTCTGCGCCTTCATTTGCCGCCAAGGTTACAAAATCCTTATAAGCATTGGGCTGTCCCTCAAATATATCATTATAATATATATTTTTGACTTCAAAATAATTGAGTATAATGTTTGAAAGATTGACATGGTCGCTGTCGGGGTGCGTAATGATGAAATAATCCAATACGCCGACATTAAGGGCGGTGAGATAATCGGAAAACTTATCTCTGGCTTCTTGGCTGGCATTCGAGCCGCTGCCGCAGTCAATCAGCATATCTTTTCCGTCGGGAAAACGAATAAATATGGCGTCGCCTTGCCCGACATCAATAAAATGCACTTCCAGCAATTCTTCCGTATTAAATTGTTGCGGCAACAAAACATTACTCTTACCGCTATAAAAAGAAGTATAAATCCTCTGTTCGGGCGCAGGGGTCTGAACAAAAAGCCCTTGCAGCTCTCCTCCCGACACCAAAACCGTTGCCAGCGTTGCCAAAAGAATAAGCGCCACGGCTATAATAATTTTTTCTCTGCTTGTAAGTTTTTTGAATTTCTTACCTTTCATTCCCACCTCAAAAATTTTTCAAAAAGTATATTTATATATAATTGATATCATTATAACTTTTCCGGCAAACTTTTTCAATGATAGCAAGGCAAAAACAGCAAAGAAAAAAGCGGCGCGAGGACAACGCCGCTTTTTTCTTACAAACCCGTACTTACGGTTATAAGCTCAGCTCTCTGTAAAGAAGCAGTTTTTCTCCGCTTTGCAGAGGCATTTTTATGTCGGGGTTTAGTCTTAACAAGGTTTCTTCGTCGGTGGAAAGTATCTTTGCCACATCCCAAAGGCTTTCGCCCTCTTTTGCTATGTACAAGCTGATAGCTATGTCGCCGTCGGCTTTGTCGCCTATTTCTTCAATATCTTCAATTATTGAAAAAGTGCAGCGCCGGCAGCCTTGGGCGTCTATGACAAGTTCTATAATGACCTCAATCTCATTTGCCGTCTTTACTCTGGCGTTGCAACTTTTTACCACAAGGCTGGCCGCCGCCTTATCCGCCGCAATGTCACTGTCAATAAGTATTTGGAAAGGCAGACTGCCGTTTGTTGTATTGAGTTCGCCGTCCTTGTCGCGGAAAAATACGGTAAGGTTTATGATGCCTTCGGCATAAAATCCAAAATTGTTCATTATGTTTATTGCGCCAGCCACGGGAGGCATAACGGCTTCTATTCCGCTGATTTCAAAATCGGTCTTAATCACTCCCTTGACAGTTTCCGTCTTGCGGCGCTGCCACATATCGGTATCGCATGCCACTTTCTTTGAAACAATTTCCAACTCTTTACTGACGCTGTAAGCGTCGGCAAGCACTTCAATGTCGCTTTTTATGATGCATACGCCCTTTAGTGCAATCTCCAGGTCTATAATAAGGTTGCGGCTGCCCTCTTCCTCAAGAATGATAGTCGTACTCTTTGCCATAGCGTCCAACATTATTTCTGACGACGCGTTTATTTTGGAATCGGGGATTTCGACTGTAAAGTTCTGCGCAAAGCATTCGGATATAAGCCGATTTTCTTCGCCCAAGGCAATGACCGTTGTCATTGCTTCGCCCTCAACCTGATACAGTTCTTCAAAGCAGAAAACGCCGTTAATTATACATGTTGTGCTGTAACTGAGTATTTTTATTATTGGGAATTTGCACTCAAAATTCTTTGAAATGTCAATCTGCGAATCGGTAAGCGGTACAATCCGTTGGGTATTTATTATTTCTTTTTTGGTATACAAGTCGCCTTGGCACTCTATATATTCCATATCTCTATCCATAATATAATAGCCGGAGATATTGACGGTAAACATAAGTTTGAGTTCTGCGTTGCCGCTGTATTCTATCTCAACATTTGCCGAAAGGAATGCCTTGTCGCTGGCGGTTATGTCCAGCTTGATGCTCTCGCTGAATTCCTTGGCATAATCCTGACTTTCAATCTCCCCTTCCATATTTTCAAAAAGGATTTTTGCCGTCAGCTTTACCGAAATGCGCAATTCGCCGTTCAGTGCTTCATAATTTATTATACGGCTGTTGGCAGACACGCCTAAAACCCTTTTGCATGCGGACAGACTCATTTCCGCTTCCTGCACAAACATAATGTCCTCGAGGTTGATTCTGTCCCCTGTATTTATTACCGCCTTGTTTTTAATCATATAGCCCCCTGTTTATATCCGATATTTATAAACTATTTGCCTACGCTATGAAATATGACAAAAAGCGGTTAAAATTATTTTTTTGGGATATAATGCCGGTATGAGAACGATAAATCAGGATATATCAAAGACCATTGCGCAAATAAAAGACATGCAAGGCACGGCGGTAAAAATCAAGGTCAACCGCGGCAGAAATAAAATTGAAGAAATTGAAGGCGTCGTGGAGAATGTTTATCCCTCAATCTTTACCATTCGCAGTACGGAGGGAGAATTGTCGTCCTTTTCGTATTCGGATATACTTGCAAGAAACATTTTGTTTTATCGGGCAAGAGCCGGCATGTAATAATAACTAAATTAAAAACGCCTCAAAGTCTATGCTTTTGAGGCGTTCTTTTTTCTGTTCTTTTTTTATTTGCAGCTATTTTCAATAAACCGCGCAAAGAATTGCGTTGCCTTGACCAATGCGTCTATTTCCGTCCTTTCGTTTATGGCGTGAATTCTAGTTCTGTCGTCCTCGCTAACAAGAAATGGAGTAAAACGATAGACATTGTTGCAGACGCCGTAATAATATTTAGCGTCCGTTGCTGCAATAAAGGGATAGGGCGCCGGCAGGAAGTTCTCAAAAACCTCGTTGATTGTCGTTGTCAGTATGGAATAAGCCTGGCTTGATATATCGGAGATTGGCGTTGGTTCAGCCATTCCCGGCAGTACATTAACTTCAATATTCTTGCCGACCACACTCTTTATGTGGTCTATGACCTTTTGGCTGTTCTCGTTTACATTTATGCGGCAGTTTATTGTGGCGGTTGCGCTGGGGGGCAGCACATTGGGCGCGCTTGCTCCCTTTGCTTGCGTAGCCGCAAAAGTCGTGCGCACAAGGCTGTTCGTAATGGGATTGGCTGCGGTAAGCACAAATTTCAGCAAGGGTGAAAGTATATCACGGTTTATAAAAACAAACTTCATGATAGGGTTCATGTTGGGCGCAATGGCTTTGAACATTTGTTTGACAGGCAACGACCAGCTGCTCTTCATCGGCGTCTTTGCAATGTAATAAACCGCCTCCGCCATAAGGTCTACGGCATTGCGCTTGTAGGGGGAAGATGAATGTCCGCCCTGCTTCTTGGCTTTCAGTTCAACATCAAGATAGCCTTTTTCGCAAGTGCCTATGAGCGCCAGCATGCCTTTGACGCCGATTACGCTGCCATCAAGCACCGTTCCTCCCTCGTCTACAACATATTCAAACCGTATGTTGTTTTCTGCAAGATACTTGGCAATGTTTTTTGCGCCTTCCTTGCCGGTAAATTCTTCGTCATGTCCAAAACAGCAATAAATACTCCTTGCAGGTTTGAACCCCTTTTCAAGCAAAACCTCAATGCCTTCCAGCAGCGCAATCATTTGACCTTTCATATCCTGCGCGCCCCTGCCATAAACATAGCCGTCTTTTATGGCCCCGGAAAAAGGCGGCACTTCCCAACCCTCTTCAGGCGCAGGCACCACATCCTGATGCGCCAAAAAACAGCCAGGCAATAATGACGGGTCGCTGCCTTCTATTTTATAAACAAGGCTATAATTGTTGATTATTGTCTTTTCGGCGGCTTTGTGGAACAGCGGAAAGGCTTTTCCCAAATATGCATGAAACTTCGGGAAAGCGTCATAGCTCATGGTGTCGTCAAGCACCGTAAGCGTGGGTATCTTCACGGCGTCAGACAGCTTTTGCGCCACCCTGTCTTTGTCGACAGCCACCGGCTCAAAGCTCCTTTTTTCGACCTTAACGGGTCTTGCCGCAACAGTCCTTATTATCATAAAGAGAAGCAACGCGCCAAATGCCGACGCTATGACAATCAAAATTATTGAACCTACTGACATTGTGTTATCTCCTAAATATAGATTTATATATTATTTTTACTATTATAACCGCACTGGCATGTTTTTGCAAGACGCAAAGAAAAATTTTGACTTAATTAAAATTGACAACTTGGGCAAAATTATTGAAAATGCTTGCAAAATACATGGTGACGGGTTATAATACCATTTGGCAGTCGGTGTTGCTGAGTGCCAAATTACTGATATAAAGGAAGGTAAATATGAAGAAATTTAAGACCGAATCACAAAAAGTACTGGATTTAATGATTAATTCAATTTACACCCACAAAGAAATTTTTATTAGGGAACTTTTATCAAATGCCAGCGATGCCATCGATAAATTGTATTACAAGAGTCTGAAAGAAAATCTTAGTTTTTCAAAAGAGGATTTTTCCATTAAAATAGAAATAGACAAACAAAAAAGAATGCTGAAGGTTATTGACAACGGCATAGGCATGACAGCCGACGAGCTGGAAAACAACCTTGGCGTCATTGCCCGAAGCGGCTCTCAGGACTTCAAACAGAACATTGAAGAAAATTCGGATATAGACATTATCGGGCAATTCGGCGTGGGATTTTATTCGGCATTCATGGTCAGCGACAAGGTCGAAGTGCTGAGCAAGGCTTATGGCGACCAACAAGCCCATCTCTGGATTTCAAAAGGCGCCGAGGGCTATGACATAAAGAAAGCCGAAAAAGAAGGCAACGGCACAGAGATAACCATGTATATAAAGAAGGATACGGAAGAGGAGCATTATGACGAATTTTTGCAAGAGTACAAAATCCGTGAGCTGGTAAAAAAGTATTCCGACTATATCCGCTATCCCATACAACTGGATGTCGAAAGAACCAAAAAATCCGAAAGCGACGATACCAAAGAAGAAAAGTATATAGAAACTGAAACGCTGAATTCCATGGTGCCGCTGTGGAAGAAAAACAAAAATCAGCTTACGGAAGAGGATTACAACGCATTTTATAAAGACACATTCTATGATTATGAAAAGCCGTTGAGAACAATTCATTTTTCCGCAGAGGGAATGAGTACAAATTTCAGCGCTGTACTTTTTATCCCCTCCCGTGCGCCTTATAATTATTATTCAAAAACCTACGAAAAGGGCGTCAAGCTGTACACAAACGGCATTCTTATTATGGAAAAATGCGCCGACCTGCTGCCTGACTATTTTTCATTTGTCAAGGGCGTAGTAGACAGCGAACTTACGCTGAACATCTCCAGGGAAACAATTCAGCACAACCACCAACTGAAAAAAATTGCCGCCAGTTTAGAGAAAAAAATAAAGAGCGAATTGCTGTCCATGCTGGAAAACGACAGAGAAAACTATGAGAAATTTTTCAAGGAGTTTGGTTTACAGCTAAAATACGGCGTGTACGATAATTGGGGAATGAACAAGGATATGCTGCAAGACCTGTTACTATTCCATTCCGCCAGAAAAAATAAACCCGTCACCATAAAAGAGTATTTTGACGACATGAAAGATTCACAGCCCTGTATTTATTACGCTTCGGGCAAGTCCGTTGAGACCATTAAGGCGCTGCCACAGGCGGAAAAAGTGCTGGAATATGACTATGACATTCTTTGCTTAACTCAAGATATTGATGAGTTCGCCATAAAAATACTTGCCGAATACGAAAAAAAGGAATTCCGTTCGATTTCTTCGGGAGAACTTGGGCTTGCGGACGAAAATATTACCATAGAAACAGAGGAAGACAAAGAGATTGTTGCGTTCATCAAAGAAGCCTTAGGCGACAAGGTAGCAAAAGTCAAGCTGAGCAACCGCCTGAAAACGCATGCCGTTTGTCTTTCGGCTGAGGGGGAGGTATCCATTGAGATGGAAAAAGTCTTTCAAGCCATGCCGAACGCTCAAAGCATCTCGGCGCAAAAAGTGCTGGAACTAAACAGCAGTCACCCGATATATGAAAAAATCCGCTCCCTATACCCCGACAATAAGGAAGAAATCAAGGATTTGGCAAAGATACTATTTGTGCAGGCGCAAATGATTGAAGGATTGCCGGTGGACAACCTTGTGGAATATTCCGACCTTGTGTGCAGAAAGCTGAGCTAAATACTTTCTTTTTCCCCCGAACGGCTATTGAAAAAGCTCCTGAAATGTCTTATACTATACCATAGTACAAGCACAAAGGAGTTTTTTTATGTTGGACAAGCATTTGATAGCAGAAGTCAAACCCGTTACGCACAAGGATTTTATCATAAGCGGAGAGGCATACAGAATTTCCGTACTTACGCCCTGTTTATTGAGAGTCGAAACCGGAGTGTTCACCGACGAAGCTACACAATCGATTTGGTTCAGGGATTTTGACAGACCAAAGTTTGCCGTATCGGACGAGGGCAATTTCCTGCGCATCAAGACCGATAAGGTTATATTTTATTTCAGCAAGTCCGCAAAAAAAGTATCTCATCTTACTTTTATAAAAGGCAACCGCACAGTGCCTTGCTCCAACAGAGGCAATCTGAAAGGCACAAGGCGCACGCTTGATTTCACTGTGGGCAGCGCAAGAATAGGCAACGGAATTATGTCAAAAACCGGAGTTGCCGTGCTTTCGGACAGCGCCTCGCTGTTGCTCATTAACGGTCAGGCCGTTCCCAGGCTGGGCAAAGCCAAGGACCTGTATATTTTTGCTTATGACAAGGATTATCAAAAATGCCTTTCCGACTTTTTCAAACTAACTGGAGACACGCCGCTTATTCCGCGCTATGCCTTGGGTAACTGGTGGAGCCGCTACCGCGCATATACTCAGGAAGAGTACATTTCGCTGATGGAGCGGTTCAAAGCCCAAAACATTCCCATAACTGTGGCGACCATCGATATGGACTGGCATTGGGTAGACCTAAAAAAGCAGTTCGGCATCGAAAAACATCGTGCCGGCTGGACGGGGTATTCCTGGAACACAGAACTCTTTCCCGACCATAGGGCTTTTTTGAAGTATCTGCACGACAACAATATGAAAACTACGGTGAATCTGCACCCTGCCGACGGAGTGCGTTGGTTTGAAGATATGTACGAAGAAATGGCGCAGGAAATGGGCATAGACCCCTCAACAAAAGAGCCGGTAAAGTTTGATATTACCGACAACAAGTTCATAAATGCCTACTTCAAAATACTGCACAACCCTTATGAAGACGACGGCGTGGACTTCTGGTGGATGGACTGGCAACAAGGCAAAAAGACCGCCGTAAAAGGACTTGACCCCCTTTGGCCGCTCAACCATTATCATTTTCTCAACAGCAAAAGAAATAACAAGCGTCCGCTTATCCTCTCCAGATATGCTGGTGTAGGCAGCCACCGCTATCCCGTAGGCTTTTCCGGCGACACCACTACAATTTGGAGTACGCTCAGGTTTCAGCCCTATTTTACCTCAACGGCGGCAAACATAGGTTATACCTGGTGGAGTCATGATATAGGCGGACATATGTTCGGCACCAAAAGCGACGAAATGTTCCTGAGATGGGTACAGTTCGGCATATTCAGCCCCATAAACAGACTGCATTCAACTTCGCACGATTTGCAAGGCAAAGAGCCATGGAATTCTTCCGATGTTATAGAACATTATTCCAAAGAGGCCTTGACGCTTCGTCACCGCCTCATTCCATATATTTATACCCTGAACTACAAGACACATACCGAAGGCATACCTCTTTGCCAACCCATGTATTATCGCCACACAGACGAAGAAGCCTATGACTGTCCCAACCAGTATTATATGGGCAGCCTTATTGTAGCGCCTGTGGTGACAAAGCTGAAGAAAACGCTTGCAATGGCAAAAACACGGGTTTGGCTACCCAAAGGCAGATGGACGGATATCTTTACGGGCAGAATATATCAAGGCGGCAAAACGGTAGACATGTTCCGCGGCATAAGCAGCATACCTGTCTTAGCAGCCGAGGGCGCCATAATACCCATGTCTGACGATGAGGGCAACAAATGGCAGAACCCCGAATCAATGAGCGTACAAATTTACCGCGGCAACGGCAACTTTGAGTTGTTTGAAGATGACGGCGACACCCTTGAATACCAAAACGGGCGTTGCGCCTTTACTAACATGAGCGTCAATGAAAGCGGCAACAAGCTGGAATTCACAATAGATAAGGCGCAAGGAGAGCTGTCGGTTATTCCTGCAAAAAGGCAATACCGCCTCATTTTTAAAGACATAATCGGGGGCAAGGTATCTGTTGAAATAGATGGAGCCACCGCAGAAAGCGCAACATGCCAAGAGGGTATTTGTGTTACTCTTGCGCCCTCGCAACAGCTGAAAGTTTTCATAACAGATTATCAGACAAAACAAAACGGCGACAAAATCGAAGACGCCAACAATATTCTTTCCAGACTGCAAGGCTCAAATATTTTGAAAATGTTTATGTATTCGCGCATAAAGAAAGCCTCTGACGAGGTCGATTATCTTGCCAGAATAAACCGCTCTGTCTATCTGAAAAAGCATGTTAAAGAAGCCATAGCCGAGATATTCTCATAAATCTCTTGGTTTTTGGGGAAATCTTATTTCGCTGATAACCAGCGATAACATAATCAGCGAACCGCCGATAAACAGCGACAGCGTCAAACGGTCAAAGCCGAATATTACGGAAAAAATACTTCCGAACACAGCTTCCAGCGTCATTATCAGCGCCGCCGAAGTTGCCGTGGTATTTTGTTGCGCTATGACTTGACCTGTCTGCGCCACAAAAGACGGGAACAAGCCGAGATACAAAAGCATGGGAAAAACTTTCATCCAGTCTATTGAGATTATTGCGGCATTCTCAAAGAACACAAAATAAATTATGCCGCCTATGGCTTGTGTAATGCCCAGCCAAAAAGCTATTATGCTGTAATCGACATTCTTGGCGCTGTTCGAAATGTACGCAATCGACAGCGCAAACATAAACGCTCCAGCAAGCGCCAAAGCGTCGCCTTTGTTTACCGTAGCATTGTCGCCCCAAAACCCCGTCAGAATAGCCATGCCTACTAAGCATACGCCTACGGCTCCAAAAATTTTCAGCGAAGGGCGTATTTTATAAAAAACCCAAACGATAAAAGGCACCATCAAGACATTTGTTATTGTGAAAAACGCCGCATTGGACGGCGTGGTATACTGCATTGCTACAGTTTGTAAAATGAAAGCAAAGCTGTTGAGCGCGCCGGCAAAAAATCCTTTGAAAAATTCCTTTCCTGTCATCTTTGTTATGCGCTTAAAGAAAATGATAAAAATCAGCAGAGCGAAAATCAGCCCTCTTGCGATATTGATTAAGCCTGTCGTTGCATTTTGGTCCAATGCCATTTTGGTGACAATAAAACCCGAGCCCCACAGCACGGTAACCGCCACAAGCATAAGATTTGCCGAAGTTTTTTTTAGTTTCATATATTATATCTTTATCTTAGACGGTTGTAATTTGTTATATACTGTCCAATATCTGAAACCCAGCGACAGCGCTATTTCTTTTATTTTTTCATACCCCTCGCCCAGCCTATTCAGTACATGCGCGTCGGAGCCATAAATAATGTTTTCTCCGCCAAGCTGGCGATACCTTTCCAATATGCTTATGTTGGGCATACTATCGTCAAACCTAATATTTGAGTTTATTTCCAGCGTCTTACCCTTGTCAATGACAGCCTGCAGAATGCTGTCTAAAATGTCAGAAAATTCCGCATATTCTACTAGCTTTTTGTCATAGGTAGAGTTTCTCGATATATAACCGATATGTCCTATCGTGCTGTAAGGATAGGGCGCTGACACGCTTTCAAGTACGCTCAGCAAATATTTTTTGTAGCTTTCTTCCCTGGTGATGCCATCAAAATATGACGGAAAATACACATCATGGTTGTCAACGGTATGAACTGAATTTATGATATAATCAAGGCGCTCAAAAGGTACATTTTTCTTATATAAATCCACCGCCACCCGATGGTAGCCCAACTCCAGACCTATTGCAAAATCTATGCCCTCAACGGTTTTTTTTGTCCTTTCCATTTCTTCCAGATAACCGCTTAAATCCAATTGGCGTACAACCTCATATCCGGGCAACGCCAGATAGTCATAGTCGCAATGGTCGGTAATTGCCAAATACTTTATGCCCTTTTGCTTTGCGGCGGCAACAACTTCGGCTATTTCGTGACGCCCATCGTGTGAAAATCTTGAATGTGTATGTGTATCAATCATCATATAATTACATTTGCTTGGGCGCAGATATGCCCAATAAGCGCAAACCCTCCTCAATAACTGTATGCACGCAACTAACCAGCATGGCTCTTGCCTTTCTTGCCGGTTTGTCGATGCCGCTTATTCTGTGTCCGTAATAAAACCTGTTAAAGGCCTGGCAGAGCGACACAAGGTAACGGCTGATATAACATGGTTCGTATTTTTCGGTGACATCGGCAAGCACCTTTGGGAATTCTTCCAGCAAAGTAATGAGCTTCAGCCCCTCGGCGTTGTTTATAGCCTCAAAGTCCGCCTGTATATCCTCTTTCATCAAAGAACTGAACGCGGCTTTTTTTAGTACGCTGTTACACCTAGCGTTTGTGTACTGTACATACGGACCTGTCTCGCCGTCAAAGTTCAGCACCTTGTCATAGCTGAAAACAATGTCTTTTATGCGGTTGTTGTACAGCGCATAAAATATCACTGCTCCTACGCCAACCTGTTCGGCAATCTTTTGTTTGTCTTTCAGATTGGGGCTTTTTTCGGTGATAATGGCAAGCGACTGCTCTACGGCTCTGTTCAAAGCGTCTTCCAATAAGACAACCTTTCCTTTTCTTGTCGACATGGCGCCGTCCTCAAGCGACACCATACCAAAGGCCACATGATACATATTCCAATCCTTGTCCATAAGTTCCAGCACCTTGAAAAATTGTTGGAAATGCAGGTTTTGCTGATATGCTACGACATAGAGACATTTATAAAAATCATAGCGCTTTTTGCGATAAAATGCCGCCGCCAAATCCCTTGTGGCATAAAGTGTTGCACCGTCTGCCTTAACCAACAGGCAAGGCGGCATATTGTATTCCGACAAATCCACAACCTTGGCGCCGTCCGATTCAACAAGCAGCTTTTTTTCTGCCAACTCGTCAAGTACGGGCTGCATTTTGTCATTATAAAAAGCCTCGCCGTTGTAGCTGTCAAACTTTATCTTCAGGCGCTTATAAACCTTTTGCACCTCTATAAGCGTTATTTCCTTGAATAAGCCAAAGAGTTCCATTGCTTCGGCATTGTTTTCTTCTATTTTTTTGAACCAATGCCTTGCCTGCTCGTCCAGTGTCGGGTCTTTCTCACTCTCCTGATGATATCTGACATACAATGAATTCAGATAATTCATACCCTCCTTCTCCAGTCTTTCTCTATTGCCCCATTCCTTAAATGCCACAATAAGTTTACCAAACTGCGTTCCCCAGTCGCCCAGATGGTTTATTCCCACGGCATTGTAGCCCAGCTTTTTGTAAACTCTGTAAAGCGCTCCGCCAATAACTGTGGTGCAAAGGTGACCGATATGAAAGGGCTTGGCAATATTGATAGAGGAATAATCGATACAAATTGTCTTTCCTTTACCGACATCGTCCGCTCCGTATTCCCTGCCTTCCGTTATTATTTTTTCCAGCAGGTCTTTGGCATAATAAAGTTTGTCAATATAGATATTCAAATAGCCGTTGAGCGCTTCGGCGCTTGCTATGGGCGGAACTTTGTTGCTGTTTATTTGCTGCGCCAATTCCTGCGCTATTATTATCGGAGATTTGCGCAGTTTTTTTGCAAATGGGAAACACGGCAACGCATAGTCACCCATCTTGTCATCTGGCGGTGTGGCAATGTTTTTATAAATGCTCTCGGCGCTCTCGCCCTCAATATTTATGAGCGACGCAATAATCTTTTTGTTGTCAGTCAGCATATTTTTTCTCCGTTTTTTTCATCTTTCTGTTTTGCAAGCGGAATTCCGCATAATCATAGTCTATGAGCGCGCCGTCAAAATTTGTACCCGTCAACAGCGTTTGTACATCTTTTATTGCGGCAAGCAGCGCGCGTTGCCTGACATCGTCAAGCTCGCTCAGCACATCGTCAAGCAGCAGCACGGGGAATTCTCCCGTACTTTCCTTCAGCATAAATATCTCCGCAAGCTTCAGCGACAACACTGCCGTTCTTTGCTGACCCTGTGAGCCGTACTTGCGCACATCGATGCCGCCGGCAACAATCTTCAGGTCGTCACGATGCACCCCGACAGAAGTATATTCCAAACGCTTGTCCTTTTCCATGGATTTTTTCAGCAAGTCTTTTATGCTGTTTTTTATGTCCGAAAAATCTACTGCCTCGGTTTCGTAACTTATTTCCAATGTCTCTTTGCCCTCGGTTATCCTTTGGTGCTGCATATCCGCATGGGGTTTGAGCTTGTCAACAAATTCCTTCCTTTTTAGCAATATCTGCTCGGCGCAAGGCGCTATTGACTCATCCACCAACGCAAGCATGTCGTCAAGCGAGGCATTGTTGCGATAATCTTTCAGCAACTTATTGCGCTGCGCCAGCAATTTGTTATATTTCAGCAACTCATAAAAATATGTCTTGCTCTGCTGTGACAAACTTATGTCAAGAAAACGGCGCCTATCCACCGGAGAGTCTTTTATCAGCCTCATTTCGTCGGGAGAAAAAAATACCACATTCAGCCCCCCCAGCAACTCCCCAAGGCGCGAGACGGGCAGCCCGTCAATCATAATATATTTCTTTCCGCCGCCGTCTACGGTTATTTCTATGCGATGTCTGCCATAATTTTTGTTGACCACAAGGTCAATGCGCGCGTTGTCCTTGGCTTGCCAGTTAACTAAGTCCTTGTCCTTTATGTTGCGCGCCGTCTTGCCTATTGAAGACATGTAGACGGCTTCAATAAGGTTGGTTTTGCCGCTGGCATTCGGCCCGACAATGACATTGAGCCCACTATTAAAGCATACTTGTTGCTTTTCATAGCTCAAAAAATTTTGGAGGCTCAACCTTTCTATCGTCATCGGCTTATTTCCGCAACTCGTAAGGCGTCACTTGGTATACATAGTAATTCAACCAGTTGTAGAAAAGCAAGTTGCCCGTCGAATTCCAACTCATATTTATGCTGTCAATGTCATCGTTGACAAAATAATTCTCCGGTTTTTTTATGTCCAGTCCTTTGGCAAGGTCGCGCAGGTATTCATTCTTAAGCGTGTCCCTGTCATATTCCGAATGTCCGAAGAAGAAGAACTTTTTGTTGTCGATGGATTTTGCTATGCTTATGCCGCACTCATCGCCCACCGCAAGCACCTGAAGTTTGTCATGTTTGTAGACAGCGCCTTCGTCTATCGAGGTATAACGCGAATGCGGAATAGAGAAGCGGTCGTTCATTCCCTTCAGCAACAAGTCATAATCAACTATAGCTCTGTTCTTATAAACGCCGAATAGTTTGCCCGAAAGCTCATATTTGGGTATCCCATAATAGTATTTCATGGCGGCTTGCGCTCCCCAGCAAATAAAAATTGTTGAGGTTACATTCTTTTCGGCAAAATCCATAATTTCGCAAAGCTCGTCCCAATACTTGACTTCCTCATAGTCCAGCGTTTCTACCGGCGCGCCTGTTATTATCATGCCGTCAAAGGTGCTGTGCTTGATTTCGTCATAGCTTTTATAGAACTTGTCCATATGCGTCTGCGCCGTATTCGTGCTTGTATAAGATTGGGTTTTTACCAAAGTAATGTTGACTTGCAACGGAGTGTTGCCCAGCAGCCTCATGAGTTGCGTCTCTGTGACAACTTTGGTCGGCATCAAGTTGACTATGGCAATTTCTATGGGTCTTATGTCCTGCATATCGGCGCGCTTTTTTGCCATTACAAATATGTTTTCTTGCGTAAGCACATCAAACGCCGGTATATCTTTTGGTATTACAATAGGCATATCTGTCAGCTCCTTTGGCTTTGTGTCAGGGCATTTTGGATATCTTCAAGAATGTCCTCGGCGGCTTCAATGCCCAATGACAGCCTTATTAGGTTGTCGCTTATTCCGCATTCCAGCAAGTCGCTGTCTGAAAGCTGTCTGTGCGTACTGGACGCAGGATGCAAGACGCAGCTTCTTGCGTCAGCAATATGCGTTGCAATGCGCAGCAGTTTAAGCGCCTTTTGAAATTTTGACGCTGCCGCCCTTCCGCCTTTTATGCCAAAGGTCACCATGCCCGAACACAAGCCTTTGTCAAAATATTTCATTGCCAGCTTATAGTTTTCGTCTGTATCAAGACCGCTGTATTTCACCCATTCCACGGCGGCGTTGTCACGCAGCATTTTTGCTACGGCAAGCGCATTGTTGCTGTGGCGCTCCATGCGCAAATGCAAGGTTTCCACACCCATGTTGGTCAAAAAAGCGTTCAACGGCGCCATCTGCGCGCCAATATCTCTCATGTATTGCACACGCGCCTTGGTTATAAAAGCCGTGTTGTCGCAATCCCTGGCGTACACCATGCCGTGATAACTTTCGTCAGCCTCGTTGAAATCCCTGTATCTGCCATTGCCGGCAAATTCAAAATTGCCGCCGTCGACAATTATTCCGCCGACGCTGCAAGCATGCCCGTCAAGATATTTTGTCGAGGAATGCACAACTATGTTGGCGCCATGCTCGAACGGACGGCAAATAACAGGCGTTGCAAGCGTGTTGTCTATGACTAGAAGCAGCTTGAACTTTTTTGCGACCTTTGCAAGAATGTCAAAGTTTGCCACATTCATGGCGGGATTGGCAAAGGTTTCTGCAAAAATCAACTTGGTTTTGTCGTCAATAAGGCTTTCCAACTCCTGCTCGGTGCAGTCGGGACGAATAAACTTGCAGGCAATGCCCAGCTTGGGCAAAGTCGTTTTGAATAGGTTGTAGGTGCCGCCATATATGGTTGACAGCGAAATAATGTTGTCGCCGGCCGATGCCACGGTAAAGACGGCAAAAGTCGTCGCCGCCATTCCGCTGGCGCATGCCATGGCTGCCGAACCGCCTTCAAGAGCGGCAATTTTCTCTTCAAGTCCGCCCAAAGTAGGATTGCCAAGCCTTGTATAAAAATACCCGGGTTTTTTGAGGTCAAAAAGGTCTGCCATCTCCTCGGGGGTGTCATAACTAAAAGTTGTGCTTTGATAAATAGGCAATACTCTGGGCTCGCCGTTCTTTGGGCTGTACCCTGCCTGTACGCATTTTGTGTCAATATTCTTCATAATATTCTGCTCCTTGTAAATATCCTTTTTTCCTTAATCTCTATTGTTTATCTGTATTCGGTGAGGGCCCTCTCGGCCTGTCGCATCTGCTCTTTTTCTTTTATGGCTCTGCGCTTGTCGTGCAGTTCCTTGCCTTTGGCTACGCCTATCTCGACTTTTACAAGCGAATCCTTGAAATATATCTTTGTGGCAACCAGCGTATAGCCTTTTTTTTCGACTTTGCCGCGCAGCTTGTTTATTTCTTGGCGGTTCAATAACAGCCGCCTATCTCGTCTTGGTTCCGGATTGAAATAGCTCCCCATTTTGTACGGTGAGATATGAGCGTTCATCAAAAAAACTGAACCGCCTCTTACCAGCGCAAAGCTGTCTTTGAGGTTTATGTTGCCCAGTCGTATACTCTTTACCTCGCTGCCGACCAGCGCAATACCTGCCTCATAAGTTTCTTCTATGAAGTAGTCGTGGTAGGCTTTTTTGTTGGTGGCTATTACCTTAATCATAATCTCCTCTATCTAGTTATAATATCATATATTTATATTCAACGCAATTTAATAAGGACATAAAACCCTGCGCTTGCGCCGCCGCGCCGCTTGTCGTATCTCAATGTTGCGGACTGGCATTGCTATAAAAAAAACGGCTTTACTGTCGTAAGCCGTCTTGTGTTCTTTTGTTGCCGTACTCTGTCTTATAGTCTTGCGTTGAGTATCTGTACTACGAAGAAGAGTATTGAGGATACTAGTATCATTGCGGCGACTATGATGGTCCATCTTTTGAATTTGGCGTCCAGCGATCTGGCTTTGTTCTTTCCGAAAAATGATTCCGCTCCTCCGGCTATGGCTCCGACATTATTGGTATTGCCCTGTTGCATGACAACAATAATTATCATGGCAATAGAGAATAATACCATAAATGACATCAGCACTATGGACAGAACCCTATAAAATAAAAACCAATCGAACATTATATTTTCTCCTCGCCTTGAGATGCGTAAGTTATTCTATCATATTATTTGTAGAAATACAAGCAAATAAACTCAAAAAATAATGCCATATTACGCTTTTCGTATATTTTTCTCTCGGACTGAATACTTTTTTATTATTTCCACCGGATAATAGCTCAACTTGGCTTTTCTTAGACCAGGGTCGCCGACATCTTCTTCACGGTTGACAAAGTTTATGCCCTCGGCGGCAAAATACTTCAGATACTCATTGTTTATGGCGGCGTATGAGCCTTTGTAATTGGTGTCCGCCTTTTCTATATGGACATAAATTATATCGCCTTGCGTCTCGCCGATGGCAAATGCCGCCACCTCTCCGTCAACTTCAATATATCCACCTTGCGCTTTCAGTTCGGCATATGACCTAAACACCTTTTTTAGCATTTCTTTTTCCACATTAAAAAGCTGTTGCTCCTTCTCCGTCTGTATATAATACCTTTTGAGAAAAGCCTCTATTTTGGGCAAACTCTCCAAAGTAATTTCCTTAAAAACTGCTTGGGGATAGAGCCTGTTGAATTGATTGATATGGTTGCGCTTGCCGTGATATTTTTTGCCCGTCAAATAAAGCAAATCCGAAAAATTGTACAGATATTCGCCCCAACTGACCATTTCGGTAATTTTGAACCTATCTCCGAACTTGTCCACAAGCAATTTGACCGCTTCCCAAGTTACGCCGTGGAAGTTCAGCGGATAACCGTTCTGCGCACAAAAAGCCTCGATGGTGTCCAATGCTTTGTCCAAATCGCCCTCTCCCAGCGGTATGCTGAATGTCATAGTGGCATTCAGACAACTGCGTATAACAAGCATGCCGTTTGTGACGGCATATTCATAATTCAAAAAATCTCGCCACATGTACAACACGCCGATAGTGTAGTCGCATATCCTGTACGGCTGGCTGGCTATATAAGTATTTATGCGCGGCAAATCTTCCAATCTTATGGCGCGGAAATTCAGAATATCTTCTTTCTCGTTCCTGCGCATCTCATCTCTGTCGCATTTTTCCATGGGCTTGTCGTTGAATTCGTCGCTTATTTCTATCCTTATGTCTTGCATTATACTCCCTTTATCTTTTCAAAAAACCGACCTGCGCCAGCAGGTCGGAATTATGCTTTGTTTTTATCTTTATATCCACATTATTACTGATATTTTATAATTTTCTTTTATGTCTTCGGGGTCTTCAAACCAGCCTACAACCTGACCGCCGCTTTGCACATCGGGCAAGAACCAGGGCGGGCTTGAAAGATATACATCATTGCTTATGAAAATACTTCCGCCTTGATCTTTGCCGTTATATATTGAGCGTATTGTCGCCCCGTCCTCAATAGTCAATGTATAACCGTTGGTCATGATATTGAATATTTTTGTGAAGTCTTCTGCCGGAATAATGGTATCGGCTCCCAACACAAGAGTATCCCCGTCGTCAAAGTTCGGCAGGTTGTCCAAAAACGCCATGTCAATATAGTCGTCGGTGGGGTCAAGATAATGTCTTTCGGGCACCAGTTCGGAGTTTGCCGAAGGGTTGTTTAATAATTTTGCGTAGTCGTCTATTATCTCATCTATTGACTTGTTGTGAAGTCCTGTCTGAAGTTCTTTATCAAACAAGGTCGGTCCGGTGACAATGCCGCAATTTATCAGTACCTGCATTCTGGCAATGGATACTGCCGTGGCAAGCTCTCCGGCTATGCTATTCAGGGGTGTTTCCTCGTCGACAATCGACAATAGGCCAACGGAATATTGCGCCTCTGAAAATACCTCATTTATTTTCAACACTGCTATTTTGGCATTCAAGCCGCTTATGGTGGTGTTTTGTAAGGCTTGAAGTATGGGTTCCGAAGTTTCGTCAATGGTTATGAGTTCACCCAAATACATACCTTGTACCAGCGGCTCCAGTTTTGTGTCCAGTTCGCTGACTTTTATGTTCTCCGCCCCAAAAAGCGCTTCGTTGCCCGGGGTGTCCTTGTCAGCGTCAAACACTCTCATTTTTCGGAGAATTGCCGGCGATTCTTCTGTGATGTCTATGACATCGCTCATAAGCATATTATCAATGTCTTGTCCAAGAGTTTCGATTGTGGAATTGCCGATATATCCCCAAATATGTGTGTCGCCTGTTTCCAGCACTTGATGCAGGGGCAATATCTTCATAGTATCTTCTATGCCAAGTATCTCGGGGTTCATATCATCGGCAGGTATGGTTTCGATAGGGCAATCGCGCAGCGCCCAGAACAGTTTTGTTGAACTGCCCCCTTCGTTCGGGTCGGTCAGGGTCATCATATCGCGCAGTTTCATGACTTTCAGCGCGGCATTGACGCCATTCGGCTCTTGTGTATCCGGATCTTTTCCTGCCAAAGTAACATTGTTGTCTCTGAAATACTTTAGGGTAGGGCTGGAATCCTCGTCAATTTCAATCAAATCGGCAATTTTCATGTTCTGAATTTTTTCGTCGGTCTCTTCACTGTCCAACTCGCCGATTGGCGTATCCCGCAATTCCCAAAGCACTGCTGTGGCGGTTTCTTCATTTATGTCGATGACTTCGGAAAGTTTCATAGACATAATAAGGTCGTTGGTTTCGGGACTGCCCAACTCGCCGACTTTTGTGTCCTTCAGCTTTATCAAAATTTTGTTGGACTGATTCTCGCCTTCTTCTTCAACAATCGTGATGACATCTTTTAGCGGCAAATCGTTTATTCTGGTGTCAAGACCTTTCTCCGGATCGCTCATTTCTCCGATTTTCATATCGGCCAGACTGGTCAATATCGGACTGGAGTCGGGAGTGATTTCGACAAAGTCCCTCAACTCAAAATCGTCAATGGCGGAAAAAGCCGTTGAAAGCGGCTGTGAAAGAAAGTCTTCTCTTTGAAAAGCCGGCAAATCAGGGAAAGTTATGCCAAAATTCGCCGATGCTTGCTCTACGGTCAGGTTCTCGACAAATGTCTTGCCAAAGTCGCTGAAAGTGGAGCCTTTTACTACTTCCAAATCTAAGCCTGTGGCGTCGCTTATGCCGGAAGAAATAAAGTTCAAGCCCAGCGCCTCTTCAATTTGCCCCATCGGGGTATCCATCATATTGAGTAAAATTGGTAGTACGCCTTCGCCCCATTTCAACAGCGTCAACTCACGGTATTCATCGCCAAAGTCGACCGGCAAATTTTGTTTTTGGGCAAAATCCTCCAGCGTTCCTACCATTCCCGGACGGGTCAACAATATGTAACCGCCAAGAGCAATACCGCCCAGCGTCAGCACTATGCCCAGTATGACACAAAGCAATGAGCCTACAATTTTTTCAAAACAGCCGCCGGCAAATTTTGTGTAACGCATATAGCCTCCTTAAGTGCAGACAGTCAATGTTATGCCAACCCCGTTTTTGCTATCATTGCCATAAGTTTGTCTATCAAAGACTGTACATCTATCTGCGAAGCAATGAAATTGTATAAGAAGTTGTTGTTGGCAAGCAGCTTGGCAACAGTCGAATTTTCTATCATTTGGTTTATGGGGATGACTTGTTCATAGTTGCCTAGAAGTTTTATGAGAGTCAAAAAGCCGAAAATCAGCGCCGCCGAAATAATGATGCCCAACAAGCCGCCGACAACTTTGTTGAGATAGTAGCCTAAATAAGTGGTCGTAACCACCTTTTTGAGAATGAGGAACACCACTCTTATGACAATGAACATAAGTATCCACAGTATAATAAACGCTGCCGCGCTCAATGCGTACGCTGTAACAACCGCCACCACGGACCTTATTAGCGGCGTCGGACCGTTGGCTGTTATGTGCTTTGAGACAATGGGTTTTATTATCGGGGCTAAGAAAGACAGTTTGGAGCCCTCAAACAGCTTGTCGTAAGGCTGCACTCCTGAACCCGGGTCAAAGCCCAGTTCCTCCGCCGTATCGGGGTCGTTGTCCATATCATAGAAAGCCACAACTTGTTGTGAATTAGGGATAAATCTGCTCAAAGGCTGCGCCACGACATCGACCAGCTTTTCGTCTACGAGCGTGTTATCTACGGTGAAAGTAACCACCGGTGATGTCAACAAAATGGCAAGGGTAAGAGCCACCACGGAAGCAATGAAGCCGTACAACATTTTGTACATGCCTCTCCAGATTCCGAACAATAGAAGCAACACCGTCAATGCGATGATGACTATGTCCAAAATATTTATTTTTGCGATTATATCTGCCATATTTGCCTCCGTCTGCGGTGTAGCATCTTGTTAATAATAATTATTAAGATACACAGCAAGTTTAGCATATGTATATAAAAAAATCAAGATAAATATTACTATCAACCGCCTACATAAAAAATTTCCAGCAGTTTAGCAGCCAAACTTCTGCCCTTTTTGCCGGCAAAAGACCGGCAAATAGGTTTACTTTTTTGTTTTTTGACAATTCTTTATAAGAATACTGTCATTATTCAAGGAGATTTTATGCCAAAACCCGTGATATTGTGCATAGGCACCGGAAACATTGTAGGAGACAGCCTTGGACCTGTTGTCGGCGACTTGTTGGTAATGAAATATGGCATAGACGCATATGTGTATGGTCGGACATCGCGCCCCGTCAACGGTATAAATTATCACCACTATCTGAACCATATAAGCAAGCATCACAAACGCAATTTTATCATTGCGGTAGATGCCTGTATGGGCGACAATCAGGATGTCGGGCGCATAAAATGCACAAAAAACGGGCTGGCCGCCGGCGGCGCGCTTAACAAGGGCTTTGCAAGAGTCGGGCATTTGGGCATACTCGGTATTGTTGCAGAGGCGCGCCAAAACAATTTTGAAGAATTAAAAAAAGTCGATGCATCGCTCATACAAACGCTGTCTTACGCCGTTGCCGAACTTGTCAGTAAACTGGTGCTGCGCATAAATCTCATGCAAAAGCATAGCAATCTGTAATAGATATTTTGTTGTTTCAAAGAATAATATTGTTTGCCAATGGTATGTTATTATGATATAATTACATTCTAAACAAATGCCCATATAGAGGAATAATGTGAATCAGAACAATAACACGAAAAGGTCTATTTATATAATAATCGTAATTATACTTGGCATAATCTTAATAGCCACCCTGCTTTGGGGAGGGGACTTGTTCGGCAATAAGCCGGAAAAAAAGGTATATAGCCAGTTTCTTCAAGATGTCGAAGAAGGCAAAGTAGCCGGAGTAATAATGACCGACAGCTACAACATCCGCGTACGCCTTGTCGACTCAGAATTCAGCGAGGAAGAATTCAAAGAGAACGAAAAAAAGAGCGACTATACCTGCATCATAAGTTATCGTACGGATTTGATGACCGACATTCAGGAGAAATTGCCCAACGGCAGTGCCTTGCCCTATATCTCGCTCAGCGACCCCTCTGACGGTTCATTCCTGAGCAACCTGCTGCCCATACTTTCATTTGTGCTTATCGGCGCCATGGCTATTTTTATTATTATATCCATGCGCGGCGGCAAAGGCGCAAACAGCGCAATGAACTTCGGCAAAAACAAAGCTCGCCTGAGCTCAAATGTAAAAGTTCGTTTCAGCGATGTGGCAGGCGCCGAAGAAGAAAAGGAAGAACTCAAAGAAATTGTTGACTTTTTGAAAAACCCAAAGAAGTTCATAACCGTAGGCGCAAGAATTCCCAGAGGCGTGCTGCTTGTCGGTCCTCCCGGCACAGGAAAGACGCTTTTTGCAAAAGCCGTAGCAGGCGAAGCCAATGTGCCCTTTTTCTCAATATCAGGTTCGGACTTTGTCGAAATGTTTGTAGGCGTCGGTGCGTCGAGAGTGCGCGACCTCTTTACTCAGGCAAAAAAGAACATGCCCTGCATAGTTTTCATTGACGAAATAGACGCCGTCGGCAGACAAAGAGGCGCAGGCCTTGGCGGAGGCAACGACGAGCGCGAACAAACGCTGAACCAATTACTTGTCGAAATGGACGGCTTCACCACAAACGACGGCATAATAATTATGGCCGCCACAAACAGGGCCGATATACTTGACCCGGCGCTGCTGCGCCCGGGCAGATTTGACCGCCAGATATATGTGCATATCCCCGATGTCAAAGGCAGGGAAGCAATCTTTAAGGTTCATGCCCGCAACAAACCCATTGCTCATGACATAGATTTCCGCAATCTTGCCAGACTTACGACAGGCTTCAGCGGCGCCGACATCGCAAACCTCCTCAATGAGGCGGCAATACTTGCGGCGCGCAACAACAGAAGCGTCATCATAATGAAAGACTTGCTTGAGGGCATAAACAAGGTCATTGCCGGTCCGCAGAAAAAATCTCGCGTCACCACAGAAAGCGACAAGCGCATCACAGCTTATCACGAGGCAGGACACGCCATTGTCGCAAAACTTATGAAACACTGCAACTCCGTACAAGAAGTCTCCATAATTCCCAGGGGCATGGCGGAGGGGTATACCATTTCTCTCCCCAAAAATGACGACAACCATGTCACCAAAAACAGGCTGAACGACGAAATAGCCATGATGCTGGGCGGCAGAGCTGCGGAAGAACTTGTCATCCATGACATTTCTACCGGCGCCTCACAAGACATAAAACGCGCAACGGGTATAGCGCGCAGCATGGTATGTGAGTGGGGCATGAGCGAGTCGCTACCAAATGTATTCTTCGGAGGCGACCGCGAAGTGTTTATCGGCAGAGATTATCAGACTCAGCACAATTACAGCGAAAGCGTGGCGTCGATTATAGACAAAGAAATAAAAGCCATCATAGAAACAAACTATGAGAGAGCCTTGACGGCATTGCGGGAAAATATGGACGTACTTGACAGCATGGTGCGGCTGCTTTATGAGCGCGAAACCATTTATTCCGAGGAAGTCGACATGCTTATGGAGCGCATTCCTCTTGACAAAATAAATGAGGAAATCGACAAAAAAATTGCTAAACAGGAACAACAAAGCAACATTCCCAACAATGTGTTCAGACCCTCAAGCACTATTATTGTGCCGGAGTCGGACCCCAATCCGGAACAACCACCAGAGTTGCCGCCGGAACAACCGACCGAACAGGCATCTGAGCAGTCCGATTCTGATATCGAGCCGCCAAAGGAATAACAAAAAAAGAATACTTTCAATAAGGCTGTTCAGGCATTGCCCGGAACAGTCTTTTTTTTGAGTTTACATACTTTAATAAAATGTATATAATGTAATTATGGTATACAACGGAGAAACTATGAATGTACTATTAGCTTTTTCTTTGACGCTGGTTGCCGGTTTAAGCACGGGAATAGGCAGCGCCATTGCTTTTTTTGCGAAAAAAACAAATACTCGCTTTCTTGCCGTCAGCTTGGGCTTTTCGGCAGGCGTTATGATATATGTGTCAATGGTGGAGATTTTTACAAAGGCGCGGTTGGCATTGATTGCCGACCACGGCGATTTCACCGGCACTCTGATTACTGTGGCGGCCTTTTTCGGAGGCATGCTGCTCATTGCTCTGATAGATAAGTTTATTCCTAAGGGACAAAATCCGCACGATTTAGGCAAGGTAGAGGATATGACCAAAGAAAAACAGCTTTCAAACAAAAAGCTGCTGCGTACAGGCACCTTTACGGCGCTGGCAATTGCCATTCACAACTTTCCCGAAGGCTTGGCCACCTTTGTCAGTGCATTGCAGGACTTCAGCATTGCTATCCCAATCACAATAGCCATAGCCATACACAACATTCCCGAGGGCATTGCCGTTTCGGTTCCGGTTTATTACGCTACCGGCAACAAGAAAAAGGCTTTTGTTTATTCCTTCCTTTCGGGGTTGTCGGAGCCGGTGGGCGCTTTGATTGGGTATCTCATACTCATGCCCTTTCTCAGCCAAACGCTGTTCGGCATAGTCTATGCAGGCGTTGCGGGAATAATGGTGTTTATTTCCCTTGACGAACTGTTGCCATCAGCCCGAGAATACGGAGAACATCACCTGTCAATATACGGACTGGTGGCAGGAATGGCGGTCATGGCGGCAAGTTTGCTGCTGCTTATGATATAAAAAAGAAAACTAATTCTTGTCGAGAAATTTTTTCATTGCGTCAAAGGTATGCTGGCTGATAACATGCTCAATTCGGCAAGCGTCCTTTTCTGCGGTATCCTCATCGATGCCCAGCGTGATTTGAAGATATTTTGTGATTATTTTGTGCCGTTCAAAGATTGCCAATGCTCTTTGCAACCCCGTTTCGGTAAAATGTATGTAGCCCTTGCTGTCGGTGGTGATGTAGCCGCCGGCTTTCATAATACCTACGGCGCGCGAAACGCTGGCTTTTGAGAAGTTCATCGTGTTCGCTACATCAATGGAACGCACTGAGCCTATTTCTTTTTGCAGACGCAAAATGGTTTCTAAATAATTCTCCCCCGATTCAAAAAGCTGCGGCATTTTCTCTCCGATTTTTTTTGTTATTATATCATAACTCAACTTTCTTTGCAATAATCATTGTTGCGGCTTGTTTTGCCTATCGGGCTGTTTTAGAATAAAGATAGACGGTCAAACAATTTAGTATAGGCTTCGGAGGGCTGCGCACAGTCATAATTTAGTATTATTCTTGTTCTCATCACAAGACATTGAGAGAAAAAAACAAAAAAAATTACATAAAATGATGAAAATATGGTGCAAAGAGGTTATTTTTATATTATAATAAAATAGCGTTATACGGAGGAAACATGAATACCATTGATATTATTTCACTTGCCGTGCTTATAATTATAGCCGTAATCGGCTATGGTCTGGGTTTTGGCAAGTCAGTAAAGATTATTACTGGCGGAATAGTCGGATTTATTATCTCGCTGTTTGTTTGCGTGGCTTTTGGCGGTTACTTTCAGGGTCTGGCGCCCATCGCAAAATTTATTGCAAACATAAATGAAACTACCACCGGTTATTGGGAATTCCTGAAATATCTCCAACTTGGTTATGTGGCTTTTTATGTCATACTCTTTGCCGTTGTGCAAGTTCTCAGGGCTATTGCGGTAAAGACACTGGTCAATATCACCGAATCAAACAACAAAGTTGTGCAAATTATCAACAAGATACTTGGCGCCGCGCTTTGCCTTGCTTTCTTCGGCGGCATTGTGCTGTTGGCTTTTGCCGGCATAAAGCTTATTGAAGATACTTCCTTTTCGCAGGGTATCCTCGAAAAACTCAATGGCAGCTATCTCATGGTGATATACGAAAACAATCCTATTGCATTCAAATAATACCATTTGGCTCGGCTCATGAGAGCAAAAAAAATATGGATATCATAAAAAAAGGTTGTTTCGAAAAACAACCTTTTTTGCTACTAAAAATTATACACTTCAATCAATCGGCAAAACTTCTCCGTTTTTAAGCCTTGACTCCTCAGCCTTCAGCACTATTTTGTGGGAAGGAATGGTATGGCGCAAATAGGTTATGTTGCTGTCGTCTTTCAGCTCGCCTTTTACTAATGCGCACCACTCTCTTATGAGGTTTATGTCGCCGTCAATATGTCCGGCAGCCTTCAACCATTTTGTTTTTATTACTTTGGATTCGCCGCCATAAATATTTACATGCAACTTGCCGTCAATATCATTGCCGATTATTTCGCCCTTTGTACCGCTGATTTGTGTGCGGCGGTAAAACTTCTTTGAGAATGCCGTTACGGTATGCGATGCGGTCACGCCGTCAACAAAGTTCATGTTGACAATCTGGTGGTCAACGACATTGTTGTCGCACTTCCATACGCATCTGCCATAGTCGCCCTCGCGCAGCGCCTTGTACTTTTCTTCCTTAGTGGCGCCGGCCTTTCCGGTGATGACTCTGCCGTTAAATCTCAAAAAGGTTGCTTTCAAAAGACTGTCGGTGATATAAAGTTTTTCGGCATTGTAGGCGCACTCAACCTTGCAGTCCAAACATCTGTCGGCGGCGCCCTTCGGGGTGTTTTCGGGGGTAAAATGTTTCAGGTTGCCGAAAGAACTCACCGAAATGCAGGGTTTGTTTATGAACCAATGCAGCAAATCAAAGTCGTGGCAGCATTTTGCCATAATCATCGGAGCGGCTTTGTTTGTGTTGCTCCAGTTGCCTCTCACATAGCTGTGGGCAAAATGAAAATACGCAATATTCTCCGTATGGTTTATGGTGACGACATCGCCGATAACGCCGTCGGCAATAAGTTTCTTTATGGTTTTGTAATATTTTGAATATCTCAGCACATGGCAAACGACTATGGATACATTCTTCTGTTCGGCTACCTGCTGCAACTTTTTGCATTCCTCAATGTCTGGAGAAACCGGCTTTTCAACAAGAATTTTGTCATACCCTACATCCATTGCCTGCATGCAATGACTGAAATGGTCCTTATCTTGCGTGGCTATGACAATAGCGTCAGCTATTTTGCCTTGCGCAAAGAATTCCTTTTCGTCATAATACTTTTTTTCCACCTTGTATTTTTTTGATATTTCGTCGGTGCGTACGACATAATTGTCACAAACTGCCACCACTTCGACATCTTTGCAAAAAATCTTCATTATGCGCAAATATCCGCTGCCGCGCTGACCCAAACCCAATACTGCTACTTTCATATATAAACCTCCGCTTATGTTCAATAAATATTAAAGCACATTCAATTAAAAATGTAAACAGCCTTTTTTGTTTTTCCCAATTTTCAGCCTTTCTCGGCAAGCAATTTTTCTGTCAGCGCCGCGGCGTCCATGACAAATTTTTCACATGCGGGATTGTGTGGTCCTGTTTGTTCCAAAGGCGGTTTTTTCTTGGCATTTTCAAGAAGTTCGCGGCAAATGATAGTGTCATTCTCTTGCTTAAACTTTGCGGCAAGTTCTTGAATAATGTCATAATGCTTTAGTTTGTCGGCCTCTTCCGTAGAGGTGTTGCCATACTTCAGACCTGCCACCATAAACATGCCCGAAACGGCTCCGCACACTTCACGCAATCGGCTCATTCCGCCGCCAAACGGTTGCGATAACTTTAGCGCAGTGTCAAAATCCATACCTGTCTGCTCACAAAAAGCGCAAAAAACCGCTTGCGCGCAGTTATAACCCTTGTTAAACAATTGCTTTGCTCTTTCAGCCGCTGATTGTTGCATGTGTTGCCTCCTATGATTATAATAAATTGCCGTACCCCAACTGCTCAATATGATTTACGCTTTTTTGCAGTTCCTCGAAGGGTATTTTGGTCTTTTGCTCCACGGCTCCGTACTCCACACCGTTTTGTTTGCAGCTCTCAATGACTTCGGCAAAATCAATAACGCCGTCGCCCAGCGCGCAATCTGCCGCCTTTCTTGCCACTCCGACAAGTCCATAATCTCTCAAGTGCACGCCTTTTACTCTGCCGCTGAGTTTATTTATTAGTTTGTCGGCGGCAAAACCGCCCTTAGTCGCCCAATATGTGTCTATCACAAAGCCTATTTCCAGGTTTTCCGTCAAAATATTAAACTGCCTTGCGCCGTTTCTTTTCAAAAACTCAAAATCATGGTGGTGATAGCACAAGGTTATGCCCTCATCGGAATACCTTTTGCCCAGCCCGTTGGCGGCGGCGCAAAAATCTTTCAGCGCGTCGTGACCGCCAAGTATGTTTTCTGTCGGCAACACAGAGATTACTGCAATTTTGCAGTCTGTCTTTTTATGAAAATCCAATATATCGTCAAATTGGTCTTTGAGTACGGGGAACTTAATTTGCGTGGACATAACCTGCGTGCCGTATTTTTCTTTGGCGCGGCAAAAGATATCGGCATTCTGCGAACTAAAGTCTATGCGCGCCGCCTCAATATGCTTTATGCCTATGTCGGCGGCTCTTTTTAGGGCATCGTCCAAATTTTTTTGCGCGGCTTTGCGTATGGTAAAAAGTTGCAATCCTATTTTCATAATTACTCCTATTCCACTTCCTTTCTGATGTTATTCTTATAGTCCAGCATCCATTTCTTGTCGCCGTAATTAAAGTATATGATTTCCGCTTGCCTTTCGGTCACAGAATATCTGCTGTCAAAACGCTTATATTCCGTCGGCTGCGGCTTACCGTCAACTTCAAAAACCCCGTCATAGCTGACGGTCATTTCTGTGTTCCTGGTTTTGTAAACGACTTCTCCTTGATTTATGGATACAATGTTTGACCTTATACGCTTTTGGAACTGCTCAAAACTCTCTGCATCGATATCCGACAACTCTGTAATATAGCTGTGATATTCTCCGCCTTTAAGGACCAAGTCAAATTCTCCGCTATCTTTCAATTCGTCTATCTTTTCGACTTGTTGGTCGTGCTGACAAAGCAGCGCCGCAGCATAGGCGTCATATTCGCGGTATGTCAACTTGCCGCTGGCTATCATAGCCAACAGCACCCTGCCCTTGCGACCGAAAACCAAGTTGTCCTCAATATGGAATTCGTCAAATTTTTCTTTGGGCATATATGCATGCGTGATATCTGCAAGGTGGAATTCCGCAAGCCTTTTTTTGCGCGGTATCTTATAAATAGTAATATTTATGTTTTTGTGCTGAACGCTCATGGGCTGTCTGCCGTTGCCCACCCAATACCCGGGGGAGGCTGCGTGTTTTTCCCTGCTGTCGTCATCTCTGGCAGGGTGTGTGGTATAAACCGCCAAATCCGGCGCAATATTTGCCGTCCAGATATGTCCTTGGGCGCCGCACATGTCCACTCCTTGTTTTATTGCAGTAGTCAGACAATAATCTGCCGTACGGTAGCAATAGACATTGCCGCGCTGCAATGCAATGCCGTTTGTCATAAGCGGCAATTTTTTGCTTATCAGACGAGGTATACCCAACAGTCGCAACAGCTTTATGTTAATAAATCGGAGGGGATTGACAAAGATGTTGCGGAACATTTTGGTACGGTTGAGAAACTTAAGCGTGTTTTCTATTACTTCGTGATTGGAAAAACTTTCGCTTCCCATCTGCGCCATAATCTGGTGATAATCCTGACCTATAAGCCTCAATTCTTTTAGTTCCGACACATTCAGCCCCGATGACGCCTTAATTATTGCAGGTTCTTTGTCCAGCGCCGTATTATATATTACTTCGGGTACTTTGTAGAAGCCTTTCTTGTACATGGCTGTAAAGTTCTGAATCATCTGCGAATCGATGCCGACAAGTTTTATGGTTGTCGCCACATCTTCGCTGCCCTCCATAATCATTCTTTCAATCTCTGACCTTGCATGAACAAGACTTTGGGTATCCGTTTTGCCCCATATGGCTGCCATAGCGCCACGAATGCGATTGCCATAGACATTGCTTGATTTGTTGTCGCCGTACATTCTGCTACTGACGGCAACAAAGGTATTGTTGACGGAATGTGACGCCACATCAAACCAAAGCAAGTCAAAAATAATCTTCATTCTGTTGACTGACTCGGCATCTTGAGAATATTCGATATAGTTTGACATCGGAGCAATGTTTTCGGCATAATAGTTGTTGCTGTACCATTCAAAAAAGCCGAAATAATATTTTTGCTCCATCCAGTGGTTTATGATTTTCAAAGCCTTTTCCATGTGCTGAGCGCCGGTCATGCCACTGTTGGTAAAAATTTTGTCCGGCCATTCCTGTCCTGCAAGGTATTCGCTGACAGCAAACAATATCTGATGGTTCTCCGACCAAAAGCACATGCTGTCTTCGCCAGGCTCATCCATATTATATTTGAAATCAAGGAATGTCTTTGTTATCAGACTTTTGACTTTTTCAGATAGCTGTTGGGAACAATCCTTGTACAGCCGAAAAAGCAACTGACAGCGGAAGTCTGCGCAATCATACCGCGCATTTATGTATTTTATGGAAGGCTCAAGACTGTTCAGAATGAACTCTTCATCAACCGTCACTCCTTCGGGAATCTTGTCGGGTTCCGTAAGGTAGTAATATACCAGCGACAATCCGGCGGAGCTGAGAAACTCTTTCGGCAAGTCAGGAATGGGTCTTTGGCGCAACGCAACAACAACATCTGCTATTATCCAAAGCAATGCGCCGCCAAGCAAGGCTATAAGTATGTATAAAAAAACCACTGGCGCTCCCCCTTATTTTTGTTTTGCCTCAAGACAACGCTTGTACTGAAGCGCAGCAAAGAATGCCGATGCCAGCCCGTAGTGCCAGTCATTGCCTCTTGGAGTAATTTTATAAACAAAATAAGGTATAAGCTGTATAGCTGAAGTCGGGGCGCTGATTTTCGGCATGGAAAGCAGCCCGCCTTTTGTTTCAAAATCATCTACTACGGCATTAAATGCCAGCTTGGCGGCCTCATAATACTCTTCGCCCAACCAGCCGACACGATAGCCATAAAACCAACCTGAAGCAATGAGCATGGTTGCCGAACTTTCCGTATATGTCTTGCCCACCTTGTTGAATACCGTTTCAAAATAGCCGTCGGCTCTTTGATATTTCAACAGCGATGCCGCAAGTTTTTTGAAAAGTTCTATGGCAAACTCCTTGTCCTCGCCGTCGTCAAGATATTCTATAAAAAGCGGAATGGAAGCCATGACCCAGCCATTGCCCCTGCCCCAAAACAATTTTTTCTTGGGGTAATGCGTTTTGAAATTTGTCCAATAGCAATGATAGAAAAGGTTTTCTTCCTCATCCATAAGGTACTTGGCAAACAGTCGGGGTTGTTTGGCGGCAAATTTCATAAGTTCGGCGTCGCCTTTTTGTTTGGCGTACCAACCTGTAAAAACTCCGTACATCATCATGCTGTCCACCCAAATACTTTTTGGATAGATATAGCACTCTATGCCGCTGCCCAGATGGTTGGGCATATCCTCGATGACCTTCGGCGCCTCGTCAATATATCTTCTTGCGCGCTCAACCACAGAAGCGTATTCTGTTTTGCCCAGCTCTTCCGACAAATAAAAAGCTCCCAATGCCGGCGCTGCGGTATCGGAAGTGTTTACTCGGTAACCTTTCTGCATATGGTGGTCATAGAATTTTTGCAAATATTCAGTGTATTTTTGGTTGCCGAACTCCTTGTCAATCAACGACAAGCCGTACAAATAAAGCGCCTGTCCCCACTGCCAATTCAACGATTCCGGAGCAAACCTTTTTGTAGAGTCGTCGGCAAGCTGCCATACTTTTTGTATTCTTTCATTCATTTTGTACCCCCGTTGACCAGTTATCTGGCCAGCCAACCGCCGTCTACGGCAATGGTGAAACCGTTTATGTAGTCGCCGGCAGAACTTGCCAACAACACTGCCGTACCCATGATATCCTTTTGTTCTCCCCATCTTCCGGCAGGAATTCTTTCAAGAATTGCCGCGTTGCGTTTTTCGTCCGCTCGCAGCGCTTCGGTGTTGTTGGTGACCATATAGCCAGGCGCAATGCCGTTTACGTTTATGTTATATTTTGCCCACTCGTTGCACAGCGCCATGGTCAGACCCTTGACTGCGCTCTTGCTTGAGGTGTAGCTTGGCACTCTTATGCCGCCCTGATATGACAGCATGCTGGCAACATTTATTATCTTGCCGCCGCCGTTCTTTATGAATTCCTTTGCCGCCGCCTGAGAAAGGAAAAACAGCGTACGGATATTGACATTCATAACATCGTCCCAATATTCTTGAGAAAAATCTATGGCGTCCTGTCTTTTTATTATGCCGGCATTGTTGACAAGAATGTCAATCCTGCCGAATTTTTCAAGCGCGCCGTTTATGATAAACGGAATGCAATCTGTGGTGGATAAATCTGCTATTATGTTAAAAAAGTTTTCACCTATAATTTCTGCGGTCTCGTCGCTCGGCCGTCTGCTTACGCCGACAACCTTTGCGCCTGCCTGCGCAAGAGCTATGGCTATGCCCTGCCCCAATCCTGTGTTGCTGCCTGTGACTATGGCTACTTTGCCGTCAAGTTTGAACATATCAAGTATCATAATTTTCTCACCTCTTATAATAAGTCCGTAGTTTTTACATGTTGCATGTCGTCAAATTCCTGATTTTCTCCGCACATTCCCCAAATAAAGGTATAGTCTTTTGTGCCTACTCCGCTGTGAATTGACCAACTGGGAGAGATAACGGCGTCATAATTTTTTACTACTATATGCTTTGTCTCGTCCGGGGCGCCCATCATGTGGAATACTACATTGTCCTGCGCAATATCAAAATACAAATAAACTTCCATTCTTCTCTCATGGGTATGCGTCGGCATGGTGTTCCATACACTGCCCTCGGCAAGAATAGTCAAGCCCATAGTCAGCTGACAGCTGTCGACAACGCCGGGAATGATATATTTGTTTATGGTGCGCTTGTTGCAGTCCTTGTCGCTGCCAAGATTTACATGAATGGCTTTTTCAAGCGGGATATGTACGGTTTTGTACGCTCTGTGCGCCGGAGTGGAATTTATGTAATAAAAAGCCGGATTGTCTTTGTCGTCTGAACGGAACACAACATCTTTGGTACCCCTTGTTAGGTACAGGCAATCGTATTTTTTCATGCGATAGCTGACTCCGTCGGCAATTATTTCGCCGCTGCCCGAAATGCATATGACGCCCATCTCCCGTCTTTCGAGATAATACTGCGCTTTGAGCTCTTCACCCGACGGAAGAGCAATATCCTGAACGGGAATGCACCCGCCGGCAATAATTCTGTCTATATGTGAATAGACCATATTCAGCTTGCCCTTTTCAAAAAGTTTGTCCAAAAGGAAAGTCTCTCTGAGCTGCTGCGTAGTCATAGTAGACACTTCTTTTTTTGATACTGCATATCTTGTTTCCATTTTGTTATTTTACCTCCAACCTCATATTTTTCGGCAAAAACTGCCGATGTTTTCAAAAAAATAAAGGCACCTTTGTACCATATATTAGGTTACCATATTACATGATAATTGTCAATCTTAGGAAAGCCTTCTTGGCTCTGCCGGCAATTTATTGAAAAGGCAAAAATATGAGGCGTGAAAAGTGTCAGAAAAACAAAAATACGCAACAAATCGTGCGTATTTTTTTACTTTTGGTCGGAGTGACAGGATTTGAACCTGCGACCTCATGGTCCCGAACCATGCGCGCTACCATCTGCGCTACACCCCGAAAATCCTTATTATTATAGCACATTATATTCGGAACTCAACGATTTGGCAAACAAATTTTCAGACATTTGCGCAGACATTCAAAAAAAGCCGGATAGCCAATGCCTATAGCGCACAAAAACTGTCGGCAAAACCGCTTATTCTTTCTTGGAGTCGGAATGCTCGTCTTCATTTTTTCGCATGGCGCAATTTGATTGTGAGCAACCTGCGCAACCGCCCGAACATTTTCCCTTTTTGTTGTCGCGAACATATTTTATGATGGCAAGCGCAAGCAACACCGCCAGCACACATATTACTACTATTGTTTGCCAAGTCATACTTCAGTCTCCATAGCCGAATCGTCGTCGTCCTCTACACTTTGAACCTCTTTTGCATTTATTTTTGCCAAAGGATATGTCTTTATATCAGCCGTGCCGTCAGGCAGCGTTACCCTTACCTTTACTTCCAGCCGCAAGATGTCGTTTGACACCACGATACCCTCGCCGTCCGGGGTCGTAGCCGTAGAATTTACTTTCGGCATTTTGCGGTAAGTCTGGTTGTAATAATCGTTCTCATACTTCAGACAGCACATAAGTTTGCCGCAGCAGCCGCTAATTTTTGTGGGATTGAGCGACAAACCTTGCACCTTTGCCATTTTTATACTGACTTTTTCAAAATCCTGAAGATGCGTAGTGCAACAGCACGGACGGCCGCATGTTGCTAAAGCGCCGCGCATTTTTATGTCGTCTCTTTCATAAATTTGCCGCATTTCTATGCGCAAATGGAACACTGAAGCCAAATCCTTGACCAAGTCGCGGAAGTCTATGCGCCCCTCGGCGGTAAAGTATATGATAATTTTGTTGCGGTCGAAGGTATATTCGGCATCAACTATTTTCATGGCAAGGTTATGTGTTGCTACTTTTTCGGAAATGGTTTTTAGCATTCCCTCGCGGCGGCTGAGGTTTTCTTGGTTTTGTTTGATATCCTCTTCCGTTGCCTTGCGTAACACCTCTTTTAGCGGAGCTACTATATCTTTCTCCGGCACTTCCTTGTTCCCCATGACCACCGTGCCGAATTCCACTCCTCTCACGGTCTCGGTAATGACTCCGTCACCTTCGCAAAACTTTGTATCTTTTGGGGAGAAATAATACATCTTCCCCGAATTCCTGAACTTAACGCCTATTACTATCGCCATTTATACTTTGCCTCCAATATATCAAATAAAATTCTTTCTGCGACGCTCGTTGGGTTTATGTTGAAATACAGCATTTTGCGCCCTTCGTTGACGGCAAGCAGCGCCATTGCCGCGCCTGCCGCGGTAAACCCTTTCTTTATTTGCTGCAAATCATAATCTCTGTGCGCCGTCTTTAGTTCAACATTTGCTCCGCTGGTAAGAATGAGTATGTCCGCTAAGATTATTTCCAGAAAGTCCAGCGTCAACGCTATATTCTCCTTGCTGAATATCGGCAAAAATATATAGTCAGTCAGTTGTTTTGAGTTGCGCAGCGTCAGCAACACATCCAAAGCGTCGGCAAACGCTTGGCGGTAGTTCTCTTCGCCGCTCATTCTTTCCGCCCGCTCAAGCGACCCTTGCGCATAAGCCGCCGCCACTTCCGCATCATCTCTCTCGCAGCCGCTTTCTATCAGCATTTTTGTTATGTCTGTCGCGGCAAACGGCGGAATATGAAGTATCTTGGCGCGCGACCTTATGGTTGTCAGTATACTGCTTGGGCTGTTCGCCGCCAAAATAATAATTATGTCCTCGCCCGGCTCCTCATATGTTTTCAGCATTTTATTTTGCGCGGCTGCCGACAGTCCTTCGGCATTGTCAATTAAATATATTTTTTTGCCGCCCTCAATACTGCGTGTTTGGGTATCGTCAACCAGTGCGTTGATATCCTTAACTGACATTTTGGCGCCATCATATGTTTTGACATCGACATGAATACCTTTGAGAATTCTAGAACATGCGCCGCATTCCATACAGGCGTTTTTGCAAATAATGCTCAGCGCCGCCAGCGTGAGAAAACTTTTCCTTGCAAGACCGTCCTCGCTGATTACGAGATAAGCGTGACTAAGGCTGTTATTGTCTTTGTCCTTTTTTAGCATCAAATAGGACGAAGTGTTTTTCAGCATATCAAGTAGCATTATTTAATGATACCTCTGTTTTTTAGCGCCGCCGTAATGCTTTGCGCAGTGCGTTGTTTGTCCTCTTGGGGAGCAATGCAAATATAGCGTTCGGGGAACATTTCCGAAAGTTTTTTGAAACCTTCATACACTTTCAAGTGGAATTCCTCGGATTCCTCTTCCATTCTGTCATCTATGACCTTGCCTTTTTGTCTTCTCCAAGAGTTCAGCGGATTCATGTCCAAAAAAACTGTGTACTGCGGCATGCAATTGTTGACGGCAAAGTCGTTTATTTGCATAATCTTGTCAACTCCCAAGCCCCTTGCACAGCCTTGGTACGCTAAAGAAGAATCTATGTACCTGTCGCATACTACCAGTTTTCCCTCGGCAAGAGCCGGCAAAATGACTTGTTCAATATGTTCAATTCTTGCCGCAGCAAAAAGGTGCGCTTCGCAAAGCGGGCTCATTTCTTCTTTGAGAATGATATCCCTTATTTTCTCTGAAACAACAGTGCCGCCCGGCTCTCTTGTAAATACCGCAGGTTGCGCTGTAATCTCCAGATACTCTTTGAGGTATTTTATCTGTGTGGACTTGCCCACGCCCTCACAGCCTTCTATTGTAATAAACCTGTCCATCACAAGCCTCCGCCATTATATAATAACACAGCAACGCGCCCGTTTACAAGCCCAAAACTGTTGGCGGAATTTTTCTTCAGCAACTCCGCCGCCTCTGAAGTAATGATTTCGCCGCCGCCGATAATCGGAGTGCCGGGAGGATAAATGCCCATGCCGCAGTATGCCCTTCTGCCAACAGACTTCTCTATGTCTACCAGCTCAAAATCTCCGTCAAAATCAATAAATTTTATGTCCTTGCTTTTTTTGTCTGGCTTTTTTTCAATGTATGTAGGCAAATCCAATGCCGATATCTTGCGCAAACTCAGCGCAAACTTCGGCAGCTTTTTATAATTAAACGGAGTGACTATGGCAACAACTTTATTTTCATAACTCATCTCAACATCGATACCAAACTTTGAAAGTTCGGCGCTTACTTCGGCGGCGACATATTTGCTTGTGACAACCAGCCGCGATGCGTCATGATTTCGTTCTATTTCAAAATCGCCTATATCTGTTCGGTTGAACTTCTCCAGCGCTGCAAAAACCTTGTCATAAAGCCTCTGCCCTTTTGCCACAAACAGGTCAATGGCATAATCCATTGAAGCCATGGTCATGTATGAAGGCGATGTGGAGTGAAACAGCTTTCTTGTCAAAACTAAATTATCGCATAATTGACCATTGTTGCAAAGCAGTACGGCGCCGCCGGTACATACGGGAAGCGTCTTATGCATAGAACAGACTGCCAAATCCGCGAATATGGTTGCCGAAAGAGGCAACTTTGGATAAAACATAAAATGTGAGCCGTGAGATGAGTCGACAAACAAAAACAAGTTGTTGGCTTCGGCATATTTTTTCACAGCCGCCAAATCAAGACATCTTCCGAAATAATCGGGATATGTCACAACAAGCGTGCGCACACCCTCGGGAGGTTGTTCGGGCAAAAACTCCGTTTGAAATGCCCTTGCTTTGGCTATGCGAAACGCATTATAAACTGAAATATGCGCCTCACCCCAAATTAAAAAACCGCCGTACGCTTTCAGCGCATATACGGCAGTTAAAATGCTGTTTGTGGCGCCGTTTGTTGAAATAAAAGCGCTTGTCGCATGATAAGTACGGCTTATTTTGTCTTCCAGTTCTTTGGTGATGCCCTGCGATTCCAACAAATTACCGCTATAAGCAAGTTCAGTAGCGTCCAGTCTTACCAAACTCTTTGGCAGTTTATTGTTGTGTCCCGGCGTATGAAAACTAATGTTTTTGGCATGCTTGCCGATAATTGCGGCAAACCCGGTTTTTTTTTGGAATTTTGAGCGCATGATTATTTCCGCGGCTTCATTGTCGGGAAAAGCAGCACATCGCGTATTGAAGAATTGTCGGTAAATAGCATAACCATTCTGTCAATACCTATGCCCAGTCCTCCCGTCGGAGGCAGCGCATACTCCAGCGCCGTGACAAAGTCCTCATCCATCATTTGCGCTTCTTCGTCACCCTTTGCTCTTTGTTTGACCTGTTCTTCAAAACGGCTCTTTTGGTCTATTGGGTCGTTGAGTTCGCTGAAAGCGTTGCCCAATTCTCTGGAGGTAATGAAAAATTCAAACCTTTCGGTAAGTCTTGGGTCAGACTTTTTCCTCTTTGCAAGAGGGCTGACTTCAACGGGGTAATCCGTAACAAAAGTCGGTTGAACCAGCTTTTCTTCCAGCTTTTGGTCAAAAATCTCATAAAGCGCATTGCCCCAGCTTATGTCTTTTGTAAGCTCCACGCCTATTTCTGCCGCCCTTCTTATTATTTCGGGCATGTCCATTGTGTCAAAGTCAATGCCGGTATGCTCCCGTACCAACTCTGTCATGGTGACTCTTCTCCACTTGCCGCCAAGGTCAATCTCGATGCCCTGATAATTAAGCAGCGTAGTGCCTAACACTTCTTGAGCGCAATACTTAAACAGCTCTTCCGTGATGTCCATCATATCGTTGTAGTCGGCATATGCCTGATAAAGTTCTATGGTGGTGAATTCGGGATTATGCTTTATGCTCATGCCCTCGTTGCGGAAAAGTCTGCCTATTTCATAAACCTTTTCAAAGCCGCCGACAATCAGCCTTTTCAGATATAGTTCTGGCGCAATGCGCAAGTACATATCAATATCCAGCGTATTGTGGTGCGTGATAAAAGGCTTTGCGTTGGCGCCGCCGGGAATTGTGTTCAAGATTGGGGTTTCGACTTCTATGAAGCCTTTCTCATCAAGAAAGCGCCTCATACAGCTTATTATTTTTGAGCGTTTTTTGAAAGTCTCTTTTACTTCAGGGTTGGCTATAAGGTCGACATATCTTTGGCGATAGCGCAAATCCTGGTCTCTCAGACCATGGAACTTCTCAGGAAGTGGCAACAGAGACTTTGACAACAAGATATAAGACTTGGCTTTTATGCTCTTTTCGCCTTTGTGCGTAGTGAAAACTATGCCGGTGACGCCGATTATGTCGCCTATGTCAAGTTTTTTGAATTCATCATAAACTTCGGCGCCCAACTCGTCAACACGCAAATAAATTTGCATTTGACCTTTTTCGTCAAGCAAATGGCAAAAACTTGCCTTGCCCATAACCCTTTTTGAAACAATTCTTCCGGCTATGGATATCTCCTTGCCCTCCAGCTCTTGATAATTTTCAAAAACCTCATTCGTGGAATGGGTTTTGTCGTACTTGGTTATTTCGTAAGGGTCATTGCCGCTTTCTTTCAGGTCTTCAAGTTTTTTGCGGCGAATGGCTATTATTTCGTTTATATCAAGTTCTTCAATCAGCGTGTTTATTTTTTCAGACATTTTTTCTCCGTTATTTTTTGATATCCTTGATTTTTAGCGATACGATGCCGCCGGGGGTCGATACCTCGACAATGTCGCCTTTTTTGTGTCCCAACAGCGCCTTGCCAATCGGACTTTGGTCGCTGATTTTGTTTTCGCGGCTGCTTGCCTCAAGCGTTGAAAGAATGCGGTATTGTATGGTTTCGCCATCTTCCATGTCGATGACGGTAACCAGCGTGCCAAAAGACACCACCTTGTCGTTGATTTCGGCATCGTCAAGCACTTCAATGTAAGTAAGCGTATCCGCAAGTTTGGCTATTTCGGTTTCTATTTGAATTTGTGCGTCTTTGGCAGCAGCGTATTCGGCATTTTCGGACAAGTCGCCGAACTCCTTAGCTGTTTTGATGGCGGCAGCCACTTCACCTCTTGCTTCGGTCTCGAGGTATTTCAGTCTTGCGGTGAGTTCCTCAAATTTCTCGCGGGTTACTTTGATTACTTCTGCCATTGCTTCCTCCTAATCTCATTATGATAAAATAAGATTATATATATTATAGTAATAGATTATAAATTAATGAGCAATAAAAGTCAACAATAATTAAATTTTTGCCGTCATTTGCCGAAAACGCCCTCTTTTCTTTCAATTGACAAGAAATGACATAATATTATCTTTCCGCCATCGGCATTCTTCGGCATATCTGCGGCTTGGTTTTTTGATACAAACTATAATTTTCGCCTTATTGCATTTTTATTATTATACCATAATTTATTGAGAAAATTGCCGGCTTTGCAATATAATATTATTATCAATGAAAAAACTTAGATATATCATAGTAATAATAGTATTTACCGCTTGCTTGCTAATCGGCTTTACGCTGATAGGCAGAGCCGTTTCCGACAAAACCAAAGCCGAAGTTTTCCGCATCGGTCAAGGCAGCACGAAAATTACGGTTATGCAGATTAGCGACTTGCACTATCCCAAAAGCGGTTGCAGTCTGGAATTCATTTATGAGCGTATTGACAGCATCAAGCCTGATTTAATCTTTATCACTGGCGACACCATCGATTCCACCACAGAAAAACAGCATGTCGCCGAACTTGATTCTTTCTTTGCGGCTCTTTCGCAAAAGGCGCTTTGCTTTGCAGTACTGGGAAACCACGAAGCCATAAACGAAAATCTGCGCTATTTCAAACAGTTGCTTTCAAAAAACAACATCACCCTTTTGGAAAACGATTGCCGTGAAATACAAATAAGAGCTCGGCGCATTTCGATAGCCGGCGTCAGCGACAAAGTAATCTATGGCAAAGATAGCATAAAGGGATATACTTCGCTGAACCGCAACCTGCCGTTGCTGCTTTTGGCGCACCGTCCGGAAAAATGGCCGCAATACTTGAATGATACCTTACAGCCGCTGGTTACATTCGGCGGTCATGCGCACGGGGGACAGTTCCGTATTTTCGGACAGGGTCTATATTCTCCCGGTCAAGGCGCCTTCCCAAAGTTCGACAGCGGTTTGTACCATAAGGACGGCAAATATCTTGTGGTTTCAAGAGGACTGGGCGATAGCGTTATTTCGTATCGTCTTTATAACAGCTATCATTTGCCCGTTGCCGAAATCTATTTGTGAGCCCAAAGGTCGCTTGCCTTTGCGCCCGTCACCAGCTCTATGTCCTTTATTTCTTCCTGACTCATTTCTTCCGCAAGGTTTTCGCCCTCTTTCAGCAGTTCGATGCCTTTTAGCACAGTATCAAATCTCTTGTTGTTCAACTTGTATTTGAGCGCAAAGAACAGTGTTATTGAAAGCAACAGTACGGGTATGACAACAAACATCCACTTGATACCCTGCACCAGCCCCGACTGCGCATATGTTGCGGGATCAAAATCAGCCATCTGGCTCTTTAGGATATTGTATTCGTTCTGGTCAAAACCAAAAACCTTTAAGCCAAAACCAAGAATCAGCACGGCTATGCCGCTGGCAGCCTTTCTTGTGAATGTTGTAAAGCCGCTGTAAATGCCCTCCCGTCTTTTACCGGTCATAATCTCATCGACATCATATATGTCCGTCAACATCGACCATGTCGACAAATTGCCGGCAGAAGAACCTACGGCTATAAACGCCGCAAGAATGCACACCAAAATAACAGGCGTTGCACTGTCAAGGAATATGAATGCCAGCGACGCCAATATCCATATAGGCATACCTATGAAAAGGGGGAACGCCTTGCCTTTCTTTTTTGCAATCCAACCCTGCAACACCATAAACAGCATGGAGAAGACCAACAGCACTCCGATAATCAGTTCATAACTCTTGTACTTCAAAAGTACTATATCCACATAGAATATAAAAAGCGCCAGCATGAGGTCTACGGCAACTTGAAAGGACAGGAAAATCCCCAAAAAGATGCGGTAAGATTTGTTTTTGAACAGCGACAGCCACATGCGCAGATTTATTGTTTGAGGGGTCAAAAGGTCTTTTCTTTCCTTGGTGCCTAAAAAGGTAATCAGCCAGCACAGCCCGAATATTGCCGCCATCATTATTGCCATAACAAGATAGCCGTTTTTTTGCGCAGGTCCGTTGACTTCGCCGCCAATGGCTTTTATTACCATGCTGGGTACAACTGCGGCAACAAGAGAGGCTCCTGCCGACACAAGCATTCTGATTGTGGTATAACTGGTGCGCTCATTGTAGTCAGAAGTGATTTCACACAAAATGGCATTATAGGGTACCATAACTATGGTAAATGCTGTCCCAAAGAACATGTATGCGAAAGTATGATAAACAATCTTAGCTGTTATAGAATCTATGCCGAAAGAATAAAACAGCGTTATGAATGACAAAAATACCGGTACAATGCCGGCAAGAAAATAAAAACGCCGTCTGCCGAAACGCGACCTTGTCTTGTCGGAGATATTGCCCATAACCGGGTCGGTGATAGCATCCCAGATTTTGCCGACAAATATTATTGCTGAAGCCGCCACCACCGGCAACTGCTCCACAAGCACAAGGAAGTTCATATACAGCAGGCTGAAAATCAAAAATGCCGCTCCGCCGTACACATCGCCGCTGGCGTAACAGAGTTTTCTTTTTATACTATTCATAAGTCACCCCTCCCAGTTCTAATTAACATATCCCAGTTGAGCCGAAATTGCATTGCCTGCTCTCATAAGAGCCGATGCAATGGTCTTTAGTTTATATGCCTTCATGCGACCCGACGGGCCCGACACTCCCAGCGAATAATTTGCTTCCCGGCGATGATTAAAAATCGGCACAGCTATACAGCGTATTTCTTCGGTGATTTCGCCGTCGTCAATGGCATAACCCTGTTGACGGATTTTTTCCAGTTCCTCAAGCAGCTTTTCTTTTGAAGTGATGGTTTTGTCGGTAAATTTCTCAAGCGGCGCTTGAAGTATTTGTTCAACGGTTTGTGGCGGACTGAACGCAAGAAGGCATTTGCCGACAGATGAACTGTGCAACGGCTCCTTGTTGCCTACCTTGGCGTTGACTATCAGCCTTGACGAAGTCATTATTTGTTCTATGACAACGGCGCTGTCATTTGACAAAATACATAAATGCACGGATTCTCCCTCTGTATCGGATATTTCCTGCATATACGGACGAGCAATACTTATGATGCTGAGGTTTTTATACAGTTGTTCGGAAAACTTGAGTACCGTAGGTCCCAGTTTGTATTTTAGTGTGCTCTTGTCCTGTTCTGCCATGTTGAATGTGCGCAGCGTTTCCAAAATGCGGTAAGCCGTGCTTTTGTTTACTTCCAACTCCTCAGCAAGTTCGGTGACGCCTACACTCTTTCTGGATGCCAACAGCAACAGCGATTGCAAGCCCCTTTCAAGACTTTTGCTCATTATTACTCCTTTTATAAAAACATTTTTATAATAAATTTTTGCAAATCTTTGTTTTTGACATCTGCCGTCACCAAGTCTACAAACGGCTTGTGCGAAAAAACAGTGCTGATGATATCTTCATCGATGCTAAGCAAGATATCCTTGATGTTTTTGTGCGTAGCCAGTGAGATGCCGGCAAGTTTTTTTCGGCTGGCTTTTTGACTTTGTGCTCTTTCTGGAGGATAGCCTGCGCCTATCTCGTCCTTGAACAGCTTTTCAAAAATGTAATCAAGGTTTATTTTTCCCGCCCAGCCATAGCCCTTGTTGAGCGCCAGCGAAATACAGTTGCCGCCGTTTATTTGGCTAAAGAGCCATGCCTCCAGCGCATCGGTAATGTGTCCGCAATAGACCTCAGGGTATTGCATAGCCGACAGCATAAAACCCTGTCCCGTGCCGCATCCGCCGACAACCATGTCGACAGCGCCAAGATTTAATAGCACCGCCGCCATAAGTCCGGTATGTATATATGTCAGTTCTATATCCGTAGTATCCGCCGCCATTCCCACATTTATTGCCGTCACGCCGCAGCTTTCCAACGCATCAATTATATCCTTGTTTTTGTCTTTTGCAGACACTTCATTTATTACTGCTACTTTCATTTTCTCTCTCCCCATTTGGTTATTTTTTCTTTTTGCTAAAAACTATGCTCAAAAAACCTTTCTTTTTAGGAACAGCCTTGTCCTCATAGCGATCAAGATATACTTCATGGTTGCGCTTTGCCGAATCTATGGCCGCCAGCGCAAACTTCAGCACCTCTCTGCCCTTTTCGCCCGACAAAACCGGCTCGCGGTCGTCGCGTATGGCTTCAATAAAGTCCCTTGTGCAATTTGTAAACGAATCCTGCCAGTCACACGGCATATCCCAATATTCCGTCAGCTTTCCGTCACGGTACATAATGACCGGAGCAACCTCGGGCATGAGGGTGGCTGTACATCTCGTCACCCACAAAATTCCTCTGGACCCCGTAATTTCCATGCGCTCGTCACAGGTATAATACTTGCTTTCTATGTACATATCCTTCGATGAAGTGACATCAAAAACGCCATAAACTTTCTTGTCTTTGTGTTTCCACATAATAGTCGCCGGGCAATCCTGATACACCCCGGGTATTACCGGAGTATAGTCTATCCATGAGTTGACCTTTTCGACTTCTCCCAGCATGTTTATTATAACCGAAAACTTGTGATAACCGTCATCAAAAATAACCGGGCCGCCGCCGGACAAAGTTTCGTTTAGCCGCCAAGTCCAAGATAGGGTATCCACTTTCCAGCCTGTGGGTTTCAGTTCGTCCATACTCACGCCTGCCGCCTTTGCTCGCATTTTTGCGGCAGGAGCATTCAAAGAGCATAATGAGCAATTATTCATTTTGTATCGCATGCCTTGCGGTTCGCCGATTTCGCCGTCGTCAAGCAGCTTTTTTGCCAGCTGGTACGGAGGATAAAAGACAAAGTTTTCATACACTCTCAGCTTGACATTATTGGCTTTTGCCGCAGCAATCATTTTGTCACACTCTTCAAGGTTCATAGCCATGGGCTTTTGCACCGAAACATGCTTGCCGGCTGCCGCCGCCTGCACCGTCAATTCGCAATGCAAATGATGAGGCACAAGAATTTCTACTGCGGTGACTTCCTTGTCCGCCAAAACCGCCTCGTAGCTGTCATATATTTTTGGTATGCCGTGTTCCTCTGCAAACTTCTTGGCCGCCGACATATTTTTGTCAAATACACCATAAAGTTCTGCGTCTTTGTTGTCCTTATAGCCGGCGACATGCAGCGTTGCTATTCTGCCGCAGCCTATCATAACAAATTTCATTTTCATAATTTGCCTCCCGTCCTATATGGTTTCTTGGCTTTTTGCTTTTTCGTATTGCTCTCGGCGCTGTTTGTCATATTCGGGAATGGGCACATCCCACCAACCGAAAGCCTTGCCGCCGGTCAAAGGATACTCGCGGCTTACTTTGGCATAGACAAATGCCGGTTTGTTGTCGGCTATGGCTTTTTGCATGACCTGTTGCAAGTCGTCCAGCGTTGTTACTTCGTATGTTTTTATGCCGAATGCCTTTGATATTGAGGGAAAATCCGGGGTGTAAACCTCGCCGTTTCTTAGAAAATCATTGCCGAACGCCGCATGTTCTCCCAATGCGTCCATTTGCAAATCCTTGATTGCCATCCACCCTGAATTGTCCGCCATTACTACTATGACGGGTATTTCGTATTGCGCCATTGTGGACAACTCCTGCATAATCATCATAAAGTCACCGTCGCCCAGCAATGCTACGACAGGCTGTTCGGGGGCTGCCAACTTTGCGCCCATGGCGGCAGGCACCGCCCAACCCATTGTTGAAAAACCGCCCGTGGTCAGATTGCAATACGGTTTCTTGTAGCAGTATTCTTGAAAAAGCTGCGCCTGAGTATTGCCAGACGAAGTGGAAATGATTGTGTTATCGGGCAGTACCTCATTGAGTTTGCCGATAAGCTGCGATATTGTAATATCCTTTGTTTGCTGCGTTCTTATCTTTTTCAAATAATCTGCCCATTGGGCTTTTAGCGCAGTGATTTCTTCCAAATACGCTTTGTTCGGGCTATGTTCTCCAAAATTTTCATTTAGTTTGTTTAATGCGTCTTTCAAATCGGCAATTATTCCGATGTCGGCGGCATAATTTTTGCCTATCTCGGCGGCGTCAATGTCTATGTGTATGAGTTTTGTGTCGGGAAAGTTGAAGCTGACGCCCTTGCGGTAGGAACAAGTTGTTTCGTCAGCAAACCTTGTGCCCAGCGCCAATATGACATCGGCGCTTCTTGCCAAAGCCAATCCCACCGGAGTTCCCTTTGAGCCGGTATGGAATGCGTATTGAGCATGCCCTTCGGCTACGGCACCCTTGCCTTGCAGCGTGGTTATCACGGCAGCGCCCCATTTTTCGGCAAGCGATAAAATCTCTGCGCTTACTCTTGATTTCAGCGCGCCGCCTCCTGCAAGTATCAGCGGTCTTTTTGCCGTTTTCATCAGTTCTATGGCTTTTTTGATATACGCCATGTCCGCCGCAGGCATTGAGCCGGCACGGTTGTTTTCTGCCGGCAAGATTTCACATTCAGAGCTTTCAGCCTGTATGTCCATGGGCAGCGCCAACACGCAGGGTCCGCCTCTGCCCGTTGTCATGAAATTGAACGCGCGGCGCATTATTTTTGGAAGTTGTTTTATGCTTTCAGCGCGCCAACTGCGTTTTGCAAGCGGCTCAAGACTTCTTATTATGTTGCTGTCTTGATATCTTTCGACTTCCTGCAACACGCCTACTCCTTTCATATGAGTATGGGTATCGCCGCAGAGCTGCAAAAATGCCGTTGAGTCTACATAAGCCGTTCCCAGCCCTATGGCTGTGTTCAGCGTGCCGGGTCCTATTGATGAAAAAACCGCCAGCGGCTTGCCGCAAGCGCGGTAATAGCCGTCGGCCATTGCTGTGGCTGCCTGCTCATGCTTGACCTGAATATATTTTATTCCGCCGCTCTTTTCTTCCTTTCTGATTGCGTCAAAAAGCCCCAACACACCATGCCCGGGAATGCCGATAATGTAAGGCACTTTTTCGTTTACTAAATGTTTTACAACTATCTCGCCGCCTGTTAATTTCATAAGAAATCCTCCAAAAACCATAATATTCTACTTAAATTATGAGTTAATCAACAACTGCTGTCAATATCAAATCCGCAACTAAGTTGCGCCATACGCAACTTGCTAAGTATAAAAAAGCCAAAAAACTTGTTTTTAATTGTATTTTATCGCTTGTTGGTATAGAATATGCATATGAAAATTCTTTATTTAGGCATTAGTTCAAAATATATCCACACGCTGCCTGCCGGGTGGTTTCTTGCCGAATATCTGAAAAAAAACCGTATTGAAGTAACGGAGGTTTATCACAATATCAATGAAGATTTTGACGCCGTTCTGCAAGAGGTATTGGATTTTCAGCCCGACATTTTGTTGCTGTCTGTGTATATCTTTAATGTCCCTTTTGTAAAAAAGCTGGCTGAAGAGATACGGCGGTTGCGCCCCGGTTGCAAGATTATTGTCGGAGGACCTGAGGCGGACGAGAGTTTTCCCGCCGACCATACAATAACAGGAGAGGGCGAAGAGGCTTTGCGTAGGCTTTTAGTGAATGGGGGAGAAAAAAACATTGACGAAGAAAGGATTGACCTTGCCGAAATACCCTCGCCTTATACCGCCGAACGATTGCAAAACAGCCACGGCAAATTGATATATTACGAATCTTCCAGAGGTTGTCCTTTCCGCTGCGCATATTGCATGGCCGGACTGACAAAGTCCGTCAGATATTTTCCCCTTGAACGAGTATACGAAGATTTAATAAACATAGTAAACAGCGGCGCAAGAATTATAAAGTTTACCGACCGCACTTTCAATGCCGATGCAATCCGTGCGGAGAAAATTATAGCTTTTATTGCTGAAAATTTTTCAAGTAAGGGCGTTTGTTTTCATTTTGAAGTCGGCGGCGACTTATTCAGGCGCAGCACTTTGGATTTATTAAAAGGTCTGCCGAACGGACTTGTGCAAATTGAAGCCGGAGTGCAGTCCCTCAATGAAAAAAGCCTGGCCGCAGTCAACAGACCTTTCAATAAAGAGTTGTTTATACGCAATATGGCAGAAATAATATACGGCGGCAACATTCATGTGCATCTCGACCTTATTGCCGGACTGCCTCACGAAACACTTGACACCTTTGCGCAAGCCATCAATCAAGTTCTGGTGTTGCGTCCGCACATGCTGCAACTTGGGTTCTTGAAATTTCTAAAAGGCACGCCCATAAGAAAAAACTTTCCGGCAAAGTACTGCGCCGACGCGCCTTACGAAGTTATATCGACGCCCGACATGTCCGAAGACGAATTGCAACGGCTCAGAACAGTTGCGGCGGTTATTGACAAGGTCTATAACAGCGGACGGTTTCATTATACTTTGGAATACCTTTTCAGAAAGTTTGACACCCCTTTTTCGCTGTTTTCCGTATTGGCGGATTTTTTCTTACAAAGAAATAATGAAAAAAACATTCATAAATTATTGTTGGAGTTCCTAAGCGGCACAGAGGAAGCAAAGCAGTTGCTGCGATTTGACTTCCTTGTTTCCAACAACTCCAGAAAAGTGCCGCGTATCTTACAGCGCCCCTATTCCGACGAATTCAAAACCCTGCTTGCGCAAAATAAACCCTCCAGAGAGTACATGCTGGGAGAATTTGTTAACAACGGCAAGCCCATTGCCGTGCGTTTTGATTATACAAAAAAGCACCCTGTTACAGGGCGCTTTGCGTTTGAAATAATCTCTTAAATTATCGGCAGCACCACCGCCACGATAATTATTATTACACAAATAAGATACAGCAGTTTAATAAGAAACTTCTTTGTGCGGCAATATCTCCAGCCCATAAACCCCGTCACCAAAAACAGCAGTATGATTACCACGCTTTGGAGCGTTTGAAGTATGTTGGACTGTACGCCAATCTTTCCGAGTATGGCTTGCAGCAGATATACCGCCGCGGCTACAATAAAGGTATAAAAGGCAATTTTTGATAAAGAGCCTTTCTTTGGCGTGTTTGCGCTGCGCGATTGATTTTTTGTTGTGCGTCTTTGCTTTGTCATATCTTCACCTGTTGATTATAGTATATAAATCTCAATGGCTTTTACAACTTATTTAATTATTTCCATTGACCAGTTTTGCAACTCTAAGTTGCCAAAGCCTTTTTCGGAGGAGACAATATGGGGGGGATAGGCATGCAACATGGCGTCATTTTGCAACTGCTCGGAAGGCTGACCTTCAAAAGGCGCAATCATAAGCGAAAACATCTGATGACCGCCGCTGTAAGAAGGTGCCAAAGGCTCGTACTGCGCCGCCTGAGATTCGGCAACAATGCCGACAATCTCGTGCCGTCTTGTGGGATAGTGCAGTTGTTTGCCAAAATATGTGCCGTGGGGATTTATTTTCAGACTGTCTTTGCCCTTATCCTTGCAAATACGCATACGCGCAAATGCAAAGTTGCTGTCGGCGGTTATTGATTGCGCCAACAACACTCCCTGCTCGGAGTTGGACGCCGCCACCCAACCTGCCGTAACGGCGTTGTTCAGCGAATCTATCTCGGCATTTTTTGAAAAAGTGCCATAATTCAAATCAAAGGAGCTGACCTTGCCGAAAAAGTTATGCTTAATAATCTTTACGGGCTGCTCATCGCTGCCTCTGAATGAAGGTACAATCTCCAGCGGAGCAATCTGCCGCCACCTTGTGTCCCAACCTCTTTTGAGGTTTCTCATTTTGCGCTTGTTGGGTTTGTAGTCGGGTGTTCTGGGATATACCGCCTCAACATCGGCGTATATATAAGGCAGTGAACCGCTTATTAGGAATTTTTGCGTAAAGCTGACTTTTTGCCCGATGTCTATTGCGCCCTTTCTGGTAAGCACGGCTGTGTCGCCGCCGACAAACTCTGTCGTCACCTCGGCTTGTTCACAGCGTACAATTTTTTTGTTATACTCTACCCAAAAATCCATTGAGCCTTTGTCGGTAAAGGCTTTGTCTTTATAGTACAAAGTCAGGCTGCCGTTTTCGTCGGCTTTGACTGCAACATGCGCGTTTTCTATGCTGCTTACCGTCAGGCTGACATTGCTTTTTTTGGCGGCTTTGCTTTCTTTAATTTCCATATTCAAGACCTTTTCGGCAGTCTTGACTGCTGCTCTGAGTTCATAGCCGTCAAAACCCTTGACAATGAAAGAATCAAGTTCTTTGCCGTCGGCAAATACTGCAAGCGGTTTTTTTGCTAGCTGCTCGTCAATTTTTATTCTGATAAATCCTTGCTTATCGCTCTGATTGAAAAATGCCTTATGGAACACGGCTTTGATGCCATCCGGCTGCAATGCCTTTTCGGCTTTTTTCAATATCGATTGCGACTCGTCAACACATTTGCGCACCGACTCAGCCGCCACTTCTAAGCGCGGAACGCACATGACGGGGGTTGACAGTCCGAAGTGAGTTGTCGACAAGGTGAGTATGCGGTTTTCCAGCGTTGCGGCTATTTCTTTCTCCACATCAGTTTCGGCAAGCTCGGCTACGGCTCGGGCATACTCGCAAAGCGTCCTTGCCCTGTCAATTCCCGACCACAGTTTTGCGTTGTCCAGTTTGTCCGACCAGGGTGACAGCCCGTCAAAACTGCCGTCAGCGGTGTCTTGAGTAAAGCTGACTTCAGCTATCGGCGGATGGCTCTTCAAATAATTGTACGGTGTGTCAAATACCACATAATCAAGGTCCTTGACTTGCTTAATCATATGGGCAAGTCCGCCCTCCCAAAGCAACTTTTCCTTATCTCTGAGTATAAACTCAGAAAGGAAAGTATTGAAATAACCTCTCCAATAATCGTCGTCGGCATCCATGTCTACCAGCACAAGCAGGTCTTGGGGCTCTTCCATAGCCAGTTGCTGTTTGCGCAAATACTTCATATATGCTTTTATGCCGAGATTGTCAAAAACATCTGCCACGCCCACGGCAGGTATGACTATTATTTTGTCGTCTTCGGGTTTGTACCAAAGCGGATTGAACCGCTGTTCCAAAGGTAAAAGCGGCACAAAATTTGAAAAACCGTTAAACGGTATACAACTGTAGAACAAAGTAATGGCTTCGACGCCGTGTTTTTTATAAAGCGGCACAAGAGCCGGCGTCATCATACATTCCTGTGAACGCACTATCGGAGCATATTCCTTAAAAAGGTCTTTCAGCCCCGAACCGGCGCTGTTGGAAAGAGTCTTTGACATCATAAGGTCGAATTCTTCTGTTGTGTGAGAAGATACAAGGCCATTGTTGTAGCTCATTATCTCCATTTCGTCCACGCCGCTGTTTACTCTCTGTTGCAAACGCTCCAGAATGTCTGGACAATATTGGGGAATAAGTTTTTCTAAAGAAAAATAATTCTCCGAATCCCAAGTGCCGCGAACGGGTATGCCCATGCGATTGTACTTGTCAAGCACGTCAAGTATGTAGCGGATAATTCTGATGTCCTTGCCAAAGCCGGTTTCGTCAGGTTTGTCGCCTCTGTATGAATGATAAAAATTGATATGAAATCTGAACGCTAAATGGATTTTTGCCATAATAAAACCTTCCTTATTTTGAATATGTCTATTGTATCACAAAATAAGAAAGGTATCAATATTTTATGCCCGCTAAAAGCCTTGCTTTTGTTAGCCGCCTGACACCGGACTCAAAAACATAACCTCAGAGTTTTCGTCAAGTTTGGTACGGTACATTTTTTGTTCGGTAATGTTTTTGCCGTTTACAAAAATGACGGCATTTTTGAGTTCGGATATATCCAAACCGTCAATTTGGTTGCCTAAAACCGCAATTAGTTCTTTTACGGTTGCGGCGTCTGCCGTCAAATCAGATACTCCGGCTTTAAGTCTGATAAGCCCATAAAACTTTATTTTCGCCATTATTGCTCAATGCCCAGCCGTCTTATTAGCCTGTCGGTGGGAAGCCCGTTTTTCCAGCCTCTTGCCCTGTAATAACGCTTTTTCATTCTTTCAAGCGGCACTTTTGATTTCTTGTTGTTTTCGTCCTGCAACTCATGCGTCAGCCTCTTGGGCAGTGTGTCCCAAGAGGCGTCAACGCCAAGTTTTTTGTTCAGCAGCCTTTCGATATTGTAGCCGCGCTCGCCTATTCTCAGCATCTTGCCAAAATTAAGTTTCATTCCTGTGGCGTGGTTAATCACTACGGGATGAGGCAATACAGACGGCAGATTTACTGCCAGTAATGTCGGGAACTTGCCTGCCAAATAAAGCACACCGCCTAGATATGGCATAATTTTATTCACCAGTCTTGTCATAAAGCTGTTGGGCTTGCTGATTAGGAACGACGGGAATACTGCATATGTAGTGAAAAGACAACTGCCGCCGGCGCTTACTGCCTCCATGAGGTCTTGGAAAGTCATGGAAAGTGTAGCTTTTCCTTTGTGGGTATATGCATTTATGGAAAGTCCCAAACCTTCAAGCACTACCAGATATCCTGCATTCAGGTGGCAACCGCCTCTGTTCGATACGGCATAACCCAATCCCTGTCCGACTGCGCTTCTCGGCTCGTATGCGCTGAGCTCCATTCCTTTGCTTTGTATGCAAAACTCTTCTCCGCCAAATTTTTTGCTCATGCTTCGGGTACCTTCGGCTATGATATCCCCTACCTCAGTGTTGCGATAAGCTATTTGGTGGAAAATGTCCAAAATGTTGTCGGTCTTGCCAAATTCCAGTCCGCTGTCCCACAGCCCTTTTTCGTTAAGCTCCATAGCAAAAGCCACGCTGCCGGCTGCCGAAATGGTATCCATGCCCAATTCGTCCAGTTCATAATTCCACTTAAAAATCTTTTCAATATCGTCATTCAGAATGTTTGCGCCCAGCAGCCCCAGCGTTTCAAGCTCCGGTCCTTTTACTTGCTTTCCGTCCACTTCGACAACTCTTGCGCACTGTATAGGACAGGACTGACAGCCCTTATTTTTTATTAAATACTTTTCTGCAAGATATTCACCGGAAATTTTTTCAAAGCCTTCAAATTGTCCGTATTTGAAATTTTTGGTGGCAAGAATGTTGTGTGCGTTCATACCCGTCACCAGTCCGGCTGTGCCGAGTTTCGGCATTTGGACGCCCGTCAGAGGATGCGACTGCAATGCCTTTGTCCACTTTTTGTTAAGCGCCATAAACTTTTCTTTATTGAACGGTTTGGGAATATTTTTGCCGGAGGCAAATACGGCTTTTAGGTTTTTGCTGCCCATAACGGCGCCCAATCCGCCCCTGCCTGCGGCTCTTTCGTCACTGACAATGCAAGCATACTTTACTAGGTTTTCACCTGCGGGTCCGATGACTATTTTGCCGCCCTTGCCCAGTTCCTGCTGCGTGTCGCCCGTGGTTTTGCCCCAAAGTTCCTCTGCCGAAAGAAATTCTACCTTTTCTTCGGAAATTTTTAACAGCGTTTTTTCTTCTGCTTTGCCAAAAATGATTAGGGCGTCATATCCGGCGCGCTTCAGATTGATGCCAAATGTGCCGCCGCAGTTCGAGGAGCAAAGCAATCCCGTAAGCGGAGATATGGACGATATGTTGAACCGTCCCGAAGAGGGAGCGCCCAGCGCATTCAGAGGCCCTGTGGTCACAACAAGGATATTGTCGGGCGAAAGGGGGTCAATAGGCGCTTTTATGTTGTCATACAATATCTTTGCCGCCATAATCTTGCCGCCCAGATAAAGCTCTCTGTCCTTGTCAGAGAAATCATATTCGCCATAAGTTTTGGTTGTGAGGTCGACCCTCAGCATTTTTCCTGTGTATCCGCCGTATTTTGTCGCCATAACACTCTCCTTAGCCATTATGTATTTATTATATATTAACATATCTTATCAAGTATTTCAATATGCAAAACTTGAAAATACAACCATACAAAATGGTCGGAAAAAGCTCAAATGCGTATTGAAAACGGTCAAAAAGTGTGTTAATATGTATGTATATTGAAAAGTTTTTGGAGGAGTATATGGATTACGAAATAAAAGTAAAAAAACTGACTGACAGCTTTGGCGATTGGTGGAATAATGGCTTTGATGTGCCGACCATGACGAACAAACTCTATCCTTACACGCATATGTTTTCACCTATAAAAGTTAACAAACTTAACATAAAGAACCGCCTAGTAATGGCTCCCATGGGCAATATCAGCATGTGTGACGAAACGGGCCGCCCCGATGAGCGTATGCTGGCATATTTTGAAGAGAGAGCAAAAGGCGGCGTAGGACTCATTACTACCGGACTTATACCTGTGTCGTTTGGCATAGACAAGTCGCTTATAGAGTTGGGCGACCTTACTTACTTTCCTAGAATTGACCGCAGCCGTACGGTATTTTCCGGTTGGCGCGACCTATCGGCAAAATGTCATGCCCACGGCGCGCATCTGTTCATTCAGTTGACGCCGGGTTTGGGACGAGTGGGCAATCCGCAATGTTTGGTAAACCAGTTTGCCTTCCCCCGCAGCTCCAGCAACAACCCGAACTGGTACATAAAAGATATTCCCTGTCTGCGCCTAAGCGACAGAGCCTGCAAAAAAATCATAAAAAGAATCGGACAAGGCAGCGCAGACGCCAAGGCCTGCAACATTGACGGCGTATACCTTCACGGACATGAGGGCTATTTGCTTGAACAAATGACAAATCCGGCTTTCAACCGCCGCAAAATGGGGCGTTATGCCAACTATATGAATTTCGGACTGGACATGATAAAAGAAATAAGGCGCAGAGTCGGCGATGATTATCCGATTATGTACAGAATAGACCTGACCCTGGCGCTGAACGCAACATATGGCGAAAGAATGAATACCCAAAAACCGTTGTCAAAGTTCAAAAACGAAAGAACGGTAGCGCAAACGCTTGAATATATGAAAGAACTGGTAAAGGCCGGCGTCGATATGTTTGACGTGGACATGGGCTGCTATGACAACTGGTGGCTGCCGCATCCTCCTGCTTCCATGCCTGCAGGCTGCTATATCGAGCTTGCCAACTGGGCAAAAGAGTATTTTGCAAAAAACAACATTCTCTCAAACAAAGGCTTGCCGGTTCCCGTCGTAGCCGTCGGAAAACTTGGCTATCCCGACATTGCCGAGCAGGCATTGCGTGACAACAAATGTGACATGGTCATGTTGGGCAGACCGTTGCTTGCAGACCCCGACTGGTGCAACAAGGCTTATGCCGGCGAAGTCAGCGATATTATTCCATGTATCGGCTGCCAAGAAGCATGCATAAACGAATTCGTAGAGGGCGGTCATCCGCAATGCGCCGTCAATCCAAGGACTGCGTTTGAAAATGAGTATTCCAGAGAAATCCCAAAAGCTGATACCCAAAAGAGCGTGGCAATAATCGGAGCTGGACCCGCCGGAGTAGTAGCCGCCGGGGTGCTGTTGCAAAGAGGACATAAAGTTGACCTTTACGAAAAGAGCGACAAAGTAGGCGGCAATATAGTTCCGGGATGCCAACCGATAATTAAGTTTGACATAAAGAACTACCTTACATTCCTGAACAGCCGTGTCGAAAAGATGCAAAAAAACCCCAACTTCAGTTTGCATATGAAGACTGAAGCAACTGCCGATGCGCTCAAAGAAAAGAACTATGATGTCATCATCACCGCCACCGGCACAAAGTCTTTCACACCAAAAATTGACGGCATAGACAACAAAAATGTCATAAGCGCCACAGCCTTGCTGGCTGACAACAGCCTCGTAAAGGACGCAAAAGATGTCGTCGTCGTCGGCGGAGGAGCCGTCGGCGCAGAAGCGGCGTATCTTTTGAAATACGAACTGGGCAAGGAAGTCAAGGTCGTTGAAGTACAAAAGTACATAATGAATCATGTCTGCACGGCAAACAGAGGACATCTCATTCACTACCTTGAAAGAGCCGGCGTAGAATTGCTCAACTGCACAAAAGTGCTGCGCATAGAGGATGACAAAGTCATTGTCAGCCAAAACAAGCACAAACATGTGCCTGACCCTTACAACAGCTGGTCGCCCATTCTTCCCGAAAATGTCGAAAATCCCATTGACGCCTTGCGCAAAATTAAGGACAAATGCATTGAGCGCGAACTCAAAGCCGACATTGTTGTGCTTGCAACAGGCGCTTGCCCCGACAACGGCTTGTTCTATGAACTGACAGCAAAGAATGCCGCCAAAGAAATTTATAATATTGGCGACAGCTTCAAAGCCGGACTGGTAACCGACGCCACACGCAGCGCATATCGCAAAGCCCGCTCAATATAAAAAGTCGTTTAATAAACGGGAGGTACTTATGAAACTGACCAATGAACAAAAAGCCATACTAGAGGGCAGTCAAGGCGAAGTAAAAGCCTTGATGATAAAGACCCTTATTATGTTTGGCGAAATTTTTGGCGCCAAAAGATTGGTGCCGGTGACGCACAAAACAGGACACCTTGTCACCAGCTTTGGCATAGGACTTTTGAAGCCTCTTTATCGTACCATGGACAGAATTATTGCAGACGGCCTGAAAGCTGAGGGTGGATTTACCGTCGACCCTCGTCCAATTGACTATGCAAATGTAAAATGCTCTGCGCTTGAAAAACTTGTTTTCAGCAAAATCATGTATTCGCGCCAAAAGGAATATGAAGAACAACTCAAAAAGGTCGGGCTGAAGAACGACAACGCATTCTCCTGCACCTGCTATCTTGAGGAAGTCGGCAATCTGCCCAAAGAAGGCGACATACTCTCTTGGGCGGAATCCTCCGCCGTCGTGTTTGCCAACTCAGCTTTGGGCGCTCGCTGCAACCGTAACAGCGGCATGTTCGACCTTTTCGGAGCCATCTTAGGATATGTGCCGGAATTCGGTTTGCTGACGGACGAGGGCAGAAAGGCGGACTGGATAGTGCATGTCCGCACAACCAAAAAGCCCGAAGCGCAGATACTGGGCAGCGCCATAGGTCTGAAAGTTATGGAGTCCGTACCGTACATAACAGGGCTTGACCGCTTTGTCGGCACCTCAATGAATGACTCCGCCATTGCCTACCTAAAAGATTTCGGAGCGGCGACCGCCTCCAACGGCGCTGTGGGCTTGTATCATATCGAAAACCTTACTCCCGAAGCAAAGCGCATGGGCAAGGATTTGATTAAGGAAGGCGCCCATGAATACATAATCGATGACGCCGAACTGGAAAGAGTCTATAAGTCCTATCCCGTCATGTGGAAAAAAGCCGAGAGCAAGCCCCAAATGTGCTTTATCGGCTGCCCCCACTTGTCTTTTGCGCAGCTCAACGACTGGACGAAAAAAATAGGCAACGGACTGCGCGACAATGACAAAACAAAGGTGGCTATCCGCACAATTCTTAGCGCCAGCCCCGATGTAGTCGAAAAGTTCAAAAAGACCGACGAATATGAAAACTTATATGCGGCAGGCGGACGGCTGACCAGCATTTGTCCGTTAATGTACACCAACAATCCGCTAACACGCAAGAGGAACATAGCCACGAACTCCAACAAGCTGCGCACCTATTCGGCGGCGCGATACTACAAAGATGACGAACTACTCAACATCATTATAGGCAAGGAGGGCAAATAATTATGAAAACATATAAAGGCAGAGTAATTGCGGCAGGCAACTGGAAAGGCGAAGCCGTGGTTTCGCGTCAAGGAGTAAACACGCTTGCCACCTTCCAAAAAAGCGCCTTGAAGAACGCAAAGGAAGTCATCGCCGCCGACCAGAACAACCCGGACATATATGGACGCAATATAACCGGAAAAGCCTTGTGTCTGCCCATTACTATTGGTTCAACGACAGGCGGTCTGGTCATTCAAACCGTGTGCGCAATGAATATCAATCCTGCTGCTTTCCTTTTTTCAGAGCACATTGACAGCCTTGCCGCCAGCGGCATTGTGTTGGCAAAAGTGTGGGAAGACAGCAATGTAATCGCCATAGACCAGTTGGGCAAAGAATTTTTGGAAACAGTCCAAACGGGAGATATCCTTGAAATATCCGAAGACGGCACCGTGACAATTGTTGACTAATAACCAAGGCTCGGGTAGATTTCTTAGCGGTTTTCTTATAGGAGTTGCCTAGTTTACATGAGCCTACAAAATCTTTAATCTTAATGAAATGCCGCTTGAATTCAAGCGGCATTTCATTTTTATCAGATACGCTTTTTCCTTTTGAATTATTTCCCCTCTTGCAATGTCGCTCTTTTTATTACGACATTGTTGTCGGCGGGAGGCTCATCTTGCAGAGCGTCAGCCAGCAGTGTGCCATAGACCACATCATCGATAAGTATGTCCAAATTCAAATGCTTTTTGCCGAAGGCTGCATGTATTTTTGTGCCCAGCCCTTCCTGCGCTTCATTCATATAGGACTTTACGACGCTGCCCAGCAAATCCAGATTCTTAAAGTTCATATTCTGTAAAATAGAGGGCAAGCTGTCTTTTACCATTTCATAGACAAAGGCAATTATACCGCTGTCTATTACTTCCAGTTCACCATCGGAAAATAGTCTTTCGACATCTACTTCAATGTCGGATATGCCGGGGAAGTACTCTTCAAAGGAGTATTTTTCGGTTTCTAAAAAATAGAAAATAGACTTTATTCCCTGTTTAAGAATGACCAGTTCGGGCGTTTGTGCCGAAAGGTTTTCGTCGCCGCTGTTTATGACATTGATTAAGAATGCCGCGACATCTATCAAATCTCTGTTGTCACTTGCCGGCAGCGCAGCGCCGCCGTTGCTAGTAATCAGTTCGTCCAAAGAGTCCTCGCCGTACAGCGGCATATTGAACAGTTCACCAATAATGTTTTCGGCAAGCAACTCCATAAGCGGCATCATGCTGGGAGAAAGTCCCAACATGTTTGTCAGGCTTGAGGCAGACAACTCTCCCATAACCTTGCTTTTCATGGCGTTTCGGAAATGACCATATGCATAAGCGGTGAAGTCATTTTTGAGCAACTCATAGTCCTCGGACGGAAAATATGGGGATACATAGTCCATATTCAGCTTTTCCACGCGATGCGATGTGATGCGCACCTCATTTGGTGTAATTTTTACTTTGCGATAGGCATGCGGCACAAAAAGCAAAGACGAGGTCTCAATGTCCAAAAGTTTGTTGCCTTTGGGCGAGGTGTATGACGCTATGTCCTGCCCGTGCAAGTGTCCGGTGAATATATATTGGCAGCCGCTGTCAGCAAGAGCATTTGCCATTTGCACTAACTCCGGCTGCGCCGCCTCAACTCCCATCAGGTTTGTTATCATGGCAGGCATGTGTCCTACCAACGGCTTGTGCGCCATGGCTATCGGCGTTTTGCCGTCGGCCATGCACTGCTTAACTTGTGTTTCCACCCATTCAATGAGCTGGTCGTCAATTTCTGCTTTTGGACCGTCAATGTCGGGGCTGAGATAATTGTCATTGTCTATTGCTATTATTCTGAATTTGCTATTTATGTCGGCAACATATGAAAGCGAGCGAGCGTCTTGCACAATGGCTTGCTTATATCCAAATTCATGATAAATTTCTCTAAGTAAATCGGCGTCTGCGCGCACTCCGACATGTTCGGCTTTTTTGAGTCCGTCATGATTGCCGTTTATGATAAAAACTTGTTTGCCGGCATCAACCAGCTTTTGGAGTATCCTTGCGGCGGCATATTGGGATGCTATATCCCCATTTTCGGTGATATCGCCTGCTGCTAATACAGTTTTTATTTTCTTGTCGGCAATCAAATCGTCTACGACAGTCTTCAGCACGGCTTCTGAAAGATGAATGAGTTTTTCTTCGGAGGCAAATTGCTGATAGTTCTGTTGCGTATAATGCTCATCGCTGACAATATGCAAATCTGAAATAACGGCTATGCTGGCTTCCACCCGTACCGTTTTGTTATAAACAAATACCATGCTTAAAGCAGCTGATGCTGCAATCGCCAGTATCAGAATCAGGGACAACATTTTGCTTTTCATTACTCTTGACCCTCCTCAAGATAGTCTAAGTTTTCCACCCTGTCAATTTTTTTCTGAATGATATTTGTTCTTTTTGTGGCCTCGTCAAGAGTGCTGTTAGCGTTATTAAGTTGTTCCTTTGCCTTTTCGAGATTGTTAATAAATTTGTTAAAGTCTTTTTTGAATGCCGTGAATACATTGAAAACATCCAAGCTTGATTTTTGAATTGCCAGCGTCTTAAAGCCCATTTGCAGACTGTTCAGCATAGCCAAAGTATTTGTCGGACCGGAGGGTACTATGCGGTATTTGTTTTGTAATTCCTCTACCAACCCGGGAATGCGCAGCACCTCGGCATACAGCCCCTCAGTAGGCAAATACATCAAAGCAAAATCCGTGGTCATGGGAGGGTTTATGTACTTTTGGCTGATGCTTCTTGCCTGCACTTTTATGGTGTCGGCAAGCTTCTTTATTATCTTTGCATGCTTTTCGAGGTCGCCCTCCTGCCCTGCTTCAACCAGCCTTTGATAGTCTTCTGTCGGGAATTTTACATCGATGGGCAAGTATACTCTGTCCTTGCCCTTGCCGGGCAATATTATAGCAAAATCCACTTGCTCTCTTGATTGTTCGGAAACGCAGCAGCCTTTTTGGTACTGTTCGCTTGTCAAAGTGCTTTCCAACAGGTTTTCCAGTGAAACTTCTCCCCAAACGCCGCGTGTCTTTACATTTGACATCACCTTTTTGAGGTCGTTTATTCCGCTTGAAAGCTCATTCATTTCGCCCAAGCCTTTTTGCACAGCCTCCAGCCGCTCACTAATAAGACCAAAGGACTGCGACAATCTCTCATTAAGCGTTGAGGACAGCTTTTCGTCGACAATTTTGCGCATTTCGGCAAGCTGTTTTGAGTTGTCCTCACGAACTTCTTTGAGGTTTTGTCCGACATTGTATCTTATGTCTGCCAAACCCTTCTCCAGTTCGGCTTTGACTTCGGCAATTTTTGTTTCATTGGAAATAGATAAATTCTTTATGTTGTCAACAACTGCGTCATTTGTGTTTTTGACCCCGACTACCGTTGCTTCATTGGCCGCACGAAAGCTATGTGAGAGCGCTTCTCGCGTCAGTTTGTTTTCTTCTTCTAGTTTTTTGGTAATTTCTTCAAAAGGTTTTGGGGTGTTTTCGTTGCGGGGCTTCTTAATTAAATTAAGAAGCCCTACAACTAAGGAAATGCTTATTAAAACTATAAGCGCAATATCCATTTTATTTCTTCTTCTTTGCGTAAACCTGAGGATTGTTGGCTATCATTGCGTCCATGGCTTCCGCAGCAATGGCTATCGTCTCTTTTACGGTGTCTTCATTCATTGCAAGGTTTATGAAGTGATTGTGGTGGTTGGTCAGCCAAAGTCCTCTCTTGACGCACTCAGCTATCCATTCTTGATGCAAATACTCTGAGTTGTCATCTTTCAGCGTGAGATAGAACAATGCCGGTTCGCCCGACGCATGGAGATTAACACCCTTTTCTTTTGCCATTTTTACCAAACCTTCGCACAGCATTGTGCCTATCTTTTTGAAATGGGCGCAAGCGTCGTTGGCAATGAGTTTCTTTATGCAAGCAATACCTGCCGCAAACGGTTCTGCGCTCATCCAATATGAGCCGGTATACATTATTGAGTTTGCTGCGCCGCGCAGGAATTCCTTGCCGCAAAGCGCGGAAACATTGTAGCCGTTTGCCAAAGCTTTGCAGAAGCAAATAAGGTCTGCCTCAAAGCCATAGAAGTGGTCTGAGCCTGACAAATCAAGGCGGAAGCCGCAGCGAATATCGTCGATAATAAGTATTATGCCGTTTTCGGTGCAAAGTTTGCGTACCGCAGGCCAATATCCTTCGGCAGGAGTAATGTTGTCTTGGAAGTTGCCGTGCATATAGGGGGTAGAAATAAGTCCGGCAATGTCGTCTTTGTTTTCTGCAATAATCTTCTTGAGGCCTTCAAGGTCGTTGAAGTCAACATAAAGAGAGTTTTTGCAGTCATCATACAGTGTGCCGGGGTTGTCGGGTTTTTGTGACCATGGCGCAACGCCGTGATAATAACCGTTGACAAAAATCATCTTTTTCTTGCCGGTATAAAAACGGGCTATCATGCTTGAGAACAGCGTAACATCGCCGCCGTTCTTGCAGAAGAATGCCCAGTCTTTCTTGGTCAGACCCGTCAAAAGCTCTGCGAAATCTACCATTGCTTCGCCTGGCAGTGTGACGCAGTTCATTTTTTCAAGCTGCGCTCTGGCGGCCGCGTCAACATCGGGGTCATTATAACCTAGTATGTTCGGACCGTAAGCGCACATGTAGTCTATGTATTTGTTGCCGTCGACATCCCAAAAATAAGCGCCTTCTGCCCTTGAGGCAAAATTCGGGAAGGCTTCAACGGGAATCATGCATCCTTCGGCAGGTCCAAGGTGGCCGTATACGCCGCCGGGAATAACTTTGATGGCTCTTTCCATCAACTTTCTGCTATTGTCATACTTGTTTATTTTCATGGTAAATCACTCCTTATGCCAAATATTTCGGAACTAAGTTCAAAATCTTGTTCAGGTTGTCCAGCATGGGGATATAGCCCTTCATTGCTATTCTGCCTGAGGATATGCAATACATAGCGTCAAGCTCTCCGTCAATAACACCCTTAGCGGTCTCTATGCTGTCAAATATCATTTTTGCCCTGGGATTTGGGCTTTGTTCAGCTATGTATTCAAGGTTGGTTTCGCCGTCTTTCTTGGTAACTCTGAGAGTAATGGCGCACTCATTGGGTATTTCTACGGCAATGTCGCCTTCCGGAATTCTGGCGGCGCTTATTCTGCCTATGTCGTCAACATTTCCGATTTGCGCCAACGCTGCTATCATTGCATTGAAAGCAAGCAAAGTGCTCAGCCTTTTTTCTTGGGCATCTGCAAACTCCTTTTTGCGCATAAGCGCTGCCATTTCTTCAGTCAGCTTGTTGAATGCGCTATCCTTTTTCAAAAGAAAGCCCAATTTCAAAAAGCCCTTGGACGGAATGACAGATGAGCCTTTGCCGTCTACAAGGTCGTTAAACTTTTGGTTGCTGCCGAAGTTCAACACTATATCGGTTTTTGTGCCTTCTGCGTATGGCGCAGCCTTGACGGCGCCGTCCTTAAATGTCAGCACCCCGTCGGGACCGTCTTTTACTCTGAATCTGACAGCTATGTTCTGCTTGGCGGCAAGCGCTTTGGCGTTGTCGTCAAGAGCGGCATATGTTTGTAATGTGCCGATAGCCGCATAGAAATTTACAAATGCTTTGGTTCTCGTAGACATAATACTCTCCTTATTTCGACTATTTTTCTAAATATCATTATAGCATATATTAAACTTTAATAAAATAGGGTATTTTAATTTGTATAGTAATTTTCATAATATTTTTCTTTAAGACCGCAAAAAAATACTTGACAACTTGCCGAACGGCTAATATAATGTAGTAAATTACTAGATTACTAAATAAGTAATAACGGAGGCATAAATGAAAATTCCCACTACATTGAAACACAAACCTGTGATTGTGTGCGAAAACTATGAAAACATTGACGGCAAGTATGCATACGATTCCGATGCCAAAGGACTGTCTTTGGGACTGGCGCAATGGAACGACAGAGGAAAGCTGGACATATCGGCAAAGATATGGCGGCATACCGGTGACAAATGGTCAAGACAATCGGAAGAAATGCCCATGCACAGAGCGTTGGATTTGTCCATACTCATTTGCAGAGCATTCCTATACTTCAAGGACGCTTACAGAATACCAGGCTTTTATAACAAAGAAAACCCCGTCATCGATAGAGTCGGATTGCAGGGTGACGCAATGACAGTTGAAGTCTGCGCCGACAACCCTATGATAGACGAGGACATAGTACTGTTTATGAATGAGTTGGCAAAGAACGGCGAAAGCCTTGGCGAAAGGTTTGCAACGCTTGCGCGGTTACTGAAAGAAATGGAGTATTTGCGCTAATTCTCTCTTTTCACCGCCGCAGAGAATTAAACATATGGAAAAGGGCTGAACGATTGTTCAGCCCTTTTTGGTTATGTTACGCTAAATTATACAATAGGTTTGTCTGGTGTTTTGACTCTCTCGCCATCTTTGAAAGGATGCTCCACCGGAGGTTTGTTGCCTTTGGGCACATTCTGCACTCCTTTTTTGTAAAGCGACTTCTTGTGCGCTTTGTTGTAGTGATTCAGGAACCTTCTTCTCCTTACGCCCGTAATGGTGATGACTACAATAAGTATTACGAACACTCCTATTGTTGCGATGGATATGTATCTAAGCACTTTGGTATCTATTGTAAATCCGCCTATCGTGCCGTAAACATCGGTATTAGTCTCTCTTACCGCTATGTTGGCTTTTGTGGCAAGTATATAGGTATCCAGATTGTTGGCGGAAAATTGCACACTCTTGCCATCGCCCTGAATTTCCACACCTTTTATTTCGGTGACTGTGCCGTCGGGAGACAGTCTGTAAACGGCAAATTTCACATAGTTATAGAATTCTTCGGGAATGGGCAGCGATACAACAATTTCGCCGGTTGCTGTTTGGGAGGCGGCGCCTGTCAGACTTACTTTGTTGATGCTGACAACCGTTCTGGGCTTTTCGTTTGATACGGTGTTCAAAATGGTCGCCTGCGCATTGTTGAATAATTCTACCGTATTGGGATAATTCGTCACCTCTATTCTTGCGCCCGGCGCCAGGTTTCCTTCAATTTTGATACCCGAATCAACATCTTGAAGCAACATATTTTCGCATTTGCGCTTCAGCGTCATCAACTTGTTGTAAAGCGTCGTGGCGTATACGGATTTTTGGTCGGGAGACAAATCCAGGTACGCGTCATATACCTGCAAAACGCTGTTATAGTCCGTAACCTTGACGACATTTATGGCGGGCAGTTTTTTGGTGTTTTCTTCAACCAATGTCACCCTTGCCATTTCTTTAGCAAGTTTTGCATGCTCTTCTTCAAGTTTTTGGAAATAAGCATAATACTCGCCCTCTACTATGGCTTGCTGAATCCATTGCTGACCATAATATTCATAGTTGCGATAGGTTGTCAGATATTCATCCATCTCGCGGTAGTCGGACTTCAATTCGTAGCTGGCCTTTTGGCTAAGTCCGGCTATGTAGGATTGGAACCCGGCTATCTCCTGCCGCAAAGTGTTCTCTCTGTCGCGCAAGCGAATAATAAGACTTTCAAAATATGCTCTTCTGGAATCGTCAATTCCTCGTGCCGCCGCCAAGTCCTCTTCGTACCTGTCCACGGTGTTAAGGTCTTCTTGGCTGAGGGTCAGATTGTTTATGTTGAGCTTGAATGGAATCATATAAAATTCCAGCTCTGCTTTGTTGCCTGCCAAGTCTTCAATGATTATCTTTACATAACCTTTTGAGTCCTCGCTGTTGTCAACGGAGTTGGTGGCAATAATATGACCTTGCGACAAGGGGAAACCTACGGTGTCGCCCGGCCGCACAATGTATTGCGCAGTCTTAAGATTTTCTTCACGGAAGGTTATGGGCTGGTCAATATAATAAGTGTTCGGAGTGCCTGTGACGCTGGGAACGATAATACCCGATTCTATTTGGGGCGGTACGGTATCTATGTTTATTTCAAAAATTCTTTGATAAACAAGTCCGGATTCCGTCCTTGCCACAACGCGCAGCGTCTCGCTTCTGGTGCTGGTAACCATACCATAGCTTGTGCCCGTCACTGAGTCCATCGGCCATTGATTTTCCAAACTGGAGCCATCGCGGTAATATACTATTCTGACATTTGAGACATTGGGAACAACATTGGTCCTTTCGATGCTGACGCGCACTTCTTCTTGGTTGGTCCAATCTCCTGAGTTTATTTGTTTTGTTTGGTTGGAGGTGTCGGAAATATAAACCTCGCCGTTAAGTTTGAACTCGGGAATAACCTTGTCTACTTTTATGCGAATGGCCTGAGTATAGCGTTTGCCGTTTGCCGGACAAATTGCTTGTACAACAAGTATGGCATCGTTGTTTTTGCCAAAGTTGTCCATTCTGTCGGTAGTAAAGGTTATGGCATTGTTTATGACAATGTCAGACGGGGTCTTGGTATACTGCGTCTCCCCATTTGCCGATACAATCAGATATTGATAGTTGACGGTGCTGGGGTTGCGCAGTTCGGGGTCTATTCTGATGACAATTGTCACCGCTGAATTTGCCCATTGTCCGCTTGTATCCGTCAACGCCAAACCGTGCAAACTGCCGCCGACATCTATTGAGCCATAGCCGCCGCCGTTATAAACATTTCCGCCCACATAGGTTTCAAGCGTGAAATCCGGTCTTCTGGTGTCAATCTGCACCATGGCAGGCTTATTGAAAACAACTTCTGAGCCGGCTTGATTTGTCACCTTGAAGAACATTGTCTTCCTTATGTCCTCACTAAAGCGGAAAGTAAAGTTGCGCTCAGTGGAAGGCAGCTCATTATATTTTATCCAGGTTTGTCTGTTGTCTATTGAATACCAATAATAAACGCCCGTGTTTGAAATGGTATAAAATTCTATGTTGATTTCTTCCGTCCAAGTAAATGTAAAAATGTTATAAACTTCGCCGTCAATGGTGGTTGAGGTATCCGAACCTTCGCCTACGGGATAATTTATGTTAAAACTCGGAACAAAAGAGTCGACTCTGAAAGAGTACTTGTCGCCGATAGAATGACTGCTCATGCTGTCAAGCGAATTGCGCGCAAACAAATAATACTCCGTATCTCTGTTGGCTCCGCTTTCAACAATCTGTACGGTGTCGCCCGGCAACATTCTGGTCCAACCGTTGAGATGAGTTTGCGTGGGCAAATCTGAGGGAGCCGGAGTTTCTTCCGTCACCAGGAAATAATAATAATTTATGGGCGCTCTGTCGTTAAATTCGGGGTTGCGCAAAGTAATGGTTTCGTTGTTATAAACAAAGGCTCCGTCAATCTCTCCGTTGAGTTCGCCTATCAAGTCCGTAACATCGGGAGTGCTGTTGTCTATTTTTATTTCGTTGCTGTATATCGGCACCGGATTGGAGCTGTATTTCGCCTCATTGAACGCAAAGACAATTATGTTGCCGGTATAAAAACATTTGCTGCTGGTACTTCTGGGGTCGGAGAATCTCGGCGTTCCGAACTCGTCTATTCCCCAAAAATCAAAGGCCCCGTTGATGAGCGACACCATTATGGCATAATCATATATGTCTGATTTTTGGTTGAGTTCGGTCAGATTGTTTTCGTCATAAAATTGTACCGGCGTCTTGTCGTACAATATAATCATGCCGTAAGTATAGTCTTCGTATTCTTCGCCTGCCGGCAAGTTTATGAGTATGCTCAGCGGCCCTTCAATCCAGCCGGTTTGGTTGTCCCGATTGTAGCCCGGCGCCTGGGGCTGAATGGCTGCGGTAATATTTATTGAAGAACAGTTGTAGGGAATTTGTATGGTATAAGTGTTGGTGACGCTCTTGTTGCCTTCGGCGTCCACCGCATGACTTTCAAGCCAGAATTCCAAAACTATGACACCTTGGGAACTATGGTCAATAGCAACCTGCAACGGAGTGTCACCGGCTCCTTGAGCAAGCGCGCCGTTGTCAATCCTGTACCAATAATTGAAATGTCCGTTGTGATTGCTGCTGAATCTGAATTCGATATCTTTGCAGACAGGCTGAGTTTCGGCACTGAATACAGGGTTGTCTGCATTGTAAACCAAAAGGCTGTCATTATTGAGTTCGTCATATACATAGTTGAGCAAAATGCTTCTCTTGTCAATGCGGGCGTCAAAATAAACAAAGTTCTGCAGCCCCGAGCCGCTTGTGAGGCGGAACATAAGCGTTTTTGAGAAGATATCGCCTTGTCCTTCAGGTATTTCAAAAAGGTATTTGAATTTGCCCAAAGGCAGTCCGTCGTTGTCCAGCAAAGATTGCAGCACTCTTTCGGGAATGTTGCTGTCAACCATAAGTTCGCATTCAATACCCGACAGACTTATTTCGTCGACGGTCTTTGAGTCCAGCGTCAATTCTATATTGCCGTTTGCCCACTCTCCGGGGTTTATGACAATGTCAGAGTGTTGCACAAGCGCCGTGATATCGACATTCGGCGTTGCAAGGTCAAGCCTTATTTCCGGAGTATTGACCTCGTTTTTGCTCTTTACTTCGGCGGCATTGTAGGCGTATATTTTAAAATATCTTCTTTCTACTGATGTCGAAAGATATATCCTGAATTTTGCCATGCCGGGCGGAATGTAACCAGGGTCATTCTCTGCCAAATCCGCATAGTCTGCCGAAACATCTTTGACGATGTCGTCGCCCTCTCCGCTGCCGTCCGCAGCCCAAACAAAGGTCTTTTCAAAATTCTCATAACCCGTCCCCGATATGCCGTAAGCAAAGATATATTTGTCCATTATCGGCGCATTTATATAAACAGGTATAGGCGCGTTCGCCCAGCCCTTTTCGTTCTCTATTCTGGATACCAAATCAAGGCTTATGGAAAAATCGCTGTAAAGAATGCTTGCAACAAAAGTCTTTTCGTCATACAACCCCGAGCGTGACTCCAGCCTGACGGTATAAGTCCTTCTGTTTATGGGCGCAGATGAGTATACCGCGTCGGTAAAAGAATAAAAAGTATATCCTTGTCCATCGGGGCTTGCGGACATGGGGGCATAGTCTGTTTCTTGGATATCGCCATTGTTGTCAATATATGTATACTTATAAGTATAATATAATGGAGATTCATTAAAAATCAGGTTGCCTTCGGGCGTTCTGTTGTAGACAGTGAAGGTAATGCTGTCGCTGGCATAACCAACGCGATAACCGCTTCCCGGGTTTGTACCGAATGAACGGATATCCGTATTTAGTTTGTCCCTTGCGGTTATGGATACCACAGGTTGTTGTTTGTCTATATATGCGCTGTATCTGCCGCTTGAAACCGATTCCTTGTTGGCGTCGCTGATGGCGCGGAAATAAATGTTTTCGGTGGTTCTGTTTAGCGGAAGGGTATAAAATTCACCGCCGCCGCCAGTATTCTTTGCAAGCGCCGTCCAGTCATTGACTCCCGTAACTCTGTATTCATAGCGTACAGGAGACTCGCCTTTTTTCGTCGGAGTGATGATATATGTAATGTCATTGTAGCTCCACCTATCGGAGGTGTAGTCATATATTTCGGTCTCGCCATTGGCGTTTATTCTGGTGGATTGCGCCCTGATCTCAATTTCCGGCGTTTCGATATCCATTCTTGCATAAATGGTCGCGCCGTTGGTGTCGGTGGTGCGATAACCTTTTATGACGCCGTTTTGGTCGGTAACTCTGAAATGCACGGGTCCGTTGAGGTTGGTTTGAATAATGCACATGTTCGGCGTATCTCCGTTGGCGGGGTGCCATGTTTTTTCCGTGCTGTTCATGTCGGTAATGCCGTCAATGGAGTAGTAGAATTTCTTGTTCGGAGTGGTCCCCGGGCTGATGATGTCAAAACGCAGTTGAGTGGAAATCCAGATATTGTTGGGGTTGCCTTGTACGGTAGAGTAAGTTCTCCAAGAAGCGCCCGAATAATAAAAAGCGTCTACTCTGTCAATTATGATATCCGTCGGGTCGACGGCGTTGTTGTAAATAATATGAAATACGCTGTTGTGTCTGTATTCTTCCGTAATGGGCTGCCCCGTGCCTGTTGTTGTCTCGGCAATGGCGCGGAACTTTATGTAGCGGTCATACGACTCTTCCCTTGGATAAGTCCAAATCATATACTCTTCGCCGTCAAATTCGGCTTTGTGCATATTGTCGGGCCTCAACAATTCGTTGCCTTCGCCGTGCTCCTTCCAATCCATGCTGGCGCGAACAGCGGCATCGCTGGTGCCTTCAACATAATTGAATTGCGTAATGCTGGGATTTTTGTTGGGGCTAGTCAATAAAAATCTGAAAGAAATATGTTCATAGGAAGTACCGTCCAAATAAGCCATCCATGTTCCTGTGTCGGCATCGTAAATTCCTGCTTCTACGGTAAATTCCAAATCGGCTACGGCAGCCTGCGCAGAATGTCTTTCGGCTCTAAGCGTTGCTGTGACAGAAAGCATGAAAATAACCATCACGCAAATAGCAAGAACCGGAATAATAATAGCCTTTCTTAATCTGGAATTCATTCTGCTGACCTCTCTTTCTGTCTATATAATCTAATATACAGAAATATAATAACATATATATAATAAATATAAAAGTCTTTTTTAGAATTTTACTTTTAAGTTGCTGCGCTGCAAGCAATCGCTGCGCGGCGGCATCGATTAGCATTGCCAAGTGAAAAAATCGGCAAATGTGCAAATAACATAAAGAACAGGCTCCCATTCTATGACTTTTGGCAGCCTGTGGTTGTGTTTTCAGAAAAATTGTTTCTTAATTATTGTTTATCGCTTCGGTTAAAAGGAAAATTTTGCTTATTTCAAGGACCTTCTTTTTGTTAGCCGTCATCGTCAGCATCGTCAAAGATATCGTCGTCATCCTCGTCAAGGTCCTCGTCAAGATCCTCGTCAAGATCCTCGTCAAGATCCTCGTCAAGGTCGTCATAATCAAAATCGTCAAGGTCGTCGTCAATATCCTCTTCCTCTGCGTCATTGAAACTTTCGTCGCCGTCCCATTCCTCCGTCTCGGCAAGTTCCTCAAGAGAAATCGGCACTTCTTCTATTTCTTCGTCCTCAATGACCTCTTCGGTGTCATCGTCGCCTTCGTCTATCTTTGACCATTCGTCAGGCTCGATGTCGTCAATTATTTTCTTCTTTGCCTTGTCCACCTCTATTTCAAGAATGCAAGTCTCGCAGAACTTCTCGCCGTCGCTAAGGTAGTTTATGCGGCACCTTGGACAGATTTCGCTGTCGTCTTCAATATCCTCTTCTTCTTCGCGCAGTTTTCCGGCTATCTCAAGCTGACAAATCTCACAATACTCTGCATCGTTGAGAATGTAGTTTATTTCGCATCTAGGGCACAGCTTATATTTTGGCATAGTTCCTCCTGAATTTGCGCATAAATCGCATGCTATATTCATTTTGGATATATTATATTGACTAAACATTATTTTGTAAACTGTTTTTTCATAATATTTGGCTACTTTTCAGCAAAACTGCCTGCGCCTTGCCGATAATTAACATATGCCGTCCTTACGCATACTTGTACAATCAAATATAAAAAGGCTGCCTCCCTTTTTTCAGGAAACAGCCTATGAGGTTTTTTGGGGCTTTTTAATCGTTTATTAAAGCGCGCTTATTCTGTCGGCATCTGTCATGCGTCCCAACAGGCTGGCTTTTTGCGTCTCTGGGTCTCTGTCCACGACCGTGTCAAGATTGAGGTAGAATATATTGTTGCTGATGGTGCTGTTGAAGAAATAAAGCGTGCCGTCTATTATCTCTGCGCCTATCCATTGCGAACTGAATGAGCCGCTGTAACATACCATGGCGTCGCCTTCCACCTTGACCAAACCTTCTTCGTTGACATCAAACAACTTTATTTTATAAAGTTTGTCTGAAGCGGTATAATACATGTAATATGCCGTCTGTGCATCGCTCTTTACTGCTTGGAATTCATAAGGCACAACTGTGGCGGCAAAGGTTATGGCATTGTACTCATAATTCCCGTTCAAGGAGTATACATCAATCTTAGATACCGATGTATCAGATGCGTTTGTTGCCGAACCAAAAGCCAGCACCTTGTCCTCTGCAAAATAAAAGTTTTTGTATTCAAATCCCTTGGTTGTTGTGGGGTTGTTGGTGTACCGCACAAGGTTTTCTTTGTTGAAATTCAAGCTGGCGTCATATGTGTAGGAATATAGTCCGGCAGCCGGCTGATTGGGGCGGTTGTCGGTCAGACTGTAAAAAACAGTCAGTTTGTCGGCATTGTTCTTTACTTCAATAATTGTCGGAGTCAGCAATGCATCGGGATTGAGCATATCGCTGCTTATGATTGCGGCATTTTTGTCGCCGTCTATCGCCATAGCGTATATGGTCTTCCTGGAAGTGTCGGCATCAGTCTTTGAATAAAAGACATAGTTGTCCATTGTGCTGCCTGCAGTCGGTTTTGTGAAGAAATATGCCGAATCAACGCCTTCGACAACGGTTTGTTTGGCAAATTTTTTGTTGGACAGGTCAATGCGGCAGACCATTTGTTTTTCTATATATACAAGTTTGTCACCCGATACTTTGTAGGGTACGGAATGGGAATCAAATTCGGCTATCACCTGGGTGTTCGTGCCGTCAACCTTGGTGCGCATAATAACCATTTCTGCTGTTTTGGGCTCGCCTTTGCTATCTTTGTCCATACTGGTAGTCGAATAATATATGTAGTCGTTGAAAATATAAAGTCCGCCATAATTTTTTTCTGTGGAATAAACCTTCTTCGGGACAACAACCGTAAAGGTATCCTTCTTGGGTTTGCGTTGGGCATCCAATTCCACTCTTGCAATAGCGCCTTTCAGCACCTTGCCAAATTCGTTCTCATCGGATTGTTCCGCATAGCCGTTTATGAAATAAAGATACTTGCCGTAAGTAACCGCCATGCCGCCGTTTGAGGTGACTGTTTTGTTTGAATAATCACCGGCAATAGCGTCTTGCTTGAAGTTCTCCACGCAGCCGGTCAATATAAAAGCACCCACAAGCAGGCATATTATAATCCATATAATTCTCTTACTCATTCTAAAATTACTCCGAAACTAGGATTTTATTAACATATTATATAATACAAAGCCTTTGATTGCAAGTTTTTTTCTTTATGCTTATTTGCCGCAATCAAAATCTTGGTCATATTTCGATATCGTTTATGGAGTTCAGTACAATATCCGGCTTGATATCAGATGCATTGAGCATTTCTACCGTTGTTTCTCCCGTCAGCACAAGTATGCTGGTCATTTTGTTGTTCTTGCCGAAAAGGATATCGGTGTACAGCCTGTCGCCCACCATAGCGACTTTTTCGGGCACAACATGGCAATGGTCAAAAACAAACTCCGCCATCGGGGCATTGGGCTTACCTATGACGACTGACGGCGTTCTGCCGTTTGTCTTTTCGATAAGCGCCATAATAGCGCCGGTATCGGGCATGTTGCCATATTCCGAAGGGCAGACAAAATCGGGGTGCGTTGCGATAAACTCCCTGCCCTGCTCCAGCAAAATGCAAGCATGAAACAATTTGTCATATGTAAGCGATGTATCAAAGCCCAACACTACAATGTCGCCGTCATCCCTTATTTCAATGCCATAGTCGCTCATTTCTCTCTTCAACTCATCAGTACCCAACACAAAAACCGACTTGTACGGGCGGTGTCTTGAAAGAAATTGGGCCGTTGCCATACCTGAGGTGATGATTTGTTCAATCTTCGCCTTGTATCCCAGTCTGTGAATTTTTTCGTAATAATCGTATTTGGATTTTGAGCTATTGTTGGTGACAAAACAAACCATCTTGCCGGCCTCTGTCAATCTGTTCAGCGTGGCAATAGCGCCTTCAAGCGGCTGTTCGCCCATGTTTACTGTGCCGTCAAGGTCAAAGAGAAATAAATCAATATCCTTCGTGTTCTTCATAATTTATCAGTCTTTCCATTACTCCTGTGTTATTTATGATATTTGCCAATCCTTCCGAACGCCGACTTTCTTCAATAATCATAGCCAGATGCTCTGCAACATCGATGCCTTCAAGGCTGACGCCCATGGCTCTGATGACCATCGATACGGCGTTGAGTTCTTGCCTCGAAAACAAACAATCGCTGATTTTTGCGCTTTGCGACTTCAAGACCTCAACCGTGCCTGGCTCAGCGAAGGGCTGAGTGGCAGCTGGTATTAGCATATCATTAAAATTCCACTTTGTAAACATTATACCCAGACAAAAAAGTAAATAACAAACAAAAAAGCGGCTTGACAGCGACTCTCCGGCGGCATATTTGTTTCTTATCCGATATACCAGCGGTATGCGCTGCTCGGCGCTGAAATATTCGCTTCCGCATTTAAGCAAATTCAGCATCGTCTGCAAAAAATAATCCTTATCCACGGGCTTGGAAAAAAAACTTTTGTATTGCGCAACCAGCGCCTCCAGCGCAGAATGCCTGTACGGCAATACCATTTTTATGCAGTACTCGTCAAGCAACGAATAAAACATTGAAAGCGTTTCGCAATATCCTTTAGCCGCAGTTAGGGTATCTGAAATGTTGATTATGGTATTATCAAAATAGGCTATTTCGGCAAATCCGTTTTTTTCTGCGCTCAAACTGCCATCGCAGAAACAATCTGACAAAATCTCTGTGGCATAAATGGCAAAGCGCATATCTTTGGCGGCGCGCCTTACGGCTCTTATTGCCTCAAGTCCGCCTACGCCGATAAAAAAACGGATATGCTCGCCAAAGTTCGTGGTGCTTTGGCTGCCTGTTTCACACAGCTTTGAGCGGTTGCCCTTTTTGTACAGCTCATCGCAGATGCTCTCCGCCAATGCTCTGTGCGCCTGTTCATAAATTATTGCTACGGCGCCGCTTTTATAGTTTTGTGAAACAAGCTCGGCAAAAGTACCGGCTTGGCTGCCTATATGCAGGTTTGTTCTCGTCCTGGTATTCATAGCAAAATTATAACCACAAAAGGGTGTTATAATACTGTATATATTGAGGTATTTTGGGGGGTTATGCCAACAAGTCTTTCAATACTTTCAGCATCTCATCCATTTGTTCGTCAGTGCCTATTGTTACACGGATAAAATTGTTTATGCCCGGCTTGTCAAAATATCTTACAAGCACGCCTCTTTCTTTAAGCGCCAAATAAATTTCTTTGGCATTGTCAAGTAAGACAAATAAAAAATTTGCTCCCGATTCCAGAACTTTTATGCCGGCTTTGTTGATTTCATCAAAGACCCTTTGGCGAGTGCGTACTATTTTTTGCGTAATGGCGTCATAGTACTCCTCGTCCAGCAAAGCCGCTGCGGCTACTTCAAGGCTGAGGCGATTTATGGTATAGCTGTTTATGCTGTCCTTTATGCGTTCCAGAGCTTTGATAAGGTTTTCATTTGCCAAAGCATAGCCGCACCTTATCCCGGCAAGCGCATGGCTTTTTGAAAGCGTCTCAACTACTACAAGGTTGTCAAATTCATTTATTAGACAGGCTATATCCACTCCTGAAAAAACTGCATAGGCTTGGTCGATTATGACTATTTTGTCACGATTTCGCGCCACAATCTCTTTTATTTCGTCAAATGACAGAGTCATACCCGTCGGCGCGTTGGGGTTGGCAATAATTACGCCCTTGCAATCTAATTGATAATAATCCTCAGGGCAAACTGCGTACTCTTTCAGCGGAATAATTTTTGAGCGTAAGCCATAATATGCCGCATAAACCTGATAAAAACTATATGTAATGTCGGCATAAGCTATTTCATCTGCCCTATTGAAGAAAGCCGCAAAACACATTGATAACACTTCGTCGCTGCCGTTGCCGGTAAAAATATTTTTGACCTTGGTTTTCTTTACTTTTGCTATGGCTTGCTTCAAAAACAGCGTTTCGGGGTCGGGATAAAGCCGCAAACTTGCCGTATCGACATTTTTGAGCAGTCCCGCCACCTTGGGGCTGGGCGGATAAGCGTTTTCGTTGGTGTTCAGCTTTATGTAGCGCTTGTCCCTAGGCTGCTCGCCTGCGGTGTATGGAGATATGCTTTTTGCCAAATCAGAATAAAATTTCATAATAACCTCGCCTCATTTTAGCATATACGCAAAAAATATGTCAACATAAAGGCGTCACCTCATAAATATGCCGCAAAAGAACCCAAAAAACCGTTATGGTTTGACATACAAGGAGGTTTTTGGCTTGCGCTTGGCAAATATTCCGCCTATAAAGTCATGCAAGAATGCCATCACAGGTACGCTGAGGAATATGCCTGCAAAGCCAAACAGCCCACCGCCGACTACCACGGAGGCAAGAATCCAAAAACTTGACAGACCGACATATTTGCCGACGATGACAGGATATGTCGTAACCGCCTCAATCTGTTGCAGAATGACAATAAATATGACAAAAATTAAAGCCTGCTCGGGACTTACCGAAAAAATAAGCAACGCAGAGAGCGCGCCTCCGACATACGCTCCGACCATGGGTATGAGGTTTACCAGCGCAATTATGACGGAGATAAGCGGCGCAAACGGCAGTCCGATTATTGACATAATCAAATAACATACCATTCCTAGCAACATCGCTTCTATCAGTTGTCCGCCAATATAATTCGAAAATTTGTCCAGCGCCAGTTGCAGCATGTCCAAGATATCCTTTACCTTTTCTTTTTTTGATATGTTATAAATGAGCTTTTTGAACTGCCGCGAAAGTTGTTCTTTGTTGGACAAAATCAAAATAGCCAAAAAGAGACCCAAAAACAGGTTGATGAGAACTTTTAGTATGTTTTCGGCAATCTCCAAAAGTCGTGGCACATACTCCTGCAATCTTCCGATAAAGTCCGAAGTAACCTTTTGCAGATTTTCAAACACAAAAGAAAAGAAGGCATTTTCAGACGACATTTTTTCAAAGGCATTGCCCGACTGAAAAGAAGAAGTCACATTGCTTATGCTTTCTATCATTTTAGGAAAGACCAAGAACCCAATACCCGTCAACGCTCCGGCAAAAAGTATTACTGCGCTCCACAGCGACAGCACACTTTTATATTTTTTCAGTTTGTGAAAAACTTTTGTCTCAAAAAATTTTGTCGGCACATTGAGGATAAGGGCAAATACCGCTCCGATAAAAAGCGGCGTCAGCGCTGACTTTACCGTACCCAAAACCCCCAGAAACTTGTCAAAATTCCAAATCAACACACCTGCCAGCGTGATGAGTAAAAGTTTATTTACAAACTCTTTGGACACTCCTTTCATAGGGATAGTATATTCATTTTGTCAACGCTATATCCCCACCGCGGCATACCAAAAAAACGGCGCTTGATGCGCCGTCTTTTGTTGCGTAATGTTTGCTGAATTTTAGTATTGTGTAATGACATTCACCAGCTTGATTCTGACTACTACCGAAGGCATTCCCGGCACATTCAGCGTAGTGGCTATGGTGTAGGTGGTGCCTGTGGGAGCATTTGTGTCAATTTCGTAATAGCCGTTCATCTGCGTTCCGTAGTTGCTGTATGTCAAGCCTTGGGAGCTATGGAACCAGCCGCCTTCTGTCGGACCCATTTTCCATACGCTTGCCTCTTGCCATGGCATGTAGGTCACTGTCTTGGACCAGTGCCAGTTGGTAAACAGTCCCCAGTCATTCATCCAGCCGTCATCTTCATAACGATAGTGCACTTGGAGCAGCGGCAGGTTGTACAGTTCAAACCTTGTGCCTCTTTCGACCTCGATAATAGGCACGGCATTCTGCGTTATTCTGTTGACCGTATTGTAGTAGAAGCTGCTGAGAGCTGTGTCGCCTAAGCCGCCCTCCGTCAATCCCGTGGGATATTTCCAGCCGCCGTCTATGCAAATCGGAGAGTTGGGATATGCCTCGCCATGGTCGGGATTTATGATATAGGCTGTCTCATCGCCGGGTGTGCCATAATCGTCATTTATGACATTGCCGTTTATGTCTCTGTTGCAACCGTTGTCGATTTCGCCGTCAAAGACTTTCCAGTTGTTTTCTGCCGTTGCCTCGCTGAGGTTGTCGATATTTACCGTATCATATGCCGCCAACAGTATCGTACCCTTAATATTTTCGGTGCTTTCGGGATAGGCGCAGTATTGGTCTATGCCATAGTCAACCAAGGCTATAGAGTATCCGGGATACATTTGGTTCTCAGCTGTTGTGAACTTGTGCTTCCTCAGTTTCTTTTCGGGCATTTCGTACCAAGCTTCAAGTTTTGCCTTGGCTTGCGATTGCGTCTCATTCTGCGTCCAGCCGTTGTCGGGAAGTACGCCCGGCATATTGGTATCCTTGTTTATGTCGGTTCCTGCCGGCGTACGGAAGTTGCGCAAAGTAAGCGGTGCGCTTACGCCTGCTTCAAGTCCCCTGGAGCCTATGCCGTAAGAGAAAATCTGCTGGAAGGTCTTGGGGAAGGTATAGGTGCTTGCCACAGTGATAAGTGAAGGTATGTTGGTGTTCACCCATTTTCTTAAGCTGAGGTTGGGGAAGCTCCACCTTATTGTCTGTCCGCCTCTGCCGCCCAGCGTCATAGTGGCATACTGTATTGTGCCGCTGCCAAACACAACCTCTCCAAAGTACCATTTGTTGTAGTTGTTGTAATAGGTGCCGCCGCCCTGTATATTCAAGAACTCTTCTTGCTGTCCCGAACCAAATGTAATTTGGAAGCCGTAGTTGCTGTCGTAGTTGTGTTGGTTCTTGTCAAACTCTACATATGTTCCGCCGGTATAATATACAACCTTGAAGTACTCTCTGAATGAGCCAAGCGCTCTGTCGGGCAACAATATGATGTCCTCGGGTCCATACTCGGTATCGTCATTGAATGCGTCTATGGTGTACAACTCGTTGGTTTCGGGGTTAATGAGGGACTCTTGGTCGCTGTAACCGCCGTATACCCACGGTGTAGATTTGAAGGTGAAGGTGTACGGTTGATTGTCTATATCCATAGAAGTCGTTGTGGATACCTGCTCATCATAGTAGTTTACATACACTCTGCCCCTGCTGCCGCCTGACCACAGCGCATCTGTAAAGTAAGCCGTAAGCGTTGTCGATATCCTCTCCTCGCCCTCATAATAATAGGCTTCAAGAGTGTTGTAATTTACGGTGGCTATTCCTTGGGTTATCTTCTCCTGCCATTCTCTGGTGGTTACATATATCCAGATATAGTCTGGCATAGGAACGCCGCCTCTCTTGATATAGTAATAAGGATTGAGAATCTGATAGGAGTTCAGGTCGCCCAGGGTATAAGTAATGGCGCTGCCCTGTCCTTCTATTGATAAGTGCGATGCGCTGCTTCTGTCGAAGTTGTCCTCTATGCCTTGTTGGATTGTAGCTATATACTGCTCTTCCATGGTTATGGAAACCGCAGCTTTCTGCTGTCCGTCAACACCCATGGCAAAACCGGGAAGCGTGATATAGAAGTTCATGAAGCCGCCGCGGTAAGACAAGGGCTTGCTCGGGTCCATAGCAAAGCTCATAAGCAGCTTTTCTTGCTCGTCTTCGGTAAGCTCATAAGTACCTGTAAGTTCTCTGCCTGCGCCCAGTCCTTTGTAGGAGTGTACGACAACCTTGTCACCCTCCTCAACTCCTGCATAGGCGCCCATAGTGAATACCATGTATTCATCTTCAAATCCGTCAAAGTATACTCTGAATTCATTGCCTGCGCCCATGAACAGAGATTCGCCTATTGCTTTTGTGATATTGGGCTGTCCAAGATAGTCGTATGACTTCAGTACGGTGTTTTCGGCGCCGTCCTTAAATATGTTCTTGAAGCCTTCCTGATTGCCGAAATCGTCAACGGTCGTCTTTACTTTTCTGGATTTTACCAGTACGGGATAAGTCAATCTCTGCAACGAATCGCCGCTACCTATTTGTCCGTATACCTTATAGTTTCCGCCGACAAATCTCAACTTGACATCGGAATCATCCCAAGATACTTCTATGTTTGCTCTTGCGGCATTGTCCAGCGACGCAAGGTCGAAGGTTGTGCCGTCGGTGAAGGTTATGATTGTGCCCTTGCTGCCGTTCTTCAGATAGCCCTGCTCTCCGTCAAGCAACGGCTGGTCGGTGTTTACATAAGGCTTGAACGGGTCAAATACGAAGCTGTAAACCATCTTGTTGTCGTCATCAAGTATGGTTTCATAATAGGGAGCTATGTTCGGGTCGATGGCAAACAGGCTCTTTACGGTACGGTCAACATAGTTTACATCTATTATGTGCTTCTGAATACCGCCAAACTCGTTGCCGAAAGAGGCATACAAGCGGCCCACACCGGCTTTGTAGCCTATCTTGCCAACTGCGGTATTGTTGACAAACCGTGTGTTGATGTCCTTGCCGTCATATATTACTTCGTCAAACAGATATGTGGCTCTGTCTCCAAAACGCTCATAGTCGGCGCCTGCTACCAACTTGTCGGTAACAACTTCGTCATATACTACCGTGTGATTATAAATGTTGCCGTCTTTCTCCAGTATTGCGCCGTAAACATCAATATAATAGCTGTCGACATCCAGTCCGGAATAATATGTCATATCCATAATTCTGGCTTCCATGGTATAACCCCTGTCGCCTATCTTGATGGATTTTATGTCCGAAGCCGCCGTCGGTTCGCTTATCCTGACGGTAAGGTCAACGACAACATCGCGTCCGGTGTAAAGGTTCTTCAGCGAGGTGGCTACTCCCGTTCTCTTGTCATAAATGGTATAATCCCTTGCGCTGAGCATGAACTCAATGGATTTCGGACCTGTGGGATAATTGTTGCCCTGCTCGTCTATGTTGTTGAGCAATATTCTCGCGCGTCTGAAATAAGCAAAGTTCGGGTCGCTGAATACTTCGCTGTATTTTTTCTCATAGGGATTTATGGGAATGACATCGTCTATCAACAGATATGCCGGGTCATAGCTGCCGTCGGGGGCATTGGCTACGATAACAAAGTTTTCTCCCGTCTCTTCATAGCTGACCTGATATTCGGTTATGGTTCTGTCATAAACCAGTACATCTACTTCTATGGACTGCAAGCCTGTCTTAACTTGGCGTACGGTTTCGACGCCGTTTTCGATTATGATTTCGTCCTCATAGATATATACGGTGGCTATGGCTGCATTTTGTTTTTGTTTGGTATAGGTGCCGCCGCGTACGGACATAGTCTTTGCGATATGGTCAAACGACCAATCCACATGCAGTATTATGTCATCTGGATTATTCTTGAAGCGCGCCCTGAGCATTGTCGGCAGTTCGGTAAAGCCTTCAAACGGCTCTATGAGCAATCTCTTAATGTTGCCGTATATGTCCGCCTCAATCCTTGCCGTGTTGTATGCGGCGTCGTGCTCTATGGTCTCCTCGGGAGTAAGCACGGCTATGCTTTGCAGCTGGCTGGGCGTAATCTGTACCGGCACATCAAAGGTCTGTTCAAGTTCCGTTCCTTTTGCTATCGTAGCCTGAACAAAGTAGATGCCGCCCAGATAGTTGTAGCGCAGACGGGAGATATCCCAATCTATTGCCATTTCTTCCTCGGCGCCGGCGCTGAATAGCACGGTGGCTGTTTCGTATTTGCTAAAATCAATCTTCTCATAAACACTGCCAATTATCAGCGCGTCTATGCTTTGGGCTATCATTTCACGCAGGTATACCCTGACGGTCTTGCTTTGTCTGACTTCAAAGTTCTCAATGCCGTAAGCCGTATCAAACTGCGTTGTTCTGCCGATGTTGAAGTTTATGTCATAGGCTTTTTCTAAGAAGCCGTTTGCTTTGTAGTCGGCAAAGTTCAACGGGTCTACCGTCACATTGACGCTAAGTCCGCTGCGCCTGTCTGTGTTTACTATAAGATTGATATAAGGCGCAAGCTGCTCTTCCAGTGAAACATACGGGAATATTGCCAACTCGTCGGGCAGCTCGGCAAGCGGTATTGCGCTAATATTTATGGTCTCGGGCAGTAACGCTATGGTAACTGTGTGATAAATGTATCCGAATATGCTGTTTCCTATCTTGGCGGTAGCTTGCGTAGATGTGCTTTGGTGCGTGTATGGCTCAACATTTGTCCATACTGCATCAAGCGGCAATACTTCGCTGGCATTGTTCTTTATGAATTTTACTCTTGCGTATGCCGGCAGCTGTATGTCGTCATATGCCTTGAACACAAGCTGGTCGAAATCAACTTCGTTGACCAACTCGCCCCCTTGCTTGTCGGCAAAGAACTTTATGTCCTTTCTGAGTTGCTGCATTTCGTCAATGTAGGAATAAACAATTCTCGGGCTGGAGTTTGTGACAACCAGTTCGAACTTCTGCTGGTTCTTTAGTCTTGTACCTACTATGATGCCGTTGGGCAGAGTAAAGCCTGCGCTGGCATAGAAGGTTTCGGCATAGGTTCCCATATCCACTCTGGCATCTAATAATGCGCTGCCGCCTGCGCTGTAATTTACATACAACTGGGTTATTTCGGTCATTCTGAATGCATCGTTGATATTCAGCACACCGTTTTGCAATGTCCAGATTATGCCCAGCGCCTCGTCTGCGGCTGTCTTGTCTGCCAGCAACTTAACGCCTTCGGATGTGGCGAACTGCGGCGCAAACGAACTTATGGTTCTGTTGTGTATGTGCGCCTGCGGAATGTTAACTAATATTTCTTGGCGCCATATCGGATTGGTTTCATAACCGTTGTTGCGTACGGTAAGGATTATGCTGTTCTCTCCCATGCCGTTGTAGTTTATGCCGCCGCTGTTTGCGTATCTCCATGCAGGCGTACCGCTTGCGTTGAGTTCAAACTCCCAATAGTTTATGAAGCCGGCCTGTCTGGACTTGTTCCACAGCCTTATGTCACCTGGCAGCAGCAAGCCTATGTTGTCGTAGCCGTATTCGTCTTTGTAGTCGTCAAACTGTCCGAGGTATGCGTCAATTGTCGCATCGTCATACGGGTCTATGGTGACGGCGTTGGCGGCAATGACTATGCCGAGAATATCCAGTTGTTGTATGGTTATTCTGACATTCCTTATTATTTGATTGCCGAATATCGGGTCTGACAGCGCTGCATCGGTATAGAATATCTTTCCTCTGAAGTTGTTGACCAACTGTTCAGCGTCTATGTCAAGCCAGTCCACAGGTACATTGTTCTGTGGAATTCCGGAGAAGTTGACATTTGCGCGAGAGGGAAGCACTATGGTTTCGCTGGGCGAGAATGTCAAATTGGTGGTTATGTTGGTGGCTATTCTTGCCGGAACAGTAAGCGTAACTTCAAGCACTTCGTTGTCGGTGGTATAATCGTTGTAATACTTATCCCAAGACCTTATGGTCAGCTGTCTGGCATTCTCTCCGACAAACTCTGAGGTTATGCGCTGATAAATTCTGTCAAACTCGGCTTTGTTTTCGTTTGATTGTTCATAGAACGCATCCCACGCCGCCGCTTTGGGGTTGAGGGGTTCGGGGTTTTGCTCCTTGATGTCATTCAGTATGCCATTCATGACGGTCTTCTGATAATTGTTGGCAGTTTCTCTGAGCATGATATCCCATGCAACCTCTTTTTGCGCTATGAGAGGCGCGCCAGGGTTGTTTGTCTGCACTCTTTTCAGCATGGCGTCAAGCTCTTTGCGGTATGATTTGGCATAGTTGGTATTCCAAGCCGTCACCTTGGCATCGTTCAGACTTATGTTGGAATAAGCCATCTTTTGCTGTATGAGTCTGACATCAAGCGTCGATTGTGTTCTGGCGTCTTGCGCATCATACCAATGTTGCCATGCTTCTATCTTGGCTTGTCTTACGCTCAAGCCGTTTGCAACGCGCAGCTGTTCTACAAGCGCATTCATTGCCGAACGGTCGGCTCTGGAGCTGTCAGAATACAGACCGTCCCAAGCATTGACTATGCAGGTGCCTTCATTGTACAAAGCGTTCATGTTCGACAGTCTGATGTCCGTCAGCTGCTTTGCCAACTGGTACTTGGCTACCTCTCCGCCGACAAGCGCCTTTGCTTTGTAAACGCCGCCATTGTAAGACATCAGCGGTATCAGCCAGCTCAGCGTCTCGCCTTCTATGAGAGTAAAGCTCTGAATGACGCCTTCATACTCAATTTCTATATGCTTGGTAGTGTACTCGGTTCCCGTCGACATTGTTCCGCTGGTACCGTCGCCATATATGACATTGACGGTGCTTGGCAAGCCCAATCTTTCAAAGATAGTTTTTGGCGTGCCGCCGGTGTATGTGTCATAAGGTATGACTTCTCTTGCGGTGTTCAGGTTGCTGTCAACAATCTCTTTGGAGCGTATCTCAACAAGAATCTTGACTGTCTGCACAAAGCCGATATTGTCCACCAGTTTGTAAGTAACGGCATAACTTCTGCGGCTCAAGTCTGATGGGTCATAACTGCTTAGTCTGCCGTCCTCTCCACTCAAATCCACAAAGCTGCCGGACATAACCTTCCAATCTATTATGACCGAGCCAACCGCCGTAAGGACATCCATGTGTGTTATGTTCTTCATGACGGAATAGGGGTCTTTGCAGTCAAACGGGCTGAATTTCACCACTCCGTCATAGCCGTTGTGCGCGGGGTTGGAGGCATCTGCCGCCTCTATTCCGTTCAAAGACAGTTCTAGACCGCTGTTGATTGTGGTATCGCCTAACTCGTGAGCGCCTGCCGTAACAGTCTCCACTCTTCTATCAATAATATTGAGCGGCACCTTAACCCTTGCCGCTTGTACGGGCGCGCCGGTGTAGGAATAGGTCAGCCACACATATGGCGTTTCGTTGGTGTCGTACATGAGCGAAGGATAGGTTTTTATGCCGTCAACAATTTTTTTGTCAAACGACCAAGTCAGTTCATTAAAGATATATGTCTTTTTCTTGTCGCCCTGCTGATACTCATATTTGAAAACCTTCGGCATTTTGCTCAAATGCACATGCTCGTTGAAAGTATATGGGTCGATTGTGAACGGGTTGTCGCTTTCCTTGATGTCCAAGAAAGTAATATTGTCGGCGCCAGGAGTAATGTTGAACGGCTCAACGACAACCTTAACATTGCTGTATATCAGGTTGAGTGCATATCCGGGCAATATCACCTCGTCTTGCAAGCTGATTCCTGCCGGGTCAATCTTGACTGCGCCAAGGTCCCACAGCATGGCAATGCCCTGTGAGCCGCGGGAATGTCCGTCGGCAAAACTTGCCATATTTCTGTCGGGCAGCGCGTCAAATATCGTGAAGCTGGGGTCATAGTTGCGTCTTGAGCCGGAAACCGCGCCCGAAGAGCCCACCCATGAGCCGCCATACATCGTAAAGTCTGTCAGGTCATACGGGTCGTGGAAAGTAATCTGAGACGGCGGCACCATTACGGTATGCGTAAACTCATTGGTTTTGGTGTCGTGTTCGACTTTTACGAACTCCATACCCAGATTGCTCAGCACTCTGAAGTTCAATCCTGTGTTGTTTATGTCTATTTCCTGATAGGTATCTAATTTGGGGTTTGGAGCGGCATCATAGATATATACCCTGTTATAGACATATTCGCGTCCGTCTTCATCAAGGGCATAATCCTCGATTACCAAATAAGAATTTACATTGTTGCGCCGTATCCAATCATCCATTTCGGCTTGAGCGACCGTGTTCGTTACACCTGCGGTAATAGTTTTGCGCTCCCTAATATCACGGCTTCTGATATCGTAGTTTACGCCGGCGGGGGATAGGTTGCCCGTGCCAAAGTCTGCTACTCTGCCGGTATATTCCCAATAGCCGTTTACCCAGTCGCCTTGTATGTCGCGGTCTTCTTTCATATAGTTGGAGTCTGAGGGTAGTTTTATGGTTTCATTTCTGAAAGAAGCGCCGTTGAGGAACAGCGTAATTCTGTCCGCCAGCACATCTGCCGTAGCGTCTAAGGTTATTTTTGCGTATACAGACAGGTCAAAATACTTTACATCTCGCCGCAAATTCTTGCCGCCCTCTGTCCTTGGCCCCTCTTCTAGCTCTTCGTTTTGGTAATATGAGTTCAGCGGACTGCCGTGCATATCCATGGTGTCAAACATATTATATGCCAGATTGAACGGCACCACATGCGCCAACAGGTTGGAGGCGTCTTGCAGCAAATCGTGAATTTGATTGAAAGCAAGCACTATGAGCTGTTTGAGTCCGTTCAGCACTAAGCTGAGGAATCCGCCCACCCAAGGAATATAGCTGACTGCCGCCGCAAAGGGTCCGATAAGTCCATCGCCTACCAGTCCGGGATTGTTTATGCCTACGGCAATCAAGTCAATGACTCCTATTCTTTCGCCGCCAAGCGAGAAGCTGGCATTCCTTAGGAATGACTGCAGCACCGTGCCTATTGCAAAGTGAATAAATCCGCCGGGTAGTTTGGCAAGCGCGCTGTTCAGCGCTTGATAGAATGCGCCTTTGGAAGCATACATGGGGTCATAAATAGTCATGTCGTCTTCGTTGAAGGTGCCAAGATAGACATTGTATTTGTCCTCATCCACAGGGTTGCCGTCGCTATCCTCTTCTCTGTTGAAGGAACCTATTGAGATGTCGATAGGCAGAATTCTCTTTGTTTTGGAGATGTTGCTAATACTAATCATATTGAGCAACATGCCCTGCACCATGAGAAGCAGGTCGTTGAGCATAGCCGAATCCGGCCATATCTCTATATAGGTATAATCATTGTAAAGGTCTGTGTCGCCGCCCTCGTACAACAAGTTGCTCATGTCGCTATTATAATGGCTGTACGGCTCGCCTTTGTCATTCCAAGCCTCGTTATCGGCATTGTCGGCATTGTTGTGCTCGTCGCCGTCCTTGACATCCGCGCCAAGTCTGATGCGTATTTTTTGCAGCAATGAAGGCAGCACCGCCTCTTCAATATCCTCTTGCAAGAATTTCACCACCGGCTCTTTGTCGTACCAGTGATCTGCTCTCTTTTCGAGCATTATTGTACCTATGCTCTTGACATAGTTGGATGCCGCGGCTTCTGATTCGGTTATGGTGAATGTTCTGTTCAAGTTCTTATAAATGGGCGAACGGACCTTGATGGTATAAGTTCCCGTTGTAAGCAATGGCAAGGATTTGGACAAGTCGGTGGTGTCGCCATAGCTCTCCAACCTGAAGCTGCCGTCGCTTGAAATTTTTCCTGCGGCAAAATTTATGGGCTCTATGTCATAATAGGCCTTTGTGCCCAGCGTGGGATTGCCGTCTATCTTTATCCAAATCTCAAGGTTGGGCAAATCGTCCTCTGTTTTTTCTTCAACAATGGGCAGTCCATTGACATCAACAAAGTTGCCAATAATCGTCAAGTATACTATCTCGCCTGTCGATTCAAGCGCAAAGTCTACTGTATAATTCTGCACGGAATTTGGATTGGTATAGATGTCCGTCAATTCAACTTCGCCTTCCTCATAGCCGCCGGCAATAGCTTTCATGGTATGCGTCGCCGCGCTGTTGCCTTCGGCGCCAAGGTCATAGACCTTAAATGTCAGGCTGTATTTTCCGTCAGCGCCTGCCGTCACGCCCTCGCTGTTGTTGTAATTCACATAGGAATAGGGCAGCACTTTGCCTTCTTTACTCTTTACGGTACCCGATACGGTGACCGTGGCATATTCTATCGTTGACACCATAAAGTCAAGCTGTTGCGCTACGGAAACTTCTTTGGGCGATACAATGATTTCTTTTTTGACATATACGCCATAATCAATGGTCGGATGCTCTGCTATTACTTCATAGCCTTTTTCGACATCATAATACAGCGTTCCGCGCAGCACATAGCGCTTACCGTTGTAGACATAAAAACCTTCGGGGTTGGGCGACATGGTATTCAGTTGTTCAATTACATACCGTTCGTCGGTCGAATCTTCATCTAAAGGACTCGGGCAAGGTATGTTCAGGAAATAATACCAACCTTCCTTATTTGTGTAAGCCTGCATATAAGTTATGTTGGATTCATCGGGGGTGCCGATGCTGACTTTCATGCCTTCGACGGGTCCTTGAGGAGAAATTATTTGACCGTACAATCTGCCGGTACTGCCCGCAGGTATGATTGTGCCGTCGTCAAGTTGTACATCTCCCGGCTCATCCGGGTCAATAAGCGTCCTCGGATACAGCACGACAGGCAACAATATGCCCTTGTTTTCAAAACTGTTTGCGCCAGTCATACCCGATAGCAATGAGTTGCCCCACTTTGCCAAAGGAATGGATATGTTTACAACAGGAATTTTTATGTTAAACTGGGAGCCAAGCTGCAACAATATTCTGTGCTTTTCGAGGAAGACATTTGTTGAGCCGGTATTCCAGGTCAGCGTCTGTATTCCTATCTCAATGGCGTTGCTTACCGTTTTGGTCAGCCGCAGTTTTCCTCTCTTGTAGCGGTTACGGAAGAAAATAGGCTCTTTCGTTTCCGTATCAATACCGGTAACTATATCTCCTAAAGCGTCGCCGAAGTTTCCGGCTTTTGCCAGCGTGGCAAGCGCTTTCAGCACATTCAGCGTGGCAAGCATTGCTTGCTGAGAAGACGTCAGCACGCCGTTGTAGCCTGAGTCATCGTCGGGATAATAAACCGGACCTGTCGGCGTATTTTCGTAAGGTTCGTCACCGCCGCTGGAACCCATTTGTCCGGGAGGATAAATGGTGTACAAATCTTTTCTTTCCCAATAATCCATTCTCTTGTCAAGGAAAACTTCAAGATTATAAAGTTTTATGCCGTCCAGTACGCTATCAAGCAAGGAAATGGTCTCGATATTAAACCCGTTTTGGCTGTTGAACATCAAACCGGTGATGCCGCCGTATTTTGTCAGCTGGAATGCCGAAGGAACTTTGACGGTGTTTTCGCTGAATGAGATAGTCAGACCGCCGGTGGGTACTGTAAGGTTTACGCTGTTGCCAAGGTTGTCAACTTTCAGGTTCATGGAAAGGTTGTTTATGCCTTCGGCTACATTCATGGACATTCTTATGTCTGCAAAGTTCGGCAGCACCATTCCTGCGCCGGCTAGGAAAGAATTAAGCACGGCGGTGTTGGGGTTCAGGATAAGCTCTTTGTTGCTCATAAGCAGTGTCAGGGTAGGCACTTCTTTGGTGACTTCAATCGTCTGCGCCGCCTCTTCTACCCACTTTGCATAAAGCGTTCTGTTCAGGGTGACGACAAGCGGGAATGACACTTTGTTGTCCGGCGCCAAATCAGACGATGAGTACCATCCCTTAAACACATAGTCCTTTCTTACGGGAATAGGCTCGGAATCAATATGCGACGCATAGACGCTGTCCATCGGCTCACCGCCGTTTGTGTTAAAGGTGACTGTATACTTCGGCGCGGTATCCTCGCTCCATTTTGCATAAAGCGTTGTGGCATATCTGACCGTAAACGGGAACGCTGCCTTAAGTCCGTAGAAGTTTTGGCTTTCGTACCAGCCCTCAAATACATAGCCTTCTCTCTTTGTTTCGGGGCTGCTGGTTATTTTTGTCGTGGTGATGCTTTCTACCTCGTCGCCGCCATTCGTTACGAAAGTCACAAGATAGCCTTCTTCGTCTTCAACAAATTCGTCTTCTTTATTGCCGCTCAAAAGATTGTTCATCAAATCGACTACATTTATGCCCTCATCGGGAGTAACCAGCGGCTCAGAGAACAATCCCGACAGCAAGCCCAAAATGTCAATGCCCGTCAACGATACTTTGAACAGTCCAAGTTTTGACAAATCGGCATAAATCTTGTTGGTGGCTCCCACAAAGTACAGTGACAACAGCGGACTTTCGTTGTAGCGTATGACAAATGCCACATTTGTTTTGGTGGGGTCGGAAAAACTGATGACGGCGCCCAGAGTTATGCCAAAGGTCATTATGGTGTCTTGCATATCGAACACCACGCTGCCCTCTTCCATGCCTACCAGCCCTTCTATAAGTCTTTCGAGGGCAAGCACAGCGTCGGATTTCGGGAAGCCGGGTTTTTCGGAGCGCGTCTTAATGCGCAGTTCTGCCTCAAGATTAAGGGCTACTATGTCAATAACATCAATATCCTGATAATTGTTATCTCTGGCCTCCTGTGCGGGGTCGATAACATCTATTTCTTCATAAATGAAATCTCTATGCCGCATCATGGCCTTGCTCTTTTCAAAGCTGTAATTTATTTTGAATGACTTGAACTCGTCAAGCACAAGCATTATGCCTGCCAAGTCGTCTTTTTCGGAATATCCTACTTTCAAAGAATCAAATACGGGAATATCCAAAATGATATCCGGCACACCGCCGCCCGTCACATTGTTGAGGCTTTCAAACAGCGCCGTCAGCAATCCGCCCGTAATGGCAAGGCTGACTTCTTTTGAATGCCCGATAAACAACAGCATGTTGGCGCCGAAAGGCATATCCTTTATGTCGGGATACATTCGGGCAATGGCTTCTGCCTGCGCAAGGCTGTTGCCCTCGTTGCCGTTCATCGGAGCAGATGACGGCTCCTCGTCGACGGCAAACATGCCCTGCAACATGTCCTTAACTATGACGCCGAGATTAAGCGCCGTTGTTTTGACAGCCGGGAGTGCAATGCCGTTCAGGTCTACATATATGTCGCCCTGTATGTCGGAACCGACATAAGCTATCATTATTTTGCGATGTCCGTCTTGTGAAATCTCCAGTTGCAACCTGAGGTCGCTCAAGTTCGAGAAGGACACAAATGCCGAAAGTTTGAAGTCAAACTTTATTTGCAGTTCTTCTGCCGCCTGCAATTGTACCTGCATTCCCAGCATCGGCATAGTGATATCCGACAAATCAAACAAGGCGCACAGGTCGTCATTTACTTTCAGTGAGCTGTTGAGTTCCATTGCCCAAGCATAGCTGTTCAGCGGCTCAAATTCTCCGAAATCAACTTCGGCAAAGAAGTCTTCGTTGGGACCCAGTCTTGCGTTAACCTTGCTGATACCCATGGCTACTTTTAGTTTTGACGGCACAACCGTCTTGCCATTTTCGTCGCGTATACCTGCGTCGATAGGAATGGTCAACTTCAGCGTATTATCAAGGTTGTTGAGTTCCAGCGTGATATCGCCCACCTCGTCAAAAGGCAGGTTGAACAAGTCGGTAATAATGCTGGCAATAGCTGACGGCATCAATACAAGAGCAAATGAGCCCTTGCCCACCGACAAGCTTTCAAACAGGTTGCCCAGTCTTATACCAAGTATTTGCGGTCCTCCCTCTTCTTCGTTTATGGGCTCGTCATCAGCGTTGCGTATGGCCGACGGCATGCCGGTCTCATCGGCAATTTCATCTGTTTTCACCAAGAAATTCCTGATGAGTTCAGCGTCAATACCCGTAAATATAGAAGCCGCTTCGATGTCAACTCTTATTTTTGGGATACCTAACAGCGAAGATTCGATATACAATCTCGGGTCTATCTCTCCGCGTGTAATATAGCCACCCTCAAAATAAACTTCCAGAATTACTTCTCCGGCCTCGTTTACCATTTGGGCTATGACATCAAGCGCGCCTATGCCGCCTTGCAAGTCTATGTTTGCCTGAAGGTTGAGTGTAATAAGACCTTTGACTGCTTCAAGTATGCGCAGCTGGAATACTGTCGGCAAATCCTGCACGCTGAACAGCGTGCTCCAATCAAGTATATGTTTTATGAAATCCGCCTCAAGCGTCAGCGACACTCCGACGGTAAACCTGCTCATAACCTCGTTTATGACAAAGCAGTTTGCAAACAGTTCTGCATATTCTTCAGTGGTGTATTTGTCATAAAATTCATTGTAGGTGTTGTCGTCAAGACTTATGACAGTATCGTGCAACAGAGAGAATTCCAGCATATAACCAACGGTCTCGCTGCCCTCTTCTCTCTTCTTTTCGAGGACAAGTCCTACATTGAAGTTGTCGTCATAATTTACTCCCAGCTTGCCGCTTGTGAAGATTTTGTCAACAATGCCCAGCAACTCATCGCTGATATCTGGTCCAAGGAAGAGTTTCAGCACTTCAGTCATCAATTCTGCCGTCAGAACAAGTCCTGACTCCTGAGAATTTATTCTTATAAGCGCTTCAAGCACATTTGAGGCGGTGACATCGTCGGCGTTTTGCGCGGCATAAAGCGCTTCAAACGGATTCTGTACGCTTTCGCCTCTGGCTTCCACATAATCCCTATATCCCGGAATGGAATCATACACGGCGTTGGACAGCGGATTGAGCGAAACTTCCTCGTCGCTAAGTCCCATAATGTTCAACAGCAAGCGGGATATATACATTTCGGGCATGTGCAGATTCAGCGTACTGTCAAATATTTCGCCCTGCAAGTATACATCGCTGCCAATCAGCCAAGCATTGAGTATTATTTGTTGGAATTCTTCGGGAGAGCCTTCATTGTTGTAATCCAAAATGTAGTATCTCAACATTATTTCGGCTCTCAGCGCATCGTCAATATCGGCTATGTCGTCAGACAATAATTTGGTAAAGTCAACTCCGACAAGTCCTGTAAGTTCTATAAAGAGAGCATGCTCTTCAAGGAACCTAACGGCGCTTTCGATGCCGCCGATAGCCGGGAACAACGCAAGTATGTCATTTATGCCCAGCACGCCTTCCTCAAGAGCAATCTCCAAACTGGCATTGAGTTCAAAATAAAGTTTCAATTGGTCATAGGACTTATATTCGGCCTTTTGCTGCGCAGAAAGCAGTTCGGGAACAGTCGAGGTCCACTCTCCTGTCTGCGTGTCAATGTATTTTGTTTCATTGGCAAATTTGACATCTATTTGTTCACCAAGCAAGGCAAGCCCCAACGAAATATTGGCAAGGTTGTTGTTCTTTACGACTGCTTCAGCATAAAGCGTATCAAATGTCGCCTCTATGTTTTCCGGGCTGTCCAGCCTTGCCAGCAGCTCCTCAATGGCTTTCGACGACTTGTGCGCTTCAAGATTGCGCCAAGCCTCGACCTTTCTCAAATGTGTGGTGCCTGAAAGCGCGGCATATTCGGCGTTCATTTCCTGCACTTCCGCAGTATAGCCCAGCGTCTGGTAAAGGAGATACATATAATCCCATGCTTGAGCCTCAAGTATGCCGTCCATAAGATTTACTCTGTCTATGGTTATGGAATAAATGCGCCACCAATCCCATGCGGCGGCTTTGCTCTCCGTAGCCGAGCCAAGCTGTTCAAGTTGCAGCGCCTCCATTTCGTCAAGAGTAATGTTTATTTCCTGAATTTCTACGCCAATGTTGTTTATTGTGGCGGTAAGGGTATTTCTTTGGCGCAACAACGGAGCCAGCGCAGCTGGGTCGGTCGTTGCGTTTATTTGCGCATTCAAATTGGCTAATTCAAGATACAAACCAGTTGCCGGCGACGGCGTGCCCAAAATTTCCTGCAGCGCAGCTATTCTGTCTTGCTCATATACCTTCAATGCGTCCCAAGCGTTTGCGCGGACGATGACATCGTCATTTGCCAATGCCGCTTCAATAAAGTTCAAATCGTCCTCAAAAGTGGCAATTTCGTCTGTCATTATCCTCAGCCAACCAAGTGACTTCTTGTCTTTTTCGGTAAACAGGTTGCCTTTTATTTCGGAACTCAGAATCTTATCCATTATGGTGACAACCGGACTCATGGGATTGAGGGTTTCTCTATAACGCGCCCATGCTTCGGCTTGTTGACGAGCCGGTATCCAATCAGGATACTCCGACGCAACGGTCATCAGAATGGATTGCATTGCTGTCTTTTCAGATGCGTTCAAAGTGGTTTTGTTATACAAAATAGTCCATGCTTCGCTCAGTCTTGCCTCTTCGCCCAGTGCGGCAAAAATATCGTCAAGAATTGCTATTTGAGCGGAGTTGCCTAGCTCTCTCATTCTGTCCCAGGCCAAAACTCTGGCAGTAACATCGTCATCACTGCGCAGCGCTTCCATAAATATCGCCGATGCCGTCTGGCGGCTCTTGACAAGTCTGTCCCATGCCAACGCCAGCTTCTTGGTGTGTGTATACAGAGGATATCTGTCATTGACCCAATCCAGCATTTCTTGCATTTCGGCTATTTCCTCAGGATTTGCCGAACTTTGTTGATAAATATATCTCCACGCCTCGGCCTTTTCGTATTCTCTCAATCTGAGTAGCCCCGCGGTGTTCAAATCTTCTTTCCAGTCTTCCCAAGCCTCTTGCTTGTTGCCGTCGGTTCTCTCAAGCAGCATGTTGAGATAAATAAGGTCGCCGCTGTCATATTCGGAGGATTCCAGATTGATATTTATTTTTAATTCTATGTGCTTATCTACTCCGACTTCTACATTGGGCTCTACTATGCCCCCGATAAATTGGTCAAGGTCTATGCCAAGCATGTTCGCCACAGCCTTTATCATGCCCGAAACCAACCGTATGGTCAGACCCTTTTGTTCGTCAAGCGCAATCTTAACCATGGCGGTGACTCTTTCCATTTGTTGGTCAAGCGTCAACTCCGTGGGGTCGGCATTAAACAACGACTCATAATACATAAGGTTGTTGTAATAATTGGTATTCTCGGCGTCCATCTCCTCTCCCGAGCCGCCCAGCATGGCAAATATATCCATTATGTTGCTTACTTCAATCTTTTCCAACCCGATATTGCTGGCGTCCACATACAAATCACCCTTGATATAAGTCAGGAGCATTTCAAAACTTCTGTTGGCGGTATAAATATCCACCATGACTTGCAAGTCGTCAAGTATGTTGAGCAGTCCCACCGTAACTTTGACATCAAAGTACAGCGTATCTCCCATATCTTCTTCAAGCGCAAGAATGGGAGCCAGCGTTCTGGCAAAGGGATTTATGTCGCCGATAAGCAGGTCAAGCAGCTTTGTGAAGTCATAAATACCGCTTTCGTCCTCAAGCGTCAGTTGGAATTGTGTGCTGAATGTCAGGCTGTTTATGTTTTCCAGCAAGTTGTAATTTATTTTTTGCGGAATTATGAGCGTTGCTGTACTCCATTTCTCAAAATTCAGCCTTATGCCGTTTATGGAAAGTCCCAAAGCCAAAATCTTATCCATTTCCGTTTCGCTGATATATCTGTCGCCCATGGCAATTTCGACGCCTATGGTCATGCTCTTGTTTTCGGGTATTGCATAAATCTTGGCATGCAGTTCGTTGAATATTTCAAAGTTGTTCAGGTTGAACATGGACAGCAACGATTCAATAGACGCTCTCTTTGCAAGCACAAACAACCCTTGCTCTCTCAGCAACGCTTCAACAGTCAGTTTGTTGGCAAATGCGCCGCTTGCTTGGAACAGATTTTGTTCGGCGGCGCCGTTTTGTGGCGCTGTTCCATCGGCGCCGAACAACATGTCGGTGACATCTTCAATATATATTCTGTCTCCGCCGATATCTCTTATATCAATGAACAGGTTGCCGTCATTGACATTTATTCTGGCAAACCTCTTGCCCGTCTTCCAATTGCTGATAGTAATCTGCAATTCAATGTCTTTGAAGCTCATCAGGTTTATGTTGGCTTTGACATCTATTTCAAAAACCATATCCTGATTGTTCCAAACCGTCAGTATTATTGATTGAATGACCTCATTCAGACCTTGATTGTCCAAAAGGCTCTTGAGCGGCTCTCTTATAAACTGCCTTTCTGTGACCATGCCGGCTTCCAGCTCAATAAGAATTTTGGTGCTTATACCGATAATAGGCACAGTATTTCGTATTTCGATATAATCCTCTGAAGGCGGCGAAAATTCGTGGCTTGCGCCGTCAACATCTATTTCAAAGTCATCTCTTATCTTCAAATGTATCCTTATGCCGTCGCCTGTGGGAATGTAGTTTTCGTCAACTGCATTGAAAGAAATCTCCACATTCAGCACACCGTCTATGAACAAGCCGACATCGACATTGAGTTCTCCGACCGGCTCCATTGCTCCGCTCAGGTCTACGCCCAACAAGTTGATGAGCGCAAGCACAGCGGCGCTGCCTACATGAGCGGCAATGCCGTTTTTGTCAAGCGTCACATCTATGGGCGCTCTGCCGCCCGAAGCGTTGAGCGCATAGTTGCTGTATGCGTTGTACAGACCTGCGTTCAGTTGTCTGTTGGCGGAGGACTGCGAGGTGACCGTCGTACCCATTGCGGAGAACACCGACTGGAAATAATCCATAGCGTCCACGACATGGGCGCGTTGAATATTAAAGGCTTCCATATCAAGGAATATGTCGCCGTTGAAGTACATTATGTTGAAAACATAATCTTCTGACCTTGTCAGCACTTCGTTGCCGGCGCCGTCCGTGACATATTTCATGGTATACAGCGACAAGTTTATGTCAGAGTTCATTATGTCGGTAATGTTTATGTTGCCCTCTAATTCTATGCGGAAATAGCTGCCAACTTGTTCAAGCACCTTCAAAATAGGCACTATGCTCATGCCCAAATCCAGATAGAAATCCTGTGTTCCGAGGAAAGTCTCAATCAAGCTGGAGAAGTCATACTGCGCCAGTTCGTCCATCTCCCAGCCAAAGTCAACGGCAAGTTTGACATAAATTGAAGAAATGTTTTCGTCTATGGTTTTGAAGTCTTCTTTTATGAAACCTTCCGGCAGGCTTATGTCCAGTTTGCTGAAGCCCGGCTCTATGGAGTCAATGGATAGGTTAAGTCCGAAGTTTGCCACATCAAGTTCGACGCCGATTATTCTGTCGCCTTTTAGAAGCGACACCTCAATTCTGGCGTTTTGTTTTGCCGCAGCAATGATGATATTATGCATTTCGGAATACGCATTGACATATATTTCGGCAAGGCGAACTTGTTCATTGCGGTCTACCTTAATTTTGCCCCACTTGCCGGCGCTGTCCGGTCTAAGAATGTAAGATGTCAATATGCCGTTTTCGACAATGCTATTGACTACCGACGCATCTATTTCTTGGTTATAGAAGTCCCAAACCGACGCCGCTCTTCTTTGCGGAGTGCTGAGAAGCAATACGCCGTCAATGAATTGCGACAACCTTTCGCGGTCGTTTTCGTCAGACCTTAGATACAGCGTTTCCCAAGCCCAAATTCTGTAATATGCCGACCACACTTCGGGCAAGCCGAATTCGGTTTTGCGTACCGTTGCTTCGTTATAAATAATATTCAAATTGTTGATGTCAGATTGTTTTTCCAGATACAGTTGCGTCCATGCCTGCTCTCTTATGGCGGCGTCCAATGCGCCCGGGTTGCTGGTTTTTATGGAATTATATATAGTATCCAGTTTTTGTTTGGTCGTCGGACTGCCGGCATATTTGTCATAATATTGCGCCCAGCTTCTGGCTCTTATGCTTGACAGCGGCTCTTCGGGATATCTTTGTTGCATTTCCTCAAAGATAGTATCCATTTCGGCCTTTGAAGCAATTGCGTTGTTGTACCACTTCTCCCATGCCACTGATTTGTACTGCATATTCAGCACAACATTGAGTTCGCTCAGACTTCTGTTTTCTATCTCGTTATTCGACAGTTTTTCGGAAGCCACATCAATGGTGTATTGCAAATCGCCGTAAATGGCGTCCCAAACCATGACCTTGGCGCGCTCGTCGGAAATGGAAATATCTTCAGACCTTATGGCGGCTACTCTTTGGTCAAGCGCCGTTCTTTGCGCGCTTGTGCTTTGTTGCCACAACTCGTCATATGCCCACAACTTCAGGTTGTCGGCATTCAGTTCTCGTGCTTCTTCAAGATATCTGTCCATTCTGGAAAGGTCAAATCTTGCAGCCGCAAGCGTGGCTTCTCTCTCTTTTTCCATGTTTTGCTGCACCATGTTCCGCCATGCGCGGCTCATAAGGCTGGTTTCGTCATTGAACAACGATTCAAGCAGCAATGTTACGGCTCCCGTCGCCGCCGACATGGCAAAGCCTTCGCCCTGTCCAAGCAATGCAAGGACATATTCTTTGGCGCCGCTGTCAGGAGCATTCTGCACGGAGGCATTCATAGACTTTGAGCGCAGCGCAGCAAGCGCCGTCAATTCATTCACGCTGACATTGTTTGCTTGACTGATTGTGGCTCCGCTTAGGAACAGCCTGCTGATGGTGTCGATTGCGTTCGGTACGCGTATCTTGCCGGCGTTTATGGCGCTTGCATCAACATATGCGGTTGTGATTGTGTCGCCGAAAAGGTCCAGCTCTTGCAACAAATAAATGCCGAACAGCACATTGCCCTTGCTGTTGGTGGCTTCCAACAATATCTGCAACCCTGTCAGGTCGCCGTTAAGTATCTTCCAAATGTTTATGACGGCTTCCAGTCTGAAAGTAATGGTTTCATCAAGGTCTTCAAGCGTTCTTATGATAACATCAAAGCCCAATGAATCGTTGTTCAGAAGTTCGGCAAGCAAATCGCCCAGGAATATGCCGTCGGTGCCGACCGCCATACCGGCAGCCAGATTCAACTGCCCTTCGAGCGCGACTTTCAGCGTGCTCCAGTCGTCGTTTATTTCAAAATACTTTGTTTCGTTGATGGCTTTCGGCAACGGGTTTGTAATATCTATTGTCGGCACATTTATTGAGAAATTGAACCCAAGTATTTTTTCCAGTTCCAAATTCAGATTCAGCAACTTGCTGTCGCCGAACAATCCCAATTCTATGGAGGGGTGATATCCGCCTTCCGCAAGGAAAGCCTCAAGGTCAAAGCCCAAGGAACCTATGATACCGTAAATAGCGCCTGCCGTAAGTTCAACTATAATGGGCGAAGTAGCTATGGTGTCGTCGCTTGCAATGCTAAGCAAAATCCTTGAGGACAGCGTTGCCGTGCTATTGTCCGCAGCGTTGAGCGGCGATGAGTATTTTTGTTCGCTGTTCTCGGGAATTATGCTTGTAGGCGCGCCTGTGAAGCCGGCAATTATGTTCTTTACATCTCTGATAACGATAGGCTCGATGCCCAAAACTCTGAGGTCGAGATAGGCGTCGGCAATGCCGTCATCATCTATGACTATATATAAGGATAGAATGTCGCCAAGTATATAGTCTCCGACTTCGCCGTACGAAGTATCCCATGCCAAGGCCTTGAGCCTTGCATCGTCAGGCAAATAGTTGTATTCCAAACGAAGTCTGTTAAAGACCTCCTCTATTCTTTCACGCTCAGCCAGATAGTTGTTGTTTACGACAAATGCATAATAAGCGTCCCATGCGTCCGCCGCTGCGGCGCCGCTGCCCAGTGAGGCATATATATTAGCCATTCTGGCGCGGTTGAGGACATTTGTTTGACTGCTGTAGCTGTCGTAAGCGTCTTTTGAAGTCAAGCTGAAGTACAGTTCTATATTGCGGAATTCTGCAATGGTCGTCAGATTTATGTTTGCCGACAGGTCAAAGTACACATCCAAACCAAACTGGTTGTCTATGATGTTGAAAATAAGACCTATTTCAGGATTTCTTTGCAGCCAATAGTTTGTAAACATATTTACCAAATAGTCAAACTGATAGCCTTCGTCCGGCGTTTCGAGCAACATGTCAAGCTGTCCGCTGAAACTTATGCTTATTCTTTCAAAGGTGCTGATATCGGCATATTCGCTTTCATCGGGCATGACTATCTTGTCGTGGAAGCCGACATCCAGATTTCCTATTCGCAGTCCTACATTGACATCATAGTCGGTGCGGTCGCCGCGTTCATAGATAGTATTTCCGTATTCGTCCGTTTGTTCAAGTATATTGAAGAATAGTTCGGCCTCTATGCCTATGGGGTTGATGGCAAGCGTGACATTGGCGCCAAAATCCAAATCACTGAAATACGGCGTAATGTCAACGCCAAGGAAGCCGATAACATTCATTATTGACGCCTTGGCAAGCGCCACCGTAAAGCCGCCGTCAAAGAACATGAAATCAAGATAAGTCTTTATGTTGTCGACAGCATATGCCGGCGGAGCGGCATTTTGCGGTGCAGCTGCATTGCCGGGCAGCAGCGATGTAAATATGTCTTGCCAATAGGTTATTATGTTTTCGATATTCTCAAGTTTAACCTTTCCTATTTCAAAAAGCTCGGTATCAATATATACATCGGCGCCGTTATAAACTGCTCTGATGACAAGTTTTTGTTCTGCGCCGTTGTCGCTTGTAATTTCGATGCTGAAATTGCTCTTAAGCAAGTCTGCAAAGAATATATAGCCTTCAATTTTGAAGTTCAGCGATACATCGGATTGACCGTTAAATACCGCTTGAATGTCAATGCCCATTCTCTCCAAATTCAGCAGCGAACCTCTGCTCAGCAGTTTGTCCCACGCCTTGGCAAATTTTTCGTTTTCGGTGACATTTGCGCCGCTTTCGGTGATTTCTTCAATTGTCAGCGCAAGCGTTATGTCCATTTCGGTTCTTTGCTGCGGCGTCAGCGAGCCGAGATACAATTCATCCCATGCTCTGCGTTTAAGCGCAGTATCTTTGAGTTCTGTTGCGCGTTCGACTGTTTTTATGAATTCGCGCAATTCTTTTTTGTCAAAGGGCGATACCGCCAGGAATTCGTGCAATAACGGAGTAAAGGTAAACAAATTCTGACCGCTTGAGTCAATGGGATTGTTTATGAAGAAGAAACTGCCTTCTATTTTTACATATATTGCTTCCGGAATTCCGTTTGCCGTACCTTCGGCATAATCGTCCTTTTGGGGAACTTCTATGATATGTCTGTCCTCTTCAAGCACGCCGAAAGAGAAGTTGCCGATATATGCGTTCAGCATAAAGACATCTGCGCCTGTGCTAAGGTTTATTCCGGGGTTTTCGCCAAGCAAGATGGCAAGATAGGTTTGACGAATGGACACCGGCAAATTGAGGTCCAGCATGCTCAATAGGGTATTCATAACTTCTGAGGACACATTTATTGCCAGTCTGTCATTGCCGAACCACATTTGCAAAAGCACTGCCGTGGGGTTGTCGTATGAGGCATTGAGGATATAGTCCGCCGATGCCTGAAGAATTTTGTTAAAGTCGACGGCATTGTCGGGCGCCAAGTTGCTGATGCCCCCTTGTTGTTTGAATATAGCCAGCGCAATCATGGCAATGTCGGTGCTTTCAAAGTGATTGTACAACCTTGTCTTTGCTTCATTCAAGTACGCTTCTTCGACAAGCTGGCGGTTGTTATTCAAATGCGTCATTACACGGGCATTTATTTGTTCGTTGGTTTCACCGGGATATTCGGCTTTGAACTGGCTTCTCCAATAGTCTTGCAGCATGCCTAGCGCATTTTTCCTTGCTGAGTCGGGCATAATCTCTTTTACTCTCAGATACAAGGAGTCCAAAAGATTGTTATAAATGCCGTCAAGCACAGCTTTGGTTTCCGGATTTGCGGAATCGTTCAGGCTTCTCCATGTTTCTGCGTCCGCCTCCGCTTTTTGTTTGTAGACGCTCCATGCCGAATATTTTATTCTGTTGGAGGGGTCTTGGGTGTCAAGTCTTGGGTTGCCTGTTTCTGTATCTATTATAGTACGGCCGCTGAGTTTGTTTACGACCTCGTCAATCAACATGTATATTCTGTCCCAAGCCAGCGCTTGTTTCTTGTATTGCGGATATGTCGGATACAAGTTTGTGACATATGCCAACGCATTGTTGGCTACGGCTATTTCGTCAGTCAGCTCAACATACTCTTGATTTTTTTGGTTGAGCAATTGTTGCGCGGCAAGTATCTCTTCAAAAGTGCCTTCGCCGCTTCTTATGAATGCGTCCAAATCGTCTATTTCCGCAAGCAAAATATCCTTTGCTTCCAGACCTGCGTTGTAGTATTTTGTCCAGAAGATAGACTTTTTGCGGTCGGGGTCTTTTGTTATGCTGTCCCACGCCATGGACTTTGCCCTGATGGTTATGGTTGTCATTTGGGTCGGGGTGGGCTGATAACTTTGGTTCTCTTCCAAGTCGCGCAACCGCTGAATCAGTTCTTCCTTATAATCCTCAAAGATGCCGTCAAGGTGCGCTCTCTCGGCGGTCTCAGTGGTGGATGCAAATACTTCGTCCCATGCTATGGCTTTGGATTCGTCGTCCTTTTGCATGATTGCCTGAACCATGTCATCCATAATCAGGCGCTGCATCTCCAGCGCAGCAAGGTATTTTTTGTCCCATTGCATGGCAGAAAGCTGATGTATCGTACCTTCGACATCAGTCAACGCAATCTTAGGCAGTCCGAAGTGCGACAAGTCGACATATGCCTCATTGTTTATGAGGTATACCGCCAAAAAGATTTTGTATGTTGTCGTCGGACCATAAGCGTCTGTGGTATGTCCGGTTGCGGCAATGGTGTCCCTGTCATAAATGACTATCGCCAGTTCGCTGTCAAACAGATTTGAAATACTGATATTACCCTTTATTGAGTATCCGATATTGATGCTTAGTTCTCCCAGCGAAAATCTGACAGCCAGGCTCTTGACCAGTTGCGCCATAAAACTTGACGGGTCACCGCCCGAATACAACCTGTCAAAAAGCCCGTTCAGATAATTGTTTTCGTAAACTTCGGTACCGTCCGGCACAAGCGAAATATAACCCTCGCTGGCAACGGAAATCTTCAGGCTCTCCGCCCAATATTCAATATTTTTGTATTCCTCAACTTTGTGTCCGGTAACCAGAGTGTTTCTACCTATTTTAATAAATATGTCACGGATAAAGTTCAGGTCCAGCGTCACGGCTTCTATCTGCGCATTGCCCGAATCAAGAATACCTAAGTGAATTTGGATATAGTCGCCCATTGCTCTGTAAAGCTGCAACTTGATGTTGGCGTTTACTTCGGGCGCCGTCATGTTGGTGCCCAAGAACTGCAGCAGTACGGTAAGCAACTGTGCGCTGACAACAATCTTTATGGATTCTGTCGGCTCCTCATCATTGTCTCTGCCTATAATAATTTCAGAAATAATCGAACCGATAAGCCCCATCATATCAACAGGGTCGTCGGCTTCAAGTTGTATTTGTTCGCCGTCGGAATTATAGTACTCCGGCATGGCGGCATTGTCGGCGTCAGCCATTCCCGCAAACAAGTTCTTTATGCCGATATTCTCCATCTTCAGCTTGGGAAGTGTGGAAATTATGGCAAGCATGGGCAGTTTTCGTTGCAACACCTCCAGTTTTGACAAGTCCAGATAAAGAGTATCCTCGCTTCCTACATAATATACCGTCAAGAAAAGTTCTCTATTGTTCAGGTCGTCTGCCGGCAAATAAATCATCAATGCAAGCTCTATGTTGCTGAAATCAACAATATTCAGGTTGGCTTTTATGTCGTATTCAAGGTCAAGGCTGCCGGTTTCGTTTATGCCCAGATTGAGCATGACATTCTGGACGATACCGCCGACTATTCCCGACAGGTCTATTCCCTCGCCCGACGGATATGTAGCATTGGTGCCGATGGATACTTCGCCGGAAATATTTATGTTATAGACCGCCACATCGTTGACATCGGTATAATCTCCATAATGTCCTTCTATGTCGGACAAATCAAACTGAGGGAAAGTAAAGTAAGTAAGACCTTTTACTTCTACGCCGGCATAGTTTTTGCCGCCAAGGCGCAACCCCAAGTCTATGTCTTCGGTAATTTGCACATCAAAAGCTATGCTGCTGAAAATATTCGCCAAGTCCATCTTCAGCGTAGCGCCTTCAAAACCAAAATCGGCATCCTTTATGAAAAGCCCCAACAAATCATTGAGCGCCGCTTTGTCAAAACTCAGCGTCATTTTTTTGGTGCCCGGCTCAACAGTCAGGTTCTTTGTGATGAGTTCTAGAATTGCTCCCAGATTAAAACCGCCTTCCTCGTCGTCGCCGTCTGCGTTCTCGGGGTCAGCCGTTTCAACATAGGCGGGATTGACATAGGGCATAATACCCCCCAGAATGTCTTCAAAAAGCATACCTTTCAGGTCAATGCCGCTGATACTGATGTTGGGTATGATGACATCTTCCTTGCCGTCGCTGCGCCGGCCTTTCAGCGCAGATAAATCTAGATACAAAATATTGTTGACTACGGCTGCGCCCGTGGCTACGGCGTTCGGGTCGGGCAGCAAATAACCTCTTATGAATTGTTCGCCGTTGAAAGTCATGAGTATTTCGGCTTTGGTATCACGGTTGTCAAACATATCAAGGGCGGCTTTGACATTTATGTCAAAACGGTATTCGCCTTGTTCTTTGAACTTCAACGGAATGTCGCCCACAGCGCCAAGGTCTATAAAGTCACCCAGCACCTTGCGCAGCGTCAATTCGGCATTTGCCTCATTCTCGACAAACAAAGCGGCGTTAAGCTCAATATTGCCCAAACTGCCTCTTTCATAAGTCGTACCCTGTCCGCCGGCGCCAAGCATCAAGTTGGCGAAAGAGATGGGAACGGTCTTTTTATCGGAGGCTTTTATGGAAATAGGCGCTATTCTGATATCCAAATCATAGCCATCGTCTATCTCAGGACATGTGACGCGAAGTCCCAGTCCGGAAAATACATAATCTTTCTTTGAGGTGCCGTCTGCAAGCAAGACATCTTGCAGTGTGTTAATAGCGCCAAGCTGCGCCGACATAACCGGCCAATTCTTTGTTTTTATGGTGTTCAGGTCAAAACCCAAAAGCATTTTAAGCAACGGGTCAAGGTTGGGCAAGCCGAAAGTCTCCCACTCTATATATAGTTCAAGAAGAGGAGGAATGACCAAACCTGTTCTGAGAAATTTCAAAAGGTCATTGGCTTTCAAGGTGTGGTTGACTCTTTGAGTGTTTCTTGAGGCGTCATAAGAAACCGTAGAAACGCTGGAATCGTAAAGTATGTTCATGGAAACAGCAAGGCCGACATATTCGGCAATTTGTTTTGCTGTTTCGGAGTCGCCGAAATTCGGGGAGCCGGCAAGGAACATGCCCACCATGTACGAAATATCAATACCGCTGTCTATCAGCAGTTCTGAAAGCATTTTGCCCACTTGGGTGAGATTGAACTCCCGCATATAATATTTGTCGCCTGCGATGTCAAGGTATGCGTGCGCCTCGACATAGTAGAAACCCAGTACTGTCTCGCCGGTATACACATTCTTGACAACAAAAAACATCTCACTCTCCATGTTGTTGAGGAGGTTTATATTGGCTTTTACGGTTATGAGGTAGTCAATATAAGAAGTGGGTGTTTTTGAATAATCGGTAAACTTGAATACAACTTGGAAGTCAATGTTCAGCCACTCGGGGTTGGCAACAGTTCTGCGGTCCATATTGTTGACTGCGTTGCGTATGTATGCATTGGCTTCCTTTTGTGACATTACGATGACATCTTGATTCGAGCCTGTGGGGTCTGTTATGCCGCCGATAGGACCTTCGTATTCCCCGTCAGTTCGCTCAGAACAAGATATCAGCGCCAATGCTAAAACTAAGCATAGCATCAGCAATATCAGTTTTGTTAATTTGGGTTTCATTCTATACCTCCCCTAATTGCTTAGGTAACCGTTTTTGCTCAAGGACCTGAAAAAGGGTATACTACGCCCTTTGTTTTACAAGTCGCTATAATTATTATACTCATGGCATTTTTCAATGTCAATAAGAAATGTAAATTTCCTATTATATATATAATAAAAAGCGATATTCGTAAAATTAAGGAAAAAGTATAGTCAATTTTTACTAAATTTTTGCTTAAAATAGTCTTAAATTCCGGCAGCTGATTTACTTATTTTTTGTGTTCACAGCAGCAAACTGTCCTTGAACGCATCGATTTTTTTCTCGGTAAATTGCCTAAGATTGACGGAATCGTCAAGCAATAGGGGGGTCAGGTCCATGCCAAAACTGATAAGTGCGGCGGAATTGACTGCGTGGGAACGGCTGAAAGTGGCGTTGGCAAGCCGTCTGCCTTGTATTGCAAGGTCATATCTTTTGCCGCCTTTTATTTGGGATTTATGAACGGATATCAACCGCCGCAACAGGCGTTTGTATCCCGAAAGGTCAAAAACTACTTTGTCATCATCATTCAGCCAATCTAAGTCGCGCCAGCATTCGCAGCCATAAAAGCGCTGCGGTCTGCCGCCCTTTGGCAATTTTCTCAAACCTTCCAACACACTTTTTACCACATTTGTATGGGTGTTATGCTTGTCCGCCGGATTGTGGGTATACACCGTTTCGGGAGAAAACTCTTTGACAATCTCCGCAATATCGGAAATCAACTCTGCGTTGTTTTGATTTATTTCGGCGCTGGGGTAGTTGAGCAATATCAACGCCGAATAGCGCCCGATTTTTGCCGCCCGAATCTGCTCCTTTCTCCTTTGCGCAGTCATTTGCTCGCCACTAAAGTCCGCATACCTGCCCTGCCTTGGGCTGCCCGAACCGTCGCTGACAATAACCGCTACCAGTCCTTTGTCAGCATTGTCATAGCATTTGATTATGCCGTCACCGCACATAATCTCCACATCATCCTGGTGCGCGGCAAACACAAGGTGGGTGCAAATGTTTTTCTTGCCTCTTATTACTTCGGCTCTTTGGTTCAGTTGCATATCTCCCTCTATTCCAGCGTCCACATTTCCGTCATTTCTATGCTTCCGCCTCTGTCAACTTTGCGTATCGGCGAAAGGCTTTCAATCTCATGAATTTTGTCAGAAACATAGCACTCAAAATTGCAATGAAAATCAGGATAGCTGCCACGATTGTCGCCGATATACTGTTTTGTAAACACTTGGGCACCTATCGTATATACTGCCTTAATTTCCTCTTTATAGATTCCCACTTTCAGCGGTTTGGGTATCTTCTCGCTGCTTTTCATGACAAGTTTGTTGTTATAAATTTCCAGTCTTTCATCTTTCATATCGGAATAAGACCAAAATACAAGATTGCGGTTTGCCAGATATCCTGTGTTTTTTTCCTCAAGATACAGTTCCATTTTTCCGCCGGCTTTCATGACCGTAAGTCCCCAAAGGCAAAGCTCCTTTGGCTCTGAATTATTGACAAATTTGTGTGTAACCTCCAGATTGTTGTCTCCGACAAATTTCACCTTTATTGAAGGAATAAGCGCGGTTTCTTTGCGTTCAGCTGTGGACAAAATGACTCCGTCCGATATTTTTTCTATGATAATTTCTTCGTTGTCGGGATAATATGTAGTGTCATCTTCAGGCGCCACCCAGAGGCGGTGACCGCCGTATATATGCCACTTTTTGCCCTCTCCATATACCGCGGAAACATCCTTGGTTATTGCCTCTTCAATGTCATTAAAAAAGATGTTGGGACAGCCTGTTTTGTTGAGCGCAATTATTCTGGGTCCTACCTTTAGCGGTACAACAAATTCCATTACGCCATTGCTCACCCTCAGGGCTTCGCCTAAGAAACACTTTGCCGCCGTGTATTCAATCATTATTCACCTCGCAATATGACAAGAATAATCATATTTCCCTTCACATAGACATTGATTCCCTGTTGCTTCGACTCGACATGTTCTTTCAGCGTACCCTCAACACCATATGCAATGACAAATTCAGCATAAATGTGGGTGTCCGTGGGCAATGCTGCTAGAAAATCAGTAAATTCTTGTTCTGTTTCAAAATATAAATCTATCGGCTCATCGTCGTTGTCATAGAAATAGTATGAGCGCTCTGACGCGACTACGGGCGCCTCGCCGTCAAATATATGACTTGATTGCATATCGCTATCTGCCGCCAGGAAATAGAAATGATTGGAGCCGATATAAAACTTGTCGCTGCCTTGTCTGCCTACGCGCCATCTGCCCCAAGTTGCGTCGACATAGTACCAGCCGCCGTCCAGCATAATGGCATTCCATGCATGGTTTACTTCGCCTTCACCGCCGCCGCTGTCGCCGGAGCCGCTTAGCCTTAGGACGGGGATATCCTCAATTGCGCACAGCAGGGTGAATGCCTTGCTGATGCCGTCACAAACGGCAATCTTTTCAAGTATAGCGCCTTGAAGATGGAAGCTCTTTTTCCTGCTCATATTAAGGTTTATGGCGTTCCTTTCTTCATCGTTAGTTGCCTCTGAAAGTTGTTGCATATAGTCATTGTAAAGTTCTTTATCGTACGCAACATTCATAGTCAACCAGTCATATATGGCAAGCGCTTTTTCCGCATCGCTCATGCCTTCAGTTATGATTTGGTTCAAAATGTTCTTTGCTTCATTGTATATCTGCAGCGCCACTCCGCTGATTGGATAAGGTTGGTAACCCCACAGCACCGCCAAATACAGTTGAGAGCTTGTCGACACGGCAAGAGTTCTTGGATTGTTCAAAATCGGCTCATTGCCCGGCGTTCTGCCGCCGCTGCCGTATTTCGGCGTGTATAACCAAATATCGTTGGTACCGTCATACTCTGAATCTTGGTCTATGGGTGTGGCGTCATTGAGCGTCAGCGTCAGTCTTATGCCGTCCCCGGGAGCGCTGTCTGAAAATGAAATATTCATGCTCGCGCCCTCTCCATACGCTCTATTGGCTGCTTCCGCGAGCTTGCTGGGGTTCTTGAACAGGTCGTTGGTTTGACCGGTTGTAATCGGACCGCTTCTTTCATACAGCGACTTGTCCACATCATTGTCATAGTCTATGGCAAAATACAAATCTATGGAATATTGGTTGGCGGAACTGTGGAGACTTTGTGGGCGAAAAACTTTTATGTAATTCAGCACCTTGCCCAACTGATATACGCTGGTTATGTAGCCATTGAAAGATGCACCGCCGATTAGTTCAAGATATGGATACTCCGCAGAGTTTATTTTTTTGCTGCCGTAAGAGCGAAAAGCCGTATACTTATTTGAAATTGTGGTTTTTACTCTGTAATCAAAATCGTCCGTCAATTTGACATCGTCATACGGCACTTTGAACCCTTCGGAAGAAAAGTATTCCTCGAAATCGGGGTCTGTGCTGTTATATACAAAGGTTTGGGCGCCCTTTCTTATCTCAACGGTATACGAAACATGCTCTTGCAGTTTGTGCCAGCTTATTAGCGGAGCGTAATTTTCTCCGTCAAAATAGCCGTTTATGCTAAGATTAAACAGTTCGTGGGTTACATTTTCTTTTATGCTGATTATGCCTGAAAGTTTGCGTTCAATGGGCTCGCCGTTTTTAGACAAAATTGCCTCGATGCGATAATCTCCGGCCTCGACAAAACTGTAAATGCTGGTTATGTTGGTTATCTTGATGCCGCTGCCTGTGAGCAAACTCCACAGTAATGTGGTGTCGGATAGCTCTGTCTGATAGCCAAGCGATATTTCAGAATTGATTTCATACTCGTCTTCGTCTATGCCCGTGATGTCAAAACAGCTCTCCAGCGTCACGGGTAACTCTATGTATATAGGCGCGCCTTGCGTCAGCTTTACCTCAGCTTTGACAATATGAGTGCCTGCTTTTTCTGGGAAAGTAAATTGATAATTATATTCATTGGCTATTCCCACCAACGCATTGTCCTTGAACCATCTTACGGAATCAAAATTTTGCAGTCCTGATTTTATGCTGAACAATATGTTCCCAGCGTCTTGTATAGGTTGTGCAAGCGGCTTTGAATGAGTAATGACATCTTGCTGCGTCAAGGCGGATACGGCTATTTCTATCACGGCAAATACTTCTGGATTGTTCTTTGAGCGCACCGTTACGCTGATAGGGTCGGCGATAGCTGCCAGCGGCGTAACCAGACCGCCGCTGCTTATGGATATGAAATTTCCTCCACCCGCCGCAATCTCATATGTAACGCTCTTGTCAAAGACTTCCTGCGGCGCAATGGCATGCGTAATTTGGTAAGTCTGCCCCGTAAGCAGCGTCACAGCTTCATTGCCTAATACAATTGCGCTTGCTTTTGCCGGCGGAGCCTCTACATCAATCCCGACGGCCTTTGTCACCGACGACAGCGCTCCGTTAATTTTTGCAGTGAATTTATACTCAATTCTTCCGCTTTGCTCGGGCATTTTTATTTTATAAAAAATAATGCCATGCTCTACTTCTTTCTTAAATTCGGTATTGTCCAGCGCAACATACTCCTCGCCGACTTTTATTGCGGCTACATAGTCGTCAGCCTTTTGCATGCCTGCATATTCGATGCATTGGAAATTTACCCATTCCCCGTAATGGTATACTCTTTTGTCTAATATGCCGTTGTTGACCCTGTCAACATACCCAACAAAAAAGTCCGTCGGCGCAACCTTCAAGCGGTTGGCATTTACTCGAATATAGAGATTTGCCACAGCCTTGCCATTGCTGTTGCTGCTGAACGGAATAACATAAGGCTCCTGATAGGCGGCGGGATTGCCCTTGGTTTTTATTATGTTATCTTTGATTTCAATGTATTCGTATGTATTATTGGGATAGGACAAACCCTTTTCTGTCGTCTTTTCTGGAAAATAAAGCACTTCCAAATTGCTTAGGCTAAAACTATCAGCGCCGCTTTCGCCATGGTACAAATCTATGACATTGTTTTTTATGAGAATACTTTCAGGTGAAATTGGGTCTGATACAAAAAACTCCACTGAAATGGCGCTTTGCGCATGTTCCAAACTGTCCTGTACGGCGACTACTTTTATGTGATATGTGGCGTACTGTTCCAGCTCCAGCGTAATTGAATTCTCCGCGGAAATATCCTGTTTCCATCGTTCAAACTCGCCCTCATCCAGCTTTTTGTAAATATTGTAGCCTTCAGGGCTGCCTGAGTTTTCGATAATCTGAATAATAACGCTCTCTCCCGGCGTATAACGCTCTTTAAGCGTGGTGATTTGCAGCCGGAAGCCTTCAAATCGCTCTTCCCTTCCGCCACCGCAAGAAGCAAGGCTCAAAAAAAGCAATAAAATGATAAATATGAACAAAAACCGTTTGGTACTTTTCATAATTTCTCCTTAAGTTCGCAAATATTAGCGGGGAGCGGTGAGGACAACAACAAAGTACCTGTCGGCTATTTGTAACAACTCTTTAACGCTTTTGTCACCCTCGTCCAAGACCGTTTGCAGCTGTTCCAGTACGATGTCTTTTAGTTCCTTTTGTGTGTTGAATTCTTGGGCAAATTCCAAGCCGAAAGAATATAGCCCCTCTGTCATGCTGTATAAATAATATGCAATTTCCAACTCTGTTTGTTCTTCTGAATCCACAAGCGCCATGCCTTCAATTTCTGAATGGTCGCCGTTTATTGCGGCGGCATGGTCGCCAAAGGCACTATATCCGCAGGCTGCCATATACTCGTCGCTACGCAGGAAATAGGCGTAATTTATGGCAACGCCGTCCTCTCGTTCAACTCTGGCAAGAAAACTGTCAACATTGTACCAATCCTCACCTATCAGCACTTTGTTCCAGCTGTGCGGCGCGCCGCTGCGTAATCCCAGCACTACATTTGCCGTGATACCCTCCATCCAGCATAACAAACTGAATGCCTTGCTGAATCCCTGGCTGACGGCGCTTTTGGTTAGTAGCGCTCCATCAAGGTGATACCCTTCAAAAAGGTATAGGTCGGCAGGCTCAGGGGTCATTTTGGCGTACTGCATCAGCGCCCTGTCTTTGTTTACATTGCTTGCCAAATAGTCATTTATGGCAAGCACCTTTTCAAATTCCGTCATACCCGAAGTTATGATATCGCGTAAAATATCCTGCGCTTGGTTGTAAATTGCTTCGGCTGCGCTGCCTTTTGTGGGCAGCGGTCTTTTGCCCATAGACACGGCATGAAACAGTTGGTCAGAGGTCGTGGCATTTATGGTGTTCTTTGAGTGTATGGCAAAGTCGTCATAAGCGTCGGGTCTGCCTCCTGAGGCATAGTTTTGTTTGAATTGGTACAGCTCCTTGTCTGTCGGCGGCTGGCTGATATATTCTTCCTCGCTTATGGTAACGATGATGTCAAAACTGCCATCAATTTGGAAATAATTGAAATCCAAATCAATAATGTTCGTCACCGCATAAGCATTTATGGCGGCTGTGGTTATGTTATAAATATTTGACAAATAGTCATCTTCATAGGGGTTTTCGCCAATGACTGGGTATAGCGTCTTGTTTATGTTGCGGTAAATAAGCCGGGTAAAGATATTTACTTTGTAAGTGGCATTGCCGCCCTCTTTGCCGACAAGCATTTCTGCAGGCTTGTAGGCTGTGATATAATTCAACAATTCGCCCATCTCGTACATGTCGCGGATATAACGGTTTATGCTAAAGTTTATGTAGGGCAAAAATGCGTAATGGTTGGCGGCAATGCTCTTTTCTGCATAAGTGAGTTTGTCGCAGTATACGCCGCCCTTTTGTTTCACGCGGACAGAGAATGTTTGTTCAAGCGTGGCAATAGAAAGAGGCAAAATAATGCTGTAATCACTGAATACGATGCCTCTGTCGTCGTTGCGCGCCTCGCTGGTGTCAATAATGTATATATTGTTGTTGCTGACAACTTCTATTATAAAACTGTTGGCGCCGGCAAGCTGATTCCATTTTATTACTGGACGGTATTCCCCTTCCACCTGAGCGCCGTCAATGACAAGGTATTCTATGTTGGAATCGCCTGTCTTTTCCCAAACCCTAAAAGGAGTTGTGTAGCGCCGCATTCTTTCGGGTGTTTCTCCCCCTTCTTGGTAAACGGGAAGTCCGTCAACGGTGGGGGAACTGCTTATTACATACCAGCCTTCTTCCGTGGCTTCGTAATTGAAAGTAGCGTCACCCACACTTGTAAAAAGGAATGTGCCGGCTTTGTTTATTATGCCGTCCTCAATGTTTTCGGACTGTGAACTCGGGTCGTAGCGGTGAAGATACCAGTCAAAACTGTCGGGCACCTTTTCTTCCATGTTGGTGACGGGATAAACTTGCACTCTGTCGCCTATGACATACTTTATGACGCTGAATTCATAATCTTTTGTCATAATCTCGACATTGCCGCTCTTGCCTTTTGCGGTCAAGACAAAATCCCCGTCCTCAGAGGGCGTGAATATCAATTTTCCGTTTTGTTCAGAAAGCAGTGTTGTGCCTATGAACTTGCCGCCGCCGGTTGCGCCTTTTTTCTTCAAATACCAGTCATAGCTTTCGGTGTTTGCCATAAGCGGCTCAAAAGTCAGTTCCTCTCCAAATATATAGACATTGCCGGACGGCTCATTCTTTTGCAATTCAAAGCCGGTAAAAGGCATATACAGCGAAATCGGGGGTGACTCCAGTATGATAGGGTCTTCGTTCTTTGGGGTAATTTGTACGGTAATAGTAAATGTCGAACGGGTACTGTCCACAGCCGGAGTGTACTTGAATTCCGTCTTGCCGTTCTGCTCTAAAATGCGCGTGCCTGCAACATACCACTTTATGTCGGGGTTGGGGTCACTGAGCATATTTAGGCGTAAAATGCTGAAAGTAATAGCCTGCGGCTTTCCTACCACTTGGTCAAACTTTGGCGAAGGGTCGGTAACATCAAGGCGATAGTTGCCTGCGGCATGCCCTACTCTGATTTGTATTCTGCCTTCAAGCGTCTTTCCCGAAAGAGTGCTGCTTCTAGCTATGATGGTTACGAAACCCGGCTTGACAACCGTCATCAGTCCGGTAGGGGATACGGTGACAATTTCGGTATTTTGGGAAGTATATGTCACATCTCTGCCGTCTTGGGCATGGTATGGTTTGTACAAAAGGTCAAGCTGTATGGGGTCGCTGGGAAAAGACACCGTCATTTCGGGAGAGGCAAAATACAATTCTTCCACCTCAACATTCTCAATGATGACGGATACCGTTGTGTATGCGTCGGGATTGGTCGAACTGTAAATGCGTATCGGCACGCTGTCCACATCGTCCATAATCTTTTTTGCGGTGATAAGCCCCGTTTGGTCAAGAGAAAAATATTCCAGCGCCTCGGGGGTGGCGTAATAAACAAGCTTTTTGTTGGTGGCGTTCTCGGGGACAATTGACGGTTCAAGTTGATAACTGCTGGTGGCTCCGTGAGAAGATAAATATACGATAGCATTCGGCACACGCACACCGGTAGCCTCGACATAGTCTTCGCTGCGCCTCGGGTCATCTGAAGGAGTGCAGGCCAAAACAACCGCCATAAGCAGCAATGTCAAAATGATGACCAATATTGTTTTTATGTACGATTTCATATAACTCCCGTCTCTGTTTACCGTACATATATAATAAAACTAAAACAACTGATTGTCAATACATATATCGCGCATAAATATGTAATTAAACGATTGAAAAAAAGTAATGATTATTGTATACTTGCTATTATGTATAACAAATATGTACCGAATTTTCAAGAAAAAATAGACAAAAAGGATTTAATCCAGCTTAATCCGCTGGTGCTTTCTTTTGTCGGCGACAGCGTACAAACGCTTTATGTCCGCACAAAATTGGCATTGAATTTGGGACAAAAGACAGGCGCGTTGCATCTTCTGACCAGCAAAGAAATAAACGCCGTCAGCCAGTCTGAGGCAATGAAAAAAATAATGGATTGCCTGACCGAAGACGAAATGGCAATCTTCAAAAGAGCGCGCAACGCAAAGTCGCCCAATACCGCCAAAAATGCCAGCGCCGTGGATTATCACATTGCCAGCGGATTTGAGGCAGTGCTAGGATATTTGTATCTTATGCAGCGTAGCGACAGAATTGCAGAATTGATAGAACTTGCTTATGGCGAAAATGGCTAGCCATAATTCCGCTTAAAGATACCCAAACTATAACAATCAGGAGAATAAATTTATGATATTGGAAGGAAGAAACGAGCTCAATGAAGCGCTGAAAGGCAATATAACGCTTGAAAAAGTGCTGGTGCAAAAGGACCACAACCCTAGTCTTGGCAGAATAATTGCCGAAATTAGGGACAGAAAAATAAAGCTGTCCTATGTCGATAAGAGCGTTTTGGACAAATACAGCGACACAAAAAACCACCAAGGAATAGTGGCTTTTGCCACCGATTTTGAATATTGCCGGCTTGAAGAAGTGCTGAATGCGCGCGATGAACAAAAGCTGATAATCATTCTTGACGGCATAGAGGACCCGCACAATTTAGGCTCAATCATAAGAATAGCCGATTCAGTCAATGCCAACGGTATTATTATCCCCAAACACCGTTGTTGCGGCGTTACCGACACCGTCGTCAAGGTCAGTTCGGGAGCCGCGGCACATGTCAAGATAGCAAAAGTTACCAACATAAACGACACCATTCGACAACTAAAGGACATGGGAATATGGGTTTTTGCCGCCGATATGAACGGCGAAAGTCTTTATAAATGCGATTTGACAGGCGATATTGCCTTGGTCATCGGCGGAGAAGGCAGCGGAGTGCATGCTCTAACATCAAAGCTGGCTGACGGCATTGTTTCGTTGCCGCAATTGGGCAAAATAAATTCGCTAAACGCCGCCGTAGCCGCAGGCGCAATACTATATGAAGTGATAAGGCAGAGAATGCAGCAATGAAAGATTTTGACGATATCGAACTCATAAAACGCATAAGGGGCGGCGACACCGACGCCATGGATACGCTTATTCGCCGTTACATGGGCTTGGTACGCAGCATCGTGCGCCGCAGTTTTCTTATTGGCGGTGATGAAGAAGACCTCTTTCAGGAAGGGCTGATAGCTATTATAAATGCTGTCAAGCAATATGACGCCGACAAAAAATGCAGCTTTTCGTCCTATGTCACCACCTGTGTTCGCGCAAGAACCATTGACGCAATCCGCGCCGCCACAAGACAAAAACACCATGCGCTGAACCAATCGTTGCCTCTTTCGGAGGCAGAAACAGAGCAAAGCAGCAAAGACCCTGTGGATACATACATAGAACGCGAAACGCAGCATGCCGTTTACAAAAATCTTGAAAAACTGCTTTCTCCGCAACAAAATCAAATACTAAAACTCTATTTTGACGGCTATTCTTACAAAGAAATAGCCGACAGAATGCAATTGCCTATTAAGAAAATTGACAACTCCTTGGCAAGCATCAAAAACAAAATAAGAAAACAGCAAAAGAAATTTGACAGCATGCCTTTTTAGCCCATGTCTTTCTGATGAGATACCTCAGTTGCGTTAGGTAAAAAGCTGGTTTACCTCAATCTTAGCTTTTTGTATCCGATTGTAACTTCTCCAATCCTTCCGCCATATCGTCCAGCCAGTTGCCTTCATACAACTCCAACATTCCTTTGTCGCAGGCCGAAGCAAGTTTTGGGTTTATGGGTATTCTTGCAAACATGGGTATTTTGTGTTCGGAGGCAAGTTTTTCAACATCGCTGTCGCCAAATAATTTGTACTGTTTTTTGCAGTCGGAACATTCAAAATAACTCATATTTTCGACAATACCCAACACCGGAACATTCATCATTTCCGCCATTTTTATGGCTTTGACGACTATCATTGACACCAACTCCTGCGGTGAAGTAACTATTATGACGCCGTCAACGGGCAACGACTGAAAAACCGTAAGCGGCACATCTCCGGTTCCCGGCGGCATGTCAATAAACATATAATCAACTTCATCCCACAACACATCACGCCAAAATTGTTTTACCGTGCCGGACAGCACCGGGCCGCGCCAAATAACCGGGTCGGTATTCTGCTCAAGCAGTAGGTTTATGCTCATAACTTTTATGCTGGTCTTTGTCAACGCAGGAAATATTCCCAGTTCGCAAGCTTCGGCTTTTTTCTTTATTCCAAACACAGTGGGAATTGACGGTCCTGTGATGTCTGCGTCAAGAACTGCTATTCGGTATCCCTTTCTTGCCATATTGATAGCCAAAAGAGAGGTTGTCAGTGATTTGCCGACTCCGCCCTTGCCGCTTATTACACCGATTACTTTGCGTATGTTGCTGTTGGCGTTCTTTTCTTTCGGCGGGGCTGTGCGGCTTTTGCAATCCTTTTGGCACGATGCGCAGTCATGATTACATTCTGTCATTTTGCGGTACTTCCTTTTTTTTCATAAGTTTAGCACCGCACAACATATATGTCAACGAAACCTTAAAGGTTGTTGCTGACATTGCAGGTTTTGTTTTGACAAACATAATAAGTCGTGGCGTTGTTTTTCATGTCATAGTCATTAAAAAAATATGCATAAAGTGCATCGGACTTGGTGAATTTTGCCGCAAAAGTCGTATCGGGGCAGAATTGCCGTTGCAGTTCTCGAAGTTGGCTCAATTGGGCGCAGCCTTCGGCAACGGCTATTATCTCTTTTGACGGATAATATTTTTTCATCAAGGCTATCAAACCGTAAGACAAATGCCAATCGGCGATTTTCTCCAAATAAGCGGTCTGTCTTTGCGCCAAATCTTCCATTTGTTTGTTACGCGTCAGTTTTGACAGCCGCTCCAGCGAAAGCCCAAGTACGGAATTACCGCAAGGCATGGCGCCGTCATAGCGGTCTTTGGGGCGCAGTATAAGGCTGTCTGTTCTTTTGTCATTCATAAAACAACCGCCGCGTAGCGCGTCTTCAAAGTTTGTCATGGCTTTTTCGGCAATGAATACTGCTTTTTTCAGGTATTCGGGCTCAAATGTGGCCTCATAAATATCTATCAAAGCTTGACTGTAGTACGCATAGTCGTCCAAACCGGCAAGAATGTTGCTCCTGCCCTCGCGGTATACAGAATACAAATTGCCGTCCTCATCCGTCAGATTGTTTTCTATAAATTCCATTGCCTTTTTTGCAAGTATCAGATATGCGTCCTTATCCATGACAACATAAGCCTTTATAAAAGCGCTGGACATAAGCGCGTTCAGCGAAGTGATTATTTTGTCATCGGTGTGCAAAGAGTAGCGCTTTTTCCGATAATGATATACCGCCTGTATGCGCTCTTTAAGTTCCTGACTTCTTACGGGGTTTTTATTCTCCGACAAGTTCGGCACATTCTTTCCGTCAAAATTTCCTTGTTTTGTAATGTTGAAAAACTTGTTGAACTCCTTTCCGTTTTCTTCGCCTAGCAAATCTATCAGTTCGTCATAGGTGAAGGCATAAAAAAGTCCTTCCTCCCCGTTTATGTCGGCGTCAAGCGCTGTCCAAAAGCCGCCGTCGGTCGAAGTAAGCTCACGAATGACGAACTCCAGCGTGCTTTCGGCTACCTCGCGGTACAACTCATTGCCGGTAATTTGAAATGCTTCAAGGTAAGCTATTGTAAGCAAGGCATTGTCGTACAACATTTTTTCAAAATGCGGCACCAGCCAGTACTTGTCGGTGGAATAACGGCAAAATCCGCTGCCTATGTGGTCGTATATGCCGCCCTTATACATATTCATAAGGGTTTTTTCTACCATTTCCATAGCTTTTTCTTGTTTTTCGAAATGAGCATACCTCATTAAAAACATAAGGTTGTGCGGAGCAGGGAATTTTGGAGCTGCGCCAAATCCGCCGTTTTGTTTGTCAAAATTATTTTCGTATTCTTGGTAAGACTTCAAAAAAAGTTTGCTGCCGACATCTTCTGCGGCTAGTTCGGTGTTTAGGCTGTCTGTCAGGAATTTTGTAAAATCCTCTCCGAACGCTTTGAACTTTTTGCTTTCGTCTTGCCAGCGCAGCGCAACATTGCTTAGAATCTCCACCAGGCCCGTGCGCCCTCCCGCCGTGCGTGGCGGCAGATATGTTGCGGCAAAAAAAGGCTTTTGCTGCGGTGAAGCTATGATTGTCAGCGGCCAACCGCCCTGCCCGTTCATCGTCACACAGGCATTCATGTATATGCTATCTACGTCGGGTCTTTCCTCTCGGTCAACTTTTATGGCAATAAAATGTTTGTTCAGCAGTTCCGCCACCTCATTGTCTTCAAAACTTTCCTCCGCCATTACATGGCACCAATGACATGTGCTGTAACCTATGCTGATAAAAATAGGCTTGTCCTCAACTTCGGCTTTCTCCAGCGCTTCCCTTCCCCAAGGATACCAGTTTATGGGATTGTAAGCGTGTTGTAAAAGATACGGAGATTTTTCATTTTTCAAATGGTTGGGTTTAAGTTTCATAAATTCCCCCTTGTTGCTGTCTAATAATTATGTCACATATATGTGTTATTTAATCATAAACATGTCAAATAGCGCAGAGATTATTGACATTATGGGCTTATGATGATATTTTTATATTATCAGCAAATCTTTGAGGAGGAAGCATGCGGCCGTCCAGAATATTTTTTAAGATGAGTGATTTGATTTTTCATTATCCGCGCAACTATAAACGCTTTGCCGATGTGGTGCGGGAAAACAACCTTGTATACGACGACAGGTACGGCAACCTCACAATGGCTGATGTTTATTACAATCCCAAAAAGAAAGAGGGAAAGTATCCCGTATTCATAAATGTACACGGCGGCGGTTTTGTCCGAGGCGACAAGCGCCACCGCGCCAGTTTTTGTTCTTTCTTTGCCGACCAAGGCTGGTTTGTTTTCAACATAAATCACCGCCTTGCGCCGCAATATCCATTGCCGGCAGCCATGGAGGACACTCTCAACGCCATGAATTATTTGCTGACAATTACCGACAAATATGACCTGGACACCGACAAAATCGTCCTATCGGGAGATTCCGCAGGCGGATACTATGCCTCCGCCGCAGTCGTTGCCAGCGTTGATGAGGAGTATCGCAAAAAACTCAATCTTCCTGCTTTCAACGGCAAAGTACGCGCGCTTGTTCCCTTTTGCGCCACCTTTGATTTGTTAAAAACCACACTTCGCCCCACCCCTATGAATGTCTCAAAAGATGTTGCCGAATGCTTATTGGGCTTCAAAATAAAAGACGACGGCAGCAATCTTTCTGACTTTCCTTTTCTTAATGAAATAAATTTATTAAACTATGTCAGCGACAAATGGCCGGAAACTTTTATTGTCACTGCGGCGAAAGACTCTTTTTGCGGCGGTCAGGGAGAAATGCTGGAAGAAAAACTTTTGGCGGTCGGCGCAAAGGTGTCTTCATACCATGCCAAGGATTACAATGAAGGACATTGCTTTCACCTGCTGCCTTTCCTGAAAGGCGCCAAGGTATGTTGGCAAAAGGTTGTGGAGTTTCTTGACACCATAAAAGAATAATTTGGTTCGATTCCCTAAATATGAAAAATCCGCTTAATCTCCGCCCATATAATTTTGTGGGCGAGAATTATGGTGGTGAGAATTATGCTCCCCGAAGTGGCGGCGACAACTATTGACGGCCAAACCACCTGACGATGCGTCAATACCACTATGAGAATAGGCAACAACCCAAGTATGCCCACAAGGAAAAGGCTGAAGATATATTGACGGGCATTTTCTAAATTTATTAAAATATACGCCCCAATCATAACCGTAGATACGAATACAATGCCGGGCAAAATGTATTCATAAACCCATAGGTTTTTTTCCAGCACTTGCTGTACCAATATCATTATGGCTGTCAGCGCCACCGCCTGCGCAAAAACCTTTGTGTTAAAGTGACGATAACTCATTATGGTATATCTGATAAAATAGTATAAATAAAATAAGAATGCCAGCACAATAAGCGACCAATAAACCTTTGGGGTAACAATGATATTCGTTGTTATGGATATCAGCATTATGTTAAATGAGATAATCAGATAGAGCTTATTAAACGGCGTCGTTGCTTTCGGGCGGTTTTTTGAGCGCTCGGGAAACGCCCTTTCGGCTCTTTGAATTTCTTTCTTGGCTTCTTCTGTTAGGTCAAGCCTGTTGTGGCACAGAGGACAGACGGAGGTTTTTCCTTCTATTTCTACATTGCATTTTTGGCAGCGCATTTTATACCTCCCTCATGTTGCTTGCAACAGCCACGGACAAACCCAAATCGCTGAGCGCTGTGAAAAAATGTCTTTCCAGTTCCGTACTTACTATTTGTCGGGTGAAGGTAATAACTGTTTTATTTTTGTAAGATACAATACCCATATTATTGGGGGTATTGCGTCCGCAGTTCAGTAAGAAAGAAAAACTGTCAATATGCTCATTGTTGGGAAGAAGTATGTTGCCCAAATTGGAAATAAACATAGTCTGCTTGGTGCTGCTGGTAAGGCGCTTCACTAACTTGGCAAAAAAAGATTTAATGAAAAGCGGCATATATTTCAGCAAAGGCTTCTTGTCCATAAGCGAAGTAAAGCTGACTTTCAAATCAAGTTCATGTTTCTCCAACTGTCCGCTCAATTGCTCCTTCATTACTTCCACATAGCTGACAAGGTTGTGTTCGGTAGTGTTAGGGTCGATGCGGCACTTTGCAAAACTGGTGAAGTTATAAATTGATTGCGAGGGATAATACCTTCTTAAGTTTATTGGGATAAATACCGTAAGCGGGTGTTTTGAATGTCCTTTGTAATATACTTTGGTTACCGAAAGCATAGCTAATGCGGCAATCAGCACAGTCAAGCTGCATGAGTATTTTTTTGAGAGCGCCAGCAATTCTGCGGTGTCAACGGTACCTTGCACCAGTCCGAAACCTTCCCTTTTGAAAAAGGTATCTTTGATTTGGAAAGCGCCTCCGCCCGCCATTTTGTTCAAACCTTTTTTGAAGTTGAACTTCTTGTAGTTCTCTTTGAAGCCGTCTTTGAACTCCTCTAGGTTCAGCGGTTGTTCAAGGGTCTTTATGCCGTCGGAGGGTATGTCCTGACCGCGTTCGGCAAGGTAATAATAAACAAGCGTTTTCAAAAATTCCAGCGCCGAACTGCCGTCGCAAAGCCCGTGAAAAAAATCAACAAAAATCTTTTTCTTGAAATAGGTTACGCGCAGCAAATAGCCTTTGTTTTTGCGAAAATCTATCTTTTTGAGCAGTGAACCGTCATCTGCGCGCACAAGGGGCGTTCGTTTGTTGGAAACAAAATAATGACGAAAAAATCCTTGCGAAAGTTCGACTTCAAATGAGGGATAGCGCTTGAAAGCATTCTTCAACGCTCTTTCGAGGTCATCTCTGTCAATATATTCTTTTAGTTCTACACCCAGACGGAAGAGGCTTTGGGTCTTCAGCGTAATCAGCATGGGATACACCGCTGCCGAGTTGTCCAATCTGAACCAAGAACCGTACTTCTCTGATATTTCAAAATCTTTCATATTTCGATTATATTTGTATTGTTGACAATAGTCAAGCATACATACCTTTTGTGCGTAATAATCTATAACGGAGGTATTATGGAACAACTAATAAAAGAACACAGCCTGTATTTGGAAAAAGGCGTTTTGACCATAACCGGCGTGACCAATGTTGACAGCTTTGACGCAAAGACCGTCGTTGCCGAACTTGTCAGCGACTCAATAACCGTAAAGGGCGACGGGCTGACGGTGGTGGATTTGGACATAAAAGGACAAAATCTCGTTATAAAAGGCGCCGTTCATTCGCTTGTCTATGGCAAAAAGCAAGAAAAACTGTCTTTGGTAAAGCGTATATTCAAATAAATGGAAACGCTTGTACAGCCATATTTTGCCGTACTCTTTTTTTCCGCAGGGTGCGCAGGTTATGTTATTTATGAATTTTTGCGCAGCTTTTCGGCAAAAAAATTCTTTGCGCCAATAGCCGATTTATTGTCGGCAATGCTTGCTTGCGGCATTTTCCTTGCCGTTACGCACTTGTTTTATGACGGACAAATCAAGTGGTACACCCTCTTTTGCTTTTTTTGCGGCGCAATTATACTTCGACTGTTATTAAAAGACCAACTGCGCCGCAGCGCGCAAGTCTTTAATGCAAAACTGTCGGTTTTATTTAAGAAAGCGCTTGCGAAAACGCATAAAAAGTTGTCGGCTATGCAAGCTAAGATAAAAGGAGTATTCAAAAATGGCAGAGGTACAAAAGAAACAAATGATAAACGAAGAAGAAGGCATACAAAAAACCAGACTAAAAAAAGTCATGGGCGAGGAAATAGAGCAAGAAGAGATAGACGCTGGCATGCTCGACCAAATGGAACTGTTGCAAGAGGTGTACAAAAACGCCACCGTAGGCATGCAAAGCATAGAAATAGTGCGTCCGATGGTAAAGGACAAGGCGCTGAAAAGCATACTCTTCCGTCAATACAACAGTTATAAGGCGCTGGCAAAGGAACTGGAATTGCAAGCGGCAACAGAGGGCTATGACTTGCGTTCAGCTACTTTTTTCAGCAAGGTGATGATGTACAGCGGCTTGATTATGAACACAATCAGCGACCGCTCATCCAGCAAACTTGCGGAAATAATGATTCAGGGTTTGAATATGGGCATCATAAGTTTGGTTAAAGTAAAGAACAGCCTTGACCCTGCGGCAAAAGTTGATTTAACTTTTGCTGACAAACTTATGGATATGCTGCACAACAACATTGAAGCGCTCAAACCATATCTATAATATATTTGCTTTCCAAAACATAAAAAAGAATGAGTTGCTCCGCATTCATATTGGAGCAGCTCATTCTTGTTAATTTTATTACTTGTCGGCATTCGTGATATTTTTAAGATATACGCTGCTTAATAAATCTTTACGCCTTCATAATTAACAGCAAAGTCCTCCCTCTTAAGAGGTTTTTTGTCAAATACATAATTCAAATAATTTTCGATATAAACCACGGCTTTTTCTGAGGCAAGCTCCAGCAACTCGTCGGCTGACATAGTAGAATATTCCTTGCCGTTTCGGACCTTCAGCCAAGGAAGGTGGTTGCGGTTCATGTAGTCTATTTTTTGGTAACCTTCGGGAGGGCGCATTAAACCGGTAATTTTCTTTTTTCCCCCAACGATGTTTTCTACCTTGTCAAAAAACCTTTTCTTTCTGCCCTTTTTGTCCACCGATATATCAAGAAACTTTTTGGTCAGCCAAAATGAAAAACTGATGTGCCTTTTGGTGGGATAGATTCCAAAAATGTCATTTATGGCTTTTTCGTACAATTCCCCTATAGAAACGCGCACCTTGCGAGGCGCGCTGCTTGCCGCGCCGGCAGCAAACTTGTTGCAGGCAATGCCCAGCTTTTCGTCACAAATATGGGAGTCAATGGCCGATTCTATCAAGGTATGTATGCTGAGTTGTTGGTTTGCCGGAAGGTATTTTGAAAAGCCCCTTTCAACAAAATAGTTGACATAAGGGTGAAAATGAAAGTCTGCAACATAATGGCAAATCATACCCAGCATGTATGCAAACTTTATGTCATCGGGATTGTCGCGCAAATAATCGGCGGTTTTTTCAAATACTTCCAAAGTGTTTGTGTATTGCATTCTGTTGGGATAATACTTATACTTTGAGCCGATTTCCCTTAGCGCAAACAAACAATCGGGACCTATGGCTCCCAAATAAAAGGCTTCGGGAGCCTTGTTTATAATTTCTAAGGCTTTTCCCGAAAGACCTTCTTTTACTTTTTTTCCGAAATAATTGTGCGTTATCAGATTTGGCATAATGTCTCCGCTGTTAATTAAATTGAGTATTCCTCCATTATTTCTCTTATGGTTACGGGTCTGTTTTCGGCAATAGAACGCTTTGCCGCCAGTCCGATAAGTACCGGCTGCAATCCGTCATTGACATTTACGGGCACTTCGGTGTCATTCTTTATGGCGCGAATGAAATCCGTCACCTCGTTTACATATGCCTGCATATATCTTTCTAAGAAGAAATGCAGCGGCTTTTCGGCAATGACGCCCTTTGCTCCGCTGATAACTGTTGTGGAGGCGGTGTCGTTGGCAATTGCCGCTTGTCCAAGGGAGCCGAAGGCTTCAAGCCTTTGGTCATAGCCATAACTGGCGCGGCGGCAGTTGTCGATGACGGCAAGCGCGCCGTTGGTCAGCTTCATTGTGATTATGGCTGTGTCAATGTCGCCGGCAGTGCCTATTTCTTGGTCAACAAGCACGCCGCCGTAGGCAAAAACTTCTTCAACTTCTGCGCCCGAAACAAATCTCACCATATCAAAGTCATGTATCGTCATGTCAAGGAACATGCCGCCGCTGACCTTTATGTATGAAACGGGCGGAGCCGCAGGGTCTCGTGAAGTAATTTTGAGAATGTTCAAGTCGCCTATGACGCCATCCGCCACCGCCTTTTGTACGGCGGCAAAGTTGTGGTCAAAGCGGCGATTGAAGCCTACCTGATATTTAAGTTTTGTCTTTGCCAGCGCAGCCATAACCTCCTTGATTTTTTGCACATCGTGGTCAATGGGCTTTTCGCAGAAAATATGCTTTCCTGCGGCTATGGCTTCAAGGGATATTGCTGAATGTGTATCCGTTGAGGAACAAATAAGCACGGCATCAATTTCTTTGTCTGCCAGGATTTTTTTGTAATCCGTATAGACTTCATTTATGCCCATTGCTGCCGCCCATTCTCTTGTGCTTTCATTTATGAAAGGGTCAGCAATGGATTTTATGGTGGCTTCTTTTATGTACCTGCTGATTGATTCGCCGTGAACCCTGCCGATTCTGCCGGCGCCTATGATACCGATTTTTAACATATGACTTACTTCCTTTTTATTAAATTGTACCATCCCAGGTACTTACTTTTGTTGAGGTCATTTCGTGTTCGTCAAACCAGTGTGTTGTCACAGATTTGCTCTCCGTAAAGAATCTGTACGCATCCTTGCCAAGGCAATGCAAATCGCCAAAGAAAGAATCCTTGTGTCCGCTGAAAGGGAATACTCCGATAGGTACGGGAATGCCGACATTTATGCCCACCATACCGCCGTCGGTGTTGCGGGCAAACTCTCTGGCATAATAGCCGTTTTGCGTATAAATTACGGAGCCGTTGGCAAAAGGACTGTCATTCATCAGCGCTAAGCCCTCGTCAAAGTCCTTGACTCTCTTTACGCACAGTACCGGGCCGAAAATCTCGTGAACGCCAACCGTCATTTCGGGGGTAACCTTGTCAAACACCGTCGGCGCAAGATAAAAACCGTTCTCATAACCCTCGACAGTGCACTCTCTGCCGTCAAGCACAAGTTCGGCGCCCTCTTGTATGCCCTTGTTTATCCATTCTATGATACTTTCTTTGTGTTGCTTGCTATAAACCGGACCCAGCTGACTGCTTCTTTCGTATGCCGGACCTATTTTCAGTTTGGAAGCAAGTTCGCAAATCTTTGCCACAAGTTTGTCGGCAATCGACTCTTGCGCAACGACTACGGGCAGCGCCATGCATCTTTCGCCTGCGCAACCGCAAAAAGCGTTTATTATGCCTGCGGCAACTCTGTCAATGGGCGCATCTTCCAGCACCAACGCATGGTTTTTTGCTTCGCAAAGCGCTTGCACTCGCTTGCCGTGAGCCGCACCCGTTTCGTAAATATACCTGCCGACCTTTGTTGAGCCGACAAAAGATATGCCTTTAATAATGGGATTTGTCAACAGCTCCTGTGTGTCATTCCTGTCGCAGGATATGACATTCAGCACGCCGTCGGGCAGTCCTGCCTGACGGTACAACTCTGCTATTTTCAAAGAGGTCAGCGGCGTTGCTCCGGCGACTTTCAGCACTATTGTGTTACCTGCGGCAATGCAATTCGGTGCCATCCAACCCATAGGAATCATTGCGGGGAAGTTGAACGGGGATATGCCGGCAAAGACTCCCATCGATTCGCGGTACATAACCGTGTCATAGCCCCTTGAAGTATCCATAAGAGAATCGCCCTGCATCAAGATAGGCATGGAAATGGCAAGTTCTGTGCCTTCAATGGCTTTCAGCACATCGCCTTTTGCTTCGTCATATACCTTGCCATGCTCTTTTGCGCAAATCAAAGTAAGCTCTTCAAGGTTTTCGTCAAGCAGTTGCTTAACCTTATAAAGTATCTGCACTCTTCTTGTTACGGGCACTCTGGACCATGTTTTATACGCCTCTGCGGCATTGTTTATGACCTCTTTTATTTCCGAAGTCAATAATCTGGGACATTTTGCTATCAGCTCTCCTGTAGAGGGATTGTAAACTTCATAGAACTTTTGGCTCTTTGATTCCACAAATTGATTGTTGGTAAAATACTTTAATATTTCCATCATTACTCTCCTTTTTATATTATATTTTTGTCAGTTTTTTTATATATTTACGCGCTTTCATCGCATATTCCAACGGATTGGCAATGGCCGGGTCTTGTTCCGCCTCCACCAACAACCAACCCTCATAATTGTTTTTGTCAAGTATGTCGATTATTGGCGCAAAGTCAATGGCGCCGTCACCCGGTACGGTAAAGGTACCCATTCTGACGCCCTGAAGAAAGCTCAGACCGCCGCTCTTAACTTTTTTGACTATTTCTGGACGAATGTCTTTCAGATGCACATGTTTTATTCTGCCTGCATGCTTGTTCAGTACGCTCAAATAATCCTCTCCGCAATACGCCAAGTGTCCGCTGTCAAACAATAAGAAAACTTTGTCACTGTCTGTGTCTGAAAGCATTCTGTCAATTTCTTGCTCCGTCTGTACGACAGTACCCATATGGTGGTGGAAAGTCATTGTAATGCCTACGGACTTGGCGGCGGCGCCAAGTTTGTTCAAACCCTCGCACAGCCTTGCCCATTCGGTATCGTTCATATTATATTTTGCCTCAAAAATCGGCAGTTCCTTGCCCTGTATGCTGTGGCTCTGTTCGCTTACGCCAATAACTTTTGCGCCCAGCGACTTCAGAAAACGGCATTTTTTCAAAAACTCTTTTTCTACCTTTTCATAGTCTTCGGTAAGCAAAAAGGTGGAAAACCAGCAGTTTGCTATCTTAAGCTTGCGCAGTTTCAGCGCTTTTTTTAGTTCTTTCAGCTTGGTGGGATATTTTGAGCCGATTTCGCAGCCCTTAAACTTTGCCAGCGCCATTTCGCTGACGCACTGCTGAAAGCTGTTTTCTGCGCCCAGTTCGGGCATATCGTCGTTTGTCCAGCCGATAGGGGCTATTCCGATAAAGACTTTTTTCTTGTCAAGCATATAAAATTTCTCCGTTATTAGTATTTTCTGGAATTTTTGAGTTTTTGTTGTTTTTCGGCAAGCGTGCTTTTTGCTTTCTCTGTTCTTGGTAGCGTACTGCAGCCGGTATTCCACCAACCGCCATAACCGTGAGTCATGGTTTTTGGCAACACCTTGATATCAATGAGTGTGCAGCACTGTTGTTGTTTTGTGTCTTCAATCGCATTCTTAAGTTCGGCAAGCGTCGTGGCTTTGTAACTTTTGAAACCGTACGCCGCAGCGTTCATAGCATAGTCAATGCTTAAAAACTCGCCTTTGGGTGTCTGTTCATCGCCGTTTCGCATTCTGAATTCTGTACATGCAGAATCAATGCCGCTGCCCATTTGAAGATTGTTTATGCAACCGAAACCACCATTGTCAAAAAGCAGTACATTTATTTTTTTGTTTTCTTGGACAGCTGTCACCATTTCGGAGTGCAGCATAAGGTAGCTGCCGTCACCCACCATGGCATATACTTCCTTGTCTGGAGCTGCAAGTTTTGAGCCCAACGCTCCGGCTATCTCATAGCCCATGCATGAATAGCCGTATTCCATATTGTAGCTGTAAGGCTCGTCGGTCGTCCACATTCTTTGCAAACAGCCAGGCAAGCTGCCGCTGGCGCCTACAATAATGGCATCGGGAGCAATACTTTTCCTTATCAGTGCCACAGCCGCGGTCTGGCAAATGTTACCGCCGGATATGCGGCAAAAATCTTCCATCGTGCCGGGGGTCATATCTGTGACTTCAGGTTGGTCCTCGGCTGTGACTTCGGACAGCCTGTCATATTCCCTCTGCCAAAGCTCTTTTGCCTGCGCTATTTCGTCCTTGTATGCAGTTTTGTAATCGATTGTCAGCGGCTCAAGGGCTTTTATGGCGGCAAGCGCATCGCCGACAAGGGGAAAAGCGTCCAACTTCAGCGAATGAAAGCGGCTTGTATTTATCGCCACGACTTTTGCATTGGGAAAAAGTGATTTTGACGCCGTTGTAAAATCACTAAAACGCGTGCCTATGCCGATTATTAGGTCGGCTTGCTCGGCAATGGTATTGGCGGCAAGGTTGCCGGTGACGCCTATTCCGCCCAAATTCAGGCGGTGAGATGAAGCAATGGCGCTCTTGCCTGCCTGCGTTTCTGCAATGGGAATGTTGCGCTTTTGACAAAAGTCCGCTATTGCCTCTCCTGCTTCGGAATATCTTGCTCCGCCGCCGACAATAACAAGCGGTTTTTTTGCGGATTTTATTAGATGCGCCGCCGCCGCGGTTTCTTCAGCAGATGGGCAAGCGCGGTTTATTGCGTACACTCTTTTTTGCAAAAACTCTTCGGGAAAATCAAAGCTCTCTCCCTGAACATCTTGCGGCAAAGCAATGCATACGGCGCCCGTTTGGCTAGGGTCGGTCAGCACACGCATGGCGCCCAATAAGGCGCTCATCAGCATTTCGGGGCGATGCACTCTGTCAAAATACTTGACAACCGGTTTGAAAGCGTCGTTGGTTGTTATGCCGGCATCATGACTTTGTTCCACCTGCTGCAACACGGGGTCGGGCTGTCTTGTGGCAAATGTATCGCCGGGAAACAGCAGCAACGGAATGTTGTTGACCGTGGCGGTGGCGGCAGCCGTCACCATATTGGCCGCTCCGGGTCCTACTGAGGAAAAACAAGGAATAATTTTTCTGCGGTTGTGTTGCTTTGCGTATGCAGCGGCGGCTTGCGCCATGCCCTGCTCGTTCTTGCCTTGCATAACTGTCAAGGAATGCTGCGCCATAGCTAGCGCCTCGCCGGCTCCAAGCACACAGCCGTGTCCGAAGACTGTAAAAACTCTTTCGACAAACTTGCTTTCGTTGCCGTCAAAAGATACATACTGATTGTCCAAAAATCTTATAATGGCTTCGCCTACCGTCATTTTCATATGCTTATTCTCCTACTCTTTCAATAAATGAGTATATCTCTCATCGTCAATTCTCGTTCTTTCCCAAGGGTCGCCGTCTAAGTGACGAATCATCCAGCAACAATACAAAGGATAACCCGGCGCTGTGACTTGGGCATGCGTCTTGCCGCCGGGAAAAGCCGCGCAGCTGCCGTCTTTTACGGTATATGCCTTGTCGCCGATAAAGCATGCGCCAAAACCCTCCGGTCTTTCAAAGCGGTAATAATAAACCTCAGGCTGTGGGTGGCTGTGCGGAATATAGCTGTACCATCTGCCCTGCGGAACAAAAATCTCGCCCAGCACCATATTGGAGTACGGGGCATTGAAATAATCAAATATTGTGACTACTTCACGCCTTGCCGTGTCCTCCCACTTGCCGCCGCATGACACTGTCTTTTCGATATCTTGCGGCAAATACAGCTTTGCGCCAAAATCCCTGTCGTTTTCCGTACCTTGAATAAGCACCTCGCTGTATTCATTTGCCGTAACGATGACGGCAATATTTTTGCTGACATGCAAACATGAAGGCATGTCAAAAAATCCGCCTCTTGAAAGTGTGGCTACATTGTTCTGGTAATCCACCGTTATGCTTCCTTTCAGCAACAGTATAGCCGCTTCCATATCCGGCTCAAGTATCAGCATTTCTTCGCCGGCAAAAAGTTTGTGAACGCTGATGTCCATCAGCATATCTTTATTCTTGCCGTTGAGTTTGGCAAGCGTTTGTTCACCGTTCTTGTCAAATTTCGGATTGCTAAACATTTTTATTACCCTCTGGCTATCATTTCGCCGTATTGCGCTTTGCTTTCGGCAATAAATTCTTTTATTTCGGCAACGGTTGGCATAAACAGCGAGCAGCCGTGAGCTTTCACCAGCAACGATGCCGACGCACTGCCCATCTCCAGACACTCCATAATATCGCAGCCTTCAAGCAGCGAATAAATAAAAGCCGAACCATAACCGTCGCCGCCGCCAAAAGACTTCAGCGCCGTCACTGGGAAAGGCTTTATGTTATATGCGCCCTCGACGGTGTATGCCGTCGAACCTTTTTTGCCATGCTTGATGACGACAATTTTTGCGCCAAGGCTCATCCAATAATCAGCGCTTTGGCGGTCTGTTCTGCCCGGCGCAGTTATGGCTTCCATTAGGTCAAATTCTTCCCTGGAGCCCATAATTATGTCGCTCTTTTCGCCTACAATGGAATAATAAAGCGCAACTTCGTCATTGTTTTTCCAGCTGTAAGGGCGATAGTCTATGTCAAAAATGATTTTTGTGCCGTTCTTTTTTGCATAGTACATGGCTTTCAGCGCTGCTTCTCTGGACGGGCTGGCTGACAGCGCCGTTCCCGAAATGACTATGCCCTTTGCGCTTTTTATGTAGTCCTCACTGATTTCTGAGGGCGCAAGCATAAGGTCTGCAACGCCGTCACGGTACATAAGTATGCTGCTTTCTGTTGGGGAAAGAATTTCCGTAAAGGTCAAGCCCAGTTTTTCGTTGTTTTCGGCACGGAATATGTTGCTTGTGTCAATGCCCTCATTTTCAAAAAACCCCGTTACAAAGTCCCCAAATCTGTCGTCGCTGACTTTGCCGATAAAGCCTACTTTTTTGCCTAACCGCGCAAGTCCTACGGCTATGTTTGCAGGGGAGCCGCCAAGGTACTTTTTGTAAGTGTCGCTCTCCACAAGCGTCTTGAAATAATCCACAGGATTAAAGTCAATCGCCACTCTGCCGATTGGTATAATGTCGAGAGGTCTTGTCATGTCAAAATCAATAAGCATTTTTTCACTCCTTTAAGCGTAATTTTCTTCGGGGAAACTCCGGCGCTTTGGCATAATTTTCAAGCGTTGACAGCTCTGCGCCTTGTATTTTCAGCGCCTCTTCCACGACAGAAAAAACGCCTATCTTGCTATAATGGTGGGCATCGCTGTTGGCAACAACCTTTGCTCCTGACTTGAGAATTTGTTCCAAATCTTCCGGACTTTTCATGTGCTTTGCGTTAAGTTCTATGTAAGTGCCATAATCGGCGCATGCCTTAGACAGTTCATAACAATCCACCTTCAAAAGGTGGTTTATGTGGGCAAGAATGTCAATGGGGTACTTCTTGACGGCATTTATCAGCGCTTTTGTGTTGCGCTCAATGACGCTGCGCGGCGGCTTTATTGCAAAACTCAAATAAGAGTTTATATAAATTTTGCGCCAGTCATAAAAGCTCTTTGCCTTTGCAAAAGAATGATATCCGACAAGCAGAATTCCCATGTCTCCAAGCTCGCTCTCATTCAAATCAATGGTGCCGTCCAGTCCGATGATGTCGGCTTCGATGCCGTGATATATCTTGATTTCTCGCCCTTGCGCATATTTTTGTATTTCTTCACGCTGCGCCCTGAAACTTTGTCGGCTAAGCGCTCCGTATTGCGGATTGTTGAATCCGTGGTCGGTAAAAGCAAGCTCTTTCAGCCCTTTGGCAACGGCTTCGTCAATATTTTGCTGCACCGTGCTGACACCATCGCTATAGTGGGTGTGAGTGTGATAATCTCCGTAATAATGCATCTTTTCGTTTTGTGCCATAGTTATAAATATTATATACTCTTTTATAACTTAAGTAAATAGAAATATTCAACTAGGTTGCGCAGTACGCTCCGCCGCCGCAGTAAATATTTGTTTTTTAAGCCTTGCTAAAGATTTTTTACATATGATATAATAAAAGTATAATAAAAGCAAGGAGCTCATTATGAAAAAAGCGCTGCAAGTTCTGCTGGTTATATTATTACTGATGTCGATGCTTTTGGTTATGGCAAGTTGTATTACGCCTATCGATAACCCCGACCCAAAAACAAACAACGGCGGCAACAACAATGACGACGACAACGACGACGATGACGATGACGACACAAACCCATATGCTTATATTTTTGCAGAGATTTTGTCAAGAATAAACGGCATAAACAGCATTGAAGGTTATCTTGATTTGCTGTCATACCTGTACGAAACTTTGCCTGCCGATAAATTAGCAACGGCTGTGGAAACGCTTGCCGGAGAACAGTATGGTGATATGATAGACGAATACTACGAAAAAGGCGCCGAAATCCTTGCCATGGCAAATATTGCCGCGCCATTCTTGCCCTATCTCAATAAAATAGGCTTAATCAGGGATTTTATCGAAACAGAGAACCCCATTATGAAAGCGGCTGCCAAGGTGGCGCTTCAAACAGCAGGGGTTACTATTACAGAAAATACAGACACCGGCGAAACCTCCTACAGCTATACCAACAAGGGCGTTGTCTACAACATTACAGTAAAACAAGGAGTATATACCATTGCTTTCAGCGACACGACCATCTCAATCGGCACTTTTGAAGACAATGAGAACCTTTATGACATCACCTATACGGAAAGTGATACAACAAAAAATATATTGTTTGAGTATACCGATGCCTTATATAAGGTTACCGAAAGCGGCATTATTTATCAAGTGGAGTATGATGAGGATGAACAGAATTTTTCATTTGTCAGCGGTCCTGACGCTGAGGGAGAAATTGCAGAAATACAATATTTGTTTGAATCTGTCATTACCGCCGACTCAAACCTTGCCATACAATTTTATCAAGCGCAGAGCAACTGGGTTATGCAACTCTTGACTGACATATCCGAATATAAAGCTACGGTCAGCATACAAACTATGGTTACCGCCGAACCCGAAACAATCATTGACGGCATCGGCGCAGACTTTGCCACAAAGGGCGTGCTGTTCAACATTGACGAAAGCACTCTTGGGGCGCTGCTGCCGAACTAAATTTTTATTTATTCATACAAAAAAGGCTGTTCGTTTTGAACAGCCTCTTTTTATACTCCGTTCGGCATAGGGGCAATACTATGTATGAAACCCAAATCCGTTTACTTCTCTTGCGTTGGTGATATATGAGAAAGAGCCGGGGTCGATTTCTTTCATAAGTTTTTTGAGCGGCAACAATTGTTTTCTGCGTACTACGCATATCAATATTGTTCTCTCTTCGCCGGTATATATGCCTTCGCCCTTCAGGATTGTGGCGCCTCTGTTTATGCGCGCAACGATGGCAGCGCCCATTTCGGCAGGCTTTGAGGTGACAATATTGAATACCACCGAGGATTCCAAACCTACAAGTATTATGTCCGCAGCTTTGGAGCTGATAAACAGCGAAATAAAGGAATACAGCACGGGCGACAATACCTTGACCAATATATCCTGCGTGGCGTCGTCCTTTGTGATATTTATGATGCCCAGCACTCCCGATAGAATTACGACCAAACCGTCACAGAAAAACAGCATCCATTGCACATTGAAAACAGGGCGCTTGTTGTGTATGAGCTTTGCCACAATGTCTGTGCCTCCCATACTCATATTCATACGAAACATTGCGCCCATGCCCAATCCTATTATGACACCGCCTGTAATTGACGCCAAAAGCATGATGCTGCTGTTGTAGTTTTGCGCAACAAATTGCGGAAAGCTAACAAGAGAAAACATTGCCATAAACGCTGAAAACACGCCGACAGACAGCGCTGTATTGACGGCATATTTTTTGTCTATAGCCTTGAACGCCCATAAAATAAGAGGTATGTTCATGACAAAAACAGTAAGTCCGGGGTTAAAGACGCTTAAAGCCAGATGCGGATAAAACTTTAACGAAATATTGTAAAGTATGGATGATATACCGCTGAGTCCGCCCGGCGCAAAGCTGTTGGGAATGATAAACACATAAGTGCCCAGCGCGCGTACAAAAGTAAACAGCGTCAGCGATGCGAAATAACTTGTCTTATGCCAAAATAGTTTTTTCATAATATACCTGTTCCAAATGTCTTTTTAGTTGCGCTTTCGGGACTTTCATAATAGCTACAAAACATTGCCATTACAAAGGGAATAATATCATAAAGCCGTCGATAAGTCAATATATCAGCATCTTGACGACATCTTCGGTTAATCTTTTGTCAAACAAATCCTTACTGTTTTTGCCGTTAGTGTGAGGGTACGGCTTTCTGGCGGTTTTTTGCCGCATTACGGCATATTTCCTCAATATAAGTCACCTGTTCCGTACATGAACTTGACATTTAAGTTACATTTTCATAAATCAAGTCATATTTATTATTATAGCAATCTATTTTGCAATATATTCAGGAGTAAGAATTATGCAAATTTATGTAATAAAAAGGGGAGATACCTTATGGGATATTGCCCGTACATACAACACAACGGTGCCGGCTATTCAGCAAGCCAACGAAATTCCCGATGCAGATGCGCTTGTCGTGGGTCAGGCAATCATCATTCCCATCGAAGGGCAGTACTATTGGGTGCGTTCGGGCGACAGCTTGTGGCTGATAGCAAGGCGGTTCGGGCTGAACTATATTGAACTGGCGCGAGTCAATAACATTGCGACAACGAGCAATCTAAATGTCGGAACAAGGCTGTATATACCGCCGCTACCAAAGGCGCGCGCAGAGGTCAACGCATACATAGAGCCGTTTGGGGGCGCCGTTTCGGCCGCCACCCAGGAGGCGGCCGCTGAGGCAGCGCCTTTTTTGACTTATCTTGCGCCATTCAGCTATCAGGCAAGAAGCGACGGCACGCTTTCTCCCTTGCCGCTTGACGGTTTGGCGGAAATAGCCCAAACCAATAACACTACGCTGATGATGGTCGTGACAAATATTGAGGAAGGGCGCTTCAGCGGTGAATTAGCTAGGGCAATTCTTGAATACCCAACTGTACAAAACAGCCTAATTGACAATATAATAGCCGAAACAAAAAGGACGGAAATTTTTTCAGATGTGCATTTTGATTTTGAATTTATACCCGTTGATTTGAAAGCGCAGTATACGCAATTTCTCACTATGGCAACTCAACGGCTCAGAGCCGAGGGTCTGCTGGTGTCTGCGGCGCTTGCGCCCAAAACCAGCGCCACGCAGCAAGGGCAATGGTATGAGGCGCACGATTACGGCGCAATAGGCGCGGCGGTGGACTTTGTGGTTATAATGACCTATGAATGGGGATATTCCGCAGGACCGCCCATGCCCGTTTCTCCGATAAAACCCGTTGAACAAGTGCTCAGATATGCTTTGACGGAGATACCGTCTTACAAAATTATGATGGGTCAAAACCTTTACGGCTATGACTGGGCGCTGCCTTTCGTACGAGGCACAACCTTTGCTCGAGCGGTAAGTCCTCAACGCGCCATTGAGATAGCGCGTCAGAACAATGCCGCCATTACATATGATTTTGAGGCGCAAGCGCCGTTTTTCAACTATACGGCTGACGGCGTAAGACATATAGTATGGTTTGAAGATGCGCGTAGCATTCAAGCAAAATTTGACTTGCTGAAAAGGCTCAATTTGCGTGGCATAAGCTATTGGCGGTTGGGGTTCCCTTTCCCTCAGAATTGGCTATTGCTCAATGAGAATTTTAATATTGTAAAGAGATGACAAAAAACGGGGCGGCTGCCCCGTTTTTCTTTTTTTCTTATTTGTTTTTATAGAAAGTCAATGTTTATTGAGCCGTTTGAGGTCTCTGCGCGCAACTTTTTCGCCGCGCCGCCATTGATTATTTGCTTGGCAATTTTTAATCCGTCAACCACAATACTGCCGTTTGAGGTGTCTACATCTATTTCATAACTTTGCTGCTGACCGTACAGCGTTATGTCCACACTGCCATTTGAAGTTTTGGCGGAAATATTGTCGCAGATTATTTTCTTCATTTCAACATCGCCGTTTGAGGTGTATGCGTCTATTGCCGCCGCAGAAGTGGATGTGATGGTAATTTTGCCGTTGCTGTTTTTTGCGTTTATGCCGTTTTTTACCGTAAGCGCGTCAATGCTTATTGCTCCGTTTGAGGTTTTCAGCCGCGCATGTTCGCTGACCGTAAGACCTTTTGCTTCAATTTTGCCGTTAAGTGTGTTCAGCGTCAGACTTTTTAGGGCGGCAAGGTTTTCGACGGATACGCTGCCATTTGAAGTATTAGCGTCAATTTCTCCGCCGAAGGTATCGGGAACCTGCACAACAATTGTCCTCACTTCACGAGAGGGCTGTCGGACTGCCCACCGCAATTTTTTGTCATACTTGGCTATGATGCTAATCACGCCGCCTTCTTCGGTATAAGTCACCTTGTCATATTCTGCCTGATAATATTTTATACTGTACTGGCTGTCCGACGAGGAAATAAATTTTAATATGCGGTTGTCCGCCTGAATATATATCTTAGTCGCTTCAAATTCCGACTGAAACTCCGTCACGGTGTAGTCTTCGTCGGCAATAGCATAGCCTTTCAGCCTCTTCAATGCTGTACTTGTCCAGTGACGCTCTCAATTGCCATAAAAATTGTTGTTTGTTCATATTCTTCTCCTTTTATACCCCAGTGTTTGATAGTATAAAATCATATACCTTTTTCATTTCGCCCCATTCTTTCAAAAAACTCTTTATCTTGTCCAATCCCTCAACGGTAATCCGATAATATTTCCGCAGCCTGCCGTTATGCTCGACATTGTAGGTCTTGAGGCAATCTGCCTTTTCCAAGCGGCGCAATATCGGATACAAAGTGGATTCGGATATGTCTATTACGGCGGATACATCCTGAATAATTTTGTAACCGTAAGAGTCGCCATTAAATAATACAGATAATACAACAATATCCAAAAAGCCTTTTTTTAATTGAACTTCCACCGATTCCTCCTTGTGTTTATGCTATGCATAGCATAGTACTATGCATAGTATACAATGCATAGTATGCCATGTCAATAAATTTATTTCACTTTATTGGGGAATTTTTATAATTTTTTTATTTGGTAATATTCAGCCAAAACCTCTTGGTTTTTGGACTCTATAAAAATTTTTTTGCTGCCGATATATTTCATTCCGCATTTTTGCATAACCTTGCCTGAATTTGGGTTCAATATGTTGTGCGATGCGGTTATTATTTCAAAGCCCTCCTCATACATGAGGAATGAAAGCGCAGCGGTAAGCGCCTCTGTCATTATGCCCCTGCGCCAAAAATCTCTGCGCAAACAATATCCCACCTCGCATGCTTTGTCGGTAAAGTTTGGTTGAACGCCTATGCTGCCGATGGGTAGACCCGTTTGGTTCCATACTATTACCCAATGGTAGGGATTTTTTGCATAGCCATCAAGTACCGATTTTACAAAGGCTTTTGTCTCCTCAATACTTTTGTGGGCATTCCAAATCATATATTTTGCCACTTCCTCATCTCCTGCCCATGCAAAAACATGCTTTTCGTCGCCCCTCTTGAAAGGGCGGAGAGTAAGGCGCAGCGTTTGCTGTGTTATTCTTTTTTTATTCATTAAAATACTACCGTCAAGAGCATTTTGAAGTTTTCTTCGCCGTATACGGCATGTGGAATCTTGGCAGGCATTATGAGCGTTTCGCCTTTCTTGACAATATGCTCCTTGTCGCCGACGGTAAATTTTCCTGTGCCGTCAAGCACCTGCACCATAGCGTCACCGTCTGACTCATGAGTGCTTATTTCTTCGCCTTTTGAAAAAGAAAACAGCGTCATGCTTACATTTGCATTCTGCTTTAGCGTCTTGCTGACTATCTGTCCGGGGAAATACCCCACTTCGTCTTCAAGTCTTAATACTTTGTTTAGTTCAATGTTTTTCATGTTGCCTCCGCTATTGATTATTCTGTAAATATAATTCAATAAATAATTTTTGCATAGGAGAGTATTGGGTTATTTTTGTTGTGGGCATTCCCGTATCGGGGTCGGTAACAACAATTTTTTGGCTGGTGTCGCGATAATTGTCCGTACCTTCGTCAATGCCCGAAAACTTCAAATAAACATCGTTCATGAATTCGCTCACCTTGTCTATGACGGTGTCATATTTGTTCCAATGCTCATACTCCGCCCTTCTTTCAGCTCTTGCGGCTTCGGGATATAGATAGTATAATTCGGCATATTTCTCTTTGTCAAAAGTAAAATACGCTATTTCCAACAACCTGTCAACGGTATACATATATCCGGCGTAACGGAAGTAAATGTCCTCGCTGGTCAGCGCAAGATATCTGGCTGTCATGTTGGCGTCGTTTTCTATCATTACGCCTTTAATGTGCGCAATTTCGTGAGCCATAGTCAAAATGCTATCGTTTGTCGGGGTGTGTCTGTTTATGTTGGCCTCTCCCGTAGGCGTAAAAGCCAATCCGGTTATTCCTTGATAATTCATAACCTCGCTGGCAACAATCTTTTTTACTTTGGGTGTATATTCCATTAAGTAGCCGTCAAGGGAGCCAACCCTGTCAAACTCCTGTGCCAATCTTTTGTTTAGCTCCTTGTAAGAGTATGGCAGCGCCACCATGCCGTTTTCGTCACGCTCCACCTGATTGCTGACTGTTTCAAATTCGGCAAAATAATGCCTAATCATTTCTTCAAGCTGTTGGTCGCTCAATGCCTCGCCCTCATATTGCGGTATGGGCAGCGGCTGCCTTTTATATGAAAAAGACGCCGTGGCAGTATATAGCAAGGCTACCGTCAGAACGACTGTTAAGGTATTGAGCGCGCTTTTATAAAATTGTGTGTTCCTTTTTTTCTTCAGCAAACGCACCCATTTGACAAACAAAAAAACCGCGGCTATTATCATTGCGCACACGAACAGTTCATAGACGGAAAAGGACACCACCGATGTTAAATTTGATACTACATATATATATGCTCTGGAGATGCCTCTGGCGAAAATATATTCGCTGATAAAGGGTACTTTTCTTAGCAGCATCAAAAATATGATTGCTCTTGCAATAGCAAGCGCAACTATCAGCTTTTTTATAAGCTGCTTGTGCCTCAGTTTCATATTATGACAATTCCGCTTTTATGCCATCCATAAGACATTCCGCCTTTTGTTTGGCTTTTTCGGCAGTATCTGCCTTGCACAAAATATACAACTTCAATTTTGGCTCGGTTCCGCTGGGGCGTATGCAAATAAATCCCTCCTCAAGCGCATAATACAGCGCATTGGTGGGAGGCAAGAGTATTTTTTCACGACGCCCATCGGCAAAGTACTTTTCGCCGACTTTGTAATCAGCGTTGTAAAGCACCTTTTCGCCGGCAACTGAAGAAATATATTTTTCTCTCATTTGGGACATAACGCGGCTCATTATCTCCATGCCTTCAATGCCCTTATACACAATACTGGCGTTTTCCTCATAATAATAGCCGTATTTTTCAAAGATTTCTATCAGCCTTTCATAAAGCCCTTTGCCGGTACTTTGATAATAACACACCATCTCGGCAGTCAGCATGCATGCCACTACGGCGTCTTTGTCCCGCGCATGTGTGCCGCGCAAATAACCATAGCTTTCTTCGTACCCGAAAATAAATGTATGTTCGCCGGTTTGTTCCCACTCTTTGATTTTTTCGCCGATGAATTTGAATCCCGTCAGCACATCAAAGACTTTTATGCCAAAGCCTTCCGCCACCTTGTCGGCAAGCGTTGTTGTGACTATGGTCTTAACCAAAGCCCCGTTCTTGGGCAGGTTGTCCTCTTCCTTCAACCGCGTCAGAATATAATCAAGCAGCAACACTCCTATTTGGTTGCCGTTGAGCAGCATAAACTTCTTTGTTTGGGTGTTACGGACGGCAAGCCCCATTCTGTCGCAATCGGGGTCTGTACCCATGACGACATCTGCGCCGATTTTGTTGCCCAACTCTATTGCCAGCCTTAAGGTATCCTCATTCTCGGGATTGGGAGCCGAAACTGTCGAGAAATCTATATCGGGTTGTGCCTGTTCTTCCACAAGCGCAACATTTATGCCCATTTTGTTAAGTACGGTAGTGACGGGAACATACCCTGACCCGTGTATTGGTGTGTATACTAGCTTGATGTCCTTTCCGTACTTCTTAACGGCGGCAGGCGACAGAGAAAGGTCCAAAATCTCACCATAATATTGTTCGTCAAGACTTTTGCCAATGACGGTGACATACTCATTGAGCTTTTGTCCGTCCATGCCTTTTATGCTCTCTGCGTTAAGAGGGTCTCTTGGAATGGTGAAATAATCGTCTACCTTGTCAATGTAAGCCACAACTTTTTCTGTATCCTCGGGTGACATTTGCGCTCCGTCGCTGCCATAAACTTTGTAGCCGTTGTATTCCTTGGGATTGTGGCTGGCGGTTATCATTATGCCTGCAACCGCCTCCATCTTGCGTACGGCATAAGAACACATAGGCACGGGGCGTACATTTTCAAACAACCAAACATTTATTTCTGCTTTTGACAGTACTTCAGCCGCCGCCAACGCAAATTCATAGGAAAAGCGTCTTGTGTCATATGAGATGACCACGCCTCTTTTTTGCGCATCTTCGCCAAGCGATTTTATGAAAAGCGCCAGACCGTATGTGGCTCTCCGGACGGTATAATTGTTCATTCTGAATATGCCCATGCCGATTTCGCCTCTCATTCCGGCTGTTCCGAATGCAAGCGGCATTCCAAATCTTTCATTGATTTCTTTTTGCTTGCCGGCGATGGCTGCAAGTTCCTTTCTCTCTTCGGGCAGCACATTTTTTAACCAATTCTCATACATTCTTTCAAACATAAATTTCTCCTTTCGAAAAATCCTCTTTTTATTATACCATATAAACAATTTAAGTAAATACTATTCTTGCCGTATGCCTTCAAAATTATCTGCGCAAAAAACTGACAAAAAGGAGTAAAAACCCTCATTTTACAAAGCATAATTATTGTGCTATAATATAACGGCTGATATGCCATTGTCGGCAAATTAAATTTTTTATAGGAGTTTTGTAATGAAATATACCACCTTAAAAACGATTAGCAGACAACCCATGGGTACCAGGAGCAACAACCGCTTGAGAAAGGAAGGCGCAATACCCGGCAGCGTTCTGAAACTTGACAAAACCTCGACTTCCTTGTCAATAAACAGAAGCGACTTCGTCAATTTAATTAACACGCAAGGCCGCTCTGCAGTATTTAAGCTGGCAATAGACAAACAAAAACCAATCTTTACTATGATTAGGGACATTGAAGTACAATCGCACACCGACATATATCTGAATGTAAACCTTTTTGAGGTATCTTTGAAAGAAGAAATAAAAGCAAGCGTTGACTTCAAAATTATTAACGATGAATCTTTGCAACTGTCCAAGCTCAGAGTATCCCAATACATTAAGAGCCTTAATGTCACCGGATTGCCGAACGACATACCTGATTATATAGAAATTGATGCCTCCAACTTCAAAAACGGCGACAACATTTTGCTGAAGGATATCACATTGCCCGACGGAATCGCCACTGACGCCGACCCCGAAAGTCTGCTTATTTCAGTATCTTCGTTCAAGGCAGTGCCTGCGCAAGAAGACACCGAAACCCCAGATGAGGAGCAAGCCGAATAATAATCACATAGGTTTCTTTTTCATAGAACGCACAATAACATAGATTGCAAAACACATCGCCAACAGAATTATTATAATAAAGACTATGTCCCGCGGCGACAGTTTTCTTATGTGCAAAAAATCATAAGCCGAACTGCTTTGAGCAACGGGTTTGATTGGCGCGCCGCCGACTACAGACGGTTGTTGTTTCTCCGGTAGCTGTTGCATGCCTTCGCCGGGGTCTGTGGGAATATCTTCGTCAATGTCCGTTGATAGCGGCGCATAAATGGGATAATATTCTATTGTGTCCCCATCTTCGCGCGCCTGCCAACCGACAAACCTATATCCGATTTTTTCGGGAGGCTGCGCACCGTCCAGCGTGTTGCCTTGTTCGTCCTTATATTCGATTTTATAAACTTTTGTGTATTGCGCAACTATGGTCAAATCTTGCGTAACCTCAGAGAAATCGCCCTCAAAGCCCTCGAAACAATAGCCCTCCTCAAAACAAGTTCTCAACTCTGGCGCCGCAGCGCTCTCCAAATACGGCACGCTTTGCTGTGAAATAATCCTGCCGTTCTTTCCTAAGAAAGTGACCAAAAACTGCTTTTTTTCAAATTTTCCATAAATATGGCAATGGTCCTGAAGTTGACGGCTTATATAAGGAACGGTATATGCGCTGTCAAAAAACCAGCCGCAGAAATTGTAACCTTGTTTGGACGGCTCTTGGGGCAGCGTTGTGGTCTCGCCGTACAATACGGTTTTTTGCCCCTCTCCGGCATCGGAGGAATAAAACAGCGTAAAGCTGGAGGCTGTCCATTTTGGATAAACATTCAGAACCTCTCCCTCCGTTTTTGCCTTGTTATTGAACGGTTTCGTCAAATCTTCGTCAACATACCAACCTAAGAAAATGTGTCCGTCTTTCTCGGGAATATCCAAAGTCAAATCGTCTCCGTACAAATATTCCTGCGATATACCCATGCATACAACGGTTATGGTGCGCTTTTTTGTCAGCTGCGGCGTAAAATTCATGTCTGACTTTATTTGATATTCATCTTCATGCAAATTGCCGCATTCGTCAATCCAGCCGTCGAAACAATAAAATTGCGGCGCCTCAAAATTGGGCAGCTCCACAGTTGACAGATATGCCCCTGACATTTGCTGCGCGCCGTCAAATGTCAAACAAAAATGTCTGACCTCAAATGTAGGTATTATAATAAAATCCTTAGCCGGCATATATTCATAAACGGCTCCGCCTTCAGGCAATAAATATCCGGTATGTGTGTAGCCGTAGTATTCCAATATAGGCAAGGTTATGCTTTGTTTATATTTTAGCGCAACATTCTGCGCCTCCAACCCTTCAAAATCGCAGGTTTGTATTGTTACGACATAGGTTTTTTCTTCGGTGCGGCAATATATCTGCGTATCTTTTATCAGCGCCTTTGAAAAATCATATTCAATGCTTTCCTCTTCATCGGCGTACCAAAAAAGGTCATAGCCCTCAATTTCAATATTTGGTTTTGCAACGGAATAGCCGTGCCGCACCTTTTGCGTAAAAGAATAATCTTCGTCTGCAACTATGACAAACTGCGCATCATAGTATATGGGTAGCTGCCTGCCGTATAAAGTTATATCTTGTTTTATTTCGCCGCCGAAAGCAAAGGGCAGCGTATATTCTATGTCCTTATACCAGTTGTCAAAGGCGTATCCTGCCGCGCACTCCGGCTGTTGCGGCAGGCCTAAGGTGTCTCCGTATTTATAACTGAACTTTGTTTCCTCGTCTTGAAAATACAAGGTTAAGTACACGGTTTTTTTCTCCGTGTATGCCGTAAAAACAAAATCCCTGTCTATGGTTATCTCCTCGCCTAAATAATAGGGCTTATTTGTTGCGTCCTCCCAATACAAAAACGCATCGCCGTCCTGCAACCGATTTGCGGCGTCAAATAACTCTGACAGCGTATCGCCATAGTTCAAACCGCCTATTTGATACACAATTGCGCCGTAAACATAATAGGAGATTGAATATTCATTTTTTTTGTATTGCGCCGTTATCAATATATCGCAAGTGATATTATCAAAGTCCTTATCCCAACCAATGAATGTTTCTCCGGCTTTTTCGGGGGCGGCAGGCTCCGTTGCCGCTTTGCCGTACTCCACTTCTTGTTGACTTATGGGCGTACCGTCCCAATCTTGGAATGCGACGGTATATTTGTTTTGCGTTTGCTCATATTGCGCAATAAAAACAATATCCTGCGTCAGCTTTTCGGGAATGTCTTTGTCCCAGCTTGAAAAAGTATATGAGTATTGTTGCGAAGCTGTTTTCGTCGGCGGGGCAGGTGGTATAATCGGGCTGTCCTCGTTTGCCGTTTGGGTTTTTAAGACCGTTGTCCCGTCGTCGTCATAAAATGTGTATGTATATTGATTTATTATTTTTTCGTATAGCGCTGTAAAAGTCTTGTTTCCCGTGCTGCCTGTGGGAATGGCGTCGCCTTCGGCAAAATTCAAGAAGATGTAACCATGCTTTGTGGGCGGCTTAAGTATTATGTTTGGGCTGCTGATAGTATAGTTTTCGGGATTTTCCGCATGGTTTGTGCCTCCGTCAAGAATGTATGTGACGGCATATATTATGGGTGTCCAAACGGCTTTTATGACAGTGTCTTGTGTGATGTTTTCAAAAGGCTTGTCCCACGACAAAGAGTAACCTTTTTTGGTGTATATCGGCACAGCCGCCGCCTGCCCATGAATAATGGTTTGCACTTCCTCGCCTGATTCCAAAGTACCGCCGCTGCCGTCAATAGTCACCGTATGCGTTTGCGGAACGGCTGAAGCTTTTCGGACATATATGTTGAGATAGCCTTCTCTCAAATCAAATTCCTGCATGGCAACTAGCGGAGTGTATACGGCGCCCCCAAAACTTATTTCATATTCTTCGCCGCTGAAGTTGAACAGTATACCATAATATTTGTCGGGAATCTCCACGCTTCGGCTGCTGTTGTGATATGTTTTTAAGTCAACTAAACTGTCCTCTTCTGCCAGCAAAACTTCTCCGGTATAGCCGTCAAGATACAGCCATATTGTGTTGCATGCCTCTGCTTGATTTGTTGTTGGTGCGAAAAATAATGAAACTAACAGTAAAAATGCCAATACGGCAACAAAGGAAAGTTTTATCTTTCCGTCATGTTTTGTCATAATTCTCCTCTTTTTGTCGTAAATTATTATAATTCTACAATATCAGACAAAAAAAGACAATGCCTTTTGCGTAAATTTCGGCAATAAAATGGCAAAATTTTTCAAATTTATTTTATTATGTCATTGTCAGTCGGCTGCGTCTGCGCGCGCTATTACGGTTTTTTCTCCTCTTAGGCGGCAAGTATAGTCTTTTGACAAAACGCTGCCCTCCATGTGGTCGGTGGCAAGAATGACTGCGCCCATGTCTATGGTTGCGTTATATCTTTCTTCTGAATAATCAAATTGTTCGTCAATTCTGCTGCGCAAAATATAATTCTTCGCCACAAGTTCTGCAAGCGCCGTTGCGTTTTTGCGGACATCGTCGGCAAGAATAATTGCCGTATAATCCTCGACCTTTTCGACCCTGCCGTATATAAACGCCCTCTGCGTTTGGAATGACGGGGAAATGTTCACATAGTGCTCGGCGTTTTTTTCTTGGTCAAACAATATGGAAAAGAAAACTTTGCCGCGGCATTCGGAAAGCAACGGCCAGCCGTCTTGCTCCACGCCTTGCCGCACGCTGTCTCTTTCTCCGATAACATCTGAAGGCTTGATTATGCGGCTATCTCCAAAGGTGTCCGACATCAGCTTGTCGAACTTCACAATGTCATCATAAGAAAATTTACGATATTTGTGGTTATAAGCAGACCAACCGTTCCGAACCTGTATCATAATGTTCAGCGGAATATGCCCGGGGTTGAGGTCTGACCAAATTTTTATTTCTTCCAGTGCCAGCGCAAAATCCACTCCGTTTGTGCGCCAATCGTTTGTGGTGTTGTGAACCAACACAATCTTATCGCCATACATGGTTATGTCAAGTTCCAGCCCTCTCATGCCTTTGTTGAGCTGTTGCGTCAAGCTGTCATAGCCGTAATAACCGTTTTTCACGCCGCGGCTAAAAGGTTCCAACGGCTTGGTAAGCAGTTTGTTGGGCAGTTTTTTGAAACTGTTGTGGGTGGCAAGAAATTGTATCTCGTTCAAACGCAGCGTGTTGTTCTCAATGTCAAAGTCGACAAACCTGCTTTCGTCAAGCGGCTGCCCGGGGTTTTTGCGCAGCGCTGCCATATATTCTTGCTGCGCCTTGAACTCTCCGCTCAATTCTTTGTTAAATATTATTACTACGGTTATGTAAAGAGGAAGAGACAAACACAATATTACAATAAGAGCAATTGCAACTATTTTTAATACTTTTTTCATTACCATACTTCCCATATATTTTATTATTCTTATTATATAACAGCCGCAAAGCTATTTCAATACGCAAAAAAAGAGAGCGCCCGAAAAGGGCGCTCTCTAAAAATACAAACCTGCGCATGACTATTTTGATTGAATTTTTTCTACATTTTCATTAAACATCTTTTGGGGCATTGACTTAATTATGTCGGCAAGGTTTATTATCTCGTCCAATTCCTCCGCCGCAACCCCCATCTTCAGGCAGTTGTTATAATGCCATCGGAAGCATGGCACACAGTTGGCGCCGACAGCCGCCGCCACAGCCGCCAACCCTTTTGTTTTATCATCAAGTTTCATACTTTACCTATTATGAATATGTTTTATATTATTCATAAAAAAGCCGATTCTGTTACAATGTGGCCTACCATTCTACGCCAAAGACTTCCGCCCATGTATCAATCATTGCATGCAATTTGTCATGGACGCCCTGTCCGATAACGGTTTCTTCAAATTGCTCAAATTGTTCAAACATATGCTCTTGCTGCCGCTCGTCAATGACCTTATCGGCTATGGGAAAAAGCACATTGTTTTCTTTCTCAATATGCAAGCGCAACAATTTGCTGTATGCTGCAGCAGCGGAGTTTATGCCGACGATATCCTTGGCGGCAAGGCTGTGGGTCATCTCGGCAATGTATTTTCTGCCCAGTTCATGTTCGGACAGCATGGCGCCGACGGGTCCTCCCTGATTGGGAATGCCTTTGTTTATAAGCTCCTTAAACAAATAGTTTTCTTCCTTGCCATGGTGGCATTTGTCGGCAAAAATCTTCAAGAAGTAGACCAGCTCTTCATAATATTTCAAAAGCTCGGATTGCTCCTTTTCCGAATATATCATTTTGTCGACTACCTTCAACACAAAAAGTATAGCGTTGTGTTCGTTCCTCAAATCCGTGGTTGCTCTTCCCATTTTTTTATTCCTCTATTTTTTATGCTTGTTTCAATTCCCGGGGGCAGGCGCTTTGACAACAATCAATTCCAGCGTCTGCTCGTGACGGTTCTTTACATTCATTTTTGCGCGGAAGGGTATCTTTAACAGCGTTCCGGCCTCGTATTCGTGTAAGTCCTGTTCGTCAATTCCGATTGACAGTCTGCCGCGGACTACCGTCATATAAACATTTGAATTGGCAAAATGTTCGGGCAGTCCCTCATCTTGGTTGAAAATCATATGCATATAATGAATGTTGTCATCCGTCACAAGCCTTTCAATGACCTTTTCATCTCCTTTCGATAATTTGAAAACTTGTTCTACCATGGCGCGCCTCCTTTCTTTTTTATAATTTTATTATACCATTGTTTGAATGTTGCGTCCGTTGTTTTTACAACGAACTGTTTTATACTTTTTGGTTAAGATAAAAAGCCTTTTTGTCTTATTCTTGACTAGCCACATTCAAAATTATATAATCTCGTCATGAGTATACGGCACAAACTTTGCGGGAAGGCGTCGGAACAATTATGTAATATTCTTATATTGTACGCTTTTTTATATATAATTTTGACAAGTACTGTGGTAAGATATCATTAGAGAATACTGTAACCACGATACCCTAACTTCTCATATAAGCTATGCCAAGCAAGATATTGAGAAATGGGAAGTGTGGTATTGCGTCCATAAACGATTTGATTGAAGCTATAAATAAAAACGAAAAAAAGAATAGGAGAATGATTATGTTTCAAAACAAAGTTGCGGTAATTACCGGCGGCGGCGGTGTGCTGTGCGCCGAGTTTGCATCAATGCTTGCCAAGAACGGCGCAAAAGTTGCGTTGCTTGACATCAACAAGGCGGCGGCAGAGCAAGTTTCCGACAGCATAAACAAGTCCGGTGGCAGAGCAATGGCAATAGAATGCAATGTGCTGTCGCCCGAAAGCGTTTCGGCAGCTGCCGAAATTGTTGAAAAAGCGTTTGGCAAATGCGATTTTCTCATTAACGGCGCAGGCGGAAACAATGCCAAGGGAACGACTGATGAGGAAACTTACAGAGAAGGCGTCAAGAGTTTTTTTGACCTTGACCCACAGGGGTTCAGATTTGTATTTGACCTGAATCTTATCGGAACAGTCATTCCGACACAGGTTTTTGCCCGTCACATGATTGACAGACCGGGCAGCAGCATAATAAATATTTCTTCCATGAGCGCGCCCAGTCCTATGACAAGAGTGCCGGCATACAGCGCCGCCAAAGCAGGCATAAGCAATTTCACACAATGGCTTGCCGTATATTTTGCGTCGTCGGGCATTCGCGTAAACGCAATTGCTCCCGGGTTTTTGGTGACAAATCAAAACCGGGATTTGCTTTTGACCAAAGAAGGTAGTCTGACAAGCAGAGGGCAAAAAATTATTTCGCAAACCCCTATGCGCAGGTTCGGCGAGCCGTCAGAACTTCTTGGCGGTCTCAAATTTCTATTGGATTATGAGCAATCAGCTTTTATTACCGGCATTGTTTTGCCTATTGACGGCGGTTTCTTGGCATACAGCGGCGTATAGAGCAGAAATAATAATAATAAAAAATCGCATATTTAAGGCTTTCTATAATTTCCCGAACGCTGCAAAATTGTTGCGCTTGTGGATATTTATCCTGAAAAAGCCGAACAAAAGAAAAAGGAATACAATTTGGCGTGTGAGGTTTTTGCCTCATACAAAAAGTTGCTGAGCAGAATGGAGAAAAACCCATGGCGGCGGCGCTTGGGGCAATGACGCAGACGATGCTTTTAAGGCGGCAGAACTGAGCGTCAAAACAAAGCGGTAAAATACAATAGCAACAAAAAATAGCTTTTTGCTCGGAAAATATGCCGAGCGCAGAGGCACAATAGGAGGGTTTATGTCTGAACAAAGAGCTGTGGATTTTGTCAATGTGTTTTGGGGCAGCCGGACATTTAAGAAAGATTCGGAGGGCAAGCTATCGGGAAAATGGTATTTTTTCAAGCCGCAGATAGGCAACCTTTCTCCGGCATGTTATTTGCCCAATTCGGCTTTTTGTGTAGTTCCATACAGCGGCGGCTATCCTTCGGGGTACGGCATTTATAATCCTTCCTATGGCTCCGTGCCTACGGAGATGGCTAAAGAGAATTTTATCAAAGGATTCACTCATTTTAGTCACAGCGGAGCAGGTTTTCTGAATAATTTTTACAATTACTTTATGATTTGTCCGTCAAAAGACAAACAAAAACTTTTGACAGAAAGAGGCGGATGCGGTTGGTATGAAGCCGACACCGCCGATTATTACGCTAAGGTAGCCTTGGACGGCGCGGCGGCTAATTATGAATTTGAATTAAAAAAAGACAAGACTATCAGAATTTTGCCTTATTACGGCGGACTGGACAATCAAAGCAAAAGATGCAAAGTGTTCCGCTATGCGTATACAGAGCAAAAAATAGGCGACACGCTGACATTTTGCGTAAATATAGACGGTATGCCGTTGTTTTTTGCAGTGGCTTCAAAAGACACATTTGTTTTTGAAAAAGACAACGGGGATTGCCTCCTGACCTTTGAGAAAAACAAGGTTTCACTGTCCGTAAGCTATTCCTTCGTGTCTGCTGACGAAGCTTGTGAAAAAGCGGCTTTGTCTTGTTTTAATTATGAGCAAGCAAAAAAACGCGCGGAAGACATATGGGAAAAGGCGTTGTCCGTGGTGAAAATTAAGGGCGACGAAAGAACGCAAATTCTCTTTTATACCGCGCTATATAATGCGCTTAAAAAACCTTGTATCGATAACTTCATGTATCCTGTTTTTGATTTGGCAACTATGTGGGATATGTATAAAACGCATTTCCCTTTAATGTATATGCTTTATCCAGATAAGGCGGCAACTATCGTAAACGGTCTGGAAAAGTGCTTTGTCAACGGACAGTTTGCTAATTCAAAACTTATGGAAGCCATGCGTACGAGAGAGTCCAGGCAGGCGGTTTCGCTGATGTCGCTTTGCATTGCTACGGCTTATCTGTACGCCATAAAAGCCGATTATGACATATTGTTGCCGCTGGCAAAAAAAGATGTGGAGTACCACGCAAAAAGAGCAAAGTTCTTCAAGCCCTATGTCACTCACAATTTGGATTTTTTGGACGCATATTATGCTTTGGTTGCGTGCGGAGTTGATTTCAGTCAGGACATACATGAGGCGGCAAAGTACCGCGAAGCAAGGTTGTATAACAAAAACGAATTGCTAAAAAGCGGTTTAAGACGGAAATTTTATGAAGGCACCAACATAAATTACAGCTTTAGGGTTTCTTCATCAACACAGCCGCGTCTTAAAAAGTGTAACAAACAACAAATAATTAAGGAAATGGACGGCTTCTTTGGCTTTGAGGGGGAGGATGTAGTCAATTTTGCTTCTCCCACGCCGTATCGGGTTGTCTTGAAGAGAGGCAACGGATATCGCCGTTTTGAGGGACTGAATAACGAAACCGACATGGAAACAATGTATATGTACCATAAGTTGGGCGAATACGGCAAGTGCGAAGATATAATAAATGAAGTAATAAAATATAATTTTAACACGGGCAGCGGTGGCCTGTGCGGCAATGACGACAGCGGCGGTCTGACCTCTTGGCTTGCCTTAAATATTTTGGGGCTTTTCCCCGTAATCGGAACAAATCAAGTGCTTATCGGCAGTCCGCAATTTGACGAAGCAACCCTATCTCTGGAAAAGGCATTGACGATAAAAACCATCGGACGGGGCGAGGGCAAACATATAAAAAGAGTAATGCTCAACGGCAAGGAACTGCCTGACCGGCAAACGGATATTGGCACACTAAAGGAAGGCGGAGAACTCCTTATAAAATATTAAAATTTTTACAGAAAAATTAAGAACATAATAATCAAAATCTACAAAGCCATTGGGGAGGAGGATTACATGAATAATAACAAAGCCAGGAAATTAAGCAAAAAAGCAATAATAATGATTGTCACATCTGTGGTTACTGTTGTTGCTCTTGCCATTACGGGAACGCTGTTACATATCTTCATACCTATAAAAATTGATGTTGATATTTGGGCAATACAGCGGGTGGGCAGTCGCATTGTGGTACAAGCCGCGGAGGGCGAGCAGCCTACCTCCATATACATACCCGACGACGAAGGACAAATTTCGTCAACGCCGCTCAAAATTTTGTCCTTTTCCGATACGCATTTAGCAACGCATAGCAAAAAGAATAAGTTTACTATGGACTTCTTAATAAAAAATATCCAAATTGAAAAGCCCGATTTAGTCGTCATCGTAGGAGATGTCATTACAGGAAGAACAAACCGCGTGCGTATCATTCAGCTTTGCGAAGTTTTTGAAAAACTGGGCGTGTATTGGATTGGCGTTTTAGGAAATCACGAAGGCGATAATATGCATAGCGTTTCGCGCAAAGATTTTGTAGACATTTATGCATCATATCCGCATTGTCTTATAGAAAAGGATACCAAAACTACCGCAAACGGCGAAAAAGTCTGGGGCTATGGGAACACTCAAATAAATGTATTAACAACAGGGGGAGCGGTATCGCAATCGCTGTTTTTCCTGGATTCCGGCAACGAGATAAGCAAAGAGGACGCCAAGAAATACAATGTTAAGAAAGGCAGCGCCGACTATGTAAAACCTTCGCAAATTGCATGGTACAAAGAGCGTGCGGCTATGCTTGATGAGGGCGTAAAATCAATGATGTTTCTTCATATTCCATTTCCGGAATACAAGGACGCATACGAGGCAGCCCCAAAAAAAGCAGACGGAACTTTGAATGTTGGCGCGGAGGCAGCAGACGGCACCGTTGTTTCCTTTGGAGAGAAAAAAGAAGGAATAGTCAGCCCAAAATACAACAGCGGCTTGTTTGATGCAATACTGAAGATTGGCAGCACTCAAGCTGTGGTGGTAGGTCATGACCATGTAAATAATTTTAGAATTCGTTACAAAGGTGTATGGCTTTGCTACAATCGCGGTTCGGGATATGACAGCTACAACTCGGTTACAAAAAAGGTATCCGATAAACTCAATCAAGGCGCAAGCATCTATACGATTAAAGCCGACGGCGAAATCGAGTTCGGCGACATAATCAACGGTGAACGCTTTGACGATTCGCAAGCCTATAAACTGTACAAATAGTATCAAAATTGACAACATGATTGTCCCCAACAAGCATTACTGATTGAATTATCGGCGGCTCCCCTGCCGCCGATTTCTTTCTTTGCAAACCTGTTGTTGCGCAACCTGCGTAACAAATATATATGTAATCTATTGATAAAATACTATTTCTTATATAGAATGTTTAGTATCATTATGATAAAATATACAAATAAATTCTTTTTTAGGAGCAACATATGAAAAATATTACTATTGCATATATTGGCGGCGGCAGCAAAAACTGGGCGCAGAAATATTTTTCCGATCTGTTGTTGCAGGACAAACTTGGCGGAGTTATCCGTCTTTATGACATAGACAACAAGGCGGCAGAACTCAATGAGAAGTACTATGCCAAAATGGTAGTCGATAACAAGGACACAATTAAATCTGATTGGAAATGTGTAGTTGAGCCAGATCTAGACAAGGCGCTGACGGGCGCAGATGTGGTGCTGATATCAATACTACCATATACACTTCATAATATGTACTACGATGTGCATTATGCCGAGAAGTACGGAATCTATCAACCCGTGGGGGACACTGTAGGCCCTGGTGGCTATTCCAGAGCTCTTCGCACATTGGGCTTTTTTAAATTTTTTGCCGAAAAAATAAAAGAAAATTGCCCGAATGCTTGGGTGTTGAATTATACCAACCCCATGTCAATGTGCGTAAATGCGCTGTTTGAAAATTTCCCTGAAATAAAAGCTTTCGGTTGTTGCCACGAGGTTTTTGGTAGCCAAAAGTTAATATGCGGTATACTTGACATTTATAATGCTTTAGATGCCGAAGGGCAGAAAGCCTTTTTGGCAAGTGACCTCAAGGGCGTAAAAGCGGCGCTTCGCAGATGCGGCAAAAGGTTTTCTTCCTACAAACACCCAAAGACTGATCGACATGAGATACATACAAATGTTCAAGGGATTAACCACTTCACTTTCATTAATGAAGTTTCCTTCGAAGGAAAGGACATTATGCCTATTTACGAGGCGTTTGTACCTATGTTTAAGGAAAGGCGTCGTCTGTTCTTCAAAAATATTGTCAAATTCGATATTTATGATAAGCATGGGATATTCGGTGCTGCTGGTGATCGTCATCTTTCAGAGTTTATTCCCGAAACATATCTTCCACTTGAAAAGAAACATTACGGAACAACAGGTTTTATATTGACTACCGTAAGAAACAGGCTTTTCAGAGATTTCATGAGGCGTAAACAGCTTCGTTTGCTAGCGAATGGCAAGAGAAAAATCAAAATCAAAGAGAGTGGTGAGGAAGGTGTTCTTCAACTGATAGCGCTCAATGGATTGGGAGATCTAGTTTCGAATGTCAATATTCCAAATCGTGGACAAGCGCCCGGACTTCCCGAGGGAACTGCGGTTGAGACCAACGCAAAGTTTTCTGAAAACAAGATAGAGCCAATGAATGCAGGCGAAATAAAGAGCGAATTTCTCCGTGAGAGAGTAATTTTGCATGCTGAGAATCAACGTGATTTTATCAAAGCTTTCTTCGCTCAGGACAAGGAAGGTTTACGTAAAGTGTTTATGAGAGACCCTTCCGTAGCGCGCTTACCTGAGGAAACTCAATCAAAGCTTTTCGATGAATTAATTGATTGCAACAATGACGTGTTGGAGCCTTGGTTAATAAAATAAATATAAGCGTAAATAGAAATATAGTTTTTTATGAATTTGGTTAAGGCATTTTTTTGTTTGTAGCCGAAATATCTAAATAAATATAAAGGCGGATAATTTTATGTCAAGCAGCAAGAATCCTTTTGTTAGATTGAAAAACAGCTTCAAACGGTTGGTCAACAACCCCTCATTGACCTTAAAAGAACAGTTAGGCTATGCCAGTGGTCGTTTTGGTAATGAGATGGGACAGGATGTAGTAGGCACTTTCTTAACTTTATTCCTTGCAAAATATGTTGGCATCGAAGCGGCTATGATTACCGTTTTTATGGGTGTATCAAGAATATTAAATATCTTATGCGACCCCGTTGCTGGCACTATACTTGACAGAGGTTTAGGTAAAAAAAGAAGGAATGCAACAAAGCCTTTCTTGCTGCTAACACCTTTTCCTATAGCGGTGTCATCTATTTTACTGTTCGTCGTACCTGCCCAGGGCATGACCTTCCGTATTATATGGGTGTTTTGCTTTTACTTGATTTATAGTATATCCGACAACTTTTATGATATGACTCTTTCCACAATGTCTGTTCGTATGTGCAGTGATCCCAAGGATAGGAAAAACTTTTATACGCTAGCGCAATTTGCCGCCAGTTTGGGAACCACCTTGCCCGGTGGTTTAATACCAATTTTTATCAGTATATATAAAGAAGACTTCGCAGCGCAAGGATACGTTTATCTCATAGCAGCATTAGTGTTTGGACTACTAGGTTTGGTCGGTATGGTAGTGCCGTATTTCACCTACAAAGAAAGAAACCCTGCAATATCAATAAGACAGCCAAAAGTTGCTCTTAACGCAAAGGCAATATTTTCAAACAAACCTCTGTTGCTGGTCTCTGGTGCCGAGTTAGCCGAAGCAATACGAAAGATATGCTACGGCGCTCTAGCCTTTTTCTATATGGAAACTCTTGGCGCATTTTGGCTCTCAACCGTAGTAGGCTCTGCTAGCGTTGTTCTAAATTACCTAGGTATGCTCCTAGTTCCAGTTATAGCTGCTAAAATATCTCCTCGCAGCATTATGGCATTTGGTTACCTTTATTCCGGTATTTGTTTCTCACTCTTACTGCTTGTCGGATACCAATCGTTTTTGGTCGTAGGTGTCCTGATTGCTATTTCGGGGTTCCCGAACGGTATGATGCATGCTTCGAAAAAAATAATACTTGCAGACAGTACTGAGTATATGGAGTGGAAAACTTGGAAAAAGTACGGTACACCGGTTAGGAGCGACGGAATGGTTTTCGCTATGCATTCTATGGTGGCTAGAATTAACGGTCTTTTGTCCAGCATTCTTCTCCCTATGGGTCTAACCATCATCGGTTATAAAAGTGCGCAGAACATAAATGGTCAAACGATTGAAGTTACGCAAACTGCTGAAACTCTCCATAGAATATTTTATCTTCTAACTCTCCCAGGAATAGTAGGGAATTTTGTCCCCAGCATAATAATGTTTTTCGATAACTACACAGGAAAACGCAAAGAGAACATACTTGCTGAGCTTGCCCAAATGCATGCCGAAGAGGCCGCAAAAAAAGGCATGATCTCCGATAATGCAGAAGAACCTTCAAAGACTGGTGTATAACGATTATAAAACATTACGCATTATGAATAGTACGGGTTTCAAACAAATTATTATTTTTTAATAATGTAGTTTATTTGTTGCCAAAAGGAGAAAGACATGTTTTATCAAAGGAATAAGGATAAAAACTTGAGCAAAGAATTATTTTGCAGTCCTTCCTCGGAATATCGGGGAGCGCCCTTTTGGGCCTGGAATTGCGCTCTCGATTTGGACGAAACTGTTGCGCAAACATTAATATTCAAAGAAATGGGCTTTGGTGGCTACCATACCCACGTCCGGTTCGGACTGGACACTCCATACCTCGGCACAGAATTCAATGCTTGCATAAAAGCTTGCGCGGAATCGGCAAAGAAAGAGGGTATGCGCCTTTATTTATATGATGAAGACTGTTGGCCATCGGGCGGAGCGGGTGGAGCCGTAACGAAAAATAAACGTTTTTCCGCACGTTATTTGCTTTTTACCGTTCATAAGTCAAAAACCCCCTCCATTTTAGATGGCGATGGAAAGTTGCTTGAGGGGCAGAAACTTCTTGCAAGGTACGTTGTACACGCTTTGGGCGGCAAGCTGATAAGTTACCGAAGACTTTCTGAAAATGAAAACCCTTCCGGAATAATATGGTATGCCTATTTAAAAACCGAAGCGCCTCGAAGTTTTTTGAACAATGCTCCGTATGTTGACGTATTAAATAGACAAGCCTTAGACTGCTTTGCCGAAATAACATACGGTTCGTATAAAAAAACAGTAGGGGATTTTTTTGACAAAGAAATAAAATCTATCTTTAGCGACGAGCCGCAATTTCATAGATTCAAGCATTCGCGTTTTTCTTTTCCTTATCAAAGCCAAGAAAGAGCGTGGACGGACGATTTTGATTTTACATTTCAAAAGGCATACGGCTATTCATTGTTAGATAGGCTTCCAGAGCTATTCTGGGAACCTAAAAATAACTATTCAGTAGCCCGATATAATTATTTCGACCATTTGTCAGAGCGTTTTGCCAATGCGTTTTCGGACAATTTAGGCAGTCGCTGCAACGATATGGGGATAGCTCTTACAGGGCATCTTATGGAAGAGCCTAGGCTTGGTACGCAAACGCAATCCGTCGGCGATGCCATGCGGCAATACCGTGGATTTCAAATACCCGGTATAGATATTCTTTGCAGCCGTTACGAATTTACCACCGCCAAGCAGGCGCAATCGGCAGTGCGCCAATACGGCAGAGAAGCAATGCTTAGTGAGGTTTACGGAGTATCAAGATGGGATAACGACTTCAAAAATTATAAAGTAGGCGGAGATTGGCAAGCCGCTTTAGGTGTCACTCTTAGAGTGCCGCATTTGAGTCTTATGTCGATGAAAGGTTTTGCCAAACGTGATTACCCTGCATCTATTTTTTATCAGTCACCTTGGTATAAAAAATTCAAGATGATAGAAGACCATTTTGCCAGAGTTAATACAGCGCTAACAAGAGGAAATCCACTTACGGAAATAGCCGTTATTCATCCTATCGAGAGTTTTTGGATGCTCTACGGCAACTCTACCACTAAAAGAAAGTGCCGCGTTTTTGATCGGAAATTTCTGAAAGTAACTGATATTCTTCTGCGAGCAGGACTTGATTTTGATTTTATTTGTGAGGCTACTTTTCCCGAACTTACCCAGGAAGGAAATTATCCTCTTCAAGTAGGAAAAATGCAGTATAAGACTGTTGTAGTTCCCAATTGTATAACCTTACGTTCTTCTACTATTGACAGGCTGACTAAGTTTCAAAAAAATGGTGGTAAAGTGATTTTTGTCGGAGAAATTCCTCGTTACGAAAATGGAAAAAGATCTTCTAAACCGCAAGAACTTGCAGAGAGTTCATCCTGTATTCCATTTGTGAGCAAAAAATTAATTTCAGAGCTAGAGCCCAATCGTTTATACGGCATATACGAAGCAGGAAAGCATACGGATAATGTCATTTGCCAGTTGCGCGAAGATAACGACGGGCTATGGCTTTTTGCCGCAAGAGCGGAAACATCACCATCAAAGCCTTATGTAAGCAATAAACAGCAACTTATTTTGAAAATAAAGGGCGAATGGAAAGCGGCAAAGTGGAACACGCTTAATGGAAAGATAGCCACAGCAAAAACAAAAATAGCGGACGGTTACACTTTCATAAACGCTGATATGTATAACCAAGACAGCTTGCTGTTTCGCCTTGATGATAAGGGCGAGCATAATTTTGACAAAGAGCCTGTTTTTTCGACTAGCGTACCAGTTGAAAAAAGCGTTAAGTATACGCTTTCAGAACCTAATGCGTTATTGCTCGATACGGCATATTATGGGCTTGATAAAGAACAGTATTCTATGAGAAAATGCGATTTATTACGCTTAGACAACTTATGTAGGAAAAAATGCAATTTGCCAATACGCAAAGGAAAAGAGAGTCAACCATGGGCAAGTGAGAAAAGGCCTCCAGAACATATGCTTCGGTTGAAGTTTGTTTTTCATAGCAAAATCAAGGTTGAGGCTCCATATCTTGCGATTGAGGATGCCGAGAAAGCAAATATTGTGTTAAACGGCGAGGAAGTAAAGCCAAAAGTATGCGGTTGGTACGTAGATAAGGCAATCAAAAAAGTTGCTCTTCCGATAATTAAAAAAGGAAAAAATATATTGGAAATATCCATTCCGTTCGGGTTGAATACCAATGTGGAATGGTGCTATCTTCTAGGTGATTTCGGCGTAGCTTTACGAGGCTCTTGCGCTACGCTTTTTGCACGCCCTGAGCGTCTGCGCTTTTCAGATATAACAAAACAAGGATTGCCTTTTTATGGCGGAGAAATTAACTACATTTCCTCTTTTGAAGGCAACGGAAAGCCTGCTTGTATTACGGTGCCCAAGTTTAAATCTGCAGTTTTAGAAGTATCAACAACGGAAAGCAAAGACATTGCATTTGCCCCACATAGCGCAATAATTCCGACGGTAGAGGGAACGACAAAATTAATTATTAAGGCATATATATCCCGCCAAAACGCATTCGGCCCCATTCATTTGAGGAAAGCAAAAACAGCGCTCACTGCTCCGCACAGTTATTATGCCTCTCGAATTAAAACCACAAAAAGATATGTTCTTTCCGCTGCCGGAATTCTTTCAGTTCCAAAAATAAAACTGCAATAGCATATCTTATTCTAAAGTCGCAGCGGTTCTTCCCTGTGTGTTGATTAGGTTTTTAGCCAACGCTTGTACATCAGCGGCGATACGCCAACCTTTTGTTTGAATATCAGCCCAAAATAATTTGCCGACGAAAAACACAGTTCGTTGGCAATTTGGTTTACCGAATACTTTGTCGAACCGAGTAGCAGTTTTGCCTCATTTATTCTTGCGTTCAAAATAAATTCTCCGACATTATAGCCGGTTTCGCGCTTAAAGGTCTTTGATAAACAGCTTTCCGACAAGCTGAATTCCTCCGCAAGCGACTTTATCGTCAGCTTAGCGCGTCGGTTTTTATTTATGTATTGGATAATTTTCAGCGTTTGAGGCGTAATGCTGCCGTTGCCGGATATGTTTTCCACTTCGCCGATTGACGACCTGAAAAGATAAAGGCAGCCGATAAGCGATTTGACGCAAAGCGATATCGCCGTTTTGCCAAGTTTGTTGTGGTTTTCCCAAGCGGCTAACATGGCAAGAAGCATTTGCCGCACAACTGTGCCATTGTCTGCTTTCAGAGGAAAGACAGCGGTTTTCCCCAGTTCCGTCAACACTTCTTTCTCCTGCGCGTCAAAAACATCCGCAGAGAAATCAACATTTATGCGCGAAAAAGGTCCGCCTTCGGTTTTATGCATAACATAGGGCGGTACCAGCACCGCGGTATTTTCCTTGACAAGGTACAGCGACCCGCCGATATAAAAGCTGCGCTCGCCGCTTTCAAGGAAATAAAGTTCATAATGTGGATGGGAATGCAAATCGGGCATGGACCATCCGACTTTCTCGATACTTTGCTCAATTTCGATAAATGACATAGCATGCTCCGAATATATGTAGTTTTATTTTATTATACGATTTTTTATATAGAATATCAACCGTTATTATGTTACAATATAAAAAATGGATTCATATGGCAGACAACCAGCGTTAAAATAAAGAATGTTGATAGCCGGAAGCGCAATCCGACTAAATTTCGGCAACATTATTATAGGAGAAAAGAATGAAGACAACAGCAATTATCGGCATCATTTTTATTGCTCTCGCCGTTTTTTCTTTGGTGATATGGCTAATATTCTCAAAAATACGCCCACACCTCTACAAACCCGGCGGTTTGGATACGACTGCGGGCGAAGGCAAGGTGGAGTTTGTCACTGCGAAAGGTCAAACGCCTTATTTAATTAAGCGCAATGCCGACGGCGCCATTTCCGATGAGCATTTCAAAATATTGACTTGCGCCGACTTGCACCTCAGCACCGACCATTCGGAGTTCGGGCTTACCATTCTTTCCCGCTTTTTGGAAAAGGAGCAACCTGACTTGGTTATACTTGTTGGGGATAATGTAGTCGGTCGTTCGGATACCCAAATGCAAGAAAAACTAAAGAATTTTTTTGAAGAACGCAAACAATATTGGGGCTTTGTTTTGGGAAACCACGACAGTGAATGCAAAATAAAGCTGGACATAAAAGCTGCTGAAGAGAAGGGAGAGCTAAGCCTTGAACAAAGAGAACGCATCGTTGCGGCAGGCAGAAAATGGATGTTTGACACTCTTTCCGGCGGAAAATATTGCATTGTTCGCGATGAGGGCGGAGAGGGTGTTTTCGGTAGCGGCAACTGCGTCATCAACATAAAGAATTCCAAAGGAATAAGCCAAAGCCTTTTCTTTTTTGATTCCGGAGATTATGTTCTCGGTGTGAAAAGAAAGGACTTCGGGTCGGAGAAGAGATGCTACGGTTACATAAGAAAAAACCAAATTGACTGGTACAATCGCCGCTTGGCAGAGATTATCGCAGAAAACGGCGGTATGCGCCCAAAGAGTATGGCTTTTTTCCATATTCCTTTGGAAGAGTATCGTCAGGCTTTTGCTGCGGTAAGAATGTACAAAGGCACGGCAAGGCGTAATTATGGCACAAATTACGAAAAGCCATGCTCAAGTCATCTCAATGCAGGGGCTTTTGAGGCTTTCCGGCAATCGCAAAGCACACATACTTTGGTGTGCGGTCATGACCACAAAAATGACTCTGTAATTATATACAAGGGTTTGCGCCTTATGTACTCTCAGGGCTTGCAATACGACGGCACATACAACCGCCGCAAAAAAGCGCCGTTCTTGAAATTTTTGAATAAGATTAGCAGTAAGTTCTGTTGCTTTGTTGAAGGAGTAACTTTATTCATGGTACAATCTGACGGCAGCGTCGATATTGCCGCAAAATATGCGCAGCAAGAAAATGTCTTTTATGGCTTAGAAAAATACTATAAAAGAGCCTTTGTGACAGGCTCCGAAAAATAATAGGTAAGGGGTGGAGGAACAATGATAAAAATAGCGCAGTATGGCGAAGGCAATTTTCTCAGGGCCTTTGCCGATTATTATTTTGATGTATTGACCGAACAAGGCGGCAACTATGCCGTCAGCATAATCAAGCCTTGCGACCAAGGCAGTTTAGACAATTTTGTCAAACAAAAAAACCTCTATCATGTTGTTTTACGCGGCATGGAGAATGGCGCGCCCGTTGAAAAAATCCGAAAAATATCCATAGTCAAAGAAGTTATGGAGTATTCCGACAAAGACGCATATGAAAGGCTGGCAACGGACAGCCAATTGAAACTTATTATTTCAAACACCACGGAAGCAGGCATTTATTTTAGCGAGAAGGATACCCTTGACGATTTGCGCGACAGTTCCTATCCGGCAAAACTTACGGTGTTTTTGTTCAAGAGGTTTTTAAGTGGACAAGCCGGAGTATATATGCTGCCGGTGGAACTTATCAACAATAACGCCGACAAATTGAGAGAATGTGTCAGCCAATATATCCGTCTTTGGAACCTTCCGGAGGCTTTTGCGCAGTGGAACGAACGGGAGAATTTTTATTGCAATACTTTGGTTGACCGTATTGTTTCGGGATACCCCAAAAACGAGGAAGGGCGTTTTGAGAAAATATTAAACGAAAAGGACAAGCTATTGGCCGTCGGCGAGCCTTTTGGCTTGTGGGTCATCGAAAATAAAGGCAACCTTTCTCAACTCTTGCGCGAGGGAAAACACGGCACTGAAGTAATGCTTGTAGATAATATCGATTTCTACAAAAAGCGCAAAGTTCGCGTGCTTAACGGCAGCCATACAAATATGGTTTTCATATCGCTATGGAACGGCGCCAAGTCGGTTTTTGATGTCATGAATAACGACAGGTTGCAATCTTTTGTTAAACAAACGCTTAATGACGAAATTATTCCTTTTGTATCGAGCGATAGCCAAAAGACAACGGCATATGCCGCAGAAGTGCTTGAACGGTTTGAAAATCCCTTTATCAATCACCAATTGATTTCTATTTCACTCAACAGCGTTTCAAAGTGGAAAGCAAGAGTACTGCCGTCTTTTCTGGATTACTATAAAAAATTCTGCAAAGTTCCGCGCAATTTAACGCTGGGGCTTGCATACTTAATTCACACATACCGTTGCCTTTACAAAAAAGACGGTGCCTATTACTTTGATGTTAGGGGCAAAACTTTTGAAATGAAAGACGACAAAGCATTTCTTGATTTCTTTATTAACGGCGGCTCGCTTGCTGATTTCCTTTCAGAAATTTTGAGCGCCGACGCAAACGGCTTTGCCGGACTAACACAAACGGTGGAAGAATACTTATCCTTGCTTGAAAGGGGTGTGCAAGTGTTATGAAAGAGATAATTATCAATCAAAAGGATAATATAAAAATTGCTTTGGAAGAAGGCCTTGTACCCGTCGGACACAAAATTGCCCGTTGCTTTATAAAAAAAGGCGAATATATCATAAAGTATGGCGAAATTATCGGAAAGGCAGCTTGTGACATAGACGAAGGCGAATGGGTACACTCTCATAATATGACGACTGCTTTGGACGAAAGCAGGCAGTTCGTATATCAAAAAAAGCAAACGCAGGATGAGGCAACCGAAAGCGGCAGTTTCTTTGCCTATCCCAATGCCAACGGCGCAGGTATAAGGAAAGATATTTACATAATTCCCACCGTCGGTTGCGTAAATGGCGTATGCAAACAGCTTGCGGAAATGGCAAAAGTCAATAACCAAGGAAAAGCCGACGGCATATTTGCGCTGACGCATCAATTTGGCTGCAGCCAGCTTGGCGAAGATGGCGAAAACATAAAAAAACTGTTGTGCTCCATTGCCCGAAATCCCAACGCCGCTTTTGTATTGTTTGTGGGTTTGGGGTGTGAAAACAACGGTCTTGAAGCAATCGAGAGTGCGCTAAGCCAGTTCAATGAAGGGCAATTTGCTTATTATAATTGCCAAGATGTCGAGGACGAGATAGAGTATGGAATGAATATTTTATGTCGTTTCCTGACTAAAGCAGAAAAACTGGAGAGAAAGGACTTTCCGATGTCAGCCTTGACAATAGGCTTGAAATGCGGCGGCAGCGACGGCTTGTCGGGCATCACGGCAAATCCCTTGGTCGGCAAGGTGGTCAACAAATTGGTAAAAAAGGGAACAAATGCTATCTTAACCGAAATACCCGAAATGTTTGGAGCAGAACGGAGCGTATTAAATAAATGCTCAAACAAAGAGGTTTTTGAGGATTTGTCCGCTCTTATAGAAAGTTATAAGGCTTTTTATCGGGAAAACAACATGCCTATCTATGAAAACCCCAGCCCGGGCAACAAGGAAGGCGGTATCACAACTTTGGAAGAAAAGTCTTTGGGGTGTGTGCTCAAAGGCGGCGATGTTGCCGTCAACGGCATTATTGAGTATGGCGAAATCAGGACCCAACCCGGGCTTAGCGTGCTTTCCGCCCCGGGAAATGACTTGATTGCGGCTACGGCATTGGCGGCAGCCGGATGCGCTTTGATTTTGTTTACCACAGGTCGAGGCACTCCTTTTTCCGCATGCGTACCTACTTTGAAGATAGCCTCCAACCCTTATCTGAACAACAAAAAGCAAAACTGGATTGATTTTTGCGCATTTCCGCCCGACGAGGACGGTTTGTGCAATCTTATCATGCAGACGGTCAACGGCGAATACAAATGCAAAAGCGAAAACTTTGCCGAAATAGCATTTTATAAAACAGGAGTAACGCTATGAGCTATATCAAAACAAATTTTTTGTTGTCAAATGACAGCGCAAGCGAGTTATATTGGCAATATGCCAAGGATATGCCTATATTTGATTATCATTGCCACTTGTCCGAAAAGGAATTGCTGGCCGATGAGGAATTTGAAAGTATTTATGCCGTCTGGCTGAAAGGCGACCATTACAAATGGCGCTTGATGCGCAATTATGGCATAGACGAAGAATATATCACCGGGAACAAAAGCGACAAAGAGAAATTTTTGGCGTACTGCAAAACTGTCGGAACGGCTTTTGGCAACCCTCTTTATCATTGGTCGCAAAGCGAATTGGAAGACTATTTTGACTGCAAAGTAGAGATAAATGAGAAAAGCGCCGAATATATCTGGGATTCTTGCAACAAATATATAAAAAAGCATCACATCAAGCCGTCGGATATCATAAAAAAATCAAATGTAAAAATCATCTTTACGACAAACGAGGTCTTTGACGATTTGTCCACATTCCCCGCGCTAAAAGACAAATTCAAGGATTTTACCGTTTTGCCGGCTTTCCGCGCCGATAAAATTATGAATATCGAGGCTGAGGGCTATGTAAACTTTGTTTCAAAACTTGCCAAAGTCACGGCGCCCATTTCATGTTTGTCCGAACTTGAAACGGCGCTTGAAGAGCGATTGAAGGCGTTCATTGCCATAGGCTGCAAGGCCGCTGACATTGCGCTTGAACGGGCGCTGCCGATATGCGACAGACAGACTGCAGAAAAGGTTTTTGCCAAAAGGCTGAACAGAGAAAACATTGATATTGGTCAGGCAGAAGCCTTTAAGGGATATTTAACCTATTTTCTGTTGAAACTTTATGGAACATACGACATTGCCGCAGAAATCCATGTCGGTGCAATGCGTAACAACAATTCCGCCATGCTTAAAAAATTGGGTCTTGACCGCGGATATGACAGCATTTCCGAAGAGAACTCCTCCTCAAATTTATCAAAATTGTTTGACAAACTTAACTGCGAAAATCTGTTGCCGAAAATAATTTTATTTAATCTGAATCCAAAGATGAATGCAGAATTGCTCAGCCTCAGCGGTTGTTTCCAAAGTTCTGCCGCCGTTGGCAAAATCCAGTACGGAGCCGCTTGGTGGTTTTTGGACAACAAGCCGGGCATGGAAAAGCAGCTTACTGACCTTGCCTCGCTTTCTCATATTGGCGCATTCATCGGCATGCTGACCGACAGCAGATCTTTTTTGTCCTATTCAAGGCATCAATATTTCAGACGCATTCTCTGCAACTTTTTTGGAACGCTTATTGAAAAAGGCGAAATGACAAGTGATATGCCGCTGGTTGGAGATGTCGTAAAAAACATTTGTTATCTAAATGCCGTTGGGTACTTCGGGATGAAGGATAATTGAGGAAATATGAGAATACTTAGTCAAAATCTATTGTCAAAAGAGGGCGGCCATGAATACCCTGAATTAAATTATGTCAACCGCAAGGAAGACCTGTTTGCGTTGATTGCAGAAGTTTGCCCTGATTTAATCTGTTTTCAAGAGGTTACGGCGGGCTGGAAGGCAATACTTGCCGACAGCCGGCTTGCTGAATACGGTTTTGCCGGAGAAGGGCGCGACGGCAACGGCAACGGGGAACACAATTTGGTTTGTTGGCGAAAAGATAAATATAGCTACATAAGCGACCGTACCTTCTGGCTTACAAATACACCCGACAAGGTCAGCAAGGTGCCGTTTGCAAGGTGTCACAACCGCATTTGCACTTATGTTCATTTGCGTGAGAACGACAGCGGCGCAGAATTTGTACTTGCTTGCACGCATTTGGACAATCGTTCAAAATATGTGCGCCGTCGCAATACGGACAGCTTGCTCTGCAATTTGCAGCCTATTTATGAAAAGTTGCCGTTTATTCTTTGCGGAGATTTTAATTGCGATATTAGCGAATACCCCTATCGCAAAATATCCGCAGTCCTTCATGATACCTTTGTTTTGGCAAAAGACGCCGTGCCTTATGTTACCTATCACGACTTCGGAAAATACAACGGCAATCTTTCCCCGATAGATTTCATATTTGTTAACCGCGCCTTTACCGTTGACCGCTACCGTGTTCTCAATTATAAAGGGCGCAGCGGTAATTATATAAGCGACCATTATGGCGTATTGACCGATGTTGAACTCAAACAACATTAAAAAAAGACTGAAACTTTTTTGACAACCCTCCACACAAACGGCGCATAAAAAACTAACTAACAATAAGTTAGCAATGAGGCAGATTAGAAAATAAAGCTAATCTGCCTCTGAATTATTGTCAAGAAATCAAGAGAGACGATGAAAAGAGATTAAAATTTACAATAAAAACGTTTAATTGGGGTCAATAAAAAAATAATGGTTGTTAAGATTTTTAAGGCTGTGAGGGACTGCCCGTTATGACAGCCCCTATTCCTGGCATAAATCCCATTTTTTCAAAAAGGCGACGAAACAACAAATAATTGCCCTCCGCTATGCCCTATTCGTCTTGCAGCGCGTCGTAGCCTGCGTCTCCTGTGCGAATTCGTATGACATTTTCGACATCATAAATGAATATTTTGCCGTCGCCCATGTTGCCAGTGTATAGCGCTTTTTTGATGGCGTCAATTACTGTTTCGGTGGGTATTTTGCATACGATGATGTCTACTTGAACTTTGGGAAGCAGCCGCGTTTTTACCGGCGCTCCGCGATAAAATTCAGTGTATCCTTTTTGTATGCCGTATCCAAGCACATTTGTAACCGTCAAGCCGGTTATGCCGATATTGTCAAGCGCCGCTTGAAGTTCGGTAAATTTATCCTGATTTGTGATAACAGTAACCTTTGTCATCTTTGCTCCCTTCCGCACGCGTTTTACCACGGGAATGGCGGTTTCCATCGGCACAGTTTGGGCGGGTTCTTTCTCTTCAAGTGAAAAAACTGCATCTCCGTTTGGCGCAGTTGCGGCGATAATGGGAGCTACCAATGCAAAATCGGGATATGCTTCGTTTCCGTGCTCGCCGATATCCAGTCCCCTGAGTTCTTCATTGAGACTTACGCGGATGCCGACAGTCTTTTTGAGCGCTAACCAGACAAGCGCGGATGTAGAGAACACAAATGCGCCGACGGCAAGAGCGCCCAGCGTTTCGACTCCAAGGAGTCTGAATCCGCCACCAAAAAACAGACCGTTGACGGTGGAAAGGCTTGTTACTCCTTCCTGCGCAAAAAGTCCGATGCAGAGCGTTCCGAATACTCCGCAGACCAAGTGCACCGAGGTAGCGCCTACGGGATCGTCAATTTTTATTTTGTCAAAGAGAAGGACAGAGAATACAACGATTATTCCGGCAATTGCGCCTATAATCATTGAACTTCCCACGCTGACATATGCGCAGCCGCCCGTTATCGCCACAAGCCCGGCAAGGCAACCGTTAATGGTCATTCCAAGATCCGGCTTGCCTATGAATGCCCATGACGCTACGGTGGAAGTAATAACGGCGGCAATAGCCGAAGTGTTCGTCGTTACTATTATATGTACGACATCTGCAGGGTTTTGAAAACTCATCGTGGAGCCGGGATTGAAGCCGAACCAGCCCAGCCACAGAACAAATAGACCGATAACCGCCAAAGACATGCTATGCCCGGGGATTGCCTTGGGTTTTCCTTTTTTATCGTACTTTCCGTGACGCGGACCAAGTATCATTGCTCCGGCAAGCGCCGCCCAGCCGCCAACTGAATGCACCACCGTGTCGCCGGCGAAATCCATAAATCCCAGCTTGGCAAGCCAACCGCCGCCCCAAATCCAATGCCCGATAATCGGATAAATCACAAGAGTCAAAATGAAAGAAAACAGTATAAAGGATAGGTACTTTATGCGCTCTGCAACGGCTCCCGAAACTATGGTCGCTGCGGTACCGCAGAACACCAATTGGAAAAAGAACTTTCCCCAAAACGGCACAGAGGCAGTGAGGGTATTGTTATAAAAAGAGTTGTCTCTTCCCATTATAAAAAGCTGTTCCGTTCCGATGAACGGATTGTCTCCGCCAAACATCAACCCCCAGCCGAGCAGCATAAAGCCGAGAGAAGATACCGCAAAAACGATAAAGTTTTTTGATAGGATGTTAACGGTATTTTTCGACCTTGCAAATCCCGCTTCAACCGACGCAAAACCCAGGTTCATAAAGAAAACCAGCACGGCGGCAAAAACTACCCATAGGGTATCAACTATCATAGTCATGTCCATATTATAATCCTCCTGAATAAAATCTTTGGTCCATATTGTTTCTCGTGTATAAAATTAAAGACGTGTATTTATTACGGACCAATAATAAATACACGCCTTTGTGCCTTAAGGATAAATTCTCGATAACATAACAAGCCGCAGCATGCCATACTACCGATATAAAACAAAAGGTGCTGTCGGCATACGCCGCAGCACCTTTGCTATGTTGCTATTATATTCGAAATAATAAAACTTTGTCAACAAAAAATTTGCTACTTGAAAAAATTTTTTGCGTAAAAATTATGGGTTACAGTATTTTTATAGTAATGCCGATTAGGTGTCTAGCGTCTCTTTCTGTTTGTCAACAATAAGAATTATATATACTTCACAACAAGGGATGAAAAATATGAGATGCAGGGATAAAATTTGCATTTGCACGGACATTATATTATAATTTCTTTAAGGTTCAACAACCTATCAAATCTTGTGTCTTAACAAAAAAAAATAATTTTTTATAGGATAAGGTAGATGAAAGGGGTAAAGGTTGAAAGACAGCGTCTCAATTCGGAATTAAAAAACATCTTAAAATACCATATTTCCATAATAGAGGCTCCCATCGGATATGGTAAAACCACGGCAGTAAAGGATTATGTGGCTATTACAGAGTGCAACGCCTTTTATATCAACTTTCTGTCCGAGAAGAACGTATTGCCTTTCTTCTGGAACTCTTTCTCCGAGGTTATCGAAAAAATAGACAGGGCGGCAAGCGACCTTTATAGACAACACCCCGCAAAATACAGGCGGACTAAAAGCAAGCCTCAAAAGGTCAAGCATTAGCGAGCGCAACCGTTATGGCTACCGTTTGGAATACGAGGGCAACGCACCCGACGGTATACCCTATGCGAAAATAGCCAACATTCTAAACAGCGGGACAAGCACAATAAAGCCGCGCCGCTTCATGACAAAAGCGGTCAAAAAGCTAAAAGGCTTAGACGACCGTGCGGTAAAACGCTTTTTAGGAAAGATATAATAGACGGGTGCTATTTTTGTTGTTATAATAAAGCAATGGTTATTAAAGTTTCAAGGAGAATAATATGAAGATTTGGCAAATTTTGCTTATTGTTTTTGTTGCACTGTTAGGGTTAATATATATATATTTAAAAACCTTGAAAAAAGGTGCTTTGGGGGAGTTCGTTACAAAGCTTGTGCTAAAATTTTTAAGAAAAGAATTTAGAACGATACACGATTTAACTTTTGATGATGGCGAAAAAACAGTTCAAGTTGACCATTTAGTAGTATCACCCTATGGCATTTTTGTTATTGAAACTAAAGATTATAGCGGAACAATTTATGGCAAAGAAAATTCTGAAAAGTTCACCCAATATTTAGGTAAAAGTCGTAATGAGTTTTATAGCCCGATAAAGCAAAATCGTGGGCACATTTATTCTCTCAAAAAGATTATAGGTGATTACAAGTATGTATCTATTATAGCTTTTTCGGGAAACAGTAAACTAAAGGTAGAAACCGACACCTTCGTAGGATACATAGGGGATGTAAATAAATATATAAAATCTCATAAAGAGAAAGTTATTGATCCGCAACAAATAAATGAAGTTATGGAAAAGATAAAAGGAATTTCTTTAAAAGGGTTTGAGGTGCATAAACAGCATGTTAAAGACATAAAAGAACGAATGCAAGTTTATGACGAAAAAGTGGCAAATATGGTTTGTCCAAAATGCGGGGGAAAACTACTTCATCGAAAAGGGCAATACGGTGATTTTTTAGGATGTAGTAATTACCCTAAATGCAAATTTAGGGGAAAATAGATTTTGATAAAAAGCACTTCTTAGGAGGTGCTTTTTTCATACCCAAAACAAGGAGGTGGTGACTTTTGGCTACGGAAATCGGACGTTCCTTAGAGGAAATAGACCTTAAGGTAAAAGGCTTGAACAAGACGCTGAAAGCCTCGACTGCTGAAACAAAGGAACTCGACAAGGCGTTGAAGTTAGACCCGAAGTCGGCGGAAACGGTCGAGCGGAAAATGCAGATTATGCAAAACACCGTGGGGACGGCAGCGCAAAAGGTTGCACTCTTAAAGCAAAAGCAGGACGAAGCAAACAAGGCGATGGCGCGGGGCGACTTGTCGGCAGCGGAATATAAAAAGATAGAACTCGCTGTTCTTAAGGCGGAAAACGAGGTAAAGGCACTAAACAGCGAAATACAAAAAACCGCCAAAATGAAAGTAGACCAAACAGCGGCGGGCTTTGACAAACTCACCTCTAATATGAACAAGGCGCAATCAGCGGCGCAAAAACTGTCAAGGGCGGCTACGGTAGTTTTGACAACGCTTGTAGCGGCAGCGAGTGCATTTGTGGCAATAGGCGATGAGTTAGACGATACAAGCAAGAAGTTTAGAATTTCGGCGGAGCAATTGCAAATTCAGCGCAACCTTTATGCAAAAGGCACGGACGACGCTAAAAACTATGACAAAGCCCTTTCGAGTATGGGTAGCGTTTTGACATCTATTGCTAAGGGGCGAGGAACGGCGCACCTTGAAACACTTCAAAGGCTAGGGGTATCGACAGCCGACGCGGCAGGACGACAAAAAACAGCTGTACAGGTATACAACGAAATGGTGGCGACATTGCGGCTTGTTTCGGACGAAACCGAGCGGGCGAGTTTAGCGCAAATCATATTCGGCGAAAACGGTTTGAACGTTGCAATGGTGGCGGGGCTTACAAGCCAAGAGATAGCAGACTATAATTCACAGTTAGAGGCAAGCGGAATTATATCGAGCCAATCGGCAGCGCAAGCGGGAATGGTTGCCGACCAAATGGACAACGTCAAGCAACAGTTAGCGGCAGCAAGCGCGGAAATAATGGTCGCACTGCTTCCCGTAATACTTCAGCTTATCGAGATAGCTCAAACAACAATAATTCCAATACTTACGACGGTTGCGGAGTGGTTTGCAAACATGAGCCCCGCACAACTAAACTTTGTGTTTTTCTTGCTAATGCTTATTATAATACTGCCTAAAATCATATCGGTGATTACCGCGATAGTCGGAGTAGTAAAAGCAATAACGATAGCAAGCTACGGAGCAGCGGGCGGTGTAGGTGCTGTAAGCGCAGCAAGCATCCCGTTACAACCGATATTACTTGCGGTAGCGGCGAACGAAGTGCTTGTCGGTAGTCCTCAAGTTGATGAGGCTACGATTATGCTTGACAATAAATTGACGATAAAAGTAGTCGGGCGAGACGAATCTAAACATATACGTAGAGTAATGTTTAATGGCGAGGAACTAAAAGAAAGGCAAGCTGATATCAGGACTCTTAAACTTGGCGGAGAACTTGTTATTGAATATTGACTTTTAATTTAAATAATGTTGGTAAAAAATCAAAGCTTTAATTCAATAACTCTATGAAAAATGCTTTCTAAAAGCATGCACAAATAAGCCGTTTGTCACTAGACAAACGGCTTATTTAACGAATCATTCACAAATTTAATAAAAACTTCTGGTATAGGTAATTGTAGTTTGTATTTGTTTGGAATTTTAAACTTTTATAGGCTAAAAACATGTAATTTTTAAAATATCCGATTTATTATATAGAATCCTAAGAAATAATATAGTACAATATAAAAGTATAAGAGTATAAATGCTTTGGCCAAGGTGGCAAAGTGCAATAAGTCAAGGTTATGGTGGGAGGAGCTCCCGTTACGCAGGAGTTTGCCGATTACATCGGCGCAGATGCGTATACGTCAGATGCCGCAAGCGCGCCGCAGAAGTTGTGAAGACTTTTGTGTAGCGTAATGCTTTCAAAGAAATGGCTCTATTACTTGTGAGAGTCACTAATGGCAGCAATTTGCTTGCGGTGTCAGGCGGAGAAAAGATCTTCGAGTTCTTGTATGTTTTTCTAAATTCAAAATGACTTCTTCTAAAAATTCATTTAGTTTTATTATTAATATCCTTATTTGATAAAAATAATTTCTCTTCATCTATTTTTGATAATAGCATCTCGGAATAATGTAAGTCGTCTATTGGTATTTCTATCTCTTTGTTTTCCCAAACCGAAAGATAAGCGGCATTAATTATTTCCACCGCATTAAGGCCGTCTGTTATCGGAGAAAGTAGTGGGGAGTTCTTATTCAAGGAATTTACAAAATTTTGAATTAGCCTGCATTGCTCGCCTAAAATTGAGACTGATAAGCTAAAATAGCGGTATCTTGTTGTTTTGCAATTTACAGTACCATAAACGTTTCGTGTGCAAGAATTTACCTCGTCCTCACTTTTATCGAAGGCATAGTGTTTCATTTTTTTACCGTCTATAACGATTCGTCCTTTATCCCCTGATATTTCCAAACGGTTGGTACCTTTTAGTTCGTGGGTGCTTGCAGAAAAATTACAAAAGACGTCATCTTTATAACGCAATAGGGCGGTAACGTCGTTTTCTACTGTAATATTACGATTTTTTGTAAAGGCTTTTGCTGATATGCTTTTGGGCATACCTATAATCCATTGCAAAAGGTCAAGCTGATGTATACATTGATTTATTAAAGCTCCGCCACCTTCACCCCAAAAACTGGCTCGCCATCCCCCTTGATTGTAGTAGTTTTGTGAACGATACCAGTCGGTTATTATGTAATTAATGCGTACGATTTTTCCCAGCGCGCCGCTTTCGACTAAGCGTTTAGCTTTTGCATAAAGGGGGTTTGTACGCTGGTTATACATAACCGCAGCTTTGACTTCGGCATGCGCCTGTGATACGGCAATCAGCTTTTTTACATCTTGAGTAGTTACTCCCACGGGTTTTTCTACTAGGACATGAACGCCTTGTTCGATGCAGTATTCGGCTATATTAGTATGAAAATAGTGCTGAGTTGCGATAATAACGGCTTGAGGTTTTATTTCCTTAAGCATAATCTGATAATCTTCATAACAAGGTATGCCGCCGTGTTTCTCACAGAAATTTGAACACGCTTGCTTCTGCACATCGCATATTGCAACCAGTTTTGCGCCTTTCACCTTTTTTTTCTTTAAATTTCTTGCGTGAACGCTACCCATACGTCCTACACCGATTACAGCAACGTCAACCATATTGAATTCCGCTCCCCGCCTTCTTTAGGCGCTATATTCCAATTTTTTAATAACCTTGTATCTTTAAGGAGAAATTATAGCAAAGCAAAGGCTAAAAGTCAATTATTATAAAAAGATGTTGTCCACTTCAGGTTAGAAAAATGTAGAAATTGAAATAATGTAGGCAATAGAAGTGTCGACAAAAAGGTACTACTATTATAAGATAATGTAATAACATAAAAAATGGGGGATAGCGGGGAAGAACATAGTTTCTACAAATTATTCTAAAATATGTAATTTAGTTATAAAATACGATTTCTTATATAGAATATCAATAATTATTATGATAAAATATTAGAATATTAATAATATTAGGAGAGGGATCATGAAAAACATTACTATAGCATATATAGGCGGGGGTAGTTTCCCGATTTATTATCGCAGGATAAGCTTAGCGGCGTTCTTCGTCTCTATGACATAGATAACAAGGCGGCAGAACTCAATGAGAAGTACTATGCCAAAATGGTAGTCGATAACAAGGACACAATTAAATCTGATTGGAAAATCAGAGGATGACTATGTTTAAGGAAAAGGTTGCCGTTGTTACGGGCGGTGGCGGTGTTTTATGCACTGAGTTTGCATTAATGCTTGCGAAAGAGGGCGCAAAAGTTGCGGTTCTTGATCTCAACAAGGCGGCGGCGGATAAGGTTGCGGATAGCATAAATAAAGCTGGCGGTACAGCGGTGGGAATCGAATGTAATGTGCTGTCTTTTGAGAGCGTGTCGAAAGCTGCTGAAATTGTTGAGAATAAATTGGGCAAATGCGATTTTCTCATTAATGGCGCAGGTGGAAATAATGTAAAGGGAACAACCAATGAAGAAACATTTAGAGAAGGAACCAAGAGTTTTTTTGACCTTGATCCTGAGGGCTTCAGATTTGTACTAGACCTAAATATTAATGGTACGGTTATTCCGACACAGGTCTTTGCCCGTCACATGATTGATAGGATAGGCAGCAGTATAATTAATATATCTTCTATGAGCGCTCCTAGTCCAATGACAAGAGTACCAGCGTACAGCGCAGCTAAAGCAGGCATAAGTAATTTTACCCAATGGCTTGCGGTATATTTTGCCTCGGCAGGCATTCGTGTCAATGCTATCGCCCCTGGATTTTTGGTGACCAATCAAAATCGGGATTTGCTTTTGGATAAAGACGGAAGTTTGACAGGCAGAGGACAAAAAATCATCTCACATACGCCTATGCGCAGGTTTGGTGAACCATCGGAGCTTCTTGGCGCAGTGAAATTTTTATTGAATTATGAGCAATCGGCTTTTATTACTGGAATTGTCTTACCCATTGATGGAGGTTTTTTAGCTTACAGTGGTGTATAGAAGGCGGTAAATAAGAAATGTTAAGAAATTATTAATATTTATTATAAAGGAGATTAGTATGATAAATGTAGCGATTATTGGAACGGGCAAAATTTCACCCATGCATATAGATGGATATTTGAAATTCCCCAAGCGTTGTAAGATTGTTGCGCTAGTGGATATATATCCTGAAAAAGCAGAACAGAAAAAAGCAGAGTATAAATTAGATTGTGAAGTTCTGGACTCACATAAAAAACTTCTTGGAAGAAAGGACATTGATCTAATAAGTATTTGCTCTCCGCCGTATGTTCATTGCGAAATAGCAAAAGACTTTTTAGACGATGGAAAAAACGTAATTATTGAAAAGCCCATGGCGGCATCGCTTGAAGAATGCGATATAGTTTTGGAAGCGGCCAAAAAAAGTGGTGCTGTGCTATCTGTTATTTCTCAAAACCGTTTCAAAAATTCGATTTGGAAACTAAAAAAGATGATAGAATCTGGAGTTGCGGGAAAGGTATTGCACGCTCAGGTAGACAGTTTTTGGTGGCGCGGTCATTGCTACTATGATCTGTGGTGGCGTGGCACATGGGAAAAGGAAAATGGCGGTTGTACATTGAATCACGCAGTTCACCATATTGACATATTGAATTGGATGATGAACGGCTTACCGGATAAGGTAAGCGCATTTCTTGCCAACGTAGCGCACGATAACTCGGAGGTTGAAGACCTTTCTTCGGCTATTTTGAAATATCAAGAAGGCGCCCTAGGCAATTTGACAAGCTCAGTTGTTCATCACGGCGAAAAGCAAAAGATTGTTATACAATGTGAAAAAGCTGTGTTGTCTACCCCGTGGGAAGTGGCTTGCTGTAAGTCTCGAGAAGATGGTTTCTCCGTAATAGATAAGAAAGGTCAAAAGAAAATTCAGAGTGCGTATAAAGCAATACCCAACTTAAAATTCGAAGGACATACCGCTCAGATTGATAACGTACTTACATCAATTGAAAAGAATGAAGCTCCGATTGTTACGGGATATGACGGTAGGCGCGCACTAGAGCTAATTTTTGCTGTCTATAAATCAGGCGCAAAAGGGGAAATCGTTAACTTCCCGATAAAGTCAAGCGACGCTTTCTATACACAGGAAGGTATATTAAACGCCATGCCGCGATTCTATGAAAAGAGTGGGTGTGTGGAAAATTTTGACAACAGTTTAAAGATAAAAAGTTAATAATACTGGAGGAAAGAAAACATGGGTAAAGACGGCATGAATTACGCACCAAAAGGAAAACCAAGTCTGGTATGCAAAAAAGGAGAATTTGTTTTTTCTGTCATTGGGCTTGATCATGGACATATAAATGCGATGACAAATGGTTTATTAGAGGCGGGGGGAAATATTAAATATGTTTTCGACCCGGATGAAAAGAAAGTTGCAGCGTTCATTAAAAAATATCCTCAAGCAGTTGTGGCCAAGGATGAACGCTCTGTTTTGGATGATAAAGAGTCCGTGATGGTTGCCGGAGCGTGCGTAACAAGCGAAAGGTGCGCTTTAGGAATGCGCGTTATGGATTCGGGCAAGCACTATTTTACAGATAAGGCACCACTTACGACGCTGGAACAATTGGAATGCGCAAAGAAAAAGGTTGTGGAAACTGGTAAGAAGTATATGGTTTATTACAGCGAACGTTTGCATGTCGAAAGCGCTGTATTTGCGGGACAATTGATTGATGAGGGCGCCATTGGTAAGGTTATGCAGGTGATAGGCCTCGGACCGCATCGTTTGGACGCTTCGAAAAGACCGAAGTGGTTCTTTAAAAAAGAAAAATACGGTGGAATATTGTGCGATATAGGCAGTCATCAAATTGAACAGTATCTATATTACGCCAAAGAAGACGATGCCGAGATTGTAAGCAGTCAAATCGCCAACTATAATAATCCCGAGCATCCTGAACTGGATGACTTTGGAGATGCCATGCTTAGAGGCAAGAATGGCACAACAAACTATTTTAGGGTGGATTGGTTCACTCCAGACGCGCTTAGAACATGGGGCGATGGTCGTACAATGATACTTGGCACAAAAGGATATATCGAAATAAGAAAGTATACGGATATCGGAAGACGTGGTAAAGATATTGTTTATCTCGTCAATGATAAAAAAGAAAAGCGATTTAAGGTGGCTGGCAAAGTAGGGTATCCTTTTTTCGGTCAACTTATCACAGACATTCTGAATGGTACAGAAATCGCAATGACGCAAGCTCATGCTTTTAAGGCTGCCGAATTGAGTATAAAGGCTCAAAATCAAGCTGTAACCATACATGGAACAACTTCTAGCAAGTAAACACGATTTGCTAAATAAATTGAATAATTCGATTGCTTAATCGGTGTGGATGCAAAGGTAAAAGTATAAAGAAGATTACTGTTATTACGGTAGTCTTTATAAAGGAACGGAGTCCGATTGGAATAGCATTGCTATTGAGTATTTGAACAATAGTCTTAAAGAGGCGACAAGATACTACTATAGTGAAACCGAACCAGCACTAAACGAAGATGGTACGGATTATGACGACAATTACTGGCGCTATGTCGATGGTGCGGTAGTTGTTTGGGAAATGGAGTAATAATTTTGTCAGTTAATAACTAACTGGTGAGAATACACAAGGTTGCATTGAGAGGTGAGCAATGAGTAAGAAAGTTTTAAGTTCCGTGCTGATAATTATTTTAGCATTGGTGCTAGGTGTTAGCCTAGTGGCTTGTAACGACACAGAGGAACCCCCTTTGACTAAATACACAATTACATTTGATAGCAACGGCGGTAGTGAAGTGGCGTCAATAAGCGGTCACAGTGGCAAGGCTATATCCGCCCCAGCTGAACCGACCCGTGACAAATATACTTTTGGCGGTTGGTACGCTGATGCCGAATTGCAATATGGTTATACTATCTCCGTTATGCCCGAAAAAAATCTAAAGCTCTACGCTAAGTGGAATCCAGAGCAATACACAGTGCAATTTAATTTGAATTATACAGACAGCACAATTTATCAAACGCAAGATATAGCATACGGAGAAACCGCTGTTAAGCCCAATACTCCCGTGAGAAAGGGATATGACTTTGTGGACTGGTATGCTACTCAAGATAATGCTGGTGACGCTTTTGACTTTGATACTATCATAGAAGAACCTATAGTTTTGTACGCTAAGTGGAACGAAACCTCAACGGTGGGGCTAGTGTTTGAAGAGAACGATAACGGTAACGAATATAGCATATTGGGGTATGACGGCATGGCAACAGAGGTTTACATTCCGTCGCAACATAACGGCAAAGCCGTAACGGCAATTGCCAGCTATGCGTTTCTCTCGAGTGAGATAATTACTTATGTTAGCATTCCTTCTACAGTAACTACCATTGGCGAATCTGCTTTTTCTGATTGTCCTGCACTTAAATCAATTACCATACCTGACAGCGTAAATAGTATCAACTCTTATGCATTTTGGCGCTGCAGCGGCCTTACATCAGTCACTATACCCAATAGCGTAACTACCATTGGCGAATTTGCTTTTTCTGACTGTACTGGACTAAAATCAATTACCATACCTGACAGCGTAAATAACATCAACTCTTCTACATTTAGTCGCTGCAGCGGCCTTACATCAGTTACTATACCCGACAGCGTAATTAGTATTGGCGACGGAGCATTTAATGAATGTAGTGGACTTACATCAGTTACCATAGGCAACAGCGTAGAGAATATCGAAGCTCTTGCATTTCGGAAATGTGCCAAATTGCAAACAGTATATTACAAAGGCACAGAGTCTAGCTGGGAAGACATCAGCATTGTTCCGAGTGTTCCGAGTGGCAACGACTATCTTAAAGACGCGACAAGATACTACTATAGTGAAACCGAGCCAGCACTTGATGACGAAGGTAACTATTGGCACTATGTAGACGGAGTCATTACTGTTTGGGAAAAATAATCTAAAACTGACCCCAGCGGTGACAATATACAAAAAACAAATTCCCTATTATTACTTAATGGCAATAATTGCCATTAAGTATATCTTGGAAAAAAATTAAGCCAAGTAGCTTGTAGCACCTTTTTCTGCATACCATTTACTTACATAGTGTAGTTTTGCATAGCAAGCAAACTGACTGCCATGTCAAAGCAGTGTTTAGAGAGTTGGGGTAATATCGTTAGGGTAATAAGGGAAGTTGAGTTTAATAATTAGCTCATTCAAGTTGTTGGATTATGCTTTTGAAATGCTCAATGGCGTTGTTTTTATCTTTCATTAAATCTTCGTGACGTTCCCATTCTTTGGCAAAAATGCCCGTAAGCATATGAATGTTGTATGACTTGGTAGTGAACTGGCTCTTGGTCAAAATTTCGTCATCACGCCAAAATCCTGCAAAATAAAACTGTTTAACAAAACAATTAAAACTGTTTCCGCACTCCATTAAAGGCTGCGGCGAAAGCATTATCTCATGATTGGGGGATTCGGCTAGCGTGACTAGCCACTCTTTCAGCGCTTCCGCCATGAGTTTTCTAGAAGCATAAATATGCTTGCCCAGAATTAGAGTAAACACAGGAAGTTCAAAATTACTGCCCGATAGTGCCGACTCAAATTGGCTTGTACAATAAATTTGACGGACTAGAGCCGCACTTTTTTCGTACATCTGCTTGTACTCAAAAATAACACGGGTTTTTTCTGCGCCACTAACTTTGTTGTATTCAAGAATTTTGCCAACCAGTTCGTCGGATAGATATAAAAGATAGGGATAAGTGGAGTAGCAGTACGCCGTTGAAGTGTGTTTGGTGTGAGATTTTAAGCCAGAGAGCAGTTCACGGGAATTAACCGACTTGATGTGAGTGTAAAATAACGGCAGCTTTTTTAGAGTCTGCCTAAAATAAGATGAAAAAAACCTACAACGAGCTTTGTCCGTGAACAGCTCAACAATAACAGGCGATTTGGTGTTGTGCACTCTTTTTATAGTCAATGCCGCCATGTCATCGTAAAGGAATAAATTGTGCCTTATAGCGTCAAAGGTTGTGGATTTCAAAAAGTAAAACTTGAAACGGTCATCAAAAGCCATTTCCGACAAAAACATAAACATGTCAGGGTTGGCGCTAATCTCCTTTTAGTCGCTTTTCATAATGAATTCAATTTTAATATTGCGTGTTAAAAGAGCCGATAAACTTGCTTTCAACTGCTCTTTTGCACTACAGCTAGGGGCGCAAAGCGTAAAATCACCAAACATCATTTGAAGCTTGCCGCCAGACTCACGGGACAGTAAGCTAAAAAATTTACCCAATACTATATCCATCTCATTGCAAGACGAAAAAACATAAGTCTGCTCAAGGTTTTCCGAAAGGTCTTTGGTGTTAAGCGTAGTGGGGCTGGTGTCGCCCGATGTGAAAAACCAATGCATCAGTTCCTTTGCATTGCTAGGATAGTTCGCAGGCAGTTGTGACAGGAAAGCTCGTTTAAGGTCTGCGTTAGATTTACTGTAAATCTCCGCAATGCACTCAACGGCTTTATTGAATTGTGGATGGACCGATGTAAACGGTCGGCGTCGATTTTTCCACTTGTTGACAAGCGATTTGTCCACATTAAGCAAGTTGCCGAGAGTTTTTTTCGGTAATTTTAAGTTTTTCCATCGCATAAGCAAGTCTAGTCATAGTTTTCTCTCTTTTTCAGGTTTGTATCACAATAATTACTGCAATTCGTGCGAAATACAGCAAAAACACTCCGATTTTTTTCTTAGAAACAGCAAATGTCAGAATAAAAACAAAAGCTGTAAGTAGGAAAACCCACCTATAAAAGTGATTATACCCCACTTAAATAATGCTAACAGACTTCTTAAAGAATGAACAAAAGCAAACCGAATTCGACAAAGATGTGTTCACTAAACTAATAGAGAAGATTATCGTAAACAGCAGAGAAGACATAACCTTCGTATTCAAAGATGGGACAGGGGTGAAAGCGGATATGGTCTTAAATTCAAATGTGTAAGAAAGCAAAATAAAAACGCAAAATAAGCTATTCTGTTGACAACAAAATAGTATCATGTTATTATATTCATATATTTCATACTTTTCATACCGACAAAGGAGGGAAAAATGAATTATCCAAAGGGAAAATATGCTTGGACTGTTAAAGTCGGCGAAAAAGGTCAATTTGTTATACCTAAAGAAGCCCGTGAGGTGTTTGGAATAAATCCAGGTGATACCTTGATTGTACTAGGGGATATTGAGCAGGGTATTGCTATACCGCCAAAATCTGCTCTGTTAGGAATAATGGATGGGATATTTGGTGGAAAAATGCCGCCACAAGGAGAGGACTAATTTTGAACGCAATCATAAGTACAAACTTAACAAAAAAATACGATAACCTTGTCGCAGTGGATAATTTGAATTTAAGCGTAAAACATGGTGAATTGTTTTCGCTACTTGGCGTAAACGGAGCTGGTAAAACAACGGCTATTAAATTGCTTTCTTGTTTATTACGCCCCACCAAAGGAGACGCAACATTGCTTGGCGACAGCATCTCCAAGAGACCGCAAGATGTGAAGCAAAAAATAAACATCTCTCCCCAAGAAACGGCGGTGGCGGGGAATTTAACCGTGATAGAAAATTTAGAGCTTATAGCAAGCTTATACGGACAAGCCAAAGAAAGTGCAAGGCAAAGTGCATTGGATATGGCGGTGCGTTTTGGGTTGGAGGATGTGCTAAGGAAAAAGACTAAGCTCTTATCTGGCGGAATGCAAAGGCGATTAAGTATTGCAATGGCTTTGATTACGAATCCGCAAATACTATTTCTTGACGAGCCGACACTGGGTCTTGATGTTTTGGCTAGAAGAGAGTTATGGGCGTCTATCAGGGCATTAAAAGGTAAAGTTACAATCATCTTAACTACACATTACTTAGAGGAAGCAGAGGCTTTATCAGATAGGGTAGGCGTAATGGCGAAGGGAAAGCTTATGGCGGTAGGCACAGTTTCGGAACTGACAAATCAAACTAGCACAACCAAGTTAGAGGATGCTTTCATTGTCCTAAACGGGGGTGCATTATGAGAATATTTTTATTTGCCAAACGAAATACGAAAGAGATTTTACGCGACCCACTAAACTTATTTTTTGGACTGGGTTTTCCTCTTGTATTATTGGCTTTACTTTCAGTAATAAACGCAAACATTCCTGCTGAGGCAAACAATACTATGTTTGCTATAAATAATCTTGCACCGGGGCTTGTGATGTTCGGCACTGCTTTTATGGCGCTCTTCGCCGGTATGTTAATCGCAAAAGACAGAACAACTTCGTTCTTAACACGATTGTTTGCATCTCCAATGAAATCATCGGATTTTTTGTTATTATACAACTTTATGAATAATTATACAAGCATTTTGGTGCCTTCGCCACATATGTTTTAAACATAAAAAATAAAAGTTGAAATACTAATTTAATTATAGTAAAATATATTTATAATTAATACGGAATAGGAAAATGTTCAAAAGATTAGAAAATACAAAAGAATATCTGATAGCGGTTGCTTTATTGATGGTGTGCATTATTTGTTTTGGCTGTGAAAATTTTAAAGGAAACAATCTCTTTACCGCCAATTATAATTCCAAGACCTATCTTACGCAAACCAAGTTTTTAGTGGGCGTAATAAGGTATGAAGAAGAACTCGACAATAAATATAAATTAAAAAATAATTTTGTTGAAGATTCTAATAAAATGATAATTACATCAGAATATTACCGTTTTGATGACAAAGTCAAAGACTATAAGTCAAACAAATATCTCTTCAACAAAAAACAAGCATATATATTAACAAATGAGGATTCATATTTTGCAATAGGCGCAGATGAGAATGATTATTATTACATAAAGGAACTTACTGGCTATATTGTTTATTCCGACTTGCAAACAGGAAATGGTTATCAAAAGGAGTTTACCGTTCCGCCATATCTTAATAATGTAAGATATATTATGCAAAATCTTGATAGCCAGCAGTTGCAAATTTCTATTGGCGAAAGGGTTAATATTCCTTATGATTGGGAGTACTTGAAGAATTTTTATTCACAGCTAAATTATGCAGAAATTAACGAAGGAACAAAAACCATTACTATAAATTGTTATACCGTAACGACCAATATGCAATTAAATCTCGGAATTGAAAGCATAGATACCATTGATATAGTTTTTTCTTCACAAGACGATGCCAATAGTATTAAGTTTGTGGTTTAAAAGGTTGCAAGATTATTTTTTGAAAATTCATACTGTTTTATTGAATTGACTTAACAGTTTATTCTTTGTATCAATTATTATTTCCTTAACAAAGACATTTTTTGAGCAAATAGATAAACAAACTTTAATTTTTTACAAATTTATTTATAATTAGCAAAATATTTTTGTAAAAGTTGTTGACAATGATATTTTTATCTGCTATTATAATAACATAAGGGATATTAGGGGAGAATATTATGAAAAAAAAATCAATTAATTTGTTTATGTTCATTATTGTTGGAATTATTTCATCAATAATATTAACAATTTCTTTAAAAGATAAATTCAATACTAGTTTAGAAGCAAAAGCTTATTGTGATGCTGATTATGTTCCTTGTGCAGAAATCTCTGATCCAGGACAGTATATTCAACAGTATATTAATGCAAATTTAAGCGGTAGCAAATATAGAAATGTAAAGTATAGTACAACCTATAATCTTACTATACCTACAAAAAATCATTCACAATCTTATAATAACTCTTTATATACACTTACTAGAATTATATCAGGAGAATCTGATTTCCCAGCTATTTCTGGAACATGTAGTTTAATTGCTATCAGTTCTTTGCTTGAATTTATTAGAGAAACTGCTATATTAAATGGCGTTAATGGTTTTGATAACATTCCAACGAATTATTTAACTATTTTTGATCGTGTATATAGAATTGCCACTGAAGTTTATAATTGTGATTATACTGTTGGAGGTACTTCCTTTAGTCTTATTGACAATATTTATCATGACACATTAGCTTTTTATAATGTTAATCTTACGGTTAATCAAGAAGTAAAATATTTACGTTTGTACAACTATGTAGTAGATAATAGTATATTATATAGAGTGCCATGTATTATGAGTTTACATAGTTGGGGTCCTTTTAATAGTCATTCAACGGTATCTAATGGAACTCGTGATTACAAAATTAATTATCAGAAACGGATTTTAGGGTTTATTTGGACGAATAAAGAAGAAAGACGAATTTTAGCTTCTTATCAGAATGGGCATTATAACGCTTATGATTCAAGTTATAGTAATTATATGCAATATATTGATGCCGAAATTAATTATCAAGGTAATGATAATAATTATGGCTTTACATGGATACATGAAATATTATGGCTAATAGGTTATTGGGATTGATATGAAAAACAAATTAATATATGTCATAATGTTATTATTTTTTTTAAGTATTTTCTTATGTAGTTGCACTCGTAGTTATAATACCTCTGTCAGTGTTGGATATGTATCAAAAATAAATCATGAGTTTAAAACGTATAGCATCAACAATATTGAGGCAATAGCAGTTAAGAACAATACTTATAAAATTAATGATAAAGACTTTGAAAAATATGATACGCAAATGAAAGGTCTAAATGATTATTTTGCTCAAAGTCATGTGTATGATTTTAGGAATGATCAAAAGTTATTTGATAATAATATATGCTATATTTTTTCTAATAATGATTCATATTTTTCTTTAGGCAAAAATAAAGATAATTATTATAGCATTATTGAATTAAAAGGCATGATATGTACATATGATATTATCAATGATTCTGTCAAAATATTTGAGTTTGCGGTGCCTCCATTATTGCACAATATAGATTATATTGTGCAAGGAGAAGAGTTGATATCGTCAAATGATATTAGCATTGAAACTGAATATACATGGGAATATTTAAAAGAATTCTATTCACGATTATCATACACTGAAATAATAGAAGATGAAAAAAGAATTATAGTTAATGCCTATACTATAATGGCAAATATAGAAATGGATGAAGGAAGTGAAACTATACAAACTTTATGCATTAATTATAAAATAATTGAGAATCGAAAATATTTAATGGTTAGGTATAAGGAGAATTAAAAACAATATGTTTTGTTTAAAAATAAATGATTTAAATAAAAGTTATGGGAGAAAGAAAGTTTTACATAACATTAATATTACTATACCTAAAGGAATGATTACGGGAATAGTGGGTCCTAATGGTAGCGGAAAAACTACATTATTGAAATGTCTATTAGGATTAGTTAAATATGAAGGAAATGTAGTTTTTGAAAATAATAAAAGTTTAGAATGCTTAATAAAAGATATAGGTATTTTGATAGAATTCCCACAATTTATCAAGAATTTTACAGGCAAGAATAATATTGATTATTTTACTTACGAAAAAAATTATCTTAATCTTAACGTAAATTACTATAATGAATTAATTAATTTATTTAATATGCAAGAACATATTAACAAAAAAGTTAGAACTTACTCTTTAGGTACTAAACAAAAATTGGCTTTGATTATGTCTTTTATTAAGGGAAAAAAATTGATAGTTTTAGACGAACCTTTTAATAGTTTAGATGCTGACATGGTAATACAGACAAGAAATTGTTTACAATCCCTAAAAGAAAAAGGCATAACAACAATAATTACTAGCCATAATCTAGAACAATTAGATAGATTATGCGATAAAATATTTTTCATAGAAAATGGCAAAATAATTAAAGACTATGATAAACGTGTTATAAAAGATAGCTTGTATGAAATTATTTTTGAAAATGAAGAAGATAGTAAAAAATGTTATAAATTATTGTTGAATAAGAATGAGATATATATTAATGAAAATATCATTCAAATTTTATTAAAAGAAGATCAAAAAATTCAAGATGTTTTAAAAGAAGTCTCAAACTTGTGCATTAAAAGTATAAACAAGAAAGAAGAAAATCTAGAAAAAGTATATTTAGATACATTTAAAGGAACAAAATGTTAAAAGAACTTGCATATATAACAAAAAGAAAATATATCTATTTCTTGCTTATCATAATATTTATGTTGATAGCGATAAGTTTGAATCTATTTTTCGATAACTCTGTTTTGAGAGATAGAAAAATAGTTGAAAACAATATTATACCGCAATATAATTCTTATGAAGAACTTGTACAACAACATAATTCTTTTAAAGAGAATTTATCTATTGATGCTATGTCTGATGACGAAAGATTAAAAGAAAATCTATATACATATTTATTAGATAATTATCTTCCATTTAATAAATATTATGTTTATCCTGATAATATAATGTCTTTTTATGATTCTAGTTTTTCACTATTTGGATTATTAAGCATAATTATGGTTGTAGGTTTAATTGTTTATAGCGTAATCTTAAGCTCTTTATGTCTTTCAGAGCATTTTTCAAATGGTTCATTTATATATCTATTTTCTACTGGTAAATCAAATTTTAAAATAATTCTACATAAATACATAAGTATTAGTTTAATAATTTATGCTGTCACTACATTATTTTATTTAATTATTTGTTTTTTAGGCTTATCATTTTTTAATAAAGAGATTAATTTGCTTATGGTTACAACAGATAATATAATGATAGTAAAGTATGGCATTTTCACGCTAATCAATTATGCCAGTACAATATTTGCTTTGTTTTTCTTTATTACAATGGTATATTCAATAGCATTAAATATTAAGAATAGTATCATAAGTCTAGTTGCCAGTTTATTGTTTTTTGGATCTATTATATATACAAATAGTAGTTTAAGTTATAACAATTTCTTTTCTAATTTATTATCCTGTTTAATATATGGTCCTATTGGATTATATTATAATATGCATGATACCAAATTTCTAGGTTATATTTGCTTAATAATGTTTTTATTACCGATTTTGCTTTTTGTACTGTCATACTATATATTCAAAAAGAGATCTCTAAGTTAAATTTATAGAGTGGCTATAGCTTTTCCTATTTTATTTGAATTGACTTAACCGTTTATTTTTTGTATCATATCATTATGATTATTTTAGGTATAGACCCCGGTTATGCAACTGTTGGTTATGGTATAATAAAAAAGCAAGGCTCAAAAAATATTCCTGTGGATTATGGCATTATTACTACGCCAAAGACCGACAAGCTGCCCAAACGGCTTAAATACATTGCCGACTGTATTAAGGAGCTTATACAAAAGTACAATCCCGACGCTATAGCTGTGGAAGAACTGTTTTTTCAAAATAACAGAAAAACAGCTATTTTTGTGGCTGAGGCAAGGGGAGCAATAATTGTATCGTGTATGAACTGCCAAAAAAGTTTATACGAATATACGCCATTGCAAATAAAACATACAATATAAAACAACAGCGGCAGGAGTAAAACCTGTCGTTTTTGTCGCTTTTTGTGCGTATTTTGAAAAATCTTGATTAAAACTTGAATTTGCGGGGCAATCAAGATTGATACCATCCGAATAAAAAGTAGGAAAACCAAAAGTAAGAAATGGCATTAAGTTCAAATCCCGTAAGGCATAGTGCAAGATAGACGAACAACCAAAAGTAAGAATATCCAATAGAATAGAAAAGGCCCTGTCAAAAATGCGATAAAACAGGGCTTTTTTGCAAATAAAAACACGGCGTAAGTACTGCCTTGACGCCGTGTGTCTATGCGAGGACAAAATCAAAAGTAGGAAAAATTTGCCAAAATTCAAAATATCACCGAACAAAAAGTAATACAGAACAAAAAGTAGGAAATTAGGTTAGTGGGGTCTTGATTTCGCGGAGAGTTGTTTTTACTAAAAAAGTAATTACTTTTGCAATTAAAAATGTAATTGTAAAAATAATTATAAAAAAAGTTAAAATCTATTGTAAAGCTAATTGGTTTATGATAAACTAGGATAATAGAGGAGTAAATTGGAGTTCTTATATGACTGGAAAGAAGAAGCGTATTAAGAGAGAGCCAGACTATCAGCCAATAGCTGAATTTTTGCGTGGTAAGTCTTCGCAAATAATGCGTGGCGTTGAGGAGGATGATAGCGTGGTGCTTGTTACGCGACATGGCAAACCTATGGTCGCAGTTATTTCGTATGAGCGTTATAAAGAATTAACTGAGACAGGAATGCTCGTAGACAAAGGTGAAAAGGGAGAGGAATAATGCAGGGGGTATATTTTATTGCAGGCATTTATGGCACAGGAAAAACCACAGTAGGCAGACAGCTATCTCAACAATTGGGAATTTCATTTTATGAAGCAAGTGAGCTCATCAGAATACACAACGGTGAGGAATATGGTGCTGTTAAACATGTCAAAGATGTGAATCGAAATCAAGAAATCCTAATAGAAGAAATCACAAAAATATTGAGAAAAGAAAAAGCAATAATCTTGGCGGGGCATTTCGCAATATTTACAAAGGAGCGACTCGTCGAAGTGATACCCGATAGAGTGTTTTCGCAATTAGGATTAACGTCGATTATCTTATTAGAGACTGGTGTCGAAAAAGCAATTAAACACCTGAAAGGGCGAGATGATAAAAATTATTCAGAACATGAATTAAGTGCACTCGCTGCAGCGGAAAAAGACTGTTGTTTGAAAGCGGTAAGGGATACGGGAGCCAAGCTTATCATACATAAAATGAATTATGTAAATGATGCAGATGTGCTCTATAAAAATATTTTGGAAGGTGAATGCAAATGAAAGCGCTGCTGGATATAGAAATTGCAAAATACCACGAAATAGAGCCGTCTAATGAAACGATAAAGAACTTGTTCTATTGGCTTGATGAATTAGGCATTAAAAAATGTATTCAAGCAGATTCGGCGAAGGAACTTGGGTATTTACAAGATTATGAAGTTTTATCTATTTCCACACCAAGTGATGAGTTTATTTCAAAGTTGGCAAAGGCGGCGTCAAATAGTAGCGAAAGTAATATGGATGCCTTACTTTTCGCAGTACATGTTGGCTTAGTAGATGTCTTAATAACCGACGATGGAAGAACACTTGCCAATGCTGAAGAATTGCACATAGGCAATAAGGTAGTAAATATAAATCGTTTCATAACAGGTGCCTTATATAAAAATCCCACTCTAATAAATTATAAAGCACTTGCGGTTAAGGCTACAACATTTAAAGAATGCGACGTAAACAATCCTTTCTTTGAGAACTTCAAAAAAGAATATGATGGTTTTGAAGCTTGGTTTAAGAAAAAGGCAAATGAGGAGGTTTATGTTTGTAAAGGGGATTCTGCTTATTTAGGTTTCCTGTATTTAAAGTTCGAGGATGCATCCGAAAAATACGATGACATTACTCCAGAATTCGAGCCTAAAAGAAGATTGAAAGTTGGTACATTTAAGGTTGAGTCGTCGGGGTTCCGACTAGGTGAACGTTTTATACAAATCATATTTGACCATGCCCAAAAATACAATGTTGATGAAATATACATAACTCTATTTAAGGACAGACCAGAGCTGCAATTACTGTATAAGCTACTAAGCCGTTGGGGCTTTGTTGAACATGGGACAAAGGTACATGCGAACGGTAATATCGAAACGGTGATGACTAAACAAATCATATACGATATGTCAAAAAGCGTTCAGGAAAACTTTCCTGCAGTGCAATATCGTAAACGTAAGCTCTTTTTGCCGATAAAAGCTAACTTCCATTCGCGACTAATACCCGATTCGGAAAAAGGTTGTGTGGATTTAGTAAAAAACGAGGCTTGCCGTTACGCCCTTGAAAAAGTCTACATAACGACAGCTGGTTATAACCCCGTTATTAAGGGAGATTTATTATTGATATATAGAATTGGTGACATGAATCCTAAAAGTTATTCATCAATTGTTACGACAGTAGGTGTTGTCAAAGAAATAAAGCAGAATTTTTATAGTAAAGCTGATTTTATGGCGGAATGCCAAAACAGAAGTGTATTCACGACAGAAGAGCTCAACTCTCTTTGGTCAGAATATAATACTAAGCTTGGTGTTGTAAGGTTTTTTGCTTTACGAACTTTTGAAAAACGACCTAATCTAAAATGGTTATGGGATAATGGAATATTAGAGTTTCCTAATGGAGCTCGCCCCTTTACCGAAATTAGGGACGAGCAATTCGACGCAGTGCTCAATGAAGCAAAAGTTACAGATATCAAATGGTTTTAAGGAGAGTGCAAAATGAGAAAGATATTAATTTCAATAAACCCTGAATACGTAGATTTAATTCTAAAAAAGATAAAAAGATTTGAGTATCGAACAAAAGTCGCTCAAAAAGATATACAGTCGATTATTGTATACTGCACTTATCCAACAAAAAA
>JBNRMV010000007.1:0-72491 GCA_050309775.1 Christensenellales bacterium | reverse complement strand
TCCTTATGTCCGTTCGACTTGCATGTGTTAGGCATGCCGCCAGCGTTCGTCCTGAGCCAGGATCAAACTCTTTAGTTCAATCTTGACTTCCAACTTCTGCTGTCGCTTTCGTTGTGTTTCTTTTTTTACTCAAATTATTGACAGATTCTTTTCGTTTATTTCTACTTTTTCTTATCTGTTCTATTGTTAAGGTGCATTGCCTCCGTTTTTGCGGAGCCTATATAGCATATATCAAAATCGCTTTATTGTCAACAAATAATTGCCTACTTTTTATTAAAAATTTTAGATGCTTACTTCTTTTTTGTTGTCTTTTTGATATTTGCCTACAATATTGTTTACATTTCTTTTTGTTTTATACTGCGCCGCTTTATTTATTTTTTTGTTTATTGGCGGCTATGTCCTTTTTTTCTTTTTGTCCAGCAATCCCGTCAATAAAATGTACCCCTGCCGCAAGCCCTCGAAAACAAGGAACAAGGTTATTGCATACAGAGCGACGATGCCTATTGCCGCAAAATCTACATTGCCTTGTCCGATATAAATTGCTTTTAGGTACTTGCCAAGTTTAATTAGCGGCAACACTATTTCATACCCCGGCTTGGTGGGGAATTTTCCCAAAAGCGGCGTTCCGGCTTCTGAGTACAGCACCTTGGTTTTTTTTTGGCGCAGCTGCTCCATAATTTCCTCTTCGGTAAAGTTTTCTACCTTAAGCTGCGTCCAGCCGTGTATGCTGTCCAAAGCGTTTATTTTGTCGGGTCTATGCATGTCTGTTCCTGTTATTTGTCCCAGTCCCTTTTCTTCACAAAAAGCAATGCTCTGCTCGTCATAAAACTCGGTTTCGTAGCAGTCGCTGTTTATTACTTCTATATAATCTATGCCCCACTCAAAAAACTGTTGTCTTGTCGGTAAATCTTTGGTTGTGTACCACAAATAATGGTTCAGCACAACAATTGCGCCCAGCCTGTGCGCTTCGTCAATTGCCGCCTTGATTTCTGCGTCGGTAGGCTTCTTTTTGATAGGAAACTTTTCAAAATCCCAATTGTCTATGCCCAAGAAATTCAAATGCGCCCTTTTCGTTGACCACTCCATGCCCGGCATAATAACTATTTTGTCCTTAAACTCTTCTTTCATCGCCGCCACCTCCGCCCTATTGTCCATTGTGTTGTGGTCGGTCAAAAACATTGCGTTGTATCCCATAGCAATATGCCAAAGCACATTTTGCCTTACGCTCAGCACTCCATCGGAATATTTGGTGTGAGAATGCTGGTCCAACACGATGTTGTATTCGCTTCCTTCTTCCAATATTCGATAAGGAGGAATGTTCTCCCATGCATTATCTTCATATATAAAGAACTTTTTCTCTCTGCCGTATGCGCCCAAAGATACTCCTACGACGGCCAACACCAGTACGGAAAACAGCGCAAATCTTATTAAAAGTTTTATAAAGTTTTTCATTCTTTCCTCTTTTAGTGGGTTTTTTCTGCCTCTTATTATACTTTATCCTTATTAAGTTGTAAATACTAAAAAAAGCGCCGTTATGCGCTTTTTTTGCCTCTCTTTTTTCCTCAATGCGACATTGTATATCCCCTCTCTTCTTTTTCTATGTCGACTGCTCAATCCCGTGCCCAATACTTCGGTTCCACCCTTTGGCAAACAGCGTGGTTTTGTCCTCACATACATAATACGGCGCAGACAAAGGCTCTCCGTCAAACAGTTTGTTCCTTACAAACAAAAAACCCCTTGTCGACAAGGGGTTTTGTTTTTTTGTTTGAAATTATCTCTTGCTGAACTGCGGAGCTTTACGCGCTTTGTGCAATCCATATTTCTTTCTTTCTTTCATTCTGGGGTCTCTTGTCAAGAATCCTTCTTTTTTCAGCGCCGGTCTGAGAGAGGGGTCCGCCTCGCAAAGCGCCCTGGCTATGCCGTGTCTGATTGCGCCGGCTTGTCCGGTTGTGCCGCCGCCAATAACATTTACGGCAACATCATACTTGTCAAGAGTGTTTGTCAAAACAAGGGGTTGTCTTACGATATACTTCAATGTTTCAAGTGGGAAGTATTCGTCAATGTTTCTTTTGTTGATAATTATGGAGCCTTCACCGCCGGGAAGTACGCGCACTCTGGCTATTGCTTTCTTTCTGCGTCCGGTTCCCCAAAATTGAATCTTCTTTTTTAATACTTTTTTTGCAGTCATTTTTTCACCTCTTAATTCAATTTGAGTTCAACCGGCTTTTGTGCCTGCTGGTTGTGCTCGCCGCCTTTGTATACATGCAGTTTCTTTATCATGGCTCTGCCGATTGCGTTCTTCGGCAGCATGCCTTTTACGGCGCGGAACAACACAAAGTCTGATTTATTTTCCATGAGCTTGTCATAACGGACTTCTTTCAATCCGCCGACATAGCCGGTGTGATAACGATAATACTTTTGTTCGGCTTTTTTGCCTGTTAATATTATGTCGTCGCAGTTTATTACGATAACATAGTCGCCTGTGTCAACATTTGGTGTGAAGGTAGGCTTGTTCTTTCCTCTCAAAATTGCCGCAACTTGAGATGCCAAGCGTCCCAGCGGCATTCCTGCTGCGTCTACCACATACCATTTTCTTGTTACTTCTTCAGGCTTTGCCATATATGTTTTCATGGTTTACCTCCGTTTCTTCTTGCAAGGCTTTGCTGATGAAGGGGCATTTCACCAAATAATCCTTTTTAGCTTATTTATAATATATTATCCTTTTGCCGTTGTCAAACACTTTTATGCTGTTTTCTCTTTTTTTCTTTGTTTTCTGTGCTTTTGCTCCGTCCTTCGCTCTTTTAACAAAACTTTTCTTCATTGTTTTTTTGGTTTTCTGTTGTGTTTTTGTGTTGAAAATAACATTTGGCTATGTTATAATTTTCAATATGATTGATTTACAGGAAGTCTGGCAGGATACGCTGTCAGAGTTATTGAAAGAACCCTCCATAAATGCGGTTGCTTATTCTATCTGGATAGAAAAGCTGTCTCCCGTATGCCTAAAAAACAATGTTTTGGTGCTGCTTGCGCCATCTTTGAATGCCAGCGACACCGTAAGAAAATCCTTTTCTTCTGTTATTCGTAAGGCTCTTAAAAAATGCAAGCCCTCTTTGTCCGACATCGAAATAATAACAGAGGTAGAGTTGCCCCTTTTCATTGAAACGGGCGATATTGTGCATGGCGAAGAACTTGTGGTATCTTCTTCAAAAACCAAACAAAAAACGCCTTCCCCTTTTATTTCCCGATATACCTTTGACAACTTTGTTGTAGGGGAGTCCAACAAACTGGCTTTTTATGCGGCAAAAAGCGTTGCCGAAAAACCCGGCTCAAGCGACGGCTATCTGAATCTCAATCCTCTTTTTATCTATGGTGGCGTCGGGTTGGGAAAAACACATCTTTTACACTCTATCGGCAATTATATAACAAAACACCTTCCGTCGCTGAAGATTGTATATATGCCGACCGAAACGCTGGCAAATGAGTATTTTGCCGCCCTTGAAAAAACCTCTTCCGACAAAAACGCATACCGCAATTTTATAGACCGCTATAAGAATGTAGATGTGCTTATGTTTGACGATGTGCAGTTCCTGAAGAAAAAAATAGGGTTGCAAGACGCTATTTTCCATATATTTAATACTCTTTATCAAAGCGGAAAACAAATTATTCTTTCTTCCGACAGACCGCCGAAAGAAATAGAAACCATTGAGGACAGGCTTTGCTCTCGCTTTGAAGGAGGACTGCTTGCTGATATAGGCATGCCCAATCTGGATATGCGTGTTGCTATTATCCGCAAAAAAATGTTGATGGAAAAGGTTGCCGTAAGCGACGATGTTGTTTATTACTTAGCAGAAAACATTGACACTAACATAAGAGAACTTGAAGGCGCTTTGCTGAAAGTTATACTTTATTCACAACTAATCAACAAGCCTTATCCCGATGTACAGACAGCAAGAGAGGCTTTGCGTGTCAATGAAACCATAAAAAAAGAAGAAATAGACAGCTCCGATATCATAAACGCCGTTTGCACTTATTATCGCATCAGCAAGACAGATATCATCTCAAAAAAGAAAACAAAAGACATCTCCGACGCTCGTATGGTTGCCATATATTTGGTTTGTGACCTTCTCAGTATTCCTCTTGTTAATATAGGACAAATTTTTGGAGGCAGAGACCATACCACAATCATTTACGCCAGAGATAAAATTATGAACTCACTGAAAGACAATAAACAATTGGCTCTGCAAATAAAAGACATCAAGTCTTTGCTCAATGTCGCATAAATGTGGAATTGTTAATAAGAAACCAAAATTTATAAACATTTTGTCCACAACAAAAGTGTTTGTTTTTTAAGGTTTTTGCGATAAAACAAAGAAAACTATACCTGTTAAGCAGTTATCCACATATCAACAGAGCTTATAGTAATAGTCTTTCATAATAAAATAAATAAAAAAGAAAAAAGGAGAATGAAATGAAATTTATTTGTGACGGACAAGAACTTGCTTCTGCCTCAAGTGTAGTAAGTAAGGTCCTTGCTGTAAAGAGCAATATTCCTGTTTTGGACGGAATAAAAATAAAGGCTGCATCGGATACACTTACTCTTTCTGTATATAATCAAGAGATTTTTATTGAGAAAAAAATAAAAGCTGAAATCTTTATTGAGGGAGAAATAATAGTAGAAGGCAGGCTTTTTAATGATTATATATCTAAAATTCACTCAAAAGAAAGAGTAGAAATAGAAAAAATTGACGAGGAGAACATAAGTATTCGTTTTAATTTTTCAGAAATACAAATGCAGTTTTATGAAAAAGAGAATTTTCCGCAATTTGGAGAATATGAAGGAAATCAGTTCTTTGAAATAAAAGAAAAAGAACTAAAAGAGCTTATTGACCGGGCGCTGTTTTGTGTTTCCATGAACAATAACAGAGTAATGCTGAAAAGCTGCAGCTTCAGCGTAAAAGGAGACGAGGCTGAAGCCGTATGTCTTGATGGGTTCAGAATAGCAATCAGCAAGAAAAAAATAGAAAAACAAAACGGAGACATAAACTTTATTATATTCGGAAAAATAGTAAGCGACATAATAAAGACGCTTGATGATAGCGACGAAATAATAAAAGTCAGCAAAGAAGGCAACATGGTGCTTTTTGACAAAGGACATACAAAGATAAAAGTAAACACCATAGACGGAGAGTTTTATAATTACAAACTAAATCTCCCAGCAGAAGAAAGAAATGAAATAATCGTTAATAAAGACGATTTGGACGAATGCCTACAGAGAGCCTCTGTTATTTGCAGAGACGCCGCATATAATAAGATTGTACTTTCAATAGAAGAAGGCACAATAAACATAAAAACAGAATCCGAAAAAGGCAGAATAAACGAAAACATAAACTGCAAAAATAGCGGCGACCCAATAAAAATAGGGCTGAATTGCCGTTATATACAGGAAGCTATCTCAAAAATAAAAGAAGATTTCGTAAAAATAATAATAGAAAGACCGTCAAAACCGATATTAATAAAACAAATAGAGGAAGACGAATATAAATGCATAGTACTACCCTTAAGACTAATAGGCTAAAGGAGGAATAATGGAAACAAAAAAAGAAATCTGCTTATGCGACAAGGCAGGCGAAATCAGAAAAATTCTTGTCGAAATGATAGGAAGGCTGGGCGTAGGGCATATCGGAGGAGCTCTGTCAATTGTAGATGTATTGACCGTGCTTTATTACAGCGAAATGAATGTTGACCCAAAAAATCCGCAAAAACCCGACCGCGACAGACTGGTACTAAGCAAAGGACATGCCGGACCGGCGCTGTATGCCGTTCTTGCAGACAAAGGGTATTTCCCTATGGAAGAAATAAAGACGCTCAACCAGCCAGAAACAATATTGCCGTCACATTGCGACATGAACAAGACTCCGGGCATCGACATGACCGCCGGCTCATTGGGACAGGGACTGTCGGCTGCGGTAGGAATGGCGCTTGCATCAAAACTTGACAAAATAGACAATTATGTGTATGCAATAATAGGAGACGGCGAATCTCAGGAAGGGCAAATATATGAGGCTCTTATGTATGCGGCAAACCAAAAACTTAACAATTTGATAGTTTTTCAAGATAACAACAAAATGCAAATAGACGGAATGACTCATGAAATAAACAGCATTGAGCCTTTTGATAAAAAAGGAGAGGCTTTCAACTTGTTCACGCAAAGAGTAGACGGCCACGACTATGACGAAATAAAGAACGCAATAAGATTGGCAAAGGCGCAAAAAGAAAAAGCCAGCTTAATAATTCTGGACACCACAAAAGGCAAAGGCTTTGAAGTTGCGGAATCAAAAGGAGTAGGCAGTCACAACATGTCATATGACGAACAAGTATGGCGCGCATATTGCAAGAAGTGGGAGGACTAAAATGTTAGATAACAGAGAAATGAGGCAAGTTTATTGCGACAAACTGCTGGAAATGGCAGAAAAGAACGCAAATATAGTTGTTTTTGAAGCCGACCTGATGAAAGGCAGCGGCACAGAAAGGTTTTTCAAAGCATACCCGGAACGGTCTTTTGATGTGGGAGTGGCAGAAGCCAACATGGTGACGGTGGCCGCCGGCATGTCAACATATGGAAAAATCCCTTTTTGCACAACTTTTGGACCTTTTGCGACAAGACGGTGTTATGACCAAGTATTTATCTCTGTGGCATATTCCCAAAGAAATGTCAAAATAACCGGGACAGACCCCGGAATAACAGCCGAAATAAATGGCGGCACACACATGCCCTTTGAAGATATGGGAATAATGAGAAACATACCCACAATGGTTTGCGTGGAGCCGACAGACGAAGCCATGCTGGACAGTCTGATGCCGCAAATAGCCGAACACAACGGACCTGTATATATAAGACTTTTCAGAAAGAAAACCGAAAAAATATATGAACTGGGCGAAAAGTTTGACCTTTTCAAAGCAAAAACCATAAAAAAAGGAAAAGATTGCACTATTATTTGCTCAGGAATTATGGTAAGCAAAGCAATAGAAGCAGAAAAAGAATTGCAAAAAGAGGGTTTGAATGTGGGCATACTTAATGTAGCCACATGGAAACCGCTTGACAAACAAGCAATATTGGATTGCGCAAAAGAAACCGGATGTATTGTAACGGCAGAAAACCACAGCATCATAAACGGACTTGGCAGCGCCGTCGCAGAACTGCTTTGTGAAGAATATCCCGTTCCGCTTAAAAGAGTCGGAGTAAGAGATGTTTTCGGAGAAGTTGGAAAAGTAAGTTTTCTTGAAAAGAAGTTGCAAATAAGCAAAGATGACATTATAATAGCGGTAAAAAAAGCAATTGAAGCAAAAAATGGCTAAACTATTTCAAAGAAAAAGAGACAAAGGCGAACACCCCCCGCAAGAAAAGATGTCTCCCGAAAAAAAAAGCGCGCTTGTCCTGGCAAACACACACACCAGGACAAGTGTTTTTTTTCATGAAAAAGAAATAATCTGTCATAAAGAAAGAAAAGCCTTTTCCGAGGTTATAATATACGAAAAAACAACCGGAAAAAAGAAAAAAACAACGCAAAAGAGAATTCCGCTATGTTGTGAAAGGGCGGAAAAAACAGAAAGAGGACTGGAGATGTTGTTTTCCGCAAAAGGACATAGCATCAAACTAGATTTAATTGAGGAAGAAAAGCAGCTGCACATAAAGATAAAAAAGGCCGGGGAGCACCCCGTTAATTTACATTTTCCACGTGGAACAAAAGAAGATACACCATCTTTTTTGGTTAAAAAAAAGGCAAAAACAAAAGAAAAAGGCTTATTTTGTACCAGAAGTCCAAATGTTGAAATTGAAGATTTTTTTTACAATCTTAAGACGGCAAAGGGCTGGACGGCGGAGATAAATGACAGAGAAATTATTTATCAAATAAAAGGTGAAAAGGCAAAACTTTTTATCATTAAAGCCGGAAGTCCGGAAAACAATATAAAGTTTTATTACAGCCAGGACAACATTCCCGAAACCCGTGAAATAGAGAAAGGAATATATTTTACCACCGACGCAGAAAAAGCCATTGAGAAAATGGAAAGATTGTCAAAGAGCCAACTTGCGTTTGACGGAGCTGTTTTTTCTTATGACGCAGCAAGGCTTGATGAATTTGTAAGTATTGCGCGCAGAGCAAAAAGGCTTGAAAAAGAATTAGTGTTGAAACTAAAGCCGTATCTTCCGGTAAAAATGGTTGGAGAAATAAATGCGTCATATCTTGTGCAAGATAAAAAAGGCAAATTGCTGATTGAAGAAATTGACGGACAAAAATATTATGCCATAAATCTGGCGTTGCGAGACGCTCGGCGATGGCTGCAAAACCAAATACGCAACTATCTTGATTTTGGAGCAAAGGGAATAATTGCCGAATGCGGACATTTTGACGAAGAGAGGGCAGCGCTGCCGCCGGAAGAAAGATTTAGCTACGGAGAAACTTGGTATATTCTTTGGCAGCGGCTGGTAAAAGAAGTCGTCGACGAATATCCTAACAGGTTTTTGCTGCTGCGGCACAACGGCGCAAAATCCCCCAAGTACGGAGTGTTGATGACTGACGAAGCAAGTTGGAGCGATATAGAAAAAGAGCGCATAGAAAGAGATATACAAAAATATGCCCTCTGCGGAATGGGGTCTGCTGTCATAACCGAGCTAGGCGGCATAAACAACAGCGGAGAAAAGGCTTTTTTGAACGCCGAAAAGTGGTTTTTGTTGTGCCGAAATATGCCTTTGATAATTTTCGGGAGGGTGCCGGAAAAAGTGGTGAAGAAATATTTTTATCTGTTGGACGAAAAAGAGTCAAGAAAAACATAGAAACGAGCCTTTTGCCTGAAAAAGCAACAAAAACAGAGCAGTCAAAATAACGGGAAAAATCAAGAAGGAGTATAAAATTGTTCCACGTGGAACATTTTTTATTATAAGAAAACCTAAAAAAGAGCAGTACGTAAAAGCATAATAGAGAATAAATCCTTGACATTGCGTTGAGGCTTATTGTATAATTCTATAGCTTATGTAAAAAAAGAGTATATATATAGAGGAGAGCAACAAAGATGAAAAGAACATACCAACCCAAGAAGAGACAGGCAAGCAAGGTTCATGGTTTCAGAAAAAGAATGAAGACCAAAAGCGGACGCAATGTGCTTGCAAGAAGAAGAAACAAGGGCAGAGCAAAGCTGTCAGCATAAAGAATGCAAAAAAAATATCGCCTGAGCCATAACAGCAGCTTTCAATATATTTTTAAGAACGGGCAGAGGTTTCATAGCGATATTCTTGTTTTGTTTGCCGCTAAGGCAGCAAACATAAAACTCGGCGTCAGCGTCAGCAAAAAGGTAGGAAACAGCGTTGTCCGAAGCAAGACAAAAAGGCGCATCAAAGAAGCCTTTCGGCAGATTATCCCGCAGATACAAAAGCAACATAATTTTGTGGTTGTGGCAAAAGAAAAGATAGTCACTGCCGATTTTGCCGAGATATCTCAGACGCTGTTAAATATTCTTCAAAAAGCCGGCATAGCCGGAGGCGAACAATGAAATTTATTTGCGAAAAGCTGATTTTGTTCTACAAAAGGTTTATATCCCCGTCACTGGGCGCAAAATGTATATATACCCCCACTTGCTCGATGTATACGCTGGATGCCATAAAAAAGTACGGAGCTATTCGGGGAGTATGGCTGGGGTCATTAAGAATTTTAAGATGCAACCCCTTCGCAAAAGGCGGATTTGACCCCGTCAGAGAAAATCTAAAAGGAAGTGCAAAATGGACATTATAGGGCTTATGGCTACCGAATTGAACCTGATTGGGAAACTAATCTACAATGTTTTGTACAAATGGGTAGACGGCTGGGCAGGCGGAACGCTGTTCGGCGCGTTTAGTATTACGGTTATTTTGTTTACGCTTTTTTTGAAAACCGCGACATCCCCCTTTGATGTGTGGCAAAAGGTTATTACCAGAAAAAATGCCAAAATCATGGAGCAAATGAAGCCGCAGTTGGACAAAATCACCAAGCAGTGCGGAAACAACAGAGAGTTGCTGATGCAAAAACAGCGCGCCCTCTACAAACAGCACAAATACAGCACTTTTGCAAGCTGTTTGCCGATGCTGATAACGCTTGCCATCTTTATTACGGTGTTTTCCGGATTTAACAGCGCAGTCAGATATCACAACTCCAAGAATTTTGATGATTTAAGCGAAGCCTATGCCCAAGCATTCCACGAAAAGACACAGGAGTTTATTGACGAAGGCAGAGCAGAGAACCAAAACGGAGAGATTGTGCCGACAGAAGGCAACACAATAGCCCAACTCAAGCAGGAACAAATAGCCGCCGCCGAAAAGGCGGTATTGGACAACTACAAGCCCGAAAGATTTTTGCTCACAAAGAATATTTTTATGCCAGACACGTGGTCCAGCCCTGTGCCGTCTGCAGATGTATTCAGCAATACAGGCATAGGAAAATTGGGAATAAAGGATGTTGACGCCAACGAATACAACAGAGTAATGAAGCCGCTTTTGGAAAAGTATAATTTTGACGAAAATGGCAAAAAAACATGGAATGGGTACTTGATATTGCCGGTTTTGGCCTTCATACTAAACCTTTTGGGAACAAAGCTGAACAAGCCGCCGGAGCAACCGCAGATGCTGGGGCAGACAGAAGAGCAAAAGAAAGCACAGGCAGCGCAAACAAAAATGCTGACCTACCTTATGCCCATAATGATGACAGTATTCACCTTTTTATACTCAACGGCATTTGCTCTATATATGTTTATGAACTCATTGATAACGACCTTGTTTAACCTCACATACAACATTGTCGCCAAGAGAAAGGACGAAAAAGAAAGAGACTACATTCTCTCAACGACAATTAAGAAATAATAGGAGAAAAAATGGATAAAAAGTACGAATTCAAAGCGTCAACGGTGGATGCCGCAATAGATGCAGGGTTGAAAGAACTGAATTTAAGCAGAGAAGATGCCGAAATAGAAATAATTTCAAACGGCGGATTTTTGAAAAAAGCTACGGTTGCTATCTCAAAGAAAGAAAAGACAGAGCCGGAAACTATTAATATTGCTGTAGAACAGACGGAAAACAAACCTGAGAAGAAAAAAAGGGAGCCAAGAGAAAGAGCGGTCGCAAAAGAAAGAGCTCCCCAAGAAAAAAGAGAGGACAGCGAAGCAAAGGTTTTCGTAAAAACCGTACTGGAGTTTATGAATATAAATTGCACCGTTGACGAAAGAATAAGGGGTTCGGAGTTGGCGTTTTATATAAAAGGCAGCGAAGCGCACAAAATTATCGGGTATAGGGGAGAGACGCTTGACGCTCTCCAACATATTGTTACCTGCAAAGTAAACAAAGACGAAAAGAAATATGAGAGAATAGTTGTAGACGCTGATTTTTATCGCCAAAAGAGAGAACAAACGCTTGTAAATCTTGCAAAAAGATTGGCAAGAAAGGCAGCCGACACCCAGGCAGAGGTGGAATTGGAGCCGATGAACTCTTTTGAAAGGAGAATTATCCACTCTGCGTTGCAGGACAGCAAGCTGGCTTCGACGCGTTCGGACGGAGAGGGCAAAGACAGGCATATAGTAATTTTGCCGCTTGAAACAACCGAAGAAAAAAGAATACAATACGGCAATACAAGTTTCAAAAAGACCGGCCCCATGAGAACCAAGGGTTATGGATACAGCCGAAAGAGATTCTAAAAAATGGATACCATTGCTGCCATAGCCACCTCAACGGCAACTAAGTCCGGCGTAAACATAATTAGGCTTTCCGGAGAGGAGTCTCTTGCGATAGCAAAAAAGATATTTAATAGCGGCAGCATAAAAAACTCTAATTGGACCCCCAATATGATGTATTTGGGAACCGTAAGAGGCGATACTTTTGCAGAAAAGGCATTTTGTGTATTTTACAAGATGCCTAAATCATATACAGGAGAAGATGTCGTCGAAATTCATTGTCACGGCGGACAAGGCATAGCCAATGCCATTTTGCAGCTATGCATTGAGAAAGGCGCGCGGCCGGCTCTTGCCGGAGAATTTACAAAAAGGGCTTTTCTGAACGGCAAAATAGGATTGGCGGAGGCTGAAGGCATTGCCGAAATGATAAACGCCCAAAGCCAAAGCGAGATACTCCAAAGTTATAGGTTGTTATCGGGAGAGATATCCCAAGGCATATATGAAATGGAGGATAAGTTGTTGCAAGCGCTTGCTGCGCTTGAGGTGCGATTGGATTATCCCGAAGAAACCGAAGATGAACCAAACTTCCCCATAAAACAAAAAATAAAAGAAGTGTTGGCGGAAATAGAGCGCTTACTTGACGGAGCAAGGCTTGCCAAGGTGGTTACAGAGGGCATAGATGTCGCAATAATCGGCTTGCCTAATGTGGGGAAATCGTCCTTGCTTAACGGGCTGGTAATGGCGGACAGGGCAATTGTCACAGAATATGCAGGAACGACAAGAGACATTCTTACCGAAACCATAGAGCTTGACGGCATAAGATTCAACATTTTGGATACGGCGGGAATTCGTGACAGCCACAACGAAATAGAAAAAAAGGGCATTGAACGCACAAAAGCAGCAATAAAAGCCGCAGATATTGTGCTTTTTGTCATGGATATGTCGCAACCCGAAACAGAAGAAGAACGACAGCTGGAAACTCTTTTGAAAGAAAAACAGGTCATACGCATATCCAACAAGAGCGACGTCGGCAAGTTCAAAAGGCAGCAAAGCATAGTAATAAAGGCCAAGCCGCCAAGTGACATAGAGGCAGTCAAGCAGGAATTGCTGAAGATGTCAGAGAGAGAAAAAATATTCTCCACGGGGATAATAACCAGAGAGCGTCATGTATACTGTCTTAGGCTGGCAAAAAGGCATCTTGAAGATGCGCTTGCGGAAATAGATTTTCAGCCGGCAGAAATTTCCCTTGTGGCGGTGCGCGCCGCATATGGTGAGCTGGCAAAAATAACCGGCAACGACATTAGCGAAAGCATAATAGAGGAGGTCTTTTCCACCTTTTGTGTGGGCAAATAAAAATGAGAGCTATCGTACAAAGGACAACTTCGGCAGCCGTCGAGGTGATAGGAAAATACAAAGCAGAAATAGGCAGGGGAATACTTGTTTTGTGCGCTTTTTCGGCAGAAGACACCGAAAAAACCGTAAAGTGGGCAGCCGGCAGGATAGCAAAGCTACGCATTTTTTCCGACAAAAACGGCAAACTCAACCGCTCCGTGTTGGACGAGGGAGGAGAGGCCCTGGTGGTCTCAAACTTTACTCTCTATGGCAATTGTCTGCACGGCACACGCCCGGATTTTTCCCGTTCGGCGCGTTCGGAGATTTCCCGTCCGCTTTATGATGCTTTTGTAGAGGAACTATCAAAATATTTACCCGTAAAAACAGGTGAGTTCGGCGGAAAAATGGAGCTGTCCATAATTGCCGACGGACCTTCTACGGTTGTGCTGGACAACTAAAAATGAACAAGACTTTTGATGTTATCGTTATAGGAGCAGGACATGCCGGCATAGAGGCGGCTTTTGCCGCCGCGCGAAAAGGCTGTACGGCGCTTGTCATAACGCTGAGCCTGAATTCAATTGGGTTCATGGCATGCAATCCGAACATTGGCGGCACGGCAAAAGGCACACTGGCAAAAGAAGTCGACGCGTTAGGCGGAATTATGGGAGAAATAGCCGACAGAGCAACCATACAGACACGCCTGCTCAACCGTGCCAACGGTCCTGCCGTACACAGCTTGCGTGCGCAAGTAGATAAGGCAAAGTATCATCAAATGATGAAGCTACGCTTAGAACAAGAAAAATTGATTGCTTTATTAGAGGGGGAAGTAACGCAACTGCTTGTCGAAGAAAATCGCGTAAAAGGAATACAGACAGCGCTGGGAGAGCAATATTTTTCTCCTGCCGTAGTCATGACAACCGGCGTTTATTTGCAATCAAAAGTTATTATAGGGGAGTTTTCGCAGGACTGCGGACCGCAAGGGTTTTTACGCTCCGAAAGGTTGAGTCAAAACTTGAAGGAATTGGGCTTATCTTTGCGCCGCTTTAAGACGGGCACACCGCCCAGAGTATTGGCAAAAACAGTAGATTTCTCAAAAATGGAAGCCCAAAGCGGCGAATTCGGAATACCAAAGTTCTCAATGCTTAGCGATTATGAGGTTGAGAATTCACACAAATGCTATCTGACTTATACAAACGCAAAAACGCACAAAATTATATTGGACAACCTCTCCAGAGCTCCCATGTACAACGGCAGCATAGAGGGTACAGGGCCGCGGTATTGTCCTTCAGTTGAGGACAAAATAGTGCGGTTTAAGGACAAAGAGAGGCATCAGATTTTTATTGAGCCGGAAGGCGCAGACACCGAGGAACTATATGTTCAGGGACTGTCTACATCCATGCCGTATGATGTGCAACAACAGATGGTTAATTCCGTCAAAGGGCTGGAAAACGCCACAATTGTCAGATACGGATATGCCATAGAATATGATTGCATCGATCCACAGCAGCTTTTGCCCACGCTTGCCGTAAAAGGAATAGACGGACTGTTTGCCGCCGGGCAAATAAACGGCACAAGCGGCTATGAGGAGGCAGCTGCGCAAGGGCTTATTGCCGGCGCCAACGCCGCATTGTATATTGAAGGCAAGCCGCCTTTTGTATTGACCAGAGACCAAGCGTATATTGGCGTGCTGATTGACGACCTTGTAACAAAAGGAACGGCGGAGCCGTACCGAATGATGACCTCGCGCGCTGAATATAGATTATATCTGCGCCAGGACAATGCAGACCTCAGGTTGACGCAAAAAGGATATGAAATAGGCATTGTTGACGAAGAAAGGTATGCGCGACTGCAGCAGAAAATAAAAACAATGCAAGAAATAAAAGAATTGCTGAACAAGAGATATTCTCCAAAAGAGGTGGAGGCGGTTTTTGCGGCAAAAACCGAGCCGTTGCCGAATGGCGGCATAAAGGGCAGGGAAATTCTGAAAAGAAGTTCTATGAACAAGGATGATTTGATAGCCGTTGACCAGACCTTTGCGGCAATTGATTATGAGCTGCTGACGCAGGTAGAAACCGAAATAAAGTACGAAGGGTATCTCCAAAAACAAGAGGCTTCTATAAAAGAGGCGCGCCGAATGGAAGGAAAGCAGCTTTCGCCAGACATAGATTATGAAAAAATCAATGGATTGCGCAATGAGGCCAAACAAAAACTCAATAAAATAAAGCCTTTGACGCTGGCTCAGGCGTCGAGGATATCCGGCGTCAATCCTGCCGACATAGTTGTGCTGATGATATGGCTGAGCAAAAGCAAGGTGTAGCATGCAACAGCTTGTTGAAATAATGCAAAAAGAGGGAGTTTCTCTCAGTCAAGAACAAGCCGACAAGCTGCGGCAATATACCAAGTTGCTACTTTCTTATAATCAGAAATTTAATTTGACGGCAATAACCGACGAAACAGAAATAATTCACAAACACTTTATTGACAGCCTTGCGGCAAAAGAAATTATAACCGACAAACACAAAGTCATAGACATCGGCAGCGGCGCCGGCTTTCCGTCAATACCTTTGAAGATTTTTTTGCCCGAAACGGAATTTGTGCTTTTGGATTCCCTAAACAAGCGAGTAGGGTTCTTGAATACGGTGATTGAGGAATTGCGGCTCACAAAGATTGTTGCCATTCACGGCAGAATAGAGGAAGCAGCGCGCAAAAGCAACCACCGCGAAAAGTATGATTTTGTTGTGGCACGGGCAGTGGCGCCGATGAACACTTTGGTGGAATATGCCTTGCCTTTTTTGAAAATAGGAGGGCAGCTGATAGCATACAAGGGCGACAATGTGCAAGAGGAGATAGCCAAAGCAAAGAACGCGCTTTCAAAATTAAGAGGAAAGGTGACAGAAACCAGAGAATACCGGCTGATGAACTGCTTCACAAGAAGCCTTGTTGTTGTTGAGAAAACGGCAAAAACTGCCGAAACATATCCCAGAGGGCAGAACAAGCCGAAAAAACTTCCTTTATAATTTACAAATCGACAAGAAAGTGTTATTATATTATAAAATGTGGAGGAAAACATGGCAAAAAAGTTAGGCAAAGGCATAAGCCAATTGTTGGCGAATGTAGAGGACGAAAGAGTTGACGCCCCAAAGGGCGATAAGATTTTGTTTATTTCGATTGACAACATAAAGCCCAACCCGGGACAGCCAAGAAAGACTTTTAACGAAAGCGCAATAGGCGAGCTTGCCGATTCCATAAAAGAGTACGGCATATTACAGCCGCTTGTGCTGAGAAAGCAAGGAAACTCTTACATAATAGTTGCCGGAGAGAGAAGATTCCGCGCGGCAAAGGTTGCCGGCCTTTCCCAAGTGCCTGCTATAATAAAAGAGCTTACCGACCAAAAAACCCGGGAAATAAGCCTTATTGAAAATCTCCAAAGAGAGGACCTGAACGCCATAGAAGCCGCTGAGGCGCTGAAAGAACTTATGGACGGATACAACCTCACGCAAGAGGAGGTTGCCCAAAGAATAGGCAAAGCCCGCCCCAGCATAGCAAACACCTTGCGGCTGCTGTCTTTGGACAAGAGGGTCAAACAAATGGTTAGGGAAGACAGGCTGAGCGCCGGACATGCGCGCACGCTTATTCCCGTGACGGACGCAGACGAACAGTTGAGAATGGCAGAGTTGTGCGAAAACGGGCAGTTGTCGGTCAGAGAGCTGGAAAAAATGGTGCGGTACTATTTGCATCCCGAAAAACAGCCAAAGAAGATGAGCGACCAACAAAAGGCAAAAATGAGCGCAGAGATGAAAGAATTTGCCAACAATCTGAACAGAGTTTTTATGACAAAAGTCAAGCTGATGGGCAACGAGAACAAAGGGCGGATTACAATAGATTATTTTTCAAAAGACGATTTGCAACGCATTTATGAATTGATTGAAAAACTATCAAAATAACATATAAAGACATTCAAAAGGGCGGCGCCGAGGCGCCGTTTTTCTTTTATAAATTCTTTACAATATTATTAATTACTGTTATAATATATATATTATATATATTTGTATAACGGTAAAAATTGTTTTAGGAGATAAATATGTCTGAAAAAATTCAAAAGTGTTATGACCAAGACACTATTCAGGTGTTGGAGGGGCTGGAACCCGTAAGAAAAAGACCGGGAATGTATATCGGCTCCACGGACTCCAAGGGACTTCACCATTTAGTCACAGAAATAGTCGACAACTCCATAGACGAGGCGCTTGCCGGATACTGTACGCACATTGAAGTCGTCATCGAAAAAGACGGCTCCGTAATGGTACGGGACAACGGCAGAGGCATTCCGACAGGCATCATCCCGAAAGAAAACAAATCGGCGGTGGAAGTAGTCATGACAAAGCTACATGCCGGCGGAAAGTTTGGCGGCGGAGGCTACAAAATAAGCGGCGGCTTGCACGGTGTGGGACTTTCTGTTGTCAGCGCCTTAAGCGAGTTCCTTGAAATTACCGTTTACCAAAACGGAAAGATTCACAGACAGCTTTACGAAAGAGGTGTGCCGAAAGAGCCGCTAAAAATAATTGGCGATACGGAAGAGACAGGCACGCAAGTATTGTTCTTTCCAGACTCCACGATTTTTGAAACGACGATTTTTGTGTATGACAACTTAAAAAACCGCTTGAAAGAACTTGCGTATCTGAACAAGGGGCTGCGCATATCCATTGAGGACAAGCGAGAAGGACAAGAAAAGAAAGAATCCTTTATGTTCGAGGGCGGCATAATGAAATTTGTCGAAAACCTCACCAAAAACAAAGCAGCGCTGCTGCCGCAAGTTTTTTATTTTGAAGAAATAAATGAGGACAGCGAAATCGAGGTGGCGATACAATATAGTGAGAGCTATACCGAAACGATATTGACCTACGCAAACAACATAAACACCGAAGAAGGCGGAGCGCACCTTGACGGACTAAAAGCCGCTTTAACCAAAGTTATCAACGAATACGGGCAAATCCTCAAAGTACTGAAAGAAAACGAGAAATTGAGCGGAGAGGACGTCAGAGAGGGCATAACCGCCATAATCAGCGTCAAGCTTTGCGACCCACAGTTTGAAGGACAAACAAAAACCAAGCTGGGCAACAGCTTTATGCGTACGCTGGTCAACAAGGTTGTCACCCAAAAGCTGGGCGAATTCTTTGAAGAAAATCCCAAGATAGCAAAAGAAGTCATCACAAAATCCATAAATGCGCAGAGAGCAAGAGAAGCCGCAAGAACGGCAAGGGAACTTTTCCGAAGAAAGGGCGTTTTTGAATCCACATCTCTTCCCGGCAAACTGGCGGACTGCACCGACACCAATCCCAAGAACTGTGAAATATATCTTGTCGAGGGCGATTCCGCCGGAGGCACCGCAAAGATGGGTCGCGACAGACACATTCAAGCAATTTTGCCGCTGAAAGGCAAAATTCTCAATGTCGAAAAGGCCCGTCTGCACAGAATACTGGACAATGAAGAGATACAATCCATGATAAAAGCCTTCGGATGCGGATATCAGGACGAATTTGACATAACCAAGTTGCGCTATGACAGAATCATATGCATGACAGACGCCGATGTCGACGGCAGCCATATCAGAATACTGCTGTTGACTTTCTTTTATCGCTTTATGCGTCCGCTGCTGGAGAATGGACATATTTACAGCGCCATGCCTCCGCTTTACAAGGTCACAAAAGGCAAGCAGGAAGTTTATTGCTATTCCGATGAAGAACTAAAACGGGCGCAAGAAGAAATGGGAGGCAGGGTCGACATTCAGCGCTACAAAGGTCTGGGCGAAATGAACGCCAATCAGCTTTACGAAACAACCATGAACCCCGAAACACGCACTCTTATCCAAATGAAAATGGAAGATGCAGAGGAAGCCGAGGAGATATTCACTTTGCTCATGGGAGAATCTCCAGAGCTTAGAAGGGTGTTCATTGAAGAAAATGCGCATCTAGTCAAAGAGTTGGACATATAAGAAGGTGAAAAATGGCAAAAAAAGAACTTGACATAAAGAATATCCAAGAAATTCTTGAAAAAACAAAGATTGTTCCCATGAATGTAAAAGACGAGATGAGCAAGTCTTTTATAAGCTATGCCATGGCGGTAAATGTCAGCAGAGCCATTCCCGATGTGAGAGACGGGCTGAAGCCTGTTCACAGAAGAATACTGTACGCCATGCACGATTTGAACAACACATATGACAAGCCGCACAAAAAATGCGCGCGTATTGTCGGCGAAGTGCTGGGCAAATACCACCCCCACGGAGATTTGGCTGTGTATGACGCGCTGGTGAGGCTGGCGCAGGACTTTTCCACAAGAGCCACTTTGGTGGACGGACACGGAAACTTTGGTTCCGTCGACGGCGACCCGCCCGCGGCGCAGAGGTACACCGAAGCAAGGCTGAGCAAAATAGCAGGGGAGTTGCTGAAGGATTTAGAAAAGAACACAGTTGATTTTTACCCCAACTTTGACGACACTTTAATGCAGCCCGTCGTGCTGCCGGCGAAGTATCCGAACTTACTGGTAAACGGCAGTGAGGGTATTGCCGTTGGTATGGCGACAAACATACCTCCGCACAACCTGAACGAAGTCATAGAAGGCACAATAGCCTTATTGGACGACCCGGAGTTGAGCGTTGACGATTTGATGAGCTATATTCCGGCTCCGGACTATCCCACAGGAGGTTTGGTGTTGGGCCGGTCAAGAGTGCGCAAGGCATACCGCACCGGCAGAGGCAGTGTTGTTGTGAGAGCAAAGACGGAGATAGAGGAGCACAACGGCAGACAAAGAATAATTGTCACAGAACTGCCTTATCAAGTAAATAAAGCAAACCTCATAAAATCCATAGCCGACCAAGTCAAGGACAAAAGACTTGAAGGCATAGCCGACATAAAAGAAGAAAGCGACCGTCAAGGAATGAGGGTGGTTTTTGAGTTGAAAAAGGACGCAAATGCCCAAATAGTTCTTAATATGTTATTCAAACACTCCAATCTTCAGGTGTCCAACGGCATTTGTTTGCTTGCTCTGGTAAAAGGCAAGCCGCAGCTGTGCAACCTCAAAGAGATGCTGGAGTACTACATTGAGCATCAGATTGAAGTGGTAACAAGACGGACGGAGTACAACCTCAAAAAAGCTCAGGAAAGAGAGCATATAGTAAGAGGTCTGGTCATTGCACTGGCAAACATAGATGAAGTAATCGAAATCATAAAAAAATCTTCGGAGAGAAGCGACGCCCAAGAAAAACTTATGCAGGCATTTGCTCTCAGCGAAAAGCAAGCCAACGCCATTCTTGAAACAAAACTGGCAAGGCTTACCAGTCTGGAAGTCGAAAAACTAAACGCAGAACTGTCCGAGTTAGAAAAGCAAATAGCCGAATATATTGATATTTTGGCAAAGCCGTTCAGGATTAAAGAAATCATAAAAGAAGAACTTTCCGAAATAAAGGCTGCTTACGGCGACGAAAGACGCTCAGAGCTTAGCTATGACGAGTACGACATAGATATTGCCGACCTGATAGAGCAAGAGGATGTCGTGGTATCTATGACATACCAAGGCTACATTAAGAGAATAGCCGTCACGGAGTACAAAGCGCAGGGCAGAGGCGGCAGAGGCGTCACAGCGCACAAAACAAAGGACGAGGATTTTGTGTCGACCATGTTTGTCTGCAACACGCACGACGACCTGCTTTTCTTCAGTAATAAGGGCAAAGCATATACGAAAAAAGTATACGAAATACCCGAAGCCTCAAAGATTTCAAAGGGCAGAGCCATCGTAAATGTGCTTTCGCTGGACGAAGGAGAAAAAATAACCGCCTTCCTTTCTGTCAAGGAATACGGCGAGGGCTATATTGTCATGGCGACCAGAGAGGGACTTATCCGCAAGAGCCAACTGAACGAGTTTGAGTCAGTAAGAGCAAACGGAAAGATTGCCATTACACTTTTGGGCAACGATGAGCTGATTGCAGTTGAGGAAAGCAGCGGTGAAGACGACATAATAATGGCGTCACACTTTGGCAAATGCATAAGATTCAGCGAAAAAGATGTCAGGCGCACAGGCAGAGGCTCACAGGGCGTACGCAGCATAAAACTTGACGAGGGAGATTTTGTCGTTGACATGGCAATCGTAAAAGAAGGCCGGGAAGTCATTACTATCTCCGAAAAGGGTTATGGAAAGAGAACGGATATCGAAGAGTACAGGCAGCAAAGCCGTGCAGGAAAGGGCATAAAAGCCGGAAACTTCACCGAAAAGACCGGAAAACTTGTCAACATGAAACTGGTAGAGGACGGCGAGGATGTCATCATAATTGCAGACAATGGCACAATGATAAGAATACTTGCCAGCCAAATCTCAAAGATAGGCAGAGCAACGCAGGGCGTACGCATAATGCGCATAAAAGAAGACCAAGGAAAAGTTGTGTCCATGGCGCTTACTCCGCATGACGAAGAAGCCGAATATGACGAGGTCGAAATTGACGAGGCCGAAATCAAGGCGGCACGGGAAGAGGAAGCGCAGCAACCCAAAGACGAGGAATAAGAAACCCAAACAAGCAAGTTTGCGAAAGCGGCCATCAGGCATAACGCAACGGAAGCACAAGACAATTTAATATACGGCATGGTCAAGGAAAAATTGACTATGCCGTTCTTTTTATAAAAGGTTTGCCGAGATAATGCTTTGATTTTTTGCGGTAATGGAAGTTCCCTTTTTATAAGTAGTACGGGGTTGTATTATTATTTGCATTGAGATATAATAAAAGCGTTTATTAGGAGGCGTTATGGAAAAGAAGCTCAGCGCAAAGATATGGTTGTCGGTAATTATTTTCGGCTTGTTCGGGCAGGTTGCTTGGGTTGTCGAAAACATGTATCTCAATGTATTCATGTATAAGACGGTGACATACAACCTGAACGCAACGGCAGCCATGGTGGCGGCGAGCGCCGTAGTAGCAACGATTTTTACCATTATGGCAGGCAACTTGTCCGACAGACTGGGAAAGCGCAAGTTGTTCATTAGCGCAGGCTATATTCTATGGGGGTTTTCTTTGATGACTTTTGCAGCCATAAGCGTAGCTAACACACAAAAGATATTCCCGGCGGCAAATGCCGTAGCCATGACTGTGACAATAATAATTTTTATGGACTGCATTATGACGGCGCTGGGTGCAATGGCAAATGACGCCGCTTTTAATGCCTGGGTTACCGATGTCACCAACTCAAAAAACAGAGGCAAGGCGGAAAGCGTGCTGAGCATAATGTCCGTCATTGCGTTGCTGGTAGTTTTCGGCGCCTTTGACGGATTGACCAAGCAAGGAAAATGGAAGGAGTTTTTCCTTATCCTTGGCTCTATCACAACGGCAAGCGGCGTTTTGGGGCTTTTCTTAATAAAAGACAGCCCTGCCATTTCTCCAAAAAAGAGCAACTACCTCAAAGATGTTGCGTACGGTTTCAAAATCTCTACCATAAAAGAAAACAAATACCTGTACATAATTTTTTCCGCCATGGCAGTAGTCGGGATTGCCAACAATATTTATATGCCATATCTGATAGTTTATGTGGAATATGGACTGGGCGTAGGCAATTATGCCATTATGCTTGGCATAGTCATATTGCTGTCGTCTGCGCTTAGCGTGCTTATTGGCATAATCAGCGACAAATTTGACAGAAGAAAATTTTTGCTGCCCATTCTGGGAGTATATGTCGTGGGTTGCGTGGCAATGTTCTTTGCTTATGGCATGGCAGGCGCCGCCATTGCCGGCACCGTGCTTATGACGGCAAATTTGGCGCTGTCATTTACCATAGCCGCTTTGGCGAGGGATTTGACTCCGGCTGACAAGGCCGGTATGTTCCAAGGCATACGAATGATATTTTTTGTGCTCATACCCATGTGCGTAGGTCCTTTTATCGGCGCATTTATCAGCCGCACCAGCAACGCCGCATACACCGACCCTCTGACGCTGGAAACGCAGCCCATTCCCTCAAAATATATGTTTATCGGCGCCATCGTCGTCGTGCTGTTTGTATTGATACCGCTGTACTTCATTTTCAAGATGGACAAGAAGGAATTAAAAACAAATGACGCAACAAAAAAGGCAGAAGCGCAAATCGACTAATATATAAAGTTTTTTTATAAATACTAGGGCTATGAGAAAATATGTTGTCATAGCCCTTATTTTACTTGTCATGCTTGTTGTGGCAAGTTCTTTTGCCGGCATACCTTTTGCAGGAAAAACCCAACTCACGGTATACAACGAGGGCAATGAATTGTTGTCAAAAACATATAAAATCAAAACATCGACGCTGCTGACGGTGTTTTTCAAATATAACGGCAGCTTTCAAAAGTTCTATGAAAAGAACAAGGACAATGTAAGCGTAAGAGACTTTTCCTGCATAAACAGTCAAATAAAAAACGATATAGAGCGGTTGGCGGAGGTGTTGGAATATCCCCCGAAAGAGCCCAAAATTGTCTGGGACAGCGTAGCGGCTGAGTTTGCTTATGTTGAGGGCGTGGACGGCGTTATGGTAGACCGAAACGCCATTATTAAGAGCCTATATTCAGACTTTGGCGCAAAAACCACAATAGAAATTGTCGCTCAGCAAACGCCTCCCAAAATGACGGTAGACATGCTGAAAGAGTATACGGCAGAGAGGGCAGTATTCTCAACAAGCTATGCTCGTTCTTCAGCAAACAGAAAACATAACATTGCGCTGGCGACAAGCCGTCTGAACGGGCTTGTCATTCCGACAAAGACAGAGTTTTCTTTCAACAAGGCGGTGGGTCCCAGAACGGTGAGCAATGGTTTTCTTATGGCAAAAATAATCAGCGGCGGCAACTTTGTCGACGGCGTCGGCGGCGGCGTATGTCAGGTGTCGACTACGCTTTATAATGCATGGATAAGGGGGTCGCTGGAAGCCATAAATGCGCAAAGCCATTCTCTGCCGGTGTCATATATCGGACCATCTCTTGACGCTATGGTAAGCAACAAGAATGACTTGCTGTTGTTCAACAATTCAGAAAATGACATTTATCTGAAAGCGTGGACAAAAAGCGACAGGGTGTATTTTGCCGTTTTCGGCAAAAAAACCAAAGAAACCGTTGTGTTGCGCAATGAAATAGTAAGAAAAATTCCCTCGCCAGGGTATGAGGAAGTAGATGAGCCTTTAATATGGAAAGAGAATGAAACCTTCCGGATTATTTCTCCGGCGGCTGACGGGCTTGTCAGCAATGCGTATAAAGATATATATGTTGACGGCAAACTTGTACGCACAGAAAAACTGCGTACAAACACATATTTACCCCGAAAAGGCAAAATTGTCAGGCGCAAGCCTGACAAAAGCAATTATATATTGGATAAGGGGGATGAGCTAGGACAAACTCAATCCAATTTGCTGACGACAACGCCCTCTTTGGTGTCCAGCAAGGAATAACCCATTTCGGCTACGGTTTTGCGGATTTCGTCTGCTTTTTGGTAGTTTTTCTCTTTTTTCGCTTGAGTTCTTGCCTCTACAAGAGCGGCAATTTCTTCAGGAATGTCTTGTTTTGGTTGTTCGGGAGCTTGCACCTTGTCAAAAGACAGTCCAAATATTTTGTCAAACTCCAACGCCAGTTTGTAGATATCTGCGCTTTTTTTCTCTTTTGACATAGTAAACAGCACTCCCAGCGCCAAAGGAATGTTTAAGTCGTCATTTATGGCGGCTTCAAATTGCGCCTTATATTTGTCGAGTGTTTCTTGCGGAGTTTTTGCCGTAGACATTTTGTGCTGATAAAGCGCAGCGCACAGGCGTTCTCTAGAGGTTTTTGCGGAGTTCATGCCCTCAAAGGTGAAGTTAAGTTTTTTGCGGTAGTGCGCGTTCAGGCAGAAGAAACGGAAGTCAAGCGGCGAATAGCCTCTTTCTTCAAGCTGCGCAATGGTATAGGTGTTGCCCAAGCTTTTGCTCATTTTGCCGCCGTCTACCAACATAAACTCGCCGTGCAACCAGTAGTTTACGGACTTACTGCCTGTCAACGCCTCATTTTGCGCTATTTCGTTCTCGTGGTGAATGGGGATATGGTCGACGCCGCCGCTGTGTATATCAAAGTGAGCGCCCAGATATTTTTGGCTCATTGCAGAACATTCGATATGCCAGCCGGGATAACCCATGCCCCACGGGCTGGGCCATTGCATTATATGTTCAGGTTCAGCCTTTTTCCAAAGGGCAAAATCTGCAGGGTTGCGCTTTTCGCTGTTTATTTCCACCCTTGCCCCGGCTTGCTGCTCTTCAAGGTTGATGCCCGACAGCTTGCCATAATTTTCAAACTTTGAGATGTCAAAATAGATGCCGTCGGAAGTCTCGTAGGCAAAGCCTGCGGCTTGCAGCGCTTGGACATAGGCTATCATTTCTTCTATGTGGTCGGTAGCCTTGGCAAGTATCTCGGGTCTGCCTATGTTAAGTTTTTGTAAATCCTCAAAAAATATCTTTGTGTAGAATTCGGCAATCTCCAGCGGAGTTTTCTTTTCTTCGCGGCTGGCTTTTGCCATCTTGTCTTCGCCGTCGTCGCTGTCGTGCAGCAGATGCCCGACATCGGTTATGTTCAGCACGCCTTTTATTTTGTAGCCGTTGTGTTTCAGTGTGCGGCGAATGAGGTCCATAAAAATATATGTGCGCAAATTGCCGATGTGCGCAAAGCTATATACGGTGGGACCGCAAGAATACATAGATACTATTTTGTCTTTTATGGGGGTAAAAAATTCTTTTTCTCTTGTAAGTGTGTTAAAAACCTTTAGCATTATCCTTCCTCTTTTTGTGAGTTGTCCTCGTAAGGTTCGTTGGCTATCGAATAGCGGCAAGATACGATACCTAGTTTGTCTTCAAGCGCCGCAAGTCTTCTGTTGAGGCGTGTCAGTTCGTCCAGCATGGGGTCAGGCAGTTTTTGGTCAAGGTCGTTGTATTTCTTGCCATGCATTCTGACGACTCTGCCGGGAATGCCTACGACAGTGGAATAAGGCGGCACATTTTTCAAAACAACGCTGCCTGCGCCGATTTTTGTGCCTTTGCCGATAATGACCGGTCCAAGCACCTTGGCGCCTGCGCTTATCATAACATCGTCTTCAATGGTTGGGTGTCTTTTGCCGACATTTTTGCCGGTGCCGCCCAAGGTGACTCCTTGATATATGGTGACATTGTCGCCGATTTCGGTGGTCTCTCCGATGACTACGCCGCTGCCGTGGTCAATGAAAATACCCTTGCCAAGTTTTGCGCCCGGGTGAATTTCGATGCCTGTTTTTTTGCGCGCTCTTTGGGAGATTATTCTGGCGACAAGATACCATTTTTTCTTATAGAACCAATGTGCAATGCGATATTTCCAAAGCGCGCTAAAGCCACTGTAGGTCAGTATTATTTCAAGTTTATTTCTGGCGGCAGGGTCTTTCTCTAAAGCTGCGCGTAAGTCTGCCTTTATGTTTTCAAACATTTATACTCCCCTGATAGAAACACTGATTGTCAACGCAATCAGTGTCCCATTGTAAAGAAACCTTATTTATTTATCTGTTATATGTCAGCGCCTTGTTTGGTACGCTCTTCTTACATTATTGTATGCCATATGCTGAGCTGTTTGCGCCTGCACCTTTTTGTTGCGGGGGCGGTTGCCTTTGGGCACAAAGCTGGGTCTTTTCTTGAATCTGTTTTTGAACAGCTTTGGAAGTATGGCCATAACCAACGCAATGCCGACAGGGATAAAAGCAAAGATATTTATGATAAGCGTGTGGTCGGCAGTCTTCATGAACGCGTCATGGTCAAAAGTAAAATAATTCTTAAAAGCCGACAGCACATCGGTGCCTTCCATTGCCATGAATGCCGGCAACACCGCCACTAAAGTACAAAAGATAAACAGCAGCACATTCAGCACATGAACTCGCCTTGTCGTGTAGGTAAATATTCGTACAATGTTAAGTATCAAGCAAATTATGCCCAATATAAACGCCGCAACTAGAGAAAGGATGGTGCCGTATCCCGCAATATATTTTATTAGTATAGGCATCTCAAAGCTGCCGTCCTCATTTCTGACATTGACTATGTCGGCTTCGGCTTTGGACATATATTTTGCGTAGAACCAACTTGAGCCTTGGAAAGCTGCGTTGTCCTCAAGGAAGTCCAAACGGACATTTGAGAGCATCTTAGTGCGGAACCACGCTTTTATGATGTCAAAAGAAGATATGTTGACCGTTCTCATGCCAAGGTCGGAATACAAATAGACATATTCGTCAGGCTCTGTTTTTCCGGGGGCAACGTAGGGAACATCTCTGGACAATACTTGTTCTTTTCCGTTTTCAAAGCGCCAGTCGCCGTCGGGCCACATGCCGTTCTTTACGCGGAAATCCATTTCGTTGGGACCTAACTTAAAGTAAAACAAAGTATCAAGTTTTAGGCCATAGTCTGTGCTTAAGGATTGTTTGGTGGCGGTGGGAACAAAAGCGCCGATTAGGAAGAAAGCCAGCAAGATAAGCGTAAACAGCGTAGCCAAAATGGGCAGGAACCTGCCGTAATATCTGGTTTTGCGGAAATAGGCTTCATAATCAAAATCCATATCTTCATAGGAGTTGATGTATTTGCGGGCGTCCGCCGGATTGGAATAACGCTGATATTTGAGAGCGTCTTGAGTGCGCAAAGCTGCCGCAGCCTGCATTTCGCTGAAAATGATGTCGCCGTTGTAGGTGCCGTTGGCAACCTTGGCGGACATTGATTTGTAATGAGCTTTTTTTGCGCGTAGTTTGGAACGCATAAAAGGAGAAGGCGCTTCCTTGATTGCAAGGTCGACTTCTTTTATTTTTTTGCGGAGCAGTTCCGCTAGCGCAGCATCATCTTTTTCGTTCCAGCGCTTGGCTTTGCGGATATTTGATTCATTTTGAACTCTTACTGCCATTATGCACTCCTAAAATGTGTATAGATATTACAATTATATTACTATTATAATAAAATAGCAAGTACCATAATTACTTTACTTAGCCGTTTAACATATATTTACAGAAAAAGACAAGATTTTTGTCAAACATTGAAGCGGAATTCTATGACATCTCCGTCCTGTACGACATATTCTTTGCCCTCGCTGCGTATTTTTCCCTTTGCTTTGGCGGCAACAAAAGAGCCGCATTCTATAAGGCTGTCATAATCAATGACTTCGGCGCGGATAAAGCCTCTTTCAAAATCGCTGTGAATGACGCCTGCGGCTTGCGGTGCCTTTGTGCCTCTTTCGATGCGCCATGCGCGGCTTTCTTTTTCGCCAGCGGTGAGAAAACTGATAAGCCCAAGCAGACGATAACACGCTTTGACAAGTTTGTCCAGACCGCTTTCGGAAAGTCCCAACTCCTCAATAAACATTTGGCGTTCGTCGGCTTCGAGATTGGACAATTCCTCCTCCAAGCTGGCGCAAAGGCTGATAACCGCGCTGCCTTCTTTTGCTGCGTAGTTTTCCACTTCGGAAACTTTGTCGCTGTCGCCTTGCTCGCTGACATTGGCGCAATAAATGACAGGCTTAAAAGTCAGCAAAAACAAGGATTTTGCAAAGGCAAGTTCCTTTTCGGAAAGCGCAGCCGCCCTTGCCGGCAGTCCTTTTTCAAGAGTCTGCAATATTTTTTCAAGTATTTCAAGTTCGACAAAATACTTTCTGTCGCCGGTCTTTGCGGCATTCTTGGTCTTTTCAATTCTGCGTGTTAGGGTATCCATATCGGCAAAAATGAGCTCCAAATTTATGGTTTCGATATCGTCAATGGGATTTATTTTGCCGCTGACATGGGTTATGTTGTCGTCATTAAAGCAGCGCACAACATGCACTACGGCGTCGACTTCGCGAATGTGAGAAAGGAACTTATTTCCCAGCCCCTCTCCCTTGCTGGCGCCTTTGACAAGCCCGGCTATGTCGACAAACTCTATTGTTGAATAGAGCGTTTTTTTGCTGTTAAAAAGTTTTGACAAAGTGTCCACCCTTTCGTCACGAACGGCAACAACCCCGACATTTGGTTCAATGGTGCAAAAAGGATAGTTCGCCGCAATGGCTTTGTTTGAAGTCAAAGCATTGAATAGTGTGCTTTTGCCGACATTCGGCAAACCGACGACGCCTAGTTTCATATCTTATTCTCCTAATTGACAAATGGTTTGTTCTTTTCTGATATTGCTTTTTATTGAAAAACTTTAATAGTAATAATAATAAAAAGGCAATAATAGTTTATATATTATACAGCAATGCAAATACAATGTAAAGCGGAGGACAAATGGAATATTTTGAAGCGTTGGTACTTGGGCTGGTTCAGGGGCTTACAGAATTTTTGCCGGTAAGCTCCAGCGGACACCTCATGCTGCTTGAAAAACTTGGCTTAGGAGAAAGCTCGCTGCTGTTTAATCTCATGCTGCATCTTGCCACATTGCTGGCGGTTTGTATAGTTTACCGAAAAAAACTTTGGTATTATATCCGACACCCCTTGGACAAGGAAGTAATACTTCTTGCCGTCGCCACAATCCCCACCGTTGCTTTGGCTTTTGTTGTGCGCTTGTTTTTTGAAAACATAGGCTTATTGCTGCTTCCTTTTGGGTTTCTTGCAACTTCAATTTTATTGTTGCTTTCTACTTTCAAATGGCGCAAACAAAAAGAAATGGACTATTCTTCGGCTTTTATTACCGGGGTGTCGCAAGGGGTAGCGGCTATTGGCGGACTGTCCCGCAGCGGTTCTACAATCTCCGTCATGCTCATGTTGGGCATCGACAGAGAAAAAGCCGGAGACTTTACATTTTTATTAAGCATTCCGATAATACTGGGCAGCGCTCTTGTGGAAATAATAGGTTTCAGCGGCGGTTTTGGCGGCGTGAAAATAGTGCCCATGCTGCTTGCCATGGCGGCGGCTTTTCTGTCGGGAATGTTTGCTATAAAGATATTTTTGCGTCTGCTCAAAAATAAAGGATTGCTGCCTTTTTCTCTTTACACATTTTTGCTTGCCATAACCGCATTTATCGTGGTATATGTACTCAAATAGGAGCCCCAAATGCGTGCATTCAGACTTAAGATGCGAAAAAGTCAAGAAAATGTGAGTTGTCCACATTGCATATGCGAAAATCCGACAATGCATGCTAAAATAACGCTAAAATTGCGTGAAATCGAATGAAAATCGCATGAAACAACCACATATGATAATAAATAAATTGTGGATAACTTTGTGGACAACTGCGTAAAAATCAAAAACAGTTTGCAATAAATGTAATTTTTTGTCGAAAGCGTAGCCAATACGCAAATTTAGGGATACCGTCGCGCCACTGTTAATATATTTATCGTGTGAGGGGAAGATGATATTAGTGATAAAGAAGAAAACAATAATTATTTGCGTGGTAATAATGCTTTTGCTGGGGTTGGGCGCAGGCGTAGCCGCCAAGGTCTTGCATGCTACAAGTACGCCAAAAGACTATGTGGTTGTGCTGGACGCCGGTCACGGCGGCAGAGACAACGGTGTCATAGGCGTAAAAAGCGGCGTAAAAGAAAAAGAGCTGAATTTAATCATTGTAAAAATGGTGGAGGAACATCTTACAAATGCCGGAATAAAAGTCGTGCTTACAAGAAAAGATGACAATGCGTTATATGGCGGCGCCACCTCAAGCTTCAAACAGCAGGACATGAAAAAACGCAAAGAAATTATCAATGAAGCCGCTCCCGATTTGGTTATCAGCATACATATGAATAAATTTCCGTCGGATTCCTCCAGAAGAGGGGCGCAAACTTTCTTTGAAGATATGAGCGCATCGTCCAAAACGCTTGCAGAAACGCTGCAAGCAAGCCTTAACACGTTAAACAAGGAGTACGCGAAACGAGAATTTGCCGCATTGAGCGGAGATTATTATATATTGAAATGCAGCCGTTTTCCATCGGCAATCGTGGAATGCGGCTTTATGTCAAATCCAGAAGAAGATATGTTGCTTCAACAAGAGGAATACAGAAAAAAAATCGCTTACCAAATAGCAAGCGGAATAATGGCATACTTAAGCATCAATACTTCTTTTAACAGCGGAGACGAGGTGGCGGTTTAGTTATTTATGAACTCGTTTATGGCGTCGAACAGCGCAGGGCTTTTCATAATGCTGTAATGGTCGCAGTCTTTTATGGTAAGACTTTTTGCGTTGGGGATTGAGCGGGCAATAAGCGCAGTATGCTCCTTGTCGATGAGGTCATGTTCCGCATCAACAACCAATGTGGGAATGTTGAGATTGTGCAGGTCCTCGGGATAAACGCCTATGTTGTTCAGCATAATTTCCATACGGTTGGCGGCAATTTTTGCTTTAACATTAAGTTTTTCAAAGGATTTATAAAATTTGTATTTCAGCAACGCCTTATTGAAAAAAGTTTTGTCTATGGCTTTTGCGTAAAGGTTGCCGCTGATAAGCACCATTTTGTCAATAAGCTGAGGGGCAATTTTTGCCAGATACATGGCTATGTTTGCTCCGTCGGAATAGCCGACTATGCTTACGCAGTCAAAGGGTTTTTGGTTTATGAAACGCATGACATCTATTGCCATGGTCTTTATGGAAAAACTGCCTTTGCCGCCTGAGCTAAGCCCGTGTCCTCTTGTGTCAATGGCGTATGCCTTGTATTTTGGGTCGACTGTTTGGATATAGTCTGCAAAAATCTTTGCGCTTTCTGAATTGCCGTGTATGAGAACCAATGCCTTGTTGCCGTTGCCTCTGCGGTAGTAGTTCATGCTAATATCGCCTACGGATATTGAATTTCTGTCTTGTTCCTTCATAAAAAACACAGTTCCTTCATTGCTTTATAGTATATTTTTACCAACAATTCAAAGTGGTCAAGAGATATATATTCGTCCTTTTCGTGCATTGTCGACACCATTCCCGGCAACATTGGACCGAAAGCCACGCCGGTTTTTAGCGCCCTTGCGTATGTTCCGCCGCCGATAGATATAGGCAAAGACTGAGTTTTTGCGTTGGTAGCCTCATCATATGCTTTCAGCAAGGTTTTTATCAAAGCATGCTGTGGGTCGAGATAAAGCGGACAATGGAAGAAGCCTTGTTCAACTTTGCAGGGCAGGCGCTCTTGCAGAATAGCTGTTATCTCATCTTTATTATAGCTTATAGGGTGGCGAATATCAAGTTCACACACTATGTTTTCCCCCGAAACTTTACATGTTCCCAGGTTTAGCGTAAGCATGCCGCTTTTTTCGTCACTAAGCGCCAACCCGATGTCTTCGCCGCAGTTGTCAGAAAAAGCGTCGTACAGCTTGCAAAAGATAGGATATTCAGCAGAAAGAGCAGAAAATAGTTTGTATATCGCATTGTCGCCCTTGTCCGGGTGACTGCCGTGCGCCGACACGCCTTCAGCCCGCAAAACAAGAAAATCTCCTACTTTTTCGGCGCTTGCGCCGGCGGCTATTGCTTGCTCAAAAAGGGTATCGGAATATTTTGCTTTGCAATAAGCCGAATCAGGTACCATGTTTGCCCGTTCGCCGCCATAGATTTCTGCTATGCCCTCAGGCAAGAGAAAGGAGAGATGATGATATACAATGCCTTTTTCACAATTTATTACAGGAAAATCCCCGTCCGGAGAAATACCGATGTCGGGCATTTGTTCCACCTTGTTGTAGTGTTCAATACATTTCCAGCCGCTCTCTTCATCGCAGCCGAGAATAAAACGAATTTGTTTGGACGGAATCAATCCCTCTTGAAGAAGTTTTACGACGGCATACAAAACGGCAACAAACGGACCTTTGTCGTCCGTGGCTCCGCGCGCATAAATCTTGCCATCGTGAATTTCCGCCCCATATGGAGGAAAACTCCAGCCAGTGCCTTCGGGAACAACATCTAAATGTACGAGTATGCCAAACATATCGCCATCGCCTATATCTGCAACGCCGCAGTATCCGTCAAGGTTTTTTGTGCGGAAGCCAAGTGTGTTCATAAGGTTGAGCGCGTAATTCAAACTGTCGGCAACGCCCTGCCCGAAAGGGCCCCCGGGAACGGCAGGCTCTTCAACGCTTTTTATGCGTAACAATTCTTGCAGCCAGCGTATAGCGTCATTCAAAGAATAATTCATTTTGACCTCCATGAATTTTACACATTCTTACTAAATATTATACACTAAAGGGTGGAAATGTGCTAAACTAATAAGTAATATTTATAAACCAACATATAATATGGGCAAAAAGATTTTTGCCGGCTGCGGAGGAGAAATGAAGGTAAGAACAAGGTTTGCGCCCAGCCCCACGGGCTTTATGCATATCGGCAACTTGCGGACGGCGTTGTACGCTTATTTGTTTGCAAGAAAAAACAAAGGGGATTTTATTTTGCGTATTGAGGATACCGACACAGAGCGGTATGTTGAGGGCGCAATAGAAACCATTTACAATACGCTGGACAAGGCAGGTATTAAAATAGACGAAGGTCCATTCAAAGATGGCGGAGTAGGACCGTATGTTCAAAGCCAGCGCAAGGATATTTATATAAGGTACGCTCAGGAACTTGTCGAAAAAGGCGGCGCATATTATTGTTTTTGCGACAAAGAAAGATTGGATACGCTGTGCGACGAAAACGGCATAAGAAGATATGACAAGAGCTGTTTGCGCCTGTCAAAAAAAGAAATTGAAGAAAAACTTGCCTCAGGTATTCCCTATGTTATCAGACAGAACATGCCCACAGAGGGAGAAAGCTCCTATGAGGACATGGTGTTCGGCAAAATCAGCGTGCCTTGTTCGGAACTTGAGGACAATATATTGCTTAAAAGCGATGGCATGCCAACTTACAATTTTGCAAATGTCGTAGACGACCACCTCATGGGCATAACGCATGTCATACGCGGCACGGAATATCTCTCCAGTACACCAAAATATAACCTCATATATGACAGTTTTGGCTGGCAGCGGCCGCAATATATGCATTTGCCTCCAATTATGAAGGACGCGCAACGCAAACTCAGCAAGCGTTTCGGAGACGCAAACTTTGAGGACTTTCTGCGGAAAGGCTTTTTACCCGAAGCAATAATAAATTATATTGCGCTGCTGGGCTGGTCGCCAAAAGGCAATGAAGAAAAACTTTCAATGTCTGAACTTATCGATATGTTCAGCGTGGAGGGCATTTCAAAATCATCAAGCATATTTGACGAACAAAAAATGCGGTGGCTGAACGCACTTTATTTACGCGAAAAGACGACGGAAGAGTTTAATGAGCTTGCAATACCGTTTTACCAGAACTCAAAAATCAAGGACAAATACGATTATATGTTGATTTCAAAGCTGCTGCATCATAGGGTAGAAGTCTTGTCCGACATTCCAGACATGATAAACTTTCTTGAGGAATTCGGAGAGTATGACCTGTCTTTATTTGAGCACAAGAAAATGAAAACCAATCTTGAGATAGCCAAACAAGCAATAGAAGTAGCCCAAACGGCACTGAAAGATATTGAGTTCACCGAAGAAAATATAATGAACGCGCTGACTGAAGAAAGCCTAAATGCCGGCATAAAAAAAGGACAAACGTTGTTTTGCGCGCGCTTAGCGCTGACCGGCAAAGCGTCGACCCCCGGCGGAGCCATAGAAATAGCCGAGTTGTTGGGAAAAGAGGAGAGCCTGCGACGACTGTCATACAGTCAGCAGCTTGTTGAAAATTTTTGACATAGACAAAAGGTAGGTTATGCGGTATAATATAACTATTAAATAAAAGTTCAGGAGGACACAAAATGAGCAGAATAAAGTTTTTCAGATGCGACATTTGCGGAAATATCGTAGGATTGATTGAGGATGCAGGCATACCTATGGTTTGCTGCGGCGAAGACATGACAGAACTTGTTGCCAACACCAGCGAAGGAGCGTACGAAAAGCATTTGCCTGTCGCAGCGGTTGAGGGCGACAAAGTGACGGTATCTGTCGGCAGCGTTGCGCACCCTATGATTCAAGAACATTATATACAATGGATTTATTTGGAAACAGAACAGGGCGGTCAGCGCAAGGCTCTTAAACCCGGTCAAGAACCCAAAGCTGTCTTTGCTTTAGCTGATGACAAAGCCGTGGCGGCTTATGAATATTGCAACCTGCACGGACTTTGGAAAACCGAAATTAAATAAAACCGTACCCCGTCAAAACAGTTGCAAAGAAAATAATAAATGATATAATCAAAGTAGTTTGAGCAGGCTCTATCCGAGTCTGCTTTTTCGTAGAAAAAAAGGAGATATATGAAAAAACAAAAACAAAAGTTAATTCCGGAACTGGTATTGTCCTTACAGGACGGGTATACGGCTAATAGGTTATTAAAGGATTGCATAGCCGGCATTATTGTCGGAATAATTGCGCTTCCTTTAAGCATTGCGCTTGCCATTGCTTCGGGCGCCGGTCCGGCGGTCGGGCTTATTACGGCAATTTTTGCAGGCGGCGTTGCGGCGGTACTTGGCGGCAGCAAGACGCAAGTAAGCGGACCGACGGGAGCTTTTGTTGTAATAGTATTTGGAATAATTGCCAAGAACGGCATGTCAGGGCTGGTTATGGCGACATTTATGGCAGGTATCTTTATCATCATTATGGGCTTGCTGCGATTGGGCAAACTGATAAAATACATACCCTTGCCTATAATAACAGGGTTTACCGCAGGTATAGCCGTGACAATCTTTATCGGTCAGATAAATGACTTTCTCGGACTGGGGCTAAAGGATATGCCTTCAGAAAATTTGCATAAGCTGGTATATACGCTTTCGCATATAGCGCAGTTGTCATGGATAACCGTAGCAATGGGCGTGTTTGCCGTTGCAATAATTGCGCTTGTGCCAAAAATCCAAAAGATATTGCCCGGTCCGTTGGTTGCTATAATAGTATGCACAGTAATAAACCTATTTTTGCCGACAAAGTGCATCACGCTTGGCGACATTTTTGGTACGGTGAACATAAATATTTCCTTTAGTTTTGGCTTTTTTGATTTTTCCCAACTGCCCTCGCTGATAGTGCCGGCTGTAACGATTGCCTTTCTTGCGGCTGTCGAATCGCTGCTGTCGGCGGTCGTAGCTGACGGTATGACGCATTCAAAGCACAACCCAAATATGGAACTTATCGGTCAGGGTGTTGCTAATATAGCGTCCTCGCTTTTCGGCGGACTGCCTGCGACAGGCGCCATAGCGCGCACTTCCGCAAATATTAGAAGCGGAGGCAGAACGCCGGTTGCTGCCGTAGTGCATTCGGTAGTGATATTACTACTTTCGCTGTTTCTGATGCCGTACGCAAAATATATACCTATGACCGTTTTTGCCGCCATTCTCATTGTTGTGTGCTACAATATGCTGAATGTTGAGGAAATAAAAAAAGTATTAAAAACCACGCCTGTGGATATTGGGCTTATGGCGTTGACCTTTGCGCTGACGGTGGCTTTTGATTTGGTGGTGGCAATACTCGTATGCACTTCCCTTTCTTTGGGGTATCAGCTGTTTAAGAGGTATGTAAAAAAGCATACGGCGGAAAAGGAAATTATTGACGGCACAACAAAGCTGAAAGGCAGCATATCGTATATGAACTATGACAAACTTTTTGACACCGCAAGCAGCGCGGAGTTGGTGCTTGACATGACCGATGTCGTTGAAATAGATGCGACTTTTACGGATTTTCTTATTAGTAAGGCAAAAAAGAAACAAGTAAGAATACATAATGCCAATGGCAAAATCCATAAGCAGCTTGCCCGCCACCCCGAAATAAGCATGCTGCTGAATCAGCGCAGTTCATAACTTCAGTCATTATTAGCCTTTGTTTGCCATCGTATGCGGCAAGGGGTCATTTACATATATTTTTGAAAATGTTATAATTTTTTTAGTTTTGTTTGGAACTAAAATCCTTTTTCCCTGCACTTATATAGTGTCGGAGGCGCATGGACGATATAAAATACACCTATTTCAATACCACCTATGATAAGTATTACCAAAAGGTAATGACTTTTGTAGTGGCAAAATGCAGCGATATAGGCTATGTAGAGGACATCGTCCAGGAGACTTTTGCAGAGTTTTTTTCCGTAATCGACAAAAAGGGCATCTCATATATAAAAAATGAGCATGCGCTTTTGTTGAGGATAGCAAAAGTAAGGGTATATCGGCATTATTCGCTGAAAGCCCGTTTGAAAAATCTTGTGCCGCTGACAAAAAAGAACAAGGAGGGCGAAGAAACCGAGAACTTTAGATTTGAATACAAGGATGTGGAAGAAAGCTATATAAATTCCTATACCATAAAAGAGGTATGGCGGCAGATACGGACATACCCCACCGACATTCAAAAAATATTTGTGCTGCATTTTCATCTGGACAAACCGCTCAGAGAGGTGGCGGAGCTGCTTGAGATGACGGAATCAAATGTAAAACACAAGTTGTACAGAACCATTGGGAAGTTGAGGAAGTTATATGGCGGCGAGGAGGCGACATGAAAGAAAAGAATTTCTTAAAAAAAGCAATAGACGACAACTTTGCGCAAAAGGAAGTTATCCGCGCCAAAGCTGTCGCAGCAGGACGCAGTCCGAGAGGGGAAAGGAGGTTTTCAATGAAAAAAGGATTAGCCGTAACATTGATAGTGGCTTTAGTGGCCGTATTGGGGCTGACGGCAATGGCGTCGATATATACGCCGCAAAAGGTTATGAACGGAGAGCCGATGAGAGCAAGCGCTTATTCTGAGGTTTATAAGGCAATAGAGAAATATAACAAACTACAAAACCGTTTTAGCTTTCGAAACAGCATAGGCGGTTTTATGGAAAAAGACAGCGCAAGTGCGCCGGGGCAAGATGAAAACGCTGCAGTAGAGGAGGATTATTCCCAAACCAACATTCAGACCGAGGGAATGGACGAGGGCGATATCGTCAAGAATGACGGCAAATTTATTTATAAGCTCAGCACAAAAGGTTGTTTTATTATTGAAACGGACAACGGGGCGCTGACCATAAAAAGCGCCGTCACCGTAGACAATTATGTTCCGCAAGAACTTTATGTCAGCGGCAACACTCTGATTATGATAGGCGGCATTTATGAGCAAAAGGCTTTTGCTTACAGAAGCGGAATTGTACCGTTGATGGACTGTATATCTTACATGACTTACACAAAGACAGACATAAGGGTATATGACATTACGGACAAGGCGGAGCCGACCATAAAAAGACAAATTATCATAGACGGTTCTTATTTTTCATCAAGACTGAAGCAGGACGGCAACAAACTTTATTATATGATAAATTACAACTTCGGGTATGCGCAGGAAGAAGATTATATTCCTACCATTACCGACACCGCGAAGGGCTTGGACGCCGTAAAAATACCTGTTGAAAATATTTATATATATGGTGATATAAGTTATTATTCCTATTTAATAATTGGAGAAATAGCGCTTGACACCCCCGATGCCGATTCAGCCATGCTGGCATATTTGGGATTGGGCGGAGAAATCTATGTTTCCGCAGAAAATATTTATGTGGCGACATATGACAACAACAGCGTCTATGGAACTAATATTTTCGGCTGGGTAAAACAAAGTTACGATTATATGCCCAGAACAAGGCTGGTAAAAATTGCTTTGTCCGACCTGAAACAAAAGGCAATCGGCAGAGTTGACGGCATGGTCAAGGACAGATACTCTCTTGACGAATACAACGGTTATTTGCGTGTTGCGACGACGGTGTATTCCCAAAAAACTTACAGCAATATGTATGTGCTGAAAGGCGATTTGACCGTCATCGGTAAGGTGGAGAACATTGCCGAAGGCGAAAGGATTTATTCTGTGAGATTCAACGGAAACAAGGGCGTAATGGTAACCTTTAGGAATATGGACCCGTATTTTATCTTTGATTTAACCGACCCGGCGCACCCGTTTATTACGGGCGAACTGAAAGAAGATGGAGTCAGCCACTATATTCATTTCATCGAAGGCACTGATTATACCGTGGGCATAGGCATGATGTCGCGTGTCGAAACATCAATATATGGAGAGTGGACGGTATGGACGGGGCTGAAAGTGTCGCTCTATGACAATTCGGGAGCAGAGGCCGTAAATGTCAAGACCGTGGAAATTCCCGGCAGCTGCCATGCAGAAATATTCTATAATCCCAAAGCGCTGCTTTACAATAAGGACAGAGGGCTTATTGCTTTCAGCTATGAGAATTGGCAATATACGGAAAACTACTATTATTCCTCAATGACGCAAGGTCTGGCGGTGTTTAAGTTTGACCTTTCACTAGAAGACGAAAACAAACTTGTGCTAAGAGACACGCTTACAAACCTTACAAAAGATGTAGACGCCAACGATTGGAACGGCTATTATGATGATTATTTGAGTTTCATTACCAGAGGCATCCAAATAGGCGACTATATTTATACCATAAGCGACAATTTTGTGACATCTTATGATATAGATACGCTTGAGCAAACAGCCAAATTGGGCTTGCAAAACTAATAAAACAAGGGCTGGATTGCCACGCAGCCCGTCATTGCAAGCGCAGCGTGGCAATCCAGAAACAACGAAGCCGTCATTGCGAGCGCAGCGTGGCAATCCAGAAAGCAACACAGGGGGAAAAATGCATGATAGACAAAATCGGATATGTATATATTTTATTCAATAAAAGGAACGGAACGCTCTATACAGGAGTAACTTCAAATTTAATTAAACGAATATACGAACACAAAAATAAGGTTGTAAGAGGCTTTACAGAAAAATACGGAATAGACAAACTAGGCTACTATGAGATTTTTAATAGTATAACTGATGCAATTGAAAGGGAAAAGCAAATAAAAAGCGGCAAAAGAAAGAACAAGCTGGATTTAATAGAAAAGATGAATCCGAACTGGAATGATTTATATGATGAAATTATAAAATGACTGGATTGCCACGCTAACGCTCGCAAAGACTGGATTGCCACGCTAACGCTCGCAAAGACAGGATTGCCACGCTAACGCTCGCAAAGACAAAAAAACATTTTATAGTCAAAGAATATTATAGTGTATTGTTTCTATTTGATACATTTAGCATTGACGCAGCAACAAGTCCAACAAAAAAATATATATCGCTGCCCGTCATTGCGAGCGCAGCGCGGCAATCCAGTAATAACGAACCCGTCATTGCGAGCGCAGCGCGGCAATCCAGAAACAACGAAGCCGTCATTGCGAGCGTAGCGCGGCAATCCAGTAATAACGAACCCGTCTTTGCGAGCGCAGCGTGGCAATCCAGTAAGCCTTTATTTGGTTATTTCACCTTATTGGGATTATGTTTTATTTCCTTTATCATTTGTTCAAAGCCTTCGCTCATAAAGCCAATCTTGTCATAAAGTTTGCGCGCGACTTCGTTGGTGGTCAGCACTTGCAGCGTAATTGCCACGGCTCTGTCGCTGAACTCGTCTTCAAGCCAATTCAAAAAGGCGGTGGCATAGCCTTTGTTGCGGTTTATGGGATTTATATAAAGTTCATCGAGAATTATGACATCGCCGCCGTCTTCATTGCACCAATATGAAGAAATCAGAGCATATCCGACAGGCATCTGAAGATCGTTGTCTACAAGAATAACGCCCCACAGGTTTTCGTGATGGTCCATTACTCTGTCAAATGTTTTTACGGTAAGAAGTTCGTCATAGCCTCTCGAAGTGGCGCCTCCGCTGTAAAAAGCCCGGCACATCTCTTTGAAAAGTTCCAAATCCCCTTTTTCAAAATAGCGTACTATCACAAATCACCTATGTGTACTGTATTGATTGTAATATAGCATAATCAAATTCAAACAGCAAACAAAAAACGCATGTCCGAAAACTAAAAAACAACAAGGGTTTTATCCCCGGAATAATCACAAAAAAAGACAAAAAAAGGGCTGCTCATAAAAAGAGAAACCCCTTTTTGCATGATGCAAAAGTAATTTATGCCAGTTTCAATACCGTCATGGACGCGCTTACCGCAGTACTGGGCATGCCAGAAAGACCGCTTGCCAATGTGACGACGGCGCCGCGGTTGACAAGTGTGATTGTTGCCGGGACAGCAAGGGTAATTATTATGCTGCCAAAAACTTGAGTTTGACCGCTGCGTGAAACAAAAGTTCTTGACGGTGAATTTATGCCGTTTATGGCTATTCCCCAAGCGCTGGCGGAGTCGGTTGTCAGCGACACCTGAAAATTTATCAAATAGGTGCCGGCAGCAAGAGTCACCGACGATGATGGCGGCGAAAAGGCGATGGGAGGAAGCGTGGCGGCAGAATTAAACACGGCGGCGCCGCCAGCGGCAACCGTTTGTTCGGCTATTGAAAATATATATGCCGAGGCTACTGTCCCGGGAGGACCTTGCGGACCCTGTGGACCAGGCGGGCCGGGAAAACCCTGCGGACCCGTGGCTCCCGTTGGTCCGGGAAGACCCTGCGGCCCCGTAAAGCCTTGCGGCCCCGGCGGACCGGGCGGTCCTTGAGGGCCCTCAGGCCCTTGCGGACCGGTCAATCCGATAGGCCCCTGCGGTCCGCGTGGTCCGCCAGGACCTACGGGGCCCACAATAGCCGCAGGAAATGACGGTCTGAAAGAACAATTTCTATTAAAACAACTCATTGATTTTTCTCCTTATAGTTTTTACGCTACTACATTCTTATGAGAACACTGTGGGTTTTGATAAAAAAGCATTATTTTTTTACAATGTGGAAAAAGATGCTTGACAAGGGCAAATATTGTGTGATAAGGTAACTTCATAAGGAAAATACATACAATGTATTATCTACAAGGAGAAAAATGCATACCACACTTGCTTTGGCAAACATCATAATTATTAGCGTTATTAGCATTATTGTACTAGTCCTAGTCAATAGTGTAGATAAGGTTTTGCCAAAAGTTGGTGGTTAAGTTGCTATACGCAGATACAAAAAAACAACAATCACGACCTACGGCAAAACCGTAGGTCTTTTATTAACCGGAGGTCTTTATGAAAATAAACGGAGCCAGAATATTGATAGAAGAGTTGATACGACACGGCGTTGATACCGTGTTTGGTTATCCCGGCGGCACAGTGCTTCATATATATGACGAGCTATACAAGGCAAGCGACAAAATAACGCACTATATAGCGGCGCATGAACAAGGCGCCACACATGCTGCGGACGGCTATGCGCGCGCAACTGGCAAGACGGGAGTTGTCATTGCGACATCAGGACCCGGAGCGACAAATCTGGTTACCGGCATAGCAAACGCCTACCTTGACTCCACTCCGATGATAGCCATTACCGGCAATGTGGCGACGGGGCTTATCGGCCGCGACAGCTTTCAGGAGGTAGACATTACCGGTGTGACGATGCCAATCACAAAGCATAATTATATCGTAAAAGACATAAACAAATTGTCCGCCGTCATTCGTGAAGCATTTGTCATTGCCAACAGCGGAAGGCCGGGTCCGGTACTCATAGATATACCTAAGGATATCCAAATAGCCGAAATTGAGTACAAACCCGTAGAGGCGCCCGACACAAAACAGCTGTACAAAAACGGCAAAGAAGCCTTTGAGAACGCAGTTGCACTTATCAAGAAAGCAAAGAGACCGTTCATTTATGCCGGCGGCGGAGTTATCATTTCCGACGCCACGAAAGAGCTGGAACAGTTTGCCGAAAGAATAGACGCGCCTATCGGCAGCAGCATGATGGGACTGTCGGCAATGGACGCCAAGAATGCCAGATTTTTGGGCATGACGGGCATGCACGGCAAGTTTGCCGCCAGCAAAGCTATGTCGGCAAGCGACCTGCTCATTGCCATAGGCACACGGTTTTCTGACAGAGCCACGGGCAACAAGCAAGAATTTTGCAAGGGCAGAAAAATTATACACATAGACATCGACCCAGCGGAGATAGGAAAGAATGTTCCGGCGTATGTATGGCTTATCGGCGATGTCAAAGAAGTGCTGACAAGGCTCAACGGCAATTTGGACAGTGTGGAAAGACCTGAATGGAGGAAAGAGATAGAGGAAATAAAGAATTGTCCCGACTCCCACCTTGAAATGGACAAGAGCCGTCTTAATCCTCAAAGTATCATAGAAACCGTCAACAAGTTGGCACAGCCCGACACCGTGGTTGCTACCGATGTGGGACAGCACCAAATGTGGACGGCGCAATATTACAAGTTTACTCGCCCCAGAACTTTTATCACCTCCGGCGGATTGGGCACAATGGGCTTTGGAATGGGAGCGGCAATAGGCGCCGCCATAGGAACGGGCAAAAAAACAGTGCTGTTTACCAGTGACGGCTGTTTTCATATGAATATGAACGAAATGGCGACGGCCGTCAGCAACAATTTGCCTATTGTAGTAATTTTGATGAACAACAATGCGTTGGGCATGGTGCGGCAATGGCAGACGCTGTTCTTTGATAAACGCTACTCCAATACAACGCTGGACAGAAAAACCGATTATGTGGCGTTGGCAAAGGCCTTTGGAGCCCAAGCAAAGAAGATATCCACACTGTCCGAAATGGAAGATACGCTGAAATGGGCATTTGAACAAAACGGGCCAGTGCTGGTTGAAGCCATTATTGACAGCAACGAAAAAGTTTTGCCTTTTATTCCGCCAAACGGCACAATAAATGATATAATACTCAAGGGGTGACCAAATGAAAAAAGAAAAATTTATTTTATCCTTACTTGTAAGAAACGAAGCCGGAGTATTGACCCGTGTTTCAGGTATGTTTGCCCGGCGCGGTTTCAACATAGACAGCTTATCTGTCGGCGAAACGCTTGACCCTGCGACTTCTCGCATCACAATCTCTGCCACAGGCGACGACTATATTCAAGACCAAATAATTAAGCAGCTGGAAAAACTACACGATGTGCTGATTATAGAGAATATGGACTTGCACAACACCGTGGTTCGGGAATTGCTGCTAATAAAAGTAAATGTTGCGCAAGGCGAAAGGAGCGAAATACTTGAAGCTATTTCTATATTCCGCGCCAAAGTAGTAGACTTGACGCCAATATCGCTGACGGTGGAAATTACAGGCGAGCATTCAAAATGCGAGGCATTTCTTGAATATCTAAAACCTTTCGGCATTGCCGAACTATGCAGAACAGGAATGACTGCTATCGGAAGAGGCAGCCACACAATAAAAAACAAATAAAAAAGGAGCAAGAAAAAAATGGCAACAATTTATTATGAGAAAGACTGCAATCTGGCAGCCCTGAAAGACAAGACTATCGCAGTTATCGGTTATGGTAGTCAAGGACATGCGCACACGCTCAACCTAAGGGACAGCGGAATAAAAGTCATAGTCGGACTTTATGAAGGCTCAAAATCTGCGCAAAAGGCAAAAGCAAGGGGTCTTACCGTGATGAACACCGCCGACGCCGTCAAAAACAGCGACTTTGTTATGATGCTTGTCAACGATGAAAAAATGGCAAAGATTTATAAAACCGATGTAGAGCCCAATTTGCGCAAAGGAATGGCGCTGGCCTTTGCCCATGGTTTCAACATTCATTACGGACAAATAGTACCCCCTGCGGACATTGATGTCGTAATGATAGCTCCCAAAGGTCCGGGACACACCGTCAGGTCGCAATATGAAGAAGGCAAAGGTGTACCCTGCCTTGTAGCCATTGAACAAGACTTTACCGGCAAGGCGCTGGAATATGCTTTGGCATATGCGGCAGGAATTGGCGGAGCAAGAGGCGGCGTTTTGAAGACAACTTTCAAAGAAGAGACCGAAACAGACCTCTTTGGCGAACAGGCAGTGCTTTGCGGCGGCGTATCCCAGCTTATGAAAGCCGGATTTGAGACGCTTGTTGAGGCCGGATATCAACCCGAGAGCGCATACTTTGAGTGCCTGCACGAAATGAAACTTATCATTGACCTTGTGGTGGCGGGCGGATTGTCATTTATGAGATATTCCATAAGCGACACAGCCGAATACGGCGACTACACGGTAGGCAAGCGCATCATAACCGACGAGACCAAAAAGGAAATGAAAAAAGTACTCGCGGAAATTCAAGACGGCAGATTTGCGCGCAACTGGATTCTTGAGAACCAAGCCAATAGACCGCACTTCAACGCCATGAGAAGAATGGAGAGCGAGCATCTTATAGAAAAAACCGGAAAAGAACTCAGAGAAAAAATGACCTGGAAAAAACAGGACTACACTGAATAAGAACAAAACAAGGAGTCATTATGAATTCGGACAGCATCAAAACCGGCGAGGAAAGAGCGCCTCACCGTTCGTTGCTTAAGGCTTGCGGCATGTCAAAAAGCGAGATGTCCAAGCCGCTAATAGGCATAGTAAACTCATTTAATGAGATTGTGCCGGGGCATACACACCTGAATGAAATAGCGCGCGCCGTAAAAGACGGAGTGCTGGCTGCCGGAGGTACGCCGCGCGAGTTCAACACGATAGGTGTTTGCGACGGCATAGCCATGGCGCATGAAGGCATGAAATATTCTCTATGCACAAGGGAGCTTATTGCCGACAGCATAGAATGTATGGCAAGGGCGCACCGCTTTGACGGGTTGGTTTTTATTCCCAATTGCGACAAAATCGTTCCCGGCATGCTTATGGCGGCAGTCAGGCTGAATTTGCCTTCAATTTTTGTATCGGGCGGCGCCATGCTTTCAATTGCCGATGAGAGAGGAGAATATCTTGACCTTAACAGCGTTTTTGAGGGCGTAGGCAAGCTGAAAGTCGGCAAAATCACTGTCGAGGAGCTGGACGAAATCGAAGAATATGCTTGTCCGACATGCGGCTCATGTTCTGGTATGTTTACCGCCAATTCGATGAACTGTCTGAGCGAAGCTATAGGCATTGCCTTGCCCAAGAACGGCACTATCCCGGCGGTATATTCCGAAAGAATAAGACTTGCAAAAGCCACCGGCGAAAAAATAATGGATCTGGTACAAAAAAATATTACCGCAAGGCAAATAATAAACGCAAAAGCAATAAAAAATGCATTGACTGTCGATATGGCGCTGGGCTGTTCGTCAAACACAGTGCTGCACCTTGCCGCAATAGCAAAGGAAGCCGCAGTGCCTTTTGAGTTGCAAATGATAAACGAAATAAGTTCGGCGACGCCGAACATATGCAAACTGGCGCCTTCCGGCAAGTATCATGTACAGGACTTGCACCACGCCGGCGGCATACAGGCAGTAATGAAAGAGCTGGCAAGACGGAATTTGCTTGATGTGACGCTACCTACCGTCAGCGGCACTGTCGAGCAAAACATATTGGCCGCCAGAGTGCGTAATAGCGAAATAATCCGTCCGTTGGAAGAAGCGTACAGCCAAACCGGCGGTCTGGCTATACTTTATGGCAACATAGCAACGAAAGGCGCCGTAGTTAAGAGGAGCGCGGTTGCGCCAAATATGCTGAAATTCCGCGGCGTAGCCAAGGTGTTTGACAGCGAAGATGAAGCAACGGCGGCAATTTATGGCGGCAAAATAAAAAAAGGCGATGCCGTTGTCATAAGATATGAAGGTCCTGCAGGAGGTCCGGGTATGAGGGAAATGCTTTCCCCTACTTCTGCAATAGCCGGTATGGGACTTGACGCAGATGTTGCGCTACTGACCGACGGAAGATTTTCCGGAGCTACAAGAGGCGCGGCAATAGGGCATATCTCCCCCGAAGCAAGAGAGGGCGGCGAAATAGCCTATATCGAGAACGGCGACATTATCGATATTGATATCAACAATTATTCCATAAGGCTTGACATAACAGATGAAGAAATGAACAAGCGCAAACAAACAAAACAGCTTAAGGCGCAACCCGAGTTGAGCGGCTACCTAAAAAGATATGCGCAGCAGGTAGGTTCGGCAGATACAGGCGCTACATTTAAGTAGGAGGAGCATATGAACAGAATAAAGATTTTTGACACAACATTGAGAGACGGAGAACAAGCGCCCGGCTGTAGCATGCACCTTGACGAAAAGATAGAAGTTGCGTTGGCTTTGGAAAAGCTGCGTGTAGATGTCATGGAAGCAGGCTTTGCCGTCATATCCAAGGGCGACTTTGATGCCGTAAAAACTATTGCAAACACCGTAAAGAACGCATCTGTTGCCAGCCTTGCCCGTGCCGTAAAAAAGGACATTGAGAGTGCATATGAGGCGCTTAAGGGAGCCGTAAGCCCCAGAATTCATACTTTCATAGCCACCTCACCCATACATATGCAGTACAAGCTGAAGATGACTGAGGACAAAGTATTGGAAAGCATAACCGACATGGTATCCTATGCCAAAAGTTTTATAAATGATGTGGAATTTTCCGCCGAGGACGCCACCAGAAGCGATAGACAGTTCCTTGCCAAGGCAGTGCGAGCCGCCATAAAGGCAGGCGCGACGGTGGTCAACATTCCCGACACCGTCGGATATACCACGCCGACGGAAATGGGCGACCTCATAACCTATTTGGTGAACAATGTCGACAACATTCATAAGGCCGAGATATCCGTACATTGTCACAATGATTTGGGCATGGCGGTAGCCAACTCTTTGGCAGCGGTAGCCGCCGGCGCAACACAGGTGGAGTGTACCGTCAACGGTCTGGGCGAAAGGGCAGGCAACGCTGCGCTTGAAGAAGTCGTTATGGCACTTAACACCAGAAAGAATGTCTACAACGGCTATACGAACATAGACACTTCGCAGATTTTCCGTACCAGTAAGTTGGTTTATAATGTGCTGGGACTTTATTCTCCGCTGAACAAAGCCATAGTGGGCGGCAATGCCTTTGCGCATGAAGCAGGCATACATCAGCACGGAGTGTTGGCAAATCGTGAAACCTATGAGATTATGACCCCTGAATCTATTGGGTTGCCAAAGAACAACATGGTATTTGGCAAGCACAGCGGCAAGCATGCCATAGAAACCCGTCTTCAGGAACTGGGCTATGATTTATCCAAGGACGAAATGGAAGCCTTTTTCATAAAGTTCAAAGCCCTTGCCGACAAGAAAAAAACAATAAACGACCTTGACTTGGAAGCCTTACTTGACCACACCGAAAAAGAAATAACCAAAAAAGGCTACAAACTTGATAGATTTACCGTCAATACAGGCAATTATATTACCACAAACGCTGTTGTTCAGCTGAGCGACGGAGAAAGCACATATGAAGAAGTGGCCATCGGCGACGGACCAATAGACGCCGCATACAACGCCATAGACAAGATTCTCAAAGCGCCCGAGCATAGCCTTGAAGATTATGCCATACGCTCTATTACCGAAGGCAAAGACGCGCTGGGCGAAGTTGTCGTCCGAATTAAGTGCGGAGATGAAGTTGTTACAGGCAGAGGGCTGTCGACCGATATCATTGAGTCCAGCTTACTGGCATACATAAACGGCATGAACAAATTGATATAAACAAAAGGGAACAAAATGAAAACGATAGAAATATTTGACAGCACCTTAAGAGACGGGGCGCAGAGTGAAGGCATATCTTTCTCAGTACAAGACAAGCTGAATATCATAAAAGCGCTTGACGCTTTCGGCGTGAAATATATCGAGGCAGGCAACCCCGGCTCCAACCCCAAAGATATAGAGTTTTTTGAGAAAGCCGCGCAAATTCAGCTAAAAAACGCTACTTTGTGCGCTTTTGGTAGCACACGCAGAAAAAACCTGAAGGTAGAAGATGACTGCAATGTAATGTCGCTGCTCAATGCTGATACAAAAGCCGTTGCCATATTCGGCAAAAGTTGGGATTTACATATCACCGAGATATTGCATGCTACGCTGGAAGAAAACCTTGAACTGATATATGACACGCTGCACTTTTTCAAAGAAAAGGGCAAGGAAGTTATATTTGATGCAGAGCATTTTTATGACGGCTACAAAGCCAATCCTGAATATGCCGTGGAAGTGTTGGCGGCGGCAGATAGGGCAGGCGCCGATGTGTTGTGCCTTTGCGACACAAACGGCGGTTGCTTCCCCCAAGAGATTTATGAAATCACAAAAAAGGCAGCCGAAAGGTTCCCCGGAAGAAGGCTGGGTATCCATTGCCACAATGACATAGGCTGCGCAGTTGCAAGCTCTATGGTTGCCATAGATGCCGGTGTTACGCATGTTCAGGGAACATTTATCGGTATTGGCGAAAGGTGCGGAAATGCGGATTTAAGTACAATAATTGCCAATTTGCAACTAAAAAAAGGCTACAAATGTGTTGAGGGTGACTTGCAAACGCTGTCAGATACAGTCATAAGGCTTTATGAAGTATCCAATTTGATTATGCCGGCCAACAAGCCTTATACGGGTGGTAGCGCCTTTGCGCACAAGGGAGGCATGCATATAGACGGCGTCAACAAATGCGCCCATACCTTTGAACATGTTGCGCCCGAAACAGTCGGCAACAAGCGCAGATTCCTTATGAGCGAGGTGTCGGGCAGAACGACGGTATTGGCAAAACTTTCGGGAATTGAGGGCTTGACAAAGAGTTCTCCCGAAACGGCGGAGATAGTCAAGAGAATAAAGGAACTTGAGCATGAGGGCTATCAGTTTGAATCGGCGGACGCCAGTTTTGAACTGGTTGTGCTGAACATTCTTGGCAGGTACAAACCGCATTTCAAATTAAGTATGTATAAGACGGCTGGAGAGTTCCCATGTCCCGACGGCGAAACCAGCGCATACGCAATGTTGAAGATTGAGGTTGACGGGCGCAAAGAAACTGTTGCCGCAAACGGCAATGGTCCGGTGCATGCGCTTGACATTGCATTGAGAAAGGCGTTGAGCGTCTTTTATCCGCAGCTTGAAAAGGTGCATTTGATAGACTACAAGGTGCGCGTACTTGCCGCAGAGAAAGCCACAGCCGCCAAAGTTCGGGTTCTCATTGACAGCACGGACGGCGAAGAAATCTGGACGACGGTTGGCGTATCCACCGACATAATCGAGGCAAGCTGGATTGCGCTTGTCGATTCAATAGAATATATTCTCAACAAAAAAGAGGTGAAAAAATGGCAATGACTATGACACAAAAAATTCTTGCCGCGCATAGCGGAAAGCAAAGCGTAAAAAAAGGCGAATTGATTATGGCGGATTTGGACTTGGTGCTGGGCAACGATGTCACCTCACCGGTAGCCATAAAAGAGTTCAGAAAAGCCAACTGTGACTGCGTTTTTGATTGCAAAAAAATTGCCCTGGTCATGGACCACTTCACGCCGAACAAGGACATAAAGGCAGCCGAGCAGGTTAAGGTAGTTCGGGAGTTTGCCGACGAAAAGGGCATAGAAAACTTTTTTGATGTCGGAGAAATGGGCGTTGAACACTCATTACTCCCCGAAAAAGGATTGGTTGTCGCCGGCGATTTGGTCATTGGCGCAGACAGCCATACCTGCACATACGGAGCGCTTGGCGCATTTTCGACGGGCGTCGGCTCGACGGATATGGCGGCAGGAATGTCCTACGGCAAAGCATGGTTCAAAGTTCCCGGCGCAATAAAATTTAATTTGAAGAACAAACTCAGCGGTTGGGCAAGCGGCAAAGATGTCATTTTGCATATTATCGGCAAAATAGGCGTTGACGGAGCGCTCTATAAGTCTATGGAATTTTCCGGAGAAGGCGTACAAAGCCTTTCAATGGACGACCGTTTCACCATATGCAATATGGCGATAGAGGCTGGCGCAAAGAACGGCATCTTCCCCGTTGACGAAAAGACGCTGGAATACATTGAGGCGCACAGTAAGAAACAGCCGAGGATTTTTGCCGCCGACGACAATGCAGAATACGACGAAGTATATGACATTGATTTGGCGCAAATAAAACCCACGGTTGCTTTCCCTCATTTGCCCTCAAACACAAGGACCTTTGACTACATAGGCGACATAAAGATTGACCAAGTAGTCATTGGCTCTTGCACAAACGGCAGATTTTCTGACTTTGAGATAGCCGCAAACATTTTGCGCGGCAAAAAAGTCAACAAGAGAGTGCGTACGCTGATTATCCCCTCAACCCAGAAGATATACCTTGACATACTGGAAGCAGGGTATATAAAGGATTTCATAAATGCCGGCTGCATAGTCTCGACCCCCACTTGCGGACCCTGCCTTGGCGGACATATGGGAATATTGGCTAAAGGCGAAAGGTGCGTAGCCACCACCAACAGGAATTTTATCGGCAGAATGGGACACCCCGAAAGCGAGGTTTATCTTGCGTCTCCCGCAGTTGCCGCAGCGTCTGCATTGACGGGAAAAATAACTCAACCGTCCGAACTCATATAGGAGGAAAAAATGAAAATAACAGGAAAAGTAATAAAATACGGCGACAATGTCGACACAGATGTAATCATACCTGCAAGATATCTGACCACCAGTAACGAAGCCGAACTTGCCGCGCATTGCATGGAAGACCTTGACAAAACCTTTGTTTCAAGGGTACGCCCGGGCGACATTATGGTTGCCGGAGCAAACTTTGGTTGCGGCTCATCAAGAGAACATGCTCCGATAGCCATAAAAGCGTCGGGTATAGCCTGTGTCATAGCCAAGAGTTTTGCGCGGATTTTTTATCGCAATGCCATAAACACGGGGCTTGCCATCATAGAATTTGACGGCGACATAGACGAAGGAGACATGCTGGAGGTGGATTTTGACAAGGGAGAACTTAAGAATCTCACCAAACGCACGACAGGCGAGTTTCCTCCATTCCCGCCCTTTTTGCAAAATATCATAGATAAAGGCGGACTGCTCAAGGCTTTGGGGGAGGGTAAATAATGGAATTTAATATTGCTGTAATTCACGGCGACGGTATCGGTCCGGAAATCATAGACTCCGCGTTGCTGGTACTTGACGCAGTGGCAAAGAAATATAACCACAAGTTCAATTATGAATATGTTGTGGCAGGAGGAAAAGCCATTGACAGCTTTGGAGAACCTTTGCCAAAACAAGAACTGGAAAAATGCCTGCGCAGCGACAGCGTATTGTTGGGCGCCGTGGGCGGACCGAAATGGGATACCTTACCCGGTCATTTAAGACCCGAAAGAGCGCTTCTTGGCATCAGAAAAGAATTGGGACTTTATGCCAACATTCGTCCGGCCAGACTTATGCCCATACTTAAAGACGCTTGTCCGCTGAAGAAAGAGGTGGCCGAGCGGGGCTTTGATATGATTATTATCCGTGAGCTTACGGGCGGCATCTATTATGGCGAAAGGGGCAGACAGCAAGGCAAGAACGGCATGGAAGCCTATGATACCGAACTATACAGCGAGATGGAAATAGAAAGGATAGCGCGCACGGCTTATGAGATAGCCATGGGCAGAAAAAAACAAATAATCAGCATTGACAAGGCAAATGTGCTGGAAAGTTCCAGACTTTGGAGGGAGGTTGTACATAGCCTCAATGCCGAATACCCCGAAGTGACGGTGACAGACATGCTGGTTGATAATGCCGCAATGCAGCTGATAAGAAACCCGGCGCAGTTTGATGTTGTCGTCACAAGCAATATGTTCGGCGACATACTTTCCGACGAAGCGTCTCAAATCACCGGTTCGATAGGACTGTTGCCGTCGGCATCTCTGGGCGAATCGGGCAGAGGCATGTATGAGCCCATTCACGGGTCAGCGCCCGACATTGCCGGGAAAAACCTTGCAAATCCCATAGCAACCATATTGTCTGTGGCAATGATGCTGCGCTTTTCTTTCAAACTGGAGCAAGAAGCCGCTGAAATAGAAAAAGCCGTAGACAAAGTGCTGGAGCAGGGCTGCCGCACCGCCGACATTCTTGACAACGGCACCACGCCCTTGGGAACAAAGGAAATTACCCAAAAAATTATTGTCGAACTTTAACAGGCGCATTATTTTATGTTTTTGAATACACGATTAAGGGTAAAATAATTGTTTTACCCTTTTTTATTAAAAAATAATGTTAATGAGCTATTGAAAACCCTTGATAATAGGCAATAAATAAATTATAATTTACAAATAATGAGAAAGGAGGGGTTATGCAACCTGTATTAGAAGTAAAGAATATTACAAAAATTTACCGAAGACCCGGCGGACAAGAGTTGAAAGCTGTGGACAATGTGTCTTTCCAAGTAAATGCCGGAGAAGTCGTCGGCTTTTTGGGTCCGAACGGAGCCGGCAAAAGCACTGCCATAAAAATTATAACCGGCATTGCCCACCCCACGAGCGGTACCATATCAATTATGGGGCACAACATATCCACGCAAAGAGAACAAGCTATGAAATATGTCGGCGGAGTCATTGAATCGCCCGACTTGTATGTAGACTGGACGGGTTATGAAAACCTGAAATATTTTGCCACGCTGCATCCAAGGGATACCATGGATGACGATAGTACGCGGCAGCTGAAAAAAAGGCAGCTTGACGAAAAAAGAATAGCCGAAGTTCTTGAAACCGTTGGCATGACCTCAAGACAAAAAGAAAAGGTAAAGAGATATTCTCTGGGAATGAAACAAAGATTGGGCATTTCTCAGGCTTTGCTCAACAATCCAAAATTGCTGATACTTGACGAGCCGGCAAACGGACTTGACCCGGCAGGCATAAAAGATATCAGAGATTTGCTGAAAAGGCTTGCCCACGAGCAAAACATGGCTATACTCGTATCCTCTCACCAGCTTGCTGAAATGCAGCTTATGTGCGACAGAATACTCATAATCAACAAAGGCAAAATCATTGCCGAAAAGAAGATAACCGAACTTACCGACCTTTCACAAGGTCAAACGCTTGTGTTGACCACCGATAAGCCTACGGAAGCAACGGCGCTGCTGAAAGAAAAATTCGGTATCACAGCTACAATAGACCAAAACACTTTGACCTTTGTCACCGATAAGGCGACAAGCGAAATAACAAGGGAACTTGTGCTTGCCGGCATAAACATTTATGGAGTACAAACAAAAGAAGGCAGTCTGGAAGAATTGTTTATCAGTTTGACAAAAGGAGGCAGCATCAATGTTCAGTAAAGTATATGTTGGAGAAGTAAAAAAACTTATCAGACCAAAAACATTGCTCATTCTTGCCATTATTGTCGTTTTGTTTGTCACGGTATATGCCATCACTTATGAAAAAATGTTGGATATGGCCGATGAAATGTCTGCGGAACTCGATGACGAAATGCCCGATGTTTTTTCCGGTAACACCGTAAAGTTTTCCGAACAGTCAATAAACGACGCAATTCTCATTGCCCAAAAGGCTGTGGAAGAAGCAGAAAAAAATGCAAAAGGCAGTTTATGGTACCTGCGCTCTTCTTTTGATAGCGTTTATGCCGCCAAATCATACCTTAAGGCTTTGGAACATATAAAAGAAAACAAAATGTATGATGTAGATATTGAGTTGTACTCCGAAATGAGTGTGTTCAGCGATAAATCGGCAGAAGGCTTTATGAAAAGCATGTTTGGTATTTTACTTGCCATAATGATAATATACGGCATAATTATCGGCGCCGGTAGCTATGCGCAAGAAATGAGGACGGGCACGCTAAAAATGCTGTTTATGCGACCCATTACTGCAAACAAGCTGACCTCGGCAAAACTGCTTGCCATGGTTACTATGACAACGTTTATATTGTTATTCACAAGCCTTTTGGCATATCTCTATGGTTTATTAAGGTTTGGCGCAGCGGAGTCACAAAGAATACTGGTAGTATTCAATGCCTCAAGCGCTTTTATGAGTACAAAGTCGTTAATGCTGTTTTTCTCCATGATGATAGGCGTAATTCAGGTATTTTCTTATTCCTTATTTGCCTTTGCTCTGGGGGCTGTCACAAGGAACAGAGTGCTACCCACCATACTGGGAATATTGATTAGTATGAACTTGCCGGCAACGCTTTTGTCCCTGCTGAAGCTGGGAAGATTCCTATTCAGCACATCGATGAACTTCGGCGGCTTTTTCGGCATAGGCGGAGCCATTCCCGGCGGAAGCAACTTCTTCATTGCGTTGCCTGTGTATTTGGCATATATGGCATTGTTCCTCGCATCGACATATATAATTGTAAATAAGAGAGACTTGGCATAAATGAAGTCACGGGCAATAAAGTTCCTTGCACGGACGGCGGTCATTGCCGCATTGTACGCCATATTGACGCTGGCGCTGGCGCCGATTTCTTACGGACCGCTGCAATTTCGTGTGGCGGAAAGCCTTACGCTGTTGCCCATTCTTTTTATGGAAGCCGTTCCCGGGCTGACTATCGGTTGTCTTATTGCCAACATATTCTCGGCGTACGGCTGGTATGATATGCTCTTTGGCACGCTGGCAACATTCATTGCCGCGGCTCTTACAAGGTTTATTGCCACAAGAAAAAAACTGGCACATACAGAACTTATGCCGATATTTGCCAGCTTTCCTCCCATATTTGTCAATGCATTGATTCTGCCTGTCATATGGCTGCTCTTTATGGGAGATAAAGGGTATTTCATAAATATGTGGACAATCCTTGCCACGCAGTCGGCGGTGATATTTATTCTCGGACTGCCCCTATATTATGCGCTGAAAAAGACGGGAATACATTTGAAATAATAATAAGGTCACTGAAAAAAATGAACTATAAAAAAAGGCAACCGTACCAGTTGCCTTTTTTGTTTAGCTTATGTCTATTATTCTTTTGACGCCAGAGCTTTGTAGCCCTCTCTTCTTTGCCGCGCTTGTTCTTCACTGATGTCGAACAGCGTATCGGCATGGTCGGGATAGAGTTTTTTCAAGCTGGCATACCTTGTTTCGCTGAGCAAGAAGGTCTTATAATCCTGAACGGGGTCTTTTGTGTCAAGAGAGAAGGGATTTTTTCCTTCTTCGGCAAGAGCAGGATTGTATCTGTAGCAGGACCAGTAGCCCGAATCAACGGCATTTTTCATTGTGGCAATAGACTTGCCCATGTTGATACCGTGGTTTATGCAGGGTGAGTAGCAAATTATAAGCGAGGGGCCTTTGTACGCTTCGGCTTCGGTCAGAGCTTTAACCAACTGATTCATGTTGGCGCCCATATTGACTTGCGCAACATATACATAGCCATAGCTCATGGCCATCATGCCAAGGTCTTTCTTTTTTGTTTTCTTGCCCGATGCGGCAAATTTTGCAATAGCGCCCGTGGGTGTGGATTTGCTTGCTTGGCCGCCTGTGTTGGAATAGACTTCGGAGTCAAGCACAAGTATGTTGACATCTTCTCCCATAGCCAGTACATGGTCAAGTCCGCCGTAACCGATGTCATATGCCCATCCGTCACCGCCGAAAATCCATATCGATTGTTTTACGAGGACATCTGAGTTGGCATTTATGCGCTCCAGATATTCTGCGGTGTCGGCGCTTGCTTTTTCATTTTTGAGAGCGTCTTTAACTGCCGCGCTGAGCGCCTTTGTGTTTTCGGAGTCGTCCATGCCGTCTATCCACGCCTTGAAAGCTTGGGCTGTTTCGGCGCTGACATTATCCATAATGGCAAGCATATCTTCTTTTAGTTTGTTTCTTCTTTGTGTTACCGCAAGGTTTATGCCATAGCCAAATTCCGCGTTGTCTTCAAACAATGAGTTTGCCCATGCCGGACCTCTGCCCTCATCGTTCTTTGTGTAGGGGCATGTGGGGGCCGAGCCGCCATAAATAGAGGTGCAGCCGGTGGCGTTTGCAATTATCATTCTGTCGCCGAAAAGCTGTGTGACAAGTTTTATATACGGGGTCTCGCCGCAACCTGCGCAAGCGCCGCTGAATTCAAACAAGGGTTTTGCAAATTGGCTGCCCTTTATTGAATTTGGTTTGTAAACTTTGTCGTTTTCGGGCATATTCTCAAAATATTCCCAATTTTCGGCTTCTTCGTTGATGGCTTCCGCAACGGGACGCATAACCAGCGCCTTTTCTTTTGCGGGACAGACATTTGCGCAGGAGCCGCAACCTGTGCAGTCATACGGGCTGACTTGTACTCTGAACTCATAGCCTTTGAAACCGGTGGCAGGTTTTGTGTCAAAACCGGCCGGCTTGTCGGCAAGCTGTTCGGGAGTGGCAAGCGCCGGGCGAATGGTGGCATGAGGGCAGACAAAAGAGCATTGGTTGCATTGTATGCAGTTTTCTTTTATCCACTTGGGAACCGAAACGGCTATGCCGCGCTTTTCATACTTTGTTGTGCCGGTGGGTACTGTGCCGTCGGCGGCAAAGCTGGAAACAGGCAGGCTGTCACCCTCTTGTGCAAGTATGGGGTTTATGAAATCTCTGAAATAATCGTTGTCTGCAAGACTGACAAGCGGAGCGCCTTCGGTGGTTGTTGCCCACGCTGCCGGTACGGGAACTTCTTTCAGCTCGCTGTTGGCTCTGTCAATAGCCGCATAGTTCATGTTGACGACGGCGTCGCCCTTTCTGCCATAGGTCTTTTTGACGGCAACTTTCATATAATTTTCGGCGTCTTCATAAGGAAGTATGTTGGCAAGTTTGAAGAAAGCCGCCTGCATGATGGCATTTATTCTGCCGCCAAGTCCGATGTCTTGCGCTATTTTAACAGCGTTGATTGTGTAGAACTTAATTTTCTTTTTGGCAAGGATATTCTTAATTTTTGCCGGCAGTTCTTTGTCCATTTCTTCCGGGGTCCATATGCTGTTGAGCAAGAATGTGCCGCCCTCTTTCAAGGAACTCAGCATATCATAACGGAAGATATAGCTGGGGGTGTGGCATGCCACAAAGTCCGCTTGGTCGATGAGGTATGCGCTTCTGATTGGCTCGTCGCCGAATCTCAAGTGCGAAATGGTGATGCCTCCGGACTTTTTGCTGTCATAGTGGAAATAGCCCTGCACAAACTTGTTGGTGTGGTCGCCGATAATCTTTATGGAGTTTTTGTTGGCGCCGACTGTGCCGTCGGAACCCAGTCCATAGAATTTGCAGCGGATGGCGCTGGCGGGCGAAGCATTGATGAATTCGCCTTGAGGAAGGGAACAGAAGCTGACATCGTCTACAATACCTACGGTGAAGTGGTTTTTGTTTTCTGCGCCCATGTTGGCATATATTGCGCCGACCATAGTCGGTGTAAACTCTTTTGAGCCCATGCCGTAACGGCCGCCAAGTACTTTTATGTCGCTGTTTTTCAATGCTGTGCAAACATCCAAATATAGCGGCTCGCCTATTGAGCCGGGTTCTTTAGTTCTGTCCAGTACGGAGATATATTTTGTTGTTGAGGGTATTTTGGAAAGGAAGCTGTTGACATCGAAAGGACGGAAAAGACGAACTTTTATTAAGCCTGTCTTATGCCCTTTTGCGTTGAGGTAATCAATAGTCTCAGCCGCAGTCTCTGCTCCGCTGCCCATCATAACTATGACTTTGTCAGCATCGGGTGCGCCATAGTAGTCAAAAAGGTCGTACTTTCTGCCTGTAAGGTCGGAAACCTGTTTCATGCATTCCGATACAATTGCCGGAACCTTCTCATAGTAGGGGTTGCAGGCCTCTCTGTTTTGGAAATAGATGTCTCCGTTCTGCGCCGTTCCTTTCTGTACGGGATGCTCGGAGTTCAGCGCGGATTTCTTGAAATCATAAATATCTTTCATGTCGACAAGTTTTTTCATGTCGTCATAGTCTATGGCATCTATTTTACTTACTTCGTGGCTGGTCCTGAAACCGTCAAAGAAGTGCAGGAAGGGTACCTTTGACTTCAATGTGGCAAGATGAGATACCAGCGCAAGGTCCATGACCTCTTGAACGGAATTTGAGCAAAGCATTGCGAAACCTGTTTGGCGGCAAGCCATGACGTCGGCATGGTCACCGTAAATGTTTAACGCATGCGCGGCAAGAGCGCGGGCAGACACATGGAATACACAGGGCATAAGTTCGCCTGCTATTTTATACATGTTGGGTATCATCAGCAATAGGCCCTGTGATGCCGTAAAAGTCGTCGTCATGGCTCCGGCAGCCAGCGCGCCATGTACAGCGCCTGCGGCTCCGGCTTCGGACTGCATCTCTGCCAGCCGAAGTTCTTGACCGAACATATTTTTTCTTCCTTGAGCAGCCCATTCATCGGCAAATTCCGCCATAGGCGAAGAAGGCGTGATAGGATATATCGCGGCAACCTCGCTAAAAGCATAAGCTACATGAGCGGCGGCGGTATTGCCGTCAATAGTCATTTTTTTACTCATTTGAACCTCCGTAAATTATATTTCTCGACATTATTATCTTTAAGCATAAGTATAAATTAAATAATAAACATTTATTTTATCCCCAACGCCTTTATATTATAAGCCTTGCATTTGCCATTAGTCAATCTTTTATAAGGCTATTTTGCCGCCGTTGAGTTAATAATTTATAATCATAAGTATTTGTCAGAAACAGGGTTTGTGTGATATACTATTTTGAATGAAACGCGTCATTGAATTAAAAAATGTGCATTACAGCTACAAAAGCGGTAATGACGAAACTACCGTCGGAGTAAAAGGCATCGACCTTGAAATAAATCAAGGCGAATTTGTCGTGCTGCTGGGACACAACGGCAGCGGAAAATCGACTTTAGCAAAACTTTTTAACGGCTTTTTGATACCTGACATGGGCGATGTCATCATAAAAGGTATAAACACTAAAGAAGAAAAAAGAATTTTTGAAATAAGAAGCAAGGTCGGCATGGTTTTTCAAAACCCCGACAACCAAATGGTTGCAAGCATTATTGAAGACGACATAGCTTTCGGCGCAGAAAACTTGGGTGTAGAGCCAAGCGAAATTGTGCGGCGTGTGGATTGGGCGCTGTCGGCTGTGGGCATGCTTGAACACAAAAAACACACTCCCTTTAAGTTGTCCGGTGGACAAAAACAACGCATTGCCATAGCCGCCATACTTGCCATGATGCCGGAGATTCTCATACTTGACGAGTCGACGGCAATGCTGGACCCAAAAGGTCGAAGGGAAGTGCTGGATGTCGTAAAAAAGCTGAATGACCAAGGCATGACGGTAGTGCTGATTACGCATTACATGGAAGAAGCCATATCCGCCGACAAGGTATATGTTATGAACGAGGGCGAAATAATTGATTTTGGCACCCCAAAACAAGTGTTTGGGAATGCTGAAGCCATAAACAAAGCAAAACTGGACATGCCTATGGCAAGCCGCATTGCGCACATGCTGAAGAATGACGGCATAGCCGTGGCAGACTGTTTGACGATTGAAGAGTTGGCGGAGGAAATATGTCGATTGTTATAAAAGACCTTTCCTTCACATATTCGCAAGGTACGCCTTATGAGATGCAAGCGCTGGACGGCATAACACTTACCATAAAAGAGGGAGAGTTTGTCGGGCTTATCGGCGCCACCGGCAGCGGCAAATCAACGCTTATTCAGCACCTGAACGGACTGGTAAAACTTCAAAGCGGCGAGCTTTCGGTATTTGGCATTGACTTGTCGGCAAAAAAAGTTGATTACAAACTGCTGCGCAAGGGCATAGGCATGCTTTTTCAATATCCCGAATATCAGCTTTTTGACGAAACAGTACTCAAAGACATCATGTTCGGGCCAAAGAATTTCGGCATGAGTCAGGAACAAGCCTATGAGTCGGCAAAGAGAGCTATCGAGCTTGTGGGGCTGCCTTTTGAAGAAATAAAAGAGCGTTCTCCTTTTGAATTGTCGGGCGGACAAAAAAGAAGAGCGGCAATTGCCGGAGTGCTTGCCTACAATCCCGAGATACTCATTTTGGACGAGCCTACGGCAGGGCTGGACCCTGTGGGCAAAAGGGAAATACTTGACTTAATAACTGTATTGCGCGGCAGCAGCGTCAAGACTATCATAATGATAAGCCACAATATGGACGAAATCGCCGCTTATACCGACAGAATTATTGTTTTGCACAACTCAAAATTGATATACGACCTGCCGCCTGCGCAGCTTTTTGAGAAAAATGACGAATTGGTGCAACTTGGACTGGACCTGCCAGCCACCGTAAAAATCAAAAACCTTTTGGAAAAATGCGGAATAAAACTGGACACTCCTGCGCTGGATGTGCCCTCTCTATATGCCGAAATCCTAAAAAAGTTCGGAGGTAAATCATGAGAGATATTACCTTCGGACAGTTTTATCCCGGCGACAGCTTTCTGCACAAAATGGACCCCAGAGCAAAACTTGTGCTGTCCCTTGTATATATCGTAACGGTGTTCTTGTGTCAGACTTTTTACAGCTATTTGGCAGTGCTGTGCTTTTTGGCGTTTGTCATTATGCTTTCACGAGTGCCGGCAAAAAGCGTACTAAGAAGTGTCAAGGGCATACTCTTTCTTGTGCTTATTACCGTTGTTATTAACATACTTTTTTATCGTGAAGGCACTGTCTTGTTCAAGCTATGGATAATAATAATCACCCAAGAAGGCTTGATTTTTTCGGCAAAAATGGCAATGCGGCTGCTTTTCTTAGTTATCGGCACTACGCTAGTCACATTGACTACGACGCCAATGCATTTGACAGACGGCATGGAAAGTCTTATGTCGCCGTTGAAACTAATAAAGTTTCCCGTTCACGATGTGGCTATCATTATGAGTATAGCTTTGCGATTTATCCCCTCACTCATGGAGGAAATCGACAAAATAATGCTGGCGCAAAAAGCCAGGGGCGCGGCTTTTGATAACGGCGGACTGGTGGCAAGAGCAAAAGCATTATTGCCCGTTCTCATTCCGCTGTTTGTGTCGGCTTTTCGGCGCGCCGATGAATTGGCAATGGCGCTGGACGCCAGATGTTACAATGCCACGCCGAACCGCACAAAGATGAAAGCGCTTAAGTTCGGGTACAGGGACGCTTTGGCGGCAGTCTTTTGCGCGGCATTTATGACGGGCATAATTCTTATGAAAGTTTATCTCGGGGGTATGGTGTGAGATATCTCATTACCGTAGAGTATTTCGGCAAAAACTATAACGGCTGGCAAACGCAAAAAAACGCCGCGTCCGTGCAACAGACGCTTGAAGAGGCGCTCTCAAAACTGTTGCAGGAAAAAATAAGCCTGACGGGCAGCGGCAGAACTGATGCAGGAGTGCATGCTTTGGCGCAAAAAGCCCACTTTGACACAGTAAGCCGCATTCCCATGGAAAAAATACCGCTGGCGGTCAATACCATGCTGCCGGAGGACATCAAAGTAATCGGGATAGAGGAGCGTTCGCCAGATTTTCATGCGCAATACCATGCAAAACGCAAAACTTATTTATACAAATGTTATGTTTCAAGAATAGCCAGCCCGATACGGCAGCACACGCATGCGCAAATAATACCGCCTTTGGACTTTGAAAAAATGCAGCAGTGCGCCGCCACACTTGTGGGTACTCATGACTTCAAGGCGTATTGCGCCTCGGGGAGCATAGTCAAGTCCACCGTTCGCACGCTTTATCGTCTTGACCTTGCCCAGCAGGGTGATGAAATAACCATAGAGGCGGAGGGCAACGGTTTCTTATATAATATGGTAAGAATATTGGTAGGAACCTTGGTATATGTCGGCAAAGGCAAGTTGACCTTGGACGACATTCGGCAGTCGCTGATTTCGGGCGACAGAAAAAAAGCCGGCAAAACATTTCCGTCTGGCGGCTTATATCTGAAAGAAGTCATTTACGATTAAAAAATTATTTAGGTTGTTCGCGTTTGTTGCGCAGTATGAGTTCAGACGCCTTTAGCGAGGGGTGCGTATATTGTGAACTGTCGTCAATTTTGAGCTTTCCGAACTCTATTGCCCTTTCCGGGCACCATTGTATGCAACCAAAACAATATTCACAATTATTTCCGAAAGACGGCTTGCCGTCTATTTTTATATTTTGCGTTGGGCAAATCTTGGCGCAGATGCCGCAGGCTGTGCAGGCCTCCGTAACCTTTTTTCTTTTTGCGCCAAAAAGCGTCTTAATGCCCCACCATGCAATTTTGTCTATGGGAAAAAGTTTATCTTTTTGCTTTAGGTTGGTTTTTTTGGCTGATATATCTGCCTTGAAAGCCGCAACCGTGTCTTGTTCTGCGGCAAGCATCTGCTCTTTTTCGGGGGAGGGTGTCTTAAAAGCAATACAACTGTCGGGCATGATTATCTTTTGGCTGTAAGAAAGTTTTGCGCCCTGCTTTTTTAACAAGGCATCTATGGTATAAAAACTGTACCCTACCGAAGAACCGCAAGTGCCTATTGTCCAAATGTACGGACTGTCCAACTTGACGCGGTGCAAAAAATCCCTGACTATAAGGGGTATGTCATAGCAATATACAGGAAAGACTATGCCGATGGACTCATCGGCATACTCCCTTTGTGTGCATGTGGCTATGTTTATGGGCTCGCCGAACTGTTTTGCAACAGCCAGCGAATTGCCTGAACCTGTGAAATAAAATACTTTCATTGCGCAATCCTTTGACGATTTATTTTATATGAAAAACCATGGCTTCATAGGGTCTTAGGGTCATGCTTTCAAGTTTTCTGTCATAGCCATAATTGTGCAGAGCAAGTTCTGCCGAAACATAAGCCGTATCGGAGGGCAGAGTGAAGGGTATTTCGGCGTTTTTGAAGTTGCAGATGACCAGTATTTTTTCGCCTTCAAAACTCCTCTCATAGCAATAAATGTCGTCGCTGGCTGCGTAATGCTCGGAAAAAGTTCCGTTCTTTATGATTTGATTTCCCAAGCGGAACTTTATGAGTTTTTTGTAATAGTTGAAAATGGAATCGGGGTCGTTCATGGCATCTTCAACATTTATTTCCGTGTAGTTGGGATTTAGGGGCAGCCATGGCGTACCGGTAGTAAAGCCTGCATTGGGCGAAGCGTCCCATTGCATGGGAGTTCTGGCATTGTCGCGGCCTCTCTTTTTTAGTATCTTAAATGCAACATTGCGCAGGAAAGGCAAATACTTGTTGATAACTTTCATCAGATACTTGACCATGACATCCTGGAAGTCATCAATGCTCTTCCATGGGTAGTTGGTCATGCCGATTTCTTGACCTTGATAGCAATAGGGTGTGCCCTGTTGCATATAAAGCGCCGTGGCAAGCATTTTGGCGGCCTCTTTTCTTTTTTCGCCGTAGTCGCCGGTAAATCTTTGCAAACTTCTGGGCTGGTCGTGGTTTTCAAAATACAAACTGTTCCAACCCTTGTCGCGCAAGCCGTGCTGATAGTTGGCAAAAATCTTTTTGAGCCTTGAAAGTTTGAACTTTCTGGGGATAATCTGTAAGAAAGCGTCGGAGTTCATATGCTCAAAGGTAAAAACGGTGTCCAATTCTTCGCGTTCTTCGGAAGTATAGTCAATCGCGTTCTTGACATCCATTCCCGGGCCTTCGCCGACGGTCATGCAGTCATAATTCGACAGCACCTCTTTGTTCAGGGCATGCAAATAGGCGTGTATGTGCGGACCGTGAGTAAAGTTTTCATCTCCCATAATGCCGATATTCAATCTGCCATTGGGCAGTCCCTCAACTTTTGAGATATATGTTATGACATCGCAACGGAAGCCGTCGCAGCCCTTGTCAAGCCAATATTTGACAAGGTCATGCACTTCCTGCCTTACTTTGGGGTTGTCCCAGTTCAAATCAGGTTGTTTTTTGGTGAACAAATGCAGATAGTATTCTCCGCTTGCTTCGTCATATTCCCATGCCGTGCCGCCAAAGCGCGAGGTCCAGTTGTTGGGAACTTTTTTGCCGTTGCGACCTCTGCCTTTTCGCCATATGTAATAGTCGCGATAGGGGTTATCCTTGCCTTTCAGCGCTTCTTGGAACCAAAAATGTTCGTCTGAAGTGTGGTTGACAACCAGGTCCATTATGAGCTTTATGCCGCGCTTGTGCATGCCGTCGACCATTTCTTGCCAATCCTCAAGCGTGCCGAATTCGTCCATAATGTCACGATAGTCGCTGATATCATAGCCGTTGTCGTCATTTGGCGACTTGTAGCAGGGAGAAAGCCAAACTGCCGTAACCCCCAACTCTTGCAAATAATCCAACTTTGAGATTATGCCTCTTATGTCGCCGATACCGTCGCCGTTGCTGTCGCAAAAACTTCTGGGATATATTTGATAGACGAAAGCGTCCTTGTACCATCTTGTTCTTTCCATAAATGCACTTCCTTTATAATGTTTTAATATAAAAATTATATCATAGAAAGAGTCTTTGTCAACCTCATAATTTTTGAAACACCTTCAATGAAGGCTGCATGTATGAGAATAAAAGAAAACGATATATTCATAATAACCTTAGATTGAGAGGTGAGCATTGTTTAAGAAGATTGGCGTACCCCGTGCACTGCTGTATTATGATTATTATCCGATATGGCGTACTTTTTTTGAAGGTTTGGGAGCCGAAATCGTGCTTTCGGACAAAACAAACAACAAAATCCTCAATGATGGAGTGAAATATTGCATCGCCGAGGCATGTTTGCCGATAAAGGTTTTTCATGGGCATGTTATCAACCTTATCGGAAAAGCCGATTGCCTTTTTGTGCCGAGGATAAGAAGCGTTGCAAAAAGCGAATATATCTGTCCGAAGTTTACCGGGCTGCCCGATATGGTCAGAAGTTCCGTACCCGGTCTGCCACCGCTTATTGATTGCGAAATAAACTTGCACAAGAGCCACGCCAAGCTGAAAGAGGTTTTTTTTGAGGCCGGCAGTTATTTTTGCCATGACAAATCAAAAATAGCCGCCGCCGCCGACCGGGCTATGCTGGAGGGAGAAATCTATCGTAAAGAAGTTGAGAGCGGAAAGCTGCCGACGGAGATTTTGGAAAACCAAAGGTGTCCCGACAGCAACGGTCTGCGTATTGCCGTAGTGGGGCACATTTATAACTTGTATGACGACTATATAAACCGCGGTTTGTTGAACAAACTGAAGGAGCAGGGCGTAAAGATATTTACTCCCGAATTGATAGCAGGCAATATTGTCGACGGCAATGCGTGTAAACTAGATAAAAAAGTGTTTTGGAGCTTTGCAAGGCGGCTCATGGGGTCGGCTATGCACTTTGCGCAGGAAAAGAACATTGACGGCATGATATATTTGATGTCGTTCGGGTGCGGTATTGATTCCTTTGTTGCGGAATTATGCGAAAGACGGCTGCGGCGGCAGACGGACATACCGTTTTATTTAATGGTGCTTGATGAGCATTCGGGCGAAGCCGGCATAAACACCAGATTGGAGGCATTTATAGATATGCTTAAATGGAGGAAGAGAAATGATTGTCACCTTTCCGCACATGGGTAATGTGTATATTCTTGTAAAAACGCTGTTTGACGAACTGAATATCAAGTATATAATACCGCCAAAGTGCAGCAAGCGTACGCTGGAGCTTGGCACAAAGTATGCACCGGAGATGGCGTGTTTGCCGCTGAAAATCAATATAGGCAATTTTATTGAGAGCATTGAACAGGGCGCAGATACCATCATAATTACAGGCGGCTGCGGACCTTGCCGCTTTGGATACTATGCAGAGATGCACAAAGAAATACTTTCCGGGCTGGGCTATAATGTTGATGTAATAACGCTGGAAATAAACGAAAAAGGTTTTGGAGAGCTGTTGTCAAGACTAAAAAAAATGATAGGCGGAAAAAGAGTGTCTTCAATGGTCGTGCCGTTGTATAAAGCGTACAAAATGCAGGCTGATGCCGACAAGTTGGAAGAATTGAGCTTTGTTGTGCGCCCGAGGGAAAAGATAAAAGGGCAAACCGACGGCATAATGAATGAATACTTTGAAAAAATAAAGACGGTTTTTGGCGCAAAAGCGCTGGCGGCTTTAATTGAGGATACCAAGAAAAAACTGTTGAGCGTGGATATCGACAATGATTTTGTACCGCTTAAAGTAGGCATTGTGGGGGAGATATATACGCTGATTGAGCCGTTTACAAACCTTGACATAGAAAAAATGCTGGGCAATATGGGTGTGGAAGTCAACCGTTCGCTTTATATCAGCGAGTGGATAAAAGAACACATAATTAAGGGTGGGTTGAATATGCGCAGGAAACAAAATTTTCAGTATGCCGCCGAACCCTATTTGAAGACGCCGATAGGCGGACATGCACAGGAGACGCTAGGCAATACCGTGCTTTATGCCAAGCAACAGTATGAGGGAGTAATACAGATATATCCGCTGACATGCATGCCGGAAATAGTCGCTGACAGCATTATGCCCTCGGTAATAAAGGATTATGACATACCGGTGCTGACGCTTATTATGGATGAAATCACAGGAGAGGCAGGCTATTTTACTAGAATAGACGCTTTTATAGATATGTTGGGCAGAAGAAAGCAATTAAAGGAGGAAAAAAATGAACTCGTGTTATCTGGGCATTGATGTCGGTTCGGTAAGCACAAATTTTGTGCTGCTGAATGAGCAAGGAAAGGTAATTCAAAAATTATATCTTAGGACGCAAGGAGAACCTATCAGGATATTAAAAGAGGGTCTGACAAAGGTGCGCTCTTTTTTGGGCGACAACTGGAAGATAGAGGCTGCAGGGGCAACGGGCAGCGGAAGACAGCTTGCATCGCTTATTGTCGGCGCCGACATTGTCAAGAATGAAATAACAGCTCATGCGGTAGCGTCATTGGCGGTGTGCCCCGAAGCTAAGACAGTGTTGGAAATAGGCGGACAGGACTCAAAGATTATAATAATCCGCGAAGGCATGGTCTATGATTTTGCCATGAATACGGTATGCGCTGCTGGAACAGGTTCGTTCCTTGACCGGCAAGCCGCAAGGCTGAATATTCCCATTGAAAAATTTGGCGGCTATGCGTTGGAATCTAAAAATCCCGTTAGAATTGCCGGCAGATGCGCAGTGTTTGCCGAATCGGACATGATTCACAAACAACAGACAGGACAACGGTTGGAGGATATAATAAACGGATTGTGCGAGGCTTTGGTGCGGAATTATCTCAACAACCTTGCAAAGGGTAAGACAATTGAAAATCCCATTCTTTTTCAAGGCGGAGTAGCCGCAAATGTCGGCATTGTTGCAGCATTTGAACGAGAATTGAACGCAAAAATAATAGTGCCGGAAAACTATGATGTTATGGGCGCAGTCGGAGCGGCAATACTGGCTCGGGAGGAGGCGGGAAAACGGGGATATACAACCTTCCATGGATTTGATATAATAAAAAGTAAGTATGAAGCCGTCAGCTTTCAATGCAAGCAATGTCCGAATTGCTGCGAAGTTGTGCAGTTGCTTGTCGACAGCAATGTGGCGGCAAGGTGGGGCGACCGATGCGGAAGGTGGAGCAACGCCAAAACAGAGCAAACAGCCGTTGCAGGCTAAAAGGAGAAATTATGAAAAAATCAATTATCACAAACATAAGGGCTATGGAGATTCTTGATTCCAGGGGAGTGCCGACCGTAAAGACAACCATCACTTTGGACAGCGGCATAAAAGCCGGCGCTGCCGTACCGTCAGGCGCGTCAACGGGAGCTTTTGAGGCAGTCGAACTGCGCGACAACGACAAAACAAGATATTTGGGCAAGGGCGTGTCAAAAGCCGTCAGTAATGTCAACGGCGAGATTGCCGCCGAAATTGTCGGGCTGTCCGCCCGAGAACAGGAACTCATTGACGAAAAAATGATTATGCTTGACGGCACAGAAAACAAGGCAAGACTGGGAGCCAACGCAATATTATCTGTTTCACTTGCGGCTGCGCGAGCGGCGGCAGCGGACAGGGGGGAAGAATTGTTTGAATATCTGGGAGGCAAGGCAGCGAAGATTTTACCGGTGCCTATGTGCAATGTCATAAACGGCGGAGCGCATGCGTCCAACAATCTGGACATACAGGAATTTATGATAGTGCCGATAGGCGCGCTGTCATTTACCGACGGCATAAGAAAGTGCGCCGAGACATTCCACCACTTAAAAAAGCTGTTATTATCAAAGGGATTGAATGTGGCTGTGGGCGATGAGGGGGGATTTGCTCCCGACTTGCAAAACAATGTCTTTGCCCTTGCTTTAATTTCGGAGGCTGTGGCGCTTGCCGGCTATCAGGACGATATCAAATTTGCATTGGACGCAGCGTCAACCGAGTGGATTGCCGAAAATGGGGACTATATGTTACCAAAGTCCAAAGTAAGGATGACCAAACAAGCCATGGTGGATTATTGGGAAGGAATGATAAGCAACTATCCGATAATATCCATTGAAGACGGAGCGAATGAGGAAGACTGGCAGTTGTGGCAAGACTTGAACAAGCGTCTGGGCAAAAAAGTTCAGTTGGTAGGCGATGACCTCTTTGTCACCAACACCAAAAGGCTGAAAAAGGGGATAGAGCTTAAAGCCGCCAATTCCATACTCATTAAGCCCAACCAAATCGGCACTTTAACAGAAACAATGCGCGCCATAAAGATGGCGAAGAAGGCAGGGTTTACTACCATAATGTCGCACCGTTCAGGGGAAACCGAGGACAATATTATTGCTGATTTGGCGGTAGGTTTGGAAACGGACCAAATAAAAACCGGCTCCATGTCGCGCAGCGAAAGAATGTCAAAATATAACAGGTTGCTTGAAATAGAACAGATTTTGGGCAAAAATGCCGTGTACAGGGGGGCCAAGGCTTTTTAAGAAATAACAAACAGATGTTCGGACTTTTGCCATAAAATGTTAATTATTGTTGTGCTTTATTCGGTGCCATTGTATAATAAAATGCAGCGGAAAATAAAAATATTGAGAAGGGTACGCAATAATTATGGAACATCAAGGGCATAGAGAGCGAATGAAAGAAAAACTTTTGAATGTCGGGCTTGACAAATTTGCCGAACACGAAATTGTTGAATTGTTGTTATTTTTCGGCATTCCTTATAAGGATACCAATCTGATAGCGCACAATCTTATCAACAAATTCGGCAGTCTTACCGGCGTGCTTGACGCTTCCGTTGAAGACTTGTTTGCCGTAAAGGGAATGACAAAAAATGCCGCAATTTTGATTACTCTGATACCCCAGCTTTTCCGCGAATACCGAAAATGCAAGTGTCAGAACAAAAATCCCATATTAAATGTTGACGACATATTTCCGCTCATTGAGGCCAACCTGCAACACCGTGAAATGGAAAGCCTTTATGTCATTTGTTTGAATGCAAAACAGCGCATAACCGCAGTCGTCGAGACGGGCATTGCGGAGTTATCGTCGGTGCTTTTCAGCCCGAGGACAATCATGGATATTGCATTACGACACAAGGCGGTCAACTTGATTATTGCTCACAATCACCCTTCAGGCATAGCCTTCCCCAGTGATTCCGACATAGCGCTCACGATAGAATTAAAGCATATGCTCAAGAGTATTGATGTTGAGCTGGTTGACCATATTATCATTGCCGATGACAAGGTGTACAGCTTCTTCCTGAGCAGCGAAATTCGCGGGGTTAATGGCTGCGCCATAAAGCCTTATGTTATGCGCAGGACGGAGCACAACCAGATACCCGAAGGTAAGGTTGTGCAAATCGTGCGCAAAGGGGACGGCTCTTTTGAGCGATTGGGCTAGGCTATCCGCACTCAATCATCAGCTTGTCGGCTATCAAAGCTATTAGTTCGCCGTTTGTTGGTTTTTCACCTTTAGCATAAATTTTTATGCCAAATATTGAGTTTATGTTTTCAATTTTGCCGCGGCTCCACGCCACTTCAATGGCATGCCGGATTGCCCGTTCTACCTTGCTGGCGGTGGTGTTGAATTGGTCGGCGATTGACGGATAAAGTTTTTTCGTGATGTTGTTTATCATGTCGGGTTTTGATACCGACAGTTTGACCGCCTCTCTGAGGAACTGATATCCTTTTATGTGCGGTGGTATTCCGGAACGGATAAATATGTTTGAAAGTTTTTCGTCAAGAACTTTGTTCTCATTGAGGCGCATGCGGAACGAACTGGGCGCTGCTTTGAGCGAAAGCAGTTTTGCGCGCAAATCCTCCATAGAAAAGGGCTTGCACAGCATCATTCTGGCGCCGAAACGCACGGTCTTTTCAAAAGAATCCTCCTCTTTTTCTGCAACTGTAATAACCAAAGCGGGTTTTTTGGAAAAGTGACAGCAGCAGTCATCAATAGAGCATTCATTTGTAGATAGCGACAAATCGACTATCAGCACATCGATATGGTTTATCGATTTTAACAGCTGAATATTAGACAGCGCTGCGATGAGATTGATTTCATTGTCGTCATCGAAATAATTTTTTGCATCAAGCAATAGTGAAATATTGCTGTCAGCAAGCGCAACATTCATTTTCTCCATAATTAACTCCTTATTGTGGTAATTTTGTTTAATAAAGCAATTATATCACAGCCATTTGCATAGTGCAACAGTGTTTTTGAAAGAATTTTGTAAAATAATGAAAAATCTTTGTTATAATATGTCGGCAAAAAACCTTTTTTGCTCAGATATTAGGTTTATGACGGAAGATATTCCAAGATTTCATTTTTTATATTCGATAAATGCAAGGTTATGTCTGCCAGCTTCATGTCGGCAAGATTATACATTATGTGGTCACGCGAAATGGGAGAGTTGGCAACAAAATCGCTATAAAGGTACCATATCTCTATGATGTCATGCGGACTTAACTGTCCGGTAATAGCTTTGTCAAAAACCGTTTGCCAGTCTTGTTTGAAATAGTTTTCCAGGTTTGCAATAAAGTCTTTCAAGGTCGTCTCCGATAGCCAGCTTTTTTTCGTAAAGCTATTATATCATTTATTGGAAAAAAGTACAAATTAAAAAATATAGTATTGTTGCGGCTGGCGCAAATATTGACTTGCGGCATTATTAAATGCTATCATATAGGTAACTATTAGGAGTACTTATGATATTCAGAATAAAAAAGGCCTTGTACAAGGAAATTGATGATTTTGCCATAAGAGCGGAAAACTTTTTTGTAAAAGTAGCCAAGCTGTTGAAGGGTTATTATCTTTATGGCAAGGACGGGGCGCAAGTGGCGCAAATAATATTTGAAAAGGACAAGGCTACGGCAGTAGCCGCGGACAGCGCGCCTATTTGCATCTGCCGCGCGGAACAGTCTTATGTAGTAATAGACAAAACCGACGAAGAAGAAGCCGGCTTGAATAAGAAATTGCGCAAACAAACTTCGGAATTTATCATTTATGGGCAGCCTTTTTTATACAGGTATGACATTTACGAAATAAAAGCGCCCTCAAAAAGCTCCCGGCTTGCGGCAAATGTAATAAACGACTTGGCGTCGTGGGATTATTATAAAGTAAGGGCGCTGGAAGGCAACATATTAAAAATTATTATGATAGCGCTTGCCATTGACAAACTGAATTCTGACCCCGACAACCGATACTAAACGGAGTTTTGGGCTTTTTGACTGGCAAAATTTGTCACGCCATTTTGCGGCGCCGCATATATATATAAGGATATATAAATAATAAGGATAACACAATTTACAAGCGTCTTTTTGCCCTGAAAAATTATTTTATTTGCTTAAATAGTGCGATAAATAATTGACAACACTATTTTTAGGTGATATGATATTCAAGCACTCTAAACGGGAAGGCTCTTAAGGGGGTGTAGCTCAGCTGGGAGAGCACCTGCCTTGCAAGCAGGGGGTCGACAGTTCGATTCTGTTCATCTCCACTTATCCGGTCAAAACCGGATAAACAATCAAATAGGGCAAAGAGGCAAGACACCTCGACCGGATTACCAAAGAGGCAGCCGCCTTTTTAATGTTAATCCAATTTAATCTACGGGCTCATAGCTCAGGTGGTTAGAGCGCACGCCTGATAAGCGTGAG
>JBNRMV010000006.1:0-41458 GCA_050309775.1 Christensenellales bacterium | reverse complement strand
GCTACCTCATCAGCAACGGCGATATCATCTGCAACGGCGGCTCAGTCACCGCAGGTACCATTGCCGGCGCCGTCCTCAACTCAGGTATGATATTCGACAACGAAATTGAGTTCACAGCTGTTGTTATAATTAACGGAGAGGAGAACACGCATGAGTACGGGTTTGATATCCGCTAAAAAACTTGTAATTGATTTATAAACCAAAATATGGGATAATATAATCGGATATTATCCCATATTTTTTTAAGGAGGTCATTATGAAATATATCACTATCGGCAGACAATACGGCAGCGGCGGCAGGCTTATCGGTAAGGAGCTGTCCGAAAGACTGGGCATACCCTGTTATGATTCCGAACTCATACAGTTGGCATCAGCCGAGAGCGGCATAAGTCCCGAGTACATTGAATCTCTGGACGAAAAAGGCACGGCGAACTTCTTCCATGCGCTAATGATAAATGCCACGCCCATGGGAACAATAATGCCAAATTATTTTAATATGACAACCAATGACCAGCTTTTCTTTTTGCAGAGCGAAATCATAAAAGAGTTGGCAAAAAAAGGCGACGCCATATTTGTGGGGAGGAGCGCCGACTTTGTGTTGGAGGGCAAAAACACGCTGAATATTTTTATTCATGCGCCCGAGGAATACCGCATAAATGCTCTAGCAGCCCGCAATGAAATAACCAAAAACGAGGCGGCAAGCCGCATAAAAAAAATTGACAAAAAACGCAAATCTTATTACAATCATTATACTTCAAAGAACTGGAGCCAAGCCACAAATTATCATTTGACTATTGATTCATCAAAGTTTGAACAAGCTATAATTGTTGATTTAGTCATCAAGGTCTTTAACCAACTTTAATGGTTAAAGTGTATTTTAAGGCTATTGTAATAAGGTTACTTTAGGCAGGTGAATATGAAATTATTACTTATAGAAGACGAACAAAACTTAAGCGATGCGCTGGTGCATATTTTCAAGAAAGAAAAGTATAGCGTTGACGCCGTTTATGACGGCGAGAGCGGGCTTGAACTGGGGTTGTCGGGAATATATGATGTCATCATTCTTGACCTTATGTTGCCAAAAATGGACGGTATAGAGGTGCTGAAGGCTTTGCGCGCAAACAGCATCACTACACCTATACTTATATTGACGGCAAAATCCACCACACTTGACAAAGTAGAGGGACTGGACAGCGGCGCTGATGATTATTTGGCGAAGCCGTTTTCACCGCAGGAGTTGCTTGCGAGAGCGCGCGCGCTAATTCGGAGAAAGACCGAAAGCATAAATGAAGATGTCATTGCATTCGGCGATATAGAACTCAACATGTCGGCGTACGAACTTGTTTGCGGTGACAAAAAAGTCAAGGTATCGCTGAAAGAATGCGAAATCCTCAAATACTTTTTGCAGCGCCCAAAATTTGTTGTCACAAAGGATGAGTTAATTATTAAACTTTGGGGCTACGATTCGGAAGCCGAATATAACAACATAGAGGTTTATATTTCTTTCATACGCAAAAAACTTGTGTTTATTGAAGCAAAGACTGAGATTTCCACAGTAAGGGGAGCGGGGTACAAGCTGGAATACAATGTTTAAGAAGTTACGCAGAAAGATTATTATCAGCAACATGGTGCTCTTTGGGGTGCTTGTGTTGGCTCTGCTCAGCTCAGTCTATGCGCTGGCGTATGTCCGAATGAGTTTTCAGGTTGACGACGGTTTGGAAAAATCTATTATGGCTGCGCGTAGCAGCTCCTTTTTATTGCCCAACAGCGTGCAAACGGACAAACTTGAGCCAAACAGCCTGATAATTTTTGTAGATGCGGCAAACGGTGAGATAGGATATATTTCTGACGAGGGGTATTTTCCACGAGAAACGCTGGATGAAATTGTCCAAAAAGTTATGGGCAAGCCCCGCCAAAAGGGCAGAATGAAAGCCGAGGACAGATATTTGGCGTATGATTTGTATCAATTTTATGATGTTGTGCGCATAGTCATTTATGATTATTCATTGCTGCAAAACAGCCTTACCGGGCTGTTGTTTATATTATTGGGGGCGTATGTAATTAGCCTAGTAACTTTGTTTTTCATAAGTAGGTTATATGCGGATAGGGCGGTAAAACCCATAGAAAGCGCCTTTTACAAACAAAGAGAGCTTGTTGCCAATGCCTCGCACGAGCTGAAAACACCCATTACCGTCATAACCACCAGTCTTTCGATAATAAATTCCAACCCTTCAGAAACCGTAGAGCATCAAAAAAAATGGTTCAGCAACATTCATTCCCAAACGCAGCGTATGTCCAACCTTGTCAATGATATGCTGGACTTAGCCAAGGCGGACAACTTCAGTACGGACGCTGCTTCTTCACGCATAAACTGCAGCGCAATTTTGCATGGGGTCATACTTAGCATGGAGGCGGCATTTTTTGACAACGGACTGGAAATTAACCAAAAGATAGATGAGGATATCCTTATAAGAGCCGAAGCCGAAAACCTTGAAAAACTGTGCTATATCCTCATAGATAACGCAGTAAAGTACACTCCGAAAGATGGCAGAATAGATATATCTTTGAGCGTTGAGCGCAGGAGAGCCGTTCTTTCAGTAAAAAACTTTGGCGTCAGCATTCCTGCAGAAAAGTTGCCAAAACTGTTCGACCGCTTTTATCGCGGCGAGGAGTCGCATACTGCGGGCGCGGTGCAGAGCTTTGGGCTGGGGTTGGCAATAGCCAAATCCATAGTTGACGGACTGGGCGGCAACATAACCGTTGACACCAAAGAAAATGAATGGACGGAGTTCCGCGTTAGTTTCAAAATGTAAATTTCTTAATTTAGCTTATTTCGACAACAAAAAAGGACTGCACATAATTGCAGTCCTTTTGTTTGGTGGAGGGATTTATTCAATTTCTCCGTTGGCTTGGCGCCTCCTTTCGTACAATTCTTTTGTTATTTTGTCCTTTTTCTCACCGACAAGGTCATAAAAGAATATCGGAATAATGGAAAGCAGCATGCCTGCCGCCGGCATCAAGGTAACCAGTGAAAACATACTTTTCTGAATGGATGAAGTAATCTGCACCGCACCCTCAACATAATCCACGGGGTTTAGTTTTATTAGCGTATACATAAGCACGATAAAAGAGGTGGCAAATGCGTTGCCGAGTTTGTTTATGAAAGTTTGGAAAGCGCTGGTTATGCCGTCAAGACGATAGCCCGACTTCCATTCCATATAATCAATTGAATCCGAAATCATGGCAAACGATACCACATTATAAACGCCCAGAGGAATACCTGATATTACCAAAAAAGGAATGAGGATGTAGAGTATGTAAGGGGAGCTGAGCATTTTGAAGCCGACAAAGAACATCACCGTATCGACAACAAAACCCAGCAATCCTGCGGCAATGACAATCTGTTTGTAGTTGAATCGTTTGAAAACCTTGGGCAAAAACACCATGGCGCCAAACATTCCGGCAGCTACGGCAATGCCGAAAATAAGCAGCGTTTGGCTGATACTTGTGCCTGTGAAGGAATATCTGGCCACATGGATTGAACCTGCTTGAATCATATAGCGAGTAAAACTCAACACGCCCATTATGACAACCAGTATCAAAGGACGATTTCCTTTCATTGCTTTTATGATTTCTTTCAGGGGAATTTTTTCTTTCTGAATAGGGATAACGCGTTCCTTGGCGTAAAAGAAAAATCTTGCAAAAAGCGCCATGCCTACCACTGATACAAAAATAGCCGAGAAAAGATAGCTCAACTTGTATTGCTGCAACTCAAATGCAGTCTTTGGCAGGCTCTTATCCAGGAATAAAGCGACAATCAGCGGAACGACTATCATAAGCGCTTGCGGTATGGCGGCGCCGATGCCGTTTATTGTGCGTCCTATGGAAATTACTTTTCCTCTTTCTACGGGGTTGGGGGTGGTGAGGTTTACGATGCTCCAGAACGGCACATCGGAGATGGTATAAATCATTCCCCACAGAACATAGGTGATGGATGCGTATACCATTTTTGCCGTTGTGCTTATGTTGGGCGCAAAGAAAAGCAAGACAGTCAAAACGGCTATTGGAATAGGGGTGATGATTAGGTAGGGCTTCATTCTGCCCCATTTGGTATTTGTTTTGTCGGCAGCCAAACCCATAATTGGGTCATTGATGGCGTCCCAAATCCGTGCCGCAAGCATCAGAATGAATACAAAAAGAGGGGATACAAGCAGTATGTTGGCATAAAAATCTGAAATGTACGAACTCATCATGGAATAAACCATGCCTTGTCCGCCGGCGGCGATAGCAAAGGAACGCAGTTCCTTTGGTTCCATAAAGTTTTTTTGGGTTACATTCTCGGAAGTATGTTTTTGCATTTTTACTCCTAAATAATATAAATATATTACCTATTATACCTTATATTATCTACTGTGTAAACAGGCAAAAAATGCATTCAATGCTGTTTGATATTTAATTATTATTGGATAAAAACGCTCTTGGCGATACGGACGGCTTCATTGGCATCTTTGGCGTAAAAATCTGCTCCGATTGCCGTTGCGTAACTTTGGGTGATGACGGCTCCGCCAACCATAATCTTGCAATCAAGATTTTTGTGCCTTATTGCATTGACGGTCTTTTCCATGTTGACGGCGGTCGTTGTCATAAGCGCGCTCAAGCCCACAAGTTTGACATTATGCTCCGATATGGCGTCAAGAATATCGTTTATTTCGACATTTTTGCCCAAATCTATTATGTCATAGCCATAGTTTTCGAGCACAACCTTGACTATATTCTTACCTATGTCATGCACATCTCCTTTTACGGTTGCAAGCAAAATGCTGTATTTTTTTGCGGCGTTATTCTTTGACATAGCCTTATTGATTTCGTTAAAACCGCATTTTGCTGTTTCGGCGCACATTATGAGTTGCGGAAGATACAGCTTGCCTTGCTCATATAGTTCGCCCACCTTGTCAAGCGCAGGAATAAGATGCTCGTTTACAACAGTAAGGGGCGGCAGCGTTATTAACAGCTTTGCGGTGGCATCTGCGCACTGCTTTTTTAGTCCGTTCAGCACGCAGTATTCAATACTCATTTCAGCTGAGGTTTCCGCCGAAAGTACATTTTCCGCATAGGCGGCAAGATATTCAGTGCAGCCCTCGTCAAGCCCGTTCAGTACCTTGTAGGCTCTTATTGCGTCAATATTTTCTTTTATATTGGGGTTTATTATCGGCAAAGTTAGCCCGTTGTTAAGCGCCGACAGCAAAAAAGCGGAATTTATTAAATTCCTGTTTGGCAATCCGAATGAAACATTTGAGATACCCAAAACAGTATTCATATTCATTTTTTGGCTAATGTGCTTTATAGCGGCAAGTGTGATTTTCGCTTGTTCGGGTTCTGCGCTGACGGTCAATGTAAGCGGGTCAATAAAGATATCCCGTTTGTTTATGCCGTGCTGCTTTGCGCGCTGAATTATCCTTTCGGCTATGGCTGTTCTTTGTTCAAGAGTCTTTGGTATACCGTTTTTGTCAAGAGTAAGCGCAACGACTGCGGCGCCGTACTTTTTGACAATCGGCAGTATTTCGTCAAGTGTTTCCTCGTCGCCGTTTATTGAATTTACGATAGGTTTTCCGTTATAAATGCGCAAAGAATTCTCTATTGTTTTTGCGTCGGAGGAATCTATTTGCAGCGGCAAATCGGTGAAAGACTGCAACATGCGCACAAGTCTTGGCATGACGACAGCCTCGTTCAGTTGAGGCAGTCCGCAATTCAGGTCAAGTATGTCCGCCCCGGCGGCAATCTGCTCATTTGCTTGACTCTTTATGTAGTCATCGTCACCGTTCAGTAACGCTTGTTTCATTAGTTTCTTGCCTGTGGGATTCAAACGCTCTCCTATTATTTTCGGTGAGTCGATTGTGACAAGTTTTGACGGGGTGCAAACCATAGAAGGTAAGGGTATGTTCTGTATTATTCTGTCTTTGCCGGCAAATTGTGAAAGGCTTTTTATGTATTCGGGGGTTGTGCCGCAGCAGCCGCCGATAATGCTCACGCCAAGTTCTATAAAACGGCGGTAAGCAGCAGTAAAAATATCTATATCCGTATTGAAAGAGCCGTTGCTGTCGGGCAGCCCTGCATTGGCTTTTACGGCTAAGGGTAAATTTGTGTACTTTCGTAGTTCTTCTATATGGGGTATGAGGTTTTCGGGGGAGAGAGAACAATTTATGCCAAGTGCGTCAACGCCCAAACCCTCAAGAGTAACTGCCATTGAGCCAAGAGAACAACCCATAAATGTTCTTTTCGTACTCTCAAAAGTCATTGTCGCAACAATTGGTAAATCCGAATTTTCTTTTGCGGCAAGTACGGCGGCTTTCATTTCGTAAAGGTCGGAAAGCGTTTCGATAGCAATGAGGTCTGCGCCGTCGGCGTGCCTAATTTGTTCGGCATAAAGTTCGTAAGCGTCCTCAAACGAAAGTTTGCCTAGGGGTTCTAAAAGCTCGCCTATGGGTCCCAAATCAAGGGCTATAAGACAATTTGTGTTTGCGACGGCTTTTTTTGCCGCGCTTATTGCAGCAGTTATGACCTGTTCCGGAGAATAGTCTTTCGGCAGTTTTTTTCTGTTGGCGCCGAATGTGTTTGTATAAACAATCTGCGCTCCGGCATCAATATATTGTTTGTGAATTGCCGTGATTATGTCGGGGTTTGTGATGTTCAGAAGTTCAGGACAGTCGCCGGTGTTGTAACAGTCTTGGTTTTGGAGCATTGTGCCCATTGCGCCGTCAAGCAGCACAATTTTTTTTTGTATCAGTTCTCTCGCATTCATTTCTTGTGTCCTCTATTTTCCCTTGTTTATTGGTTTTCGCCGTTTGTTCCTTTCAAAACGCCGGCTATGTTGTCAGTTATTTGCCTCGCAACAGTCGCATTGTTCATGATGTAAAGGTGAATGCCCTCGGCATCGTTGGCAAGCAGGTCTATTATTTGTTCTGTGGCGTATGCTATGCCTGCCGCGCGCATGGCTTCGTCGTTGTCGCCGTATCTTGCGATAAGTTTTGAGAATTTTGTTGGGAAGGCGCCGCCGCTCAGCGAAACTGTACGCTCTATTTGTCTTTTGTTGATTATTGGCATAATGCCGGCTTGGATAGGCACATTTATGCCGATGCGGCGCGCTTTTTCAATGAATTTATAAAAAGAATCGTTGTCAAAAAACAGTTGCGAATTCAAATGCGTGACGCCGCTGTCCACCTTTATTTTCAGGTTTTGCAAATCCTCGTCTAATGATGCGCTCTCAAAATGTCCTTCTGAATAGCAGGCGCCGGAAATGCTGAAAGTGCCGTTTTGTTTTATGAATTGTACCAAATCCGATGCGTAGCGAAAATCTTTCGACACTTCAAATCCCTCTCTCTTGTCGCCGCGCAGCGCTAAAATGTTTTCTAAGCCTTGTTGGTGCATCTTTTCAAGAAATGCCAATACTCCGGCTTTGTCGGAGTGTATGGCGGTGAGGTGGGCAAGCGACTCGATGCCGTATTTGTTTTTTACAAGGGAGGCAAGTTCCAGCGTTCTGTTGTTGCTTGAGGCGCCGCCTGCGCCGTATGTAATGCTGATATAATCCGGGCTCAGACCGCTCAATGCTTCAAGAGTGCCATAAATGGTTTCGATAGGACTGGTGATTTTTGGCGGAAATATCTCGAAGCTAAGTACGGCTTTTTTTTCTTTGAAAAGGTGATTTATGCGCATTTTTCCTCCCAAACTTTGTCGCTTTTTATAAGTATACAATCCTTTACATTCAAATGCAAACAAAAGCCGCAAAATTATGTCAATTATTGGCTGCCCTTAATAATATATTAAATATAATTCAATAAGAGTAAAGTACAAAATTGCTCTTGATTTTTATTTTGTTATATGATATATTTGTTATATCTATTATTGTGCAATCTATGTACGAAACTAAAGCTAAATCAATTGACGCTATTTGGGAGGTCCATAATGAAAAATCACTTCACACAGGGAAAGGCATCAAAGCTTAGAATTTTATTGATTCTCATCCTTCTTGTTTCCCTGTCCTTGCTTACGCTTTCGGCATGCAACAAAGTCGATGTCGCAAGTATCAGTATTGTTGAGGACACCATTCCGCAAAATGTCAGAGTCAGTGAGTTTGACATTACGAAGGTATCCATTCTTGTGACAGACACAGACGGCAACCAAAGCTATGTCGCGGCCTCTGCCAGCATGCTGACGACCGAGTCAAGGGAAAGCCTCAAAACAGGCGGCAATGATAAGAACATAACTTTGATATACGGCAAAAAGACCACAACTTTTACCGTGACATTGTTTGACGATGACGCGGACCTGGTCACCGTCACATTCCAAGACAGGAACAAAAATACCATAAAAGAAATTACCACACTGAAAGGCGGCAGCGTTACACCTCCGGCGCATCCCGTCATTGAGGGCATGGTTGCAGACGGCTGGGTAAATGCAGTAAACGAACAAGTTTCGTTTTCCGCTATCGAAAGCTCAATAACAGTAAAAGCAAATTATTCGCAGGACATTCCGATATATACAGTCACATTCAAAGATTTCAATGATGTTACAGTAGGCACAATGCAGGTTGAGAAAGGCAGCCGCATTCCCGGCGGCATCAGCTATACGGCTCCCGAGGGTATTGAAGATTGGCAGTGGATGGTCGGCAACAACCAGTTGGATTTTGAAAAATACATAGTCAACGGCAATGTCATCGTCACAATGAAAGTTTTTTATGTCGAGCATACGGTGAAGTTTGTCTTTAGGGATAAAAACAACAATATCGTTGCGCTGAATGGCGCCGGCGAAAAAGTCCGCCACGGCGGCAGCGCAAAGGGCGCAGCCGCAGCAAGCGCTCAGCTGGCCCAGCACGGCTACAATTTTGGCGGCTGGAAATCCTCATACACCAATGTTCAGATGGATTTAATTATAGAAGCTGATGCGACTATCTTTTCCTATAATGTAGTGTTTAAGAATGACGAAGGCGCAATAATAAGCCAACAAACCGTAAATCACGGCGACAATGCCGCGCCGCCCTCTTCTCCTATAGCAAAGACGGGCCATGAATTTACAGGAGAATGGCTGGGTGGTTCTTTAACCAACATAACCAGCGATATGGAATTTACGGCGGTATTTGTGCCCAAATCCATAGCCATAACTTTCTATGACGGCGCCACACCTGAGATTATTACAAGAAATTATAACACCGTCATCACCGCCGAAAACCTTGGCGAGCTGAAACAAAAGAGCGGAAATATACTGCTTGGAATATACACAGACGCCGCATTGCAAAATATCATAGCATTGCCGTATACGGTTACCACTCCCACAACATTTTATTCAAAGTGGATTGACACCAAAAACGGCAATAGCGAACTGGTTTATTCAGAAATAGTAAACGGCACAAGAACAGTAATCGGATATAACGCCAATGACCCGATAGTATATATTCCCGACAGATTTGGCGGAGCCGATGTTGTCGGTATAGGGGACAGAGTTTTTGAGGATAAGCCCATCGAAAAAATATATTTCGGAGCCAACATAACAAGCATAGGCATAGCCGCTTTCAAAAAGGATATAGGAGCGGCGGGTTCCGAAGAAAATAGCAAGTTGTCAGGGGAGCTTCAGTTGCCCGCCAACTTGAGGACCATCGGTGCAAATGCCTTTGAAGGCTGCCAAATTGAATCCATAGTTATTCCGGCTTCGGTGACCTCAATCGGCTCAGGCGCATTTTATATGAATACAAGTCTGTCTTCCGTGACTTTTGCAGAAAACAGCAGTATTACGGCTATCGGAGATAATGTATTCTATGGCTGTGTGTCGCTTTCTTCAATCGTCTTGCCGTCTTCCGTCACTTCAATAGGCAACGGCGCATTTGCAGGCGCAGGGCTGACATCGATTGACTTGGGCGACAAAGTTGCCGCAATCGGCGAAAATGCATTTGCGGACTGCGACAAGCTGACCTCCATAACCGGCACAGCCGAGCTTGCTGCAATTGCGGAATTGGCATTTGCGCGCGTAGCGCTTATAGAAGTATCTCTGCCGGCAATAGCCACAATCGGCGAAAGAGCCTTTGAAAACAACAAAAACCTTACTGCGGTGACATTGGGCGCCGCGCTGTCGACGCTTGAGTCGCAAGTATTCATAAATTGCTCTTCCTTGACAAGCGTTATTTTCCTAACGGAAACCGAGGACGATGTCACAACAGGCATCACCCAAATAAAAGATACGGCTTTCGAGAACTGTAACAATTTATTAAATATCGTTCTTCCCGAAACGCTTACTTCCATAACTGCGCTGGCTTTTGACGGCGCGCTGAAACTTCAAGCAATTGAAGTCGATTCGGCAAATGCGGCTTTTGTTTCGGTTGGCGGTGTGCTTTTCAGCAAAGATATGACAGCTTTGATTGCATACCCGGCAGGCAAAATAGCCGAGGAATACGCCATTGCGGAAGATGTAGTCACCATAAAAGCATCAGCTTTTAAGGACGCCATTATTGCAAACCTGACGGTTGCGTCAACGGTGGCGGAACTTGAGGACAACGCATTGAATTCAATGTTAATAGCCGTAATTGAATTCTTGGGCGATGTTCCCGCTATCGCAACAAATCCCATAAGCGCAACGCTGTGGAAGTTGTATGTTCCCACAGAATATCTTGAGCTTTACACCGCCGTAACAGAATTTAGTTCGGCAATAGTAAAACCCGAAGAATATGATGACGAAAGTTTTTATGATGCCGAAAGCGGCTTGACATACACAATTTATGACGGAAAAGCGACTATCGTTGCTGCCGACCGCCAAAGAACAACCATTACTGTTCCGGAAAAATTGGGAGAATATGCTGTTACGAAGATAGAGGCATATGCTTTCGCAAACTGCGACATTCTTGCATCGCTTGACATACAAGCCAAGCTGATGTTCCTGGGCGAATATGCGTTCCTAGGCTGTTCTGCGCTTGAGAGCATTAGTTTTGCGACTATTCAAAGAGCCGAAGCAAGCAACGACAAGATAGGCACCGAAATAAATCTCAATGCTTTTTATGATACTCCGTGGTACATAAACCGCAATCTTATTATCATATCCGATACGGCATTTGAATATAAAGATGTGCTTGACGAAGATGGAGAGGTCATAGAGGTCACTACTTTGACAATACCTGAAGGAGTCGAAGTTCTGGATGCCGAATTGTTTAACAATAGCGCCGCAGCTTCGCTGACAAGCATCATATTGCCTTCAACGCTGGAAATTATCCGCGCCGGCGCTTTCAAAAACACTAACATAAAAAGCATAGCAATTCCCGTATCCGTCAATACAATAGGCGAAGGCGCATTTGAAGGCGCAGCATTACTGAAGACAGTTATGCTTCAAAGTTCGGCTATTACCGCAATCAGCGACTACACTTTCAAAAACTGTATTTCGCTTCAAGAAATAATTCTTCCTGCCGCCGTAAAGACCATAGGTAAGGAAGCATTTTATGGCTGTATAGCGCTGACAAAAGCAACGCTGTCCGTTTCTCTTACAACCATCGGAGCGTCGGCGTTTGAGAATTGCTCGGCGCTGCCCGTACTTGAGTTGCCTGCCAGAGTCGGCGTAGGTGTTGCCATCGGCACAGCTGCGATAGGAAATAATGCTTTTGCCGGCTGCGATTCATTGGTTTATCTGCGGGTTTGGAACGAAGAGCCTGCTACTTTAGGTGATAATGTATTCGGAAGCACTGTCTACATTTATGTCGAAAGCAGCGATGGAGAAATAATCGAAAATTATAAAACAATATGGAGCCAGTACGAGAGCCAAATAAAAGACCAAAAAGATTCTCCCGAAATAAGTTTCATAGTAAATGAAGATATTGACGGTCAAGTCATAGAGAGCATGAAAAATCTCAAAATTGATTCACGCAAAACAGCCGTTCTTTACGAGGACGACATATCTGCGACATTCAAAGATAGCTTCCCGGGCTATGTCTTTGTGTGCTGGGTGTACGAATCTGAGGCCTCCGTATGGACTCCGGTAACATATCCTTTCCGCTCAGGCGAAAGCACAACGCTGCGCGCAAGATGGGTGAGGACGGAGGAAGGTTCGCTTTATGATGTCAGCATCGACGACATGGAGTATAGTTCAGCGCTTGGCGGCTATATCCTGAAAAAGTACAGCGGCAACGAAACAAGACTGGTCATACCTGCTGTGTACGGCGGCTATCCGCTTGTTATGATAGGCGACGAGGCTTTTGAAGGCAATGATAACATAACAGAAATCAGATTTGTGCCTGACCTGAACGGCAGACATTATCTGAAATACATAGGCAAAAATGCTTTTGCCGAAATGGACAGACTGACAGAAATAGTTTTGCCTTATTCGGTAATCGACATTGATATTGGGGCATTTGAAGACTGCTCAAATCTCAAGTACATCTTTATACCGCAGGCAGTACGCGGCATCGGCGCAAACGCTTTTGCCGGCTGTGCGCTGCTTGACATTGAGTTTGAAGTGGGCAGCCAATTGAGATATGCCGAAATAAACTCTTTCAGCGATACCGACTGGTATGTAAAACAAAAAGACTCACAACAGAATTTTGTCGTTGCCGGCAGATTGATTGTTGAATATGTCAAGAAAGAAAACCAAAACTTGGTGACGCTTCCCACAAATGCCGTAGCCGTCAGAGCAAACCTGTTTGCCAATGACACCGACCTTGTCACCGTAGAAATTCATGCGGCTATTGAGTTTATCGGCGATGGAGCTTTCTACAACTGTACTTCATTGATAAACATAGAATTTGCCAATTCCGCAGGCAACCCCAGCCAGATTAAAGAAGTCGGCGTAGACGCTTTTTACGGAACGGCATGGCTCAGACAACAAGACGAGTTCGTGCTTGCAGGTACCGTATTGCTGAAATACGAAGGCAAAAAAGCGCCCGACCAAGAGAAGTTCATTGTCGATTTGCCTGACTTTGTTACTATAATTGATAAGAACGCATTCAAAGACAGCGCTCTTGAAGAAATAAGAATCGGCGCCGACAGCAAACTTGTAAGAATTGAGGATTCTGCGTTTGAGGCTTGCTACAATCTCAAAGAAATAACCATACCAAGGCTTGTCACATATATAGGTAAGCGGGCTTTTTACGAGAATACCAGCCTGCAAAAGGTGGAATTCAGCGGCAATGCCGTCAGAGAAATCGGCGAAAAAGCCTTCTTTGGTTGCGTCAGCCTGGGAACGGCAATGCAACAGTTTGCGCTGCCGTCGGCTCTTACGGAACTGGGCGCATCGGCTTTTGAGGGATGCAGCGCTTTGTCAAGTATATCTCTTGAAAATACCGCGCTCACCCAAATAAAAGCAAAGACATTCTACGGCGCCAACAACCTCAGCAATGTTATTCTCCCCGAATCAGTGGTTGCGTTGGGAGCCGAGTCTTTCAAAGGCTGCACGGTGCTTGAAAGCATTACCGCAGGCGGCAACAGCGCGCTGAAAGAAGTTGCGGCAGACGCCCTTACGGACACACCGTGGTACAATAGAGAAGCGCCAGAAGGCGAAGAATTCGTACTTATATATATAGGTAATGTACTGCTGAAATATAGACAAAAGATATCCAGCCAAGACAAGCCCAATGTCGTCGTGCCGGCGCAAATAAAATATATTGCCCCACGCGCCTTTGAGAACAGCAACATAGCTTCTATATTGCTTCCTGAAGGCTTGCTTGAAATAGGCGAATATGCTTTTGCCGGATGTGAATATCCGAACATAATTGTCGTTCCGTCAAGCGTAACAAAAATAGGCGTATATGCCTTCTCAAATTGTGAAGGCCTTGAAACAGTCGAACTTGGCGCAGACCTTTCTGCCATTGACGCCTCTTTGTTTGACGGCAGCCGCAATCTGACAAAAGTAACCGTTGCAAGAAGGAGCTATGAAGAACTTAGCGAAGAACAAGACATTTCCGTGAGGGTTGCTATTGAGGAAGGCACGCTGGCGGAATGGTTGAGCGAGAATCCGGGAGTGTTCGTAGGAACTGAACTCATCAACCCCAATGCTTTCAGAGGAACATCTTCTTACTTGAGGATATATATTGAAAATGACAACATAAGTATTGAGCTGTACAAGTATTTCTGGGGCGAATCAGTGTCCAACCGCTTGTTCCCCGCAGGAGAGTTGCCCACGGTATCATTTGACTTTTCTCATGTGCCGGGCGCATCATCCATCTCTCCCATGAACAAGGAATGGCTGACAGAGCAAGACCTTTATACCGTATATAAAGACCACACACTGCTGGGTTGGACCGACAACTACGACAACGACGCTTTGATAACGCTGCCTCACAAGGTTGTCAAGGACATGGAATTGAAACCGGTATGGCTATCCAACAAGAGAGAAGTAAATGACTTTATCGGTATGACCTATACGCCCAATTCTGACAACACGGGAGTTGTCATAAGCAGCTATCTTCCGACAGGAGGAAATATTGCGTCAGACGACCCACAAAAGGACGAAAAAGAAAGAATACTAAGGGTAATACAAGAGAAAGGAATACTTATTATCGGCTCATCTGTTACCCTTGCAAATGAATCGGTACCCATTATCGGAGTCAACAGCGGGGTATTTAACGAAAACAACACGCAAAGCATAAAGAAGGTCATCTTTACCGCAGGCGGCGGATTCAACATAACCAACAATGCATTCAAGGATTTTTCAAAACTTGAAGAATTTGTTGTGCTTGGTCAGAATTCGTACCTTACAGCCATTGACGGTGTACTGTATGCCGCAAACGGCAGCGCAGTTGCCGCTTATCCCAGAGCGCGCCAAGCCGACGGGAAAGCCGTTTCGACCTACATCATAAATGAGAACACAAAGAAGATTCTTGCAAACGCTTTCTATGGAACGAAATTAAAGGAACTGACCATACCTCATTCCGTAACCGAAATATATGAGGGAGCGTTTGACAACAATGTGACCGTTGAACCGGGCGGAGTCTTTGGCGGATTGAGCAACATAATATTTGGTACGCCAAATGAACTCAATGCAAATGAAGTCAGCCAACTGGAATATGTCGCTTATGGAGCTTTTGACAACACCGCATGGTTCAAAAATATGACTTCAGAGTTCAAACTGGCAGGTTCGGAGTCATATATTCTCAGCTACAACGGTTTTGAAGACAAGGTGACCATACCTTCGACAGTTACAGTAATTGGCGTCAAAGCATTCAAGAACAATGACCTTGACAACATAGTACAGTTGACTATTCCGGCAAGTGTGCGCAGAATAAACGAAGACGCTTTTGAAAGCTGCTCTTCCATAACCACCATAATATTTAATACGGGCAGCGCGCTTATGGACATCGCAAACGAAGTGTTTAACGATACTTCATGGATTGACGCCATGAACCTCGAAACCAGCGAATATATCGTTGCCGGTAATATACTGGTAAGCTATAAAGGTGGCAGCGATTATCTGACCTTGCCGAATGACATCAAAGTAATAGGCTACAACGCATTCAACAATGCGCAGTTTACCGGCATAACGCTTCATAATTCACTGCTTAGGATTGACGAAAACGCATTCTATGGTTGCGACAACCTAGCCACGATAGACATTCCGGCGTCGGTGACAAGCATAGGAAAGAGCGCTTTCTACGGCTGCTTGGACCTCACTGCCATCAATTTTGCCGAGGGTAGCACGCTGAAAGTAATCGGCGACAGCGCATTTGCGCATAGCTCCAAACTTGATACAATAACCATACCCAACACTGTGGAGCAAATAGGCATGGGCGCTTTTGAACAATGCTCAGCGCTCAAAATCGCAACATTCAGCGCAAACAGCAATTTAAAGAATCTTGGAGAAAGAGCATTCAAGGGCGCAAAGAGTTTGGAAACCATATTCATACCTGACGGACTCAAGGAAATCAAAACTTCTACTTTTGAGGCATGCCAAGGTCTGAAGACCGTAACCTTCTCAAGCAACAACCGCAACCTCACGACGATAGGCAAAGATGCCTTCAGAGGCTGCGCCGCGTTGGGCAGTGTTATCACAAACAGCTTGCTGACAGTAAAACTTCCTACAAATGTAACCCATATACTTGACGGTGCTTTTGCCGAATGCATCAACATGTATGGCATACAGATGCAAGGACAAATTAAATCAATTGGCGCAAACGCATTCCAGGGCTGCGCAAAACTTGCCAATGTAACCATCAGCACAGCAAAGCCGCCGACAATCAACGCAAATTCGTTCAACTATTCCGTGCATCAAAAGCTAAGAATTTATGTAAACAACGGCATCAGCAGAGTAGAAATAGAGCCGGACGGAACAAGAACGGAAATAACCGTAGTAGAGGACTATCAGACGGCATGGGGCGGCGAAAAGGTCGCAAAATCATCAAACATATATGTCAGAGGCGAACAGAGCTTCCCGTTGGTCCAGTTCTACTCCATTACCCGCGTCGGGGAGGAAAAACACCTTACAGGATATGACATTAGAGCAGAATTCCTCACCGCAGCAAAACTTCCAAGTATCCAGGACGACGAGGGCAGAGGAATGTCTGCAGGATTCTTCAGAAATCCGAACTTTGATATTACCTCGCAATTTGCCGCCGGCGGTAAAATTGAAGTTATTCAGGACGAAGTGCCGCTGAAACTTTATGTCAAGTGGGAAACCTAAGCGCTTGAATAAATGACTGAAAAATAAAAATACCCCTTGCAGAAGATACAATCTTTTGCAAGGGGAAATTTTTGTCTTAGGAGGATAAATGACAAAGCTTTTTACAAAATTCGGAGAAAATATTGACAAGACCTCACCGCTATGTGAGTATCCTCGTCCGCAGTTGCAGCGTGACAGCTATTTTTGTTTGAACGGAGAGTGGCAGTACGCCATATACAACAGGAATGAGGAATTCAACGGTTATCAGGGCAACATATTGGTGCCGTTTTCACCGGAATGCATTTTGTCGGGTGTGGAAAGAATAGTCACAAAAGATGACATTCTTTATTACTCAAAAGAGTTTGAATTGCCCGAAGATTTCAAAAAGGACAGAACAATACTGCACTTTGGCGCAGTCGATTATCTCTGCGAAGTAAAACTAAACGGCAAATTTGCCGGGCAAAACAGAGGCGGATATTATCCGTTCAGTTTTGACATAACCGACCTGCTTATTGAGGGAAAAAACATTTTGACGCTTGCGGTTTCGGACCCATCGGAGAGCGGCACCCAAGCAAGGGGCAAGCAAACGACAAAGCGTGGAGGGATTTGGTACACGCCGCAATCGGGAATATGGCAGACGGTTTGGCTGGAAAGCGTTGCCGAAAACTATATCGTTTCAATAAAGATTACGCCCGACATTGACAAAGGCAGCCTAAGTATCAGCGCCTCATTCAGCCTTTCTCCCGAGAAAGCAAAAGTAAGAATAATAGATAAAGGTCAGACAAAGGCTGAAAACTATTTGAATGAGAAAGGAGAGTGCGAGATAGCGCTGAAAGGCTTTGAACTATGGAGTCCGGAAAATCCTTATCTCTATGATTTGACAATAGAAACAGACAATGACAGCGTAAGCTCATATTTTGGCATGCGCAAGTTCTCTATCGGCAAGGACGATGTCGGAATTCCCAGAATTATGCTTAACAATAAGCCATATTTCCACAATGGATTGCTTGACCAAGGTTATTGGTCGGACGGCATGTATACTCCGCCCAGCGACGAGGCAATGATATACGACATTGCCACAATGAAAGAAATGGGCTTCAACATGCTGCGTAAGCATATAAAGATTGAGCCGCTGCGTTGGTACTATCATTGCGACAGGCTGGGCATGCTGGTGTGGCAGGACATGATAAATGGCGGCGGCGAGTACAGCATGTGGACGATAGGCATTCGCCCGTTTATAGGCAATATGATGGATGACCGCAAGTATAAGGCGTTCGCAAGAGAGGACAAGGCCGGCAGAGATGAATATTATGTCGATGCCAAAAGAATGATTGAAAGTCTGTATAATGTCGTATCTTTGGCAGTGTGGGTGCCTTTTAATGAGGGCTGGGGGCAATTTGACAGCAAAAAGGCATACGCTTTTTTCAAAGAGCTGGACAACACAAGGCTGATAGACCATGCCAGCGGCTGGCACGACCAGGGAATAGGCGACTTCAAGAGTCCGCATATTTATTTCCGTCCCATAAAAATGAAGAGAGATGAACGGCCGTTTGTGCTGAGCGAATTCGGCGGTTATTCATTGCAAATAAAAGGGCATATGTATAATGACAAAAAGTTCTTTGGATATAGAAAGTATTATGACAAAGAAAGTTTTCAGCAGGCATACATAAATCTGTTTGAAAAACAGATTATACCGCTTATTCCCCAGGGTCTTTGCGCTACGGTATATACCGAACTCAGCGACATTGAAGATGAGTGCAACGGACTGCTGTCCTATGACAGAAAGGTCATAAAAGTTGATGTCGACAAGATTAAGGCATTGAATGAGAAGTTAAAAATATAATATAAAATCAGCCATTATGGCATAATTATTACGGTGAAAGTTTGACAAAATTATTTAGATTCCTGAAGCCTTATGTAGGCTATATATTACTCATTGTTATTATGGTGACGGGCATTTCCCTGTCATCTCTTTTTCTGCCCGACCGCATGAGCAAAATAATCGGAGAGGGCATAACCTCTGAAGTTGTTTTTGAGGAAACTGAGGACGGGCAGCTTATTTATTTAGCGGTGCCGGAGATGAACATAGAAATGCCGCTGCCAAAAATGCTTTATCAAGATGCAGGCAAACTTGTGACCATCGAGCAGAATGGCAAACACTATGCCCAAATCATAGGGTTGGAAACCGACGCGCAAGGCAATCAGATAGTCTTCCGCAATCCCCAAACGGGCGAGAGCATGGCAGTACCGCAGTTTTTGCGCACTGTTGACGGCAAGGCACAATCACAGCCAATGCAAGGCAGGCTGGAACTTTATGAGGGCGCGCCGCAACTTGTTTACCGTCAAAAAAGTCATATGTCAGTCATATGGAAAAACGGACTTATTATGCTGGGCATAACGCTGGCGTCTTCCGTTCTATCCATATTTGTGGCGTATTTTTCGTCCAAAGTCGGTTCAGAATTCGGCAGAGATATACGCAACAGAATATTTAACAAAGTTGTAGGGCTGTCAAAAGCGGAGGAGGACCACTTCTCTACTGCAAGCCTTATCACCCGTTCAACAAACGATGTGACGCAGGTGCAAATGCTGGTCATTATGGCGTTGCGCATGATGCTCAATGTACCGATAATGTTTGTAGGCGGTCTTGTTATGGCGCTGAACAAAGATGCTCAAATGACCCTGGTGTTGTTGGCAAGCATTCCGCTGGTTGCTGTCATAATACTGTTGGCGGCAAAACTGATAGTGCCGCTCTTTAAGACCATGCAAAAAAGGATTGACGGGCTGACAATGGTGGCAAGGGAGAATATCACCGGTGTTCGCGTCATCAAAGCCTTTGGCGGCGAGGACTACGAGGACAACAGGTTCCGCCAAGCAAATGAGGGCGTAACGACTGTCAGCTTGCGCGCTGCCCGTATTATGTCTGTTCTTATACCGGCGATGATTCTTATTATGAGTTTGACATCTATTTCAATAATGTTCATAACGGCTTTCAGCGTGGACAATGCGCTGAAAGAAAATATGCTGGATTATACCCGTCTGGGCAACATGATGGCAGTAATACAATATATCATGCAGATTATGATGAGCGTAGTTATGTTCTCCCTAATCTTTATTATGGTACCCCGAGCAAGCGTTTCGGCGGTGCGCATAAATGAAGTGCTAGAGGCAAAAAACAGCATAAGCAACCCCGACAACGCTGTTGTTCCGGAAAGAAACGGCAGAGTGGACTTTGAAAATGTCAGTTTCACATATGCCGAAACATCCAGCCAAAATGCGCTGGAGGGCATAAGTTTTTCTGCGCAAAAAGGCAGCGTAACCGCCATTATCGGCGGCACGGGCAGCGGCAAAACAACGCTTGTAAGCCTTATTCCAAGATTATACGATGTCAGTTCCGGCAGCGTGAAGATTGACGGCGTGGATGTCAGGGATATGAACTTGCAAGACTTGCGCTCCCGCATAGGGCTTGTTACGCAGAAAGCCGTTTTGTTTAGCGGCACAATAAAAGAAAATGTGTTATACGGCGCAACCGACGAAGGGCAGTTGCAGCAAGCATTGGAGATTGCGCAGGCGGCAAAAATTGTCGAAGAGAAGGACGGTATCGATGCCGAAGTAGAGCAAGGCGGACAAAACTTTTCAGGCGGACAGAAACAGCGCATAAGCATTGCCCGAACGCTTGCCAAGGATGCCGACATAATCATTTTAGACGACAGTTTTTCCGCTCTGGACTTTGCTACCGAAGCAAAGCTACGCAAAGAACTTGCAAAAGCGACAAAGCATAAGACAGTCATAGTTGTGGCGCAAAGAATAGGTACGGTTATGGACGCCGACAACATACTTGTTTTGGACCGGGGACGGATTGTAGGCACCGGCAAGCATAAGACGCTGCTTGAAACATGCCCGGAATACAAAGACATCGCGTTATCTCAGCTTTCCGAAAAAGAGCTGGGGCTTGCAGGAGGAAGATAATGGCAAAAAAACCTGCAGGCGGCCGCCCGCATGGCGGACCTTTCGGACCCATGGCTCCGGCGGAGAAAGCAAAGGACTTCAAAGGCACTCTGAAAAAATTTCTGAGATACGCAAAACCCCACTTGCCATTGTTGGCAATTGTCATTTTGCTGGCGGCTATCGGTACGGTTATGACCATAATAGCGCCAAAAATTCTCGGCAAGGCAACCAATGCATTGCAAACCGGCATTATGCGCGGAGCTTTGGATTTGGACTATATCATAAAAGTACTGATTGTTGTAACGGCGCTTTATGTGACATCTTCATTGTTTCAATTTCTTTCACATTTCCTCTCCGCAGGAGTGTCACAACGCATAGTATTCAAAATGCGCCAAGACATAAAAGAGAAATTCAAGACTTTACCCATAAGTTATTTTGACACCCGTTCGGCTGGCGACATTTTGTCGGTAGTCACCAATGACATTGAAGTAATCTCCACATCATTGCAACAGTCGATTACGCAAGCCATAACCAGCGTACTTTCCATTGTGGGTATTTTTATAATGATGCTGACCATAAGCGGATACATGACGCTTATTGCCGTCGGCAGCCTGCCGCTGTTTTTAGTGATTACTATGATAATTGCCAAAAAATCTCAGAAAAAATTTGTTGTGCAACAAGCAAAACTGGGCGAACTCAACGGCTATGTTGAAGAAATGTACAGCAACAAAACCGTGGTGCAGCTTTATAATAAGGAAAAAGATGTTGAAAAGAGCTTTGATAAAATAAACGAAGAGCTTTGCACCGCCGGCAGACAGGCGCAGTTTTATTCGGGAATAATTATGCCCATGTTGCATTTTGTAAACAACCTTGCATATGTGGCGATAAGCGTTGTCGGCGGCATTCTTGCCGGCGGCAGATTGATGATAGGCGACATTCAGGCGTTTATGCAGTACAGTTCCCAGTTTGGTCAGCCGATAATGCAAACGGCAAATATAGCCAACACCATTCAATCAACTATTGCCGCCGCCGAGAGGCTTTTCGGGTTGTTGGAGCAAAACGACGAGCCGCAAGATATTGCCACTCCTATCGACATAAGCAACATAAAAGGCGGAGTAAAATTTTCCGGAGTCGATTTTTCATACGACAAGGAAAAGGAGCTTTTGAAGGACATTAACATTGAAGTTGAAAGCGGCGGCATCATTGCCATTGTCGGTCCTACAGGAGCCGGAAAGACCACCCTTGTAAATCTGCTTTTGCGCTTTTATGAAATCGATGCAGGAAGCATCACCATAGACGGTATAGACATAAGGGATATGGCAAAGCGTGACTTGCGCGGACTATATGGAATGGTGCTTCAGGACACATGGTTGGAGAGCGGCACAATAAGAGAAAATATTGCATATGCCCGACCGGAAACATCGCTTGAAGAAATAAAGGAAGCCGCAAGAAAAGCCCATGCCGACCGTTTGATTGAAACGCTGCCTGAGGGGTATGACACCGTAATAAATGAAGATGTGTCGAACATATCGCAGGGAGAGAAGCAGCTTATCACCATAGCCCGAGCCATATTGGCCGACCCAAAAATTCTTATACTTGACGAGGCTACAAGCAGCGTGGATACCCGTACGGAAAGTTATATCCAAAACGCTATGACGGCAATGATGAAAGGCAAGACTTCATTCATTATTGCGCACAGACTTTCGACAATCCGCAATGCCAGTCTTATACTGGTTATGGACAAGGGCAGGATAATCGAACAGGGCAATCATCAGACTTTACTGGACAAAAAGGGCTTCTATTATAACCTATATAACAGCCAATTTGTGCAACAAAGTAACTGAATTTATTTGACAGAGCAATAAAACTCTCTTATAATTATAAGAAACGGTGGAGCATGGTGCAATGGTAGCACATAGGCCTCTGACTCCTATGATGTAAGTTCGATTCTTACTGCTCCTGCCAAAAAAAGGTTGTTTGACGCAAGTCGGGCAGCCTTTTTTGTTTTGCAATTATTGTTGTATGGTATGTAATATTTTGCCGTATGCGTAGTTTTTTGATATTACTCATGCAAATATTTTTTTCGGGTGCTTTCACCGCCGCGCAAATGTTTTTCGCTGTAATTGTCGCTGAGAATGCCTTTTACTTGGCTGTACAGGAAGAAATCTATATGCCTCAGGCGTGTGGTGACATCGGTGTGAAGGGTGCTTTTGCCGTAGCCAAAATATGCGGCGGCCTCACGGACGGTGGCATGGTTTTCAATTATGTATTCGGCGGCGCGTATAGCGCGGGAGGCAATTTCCATAATGTCAATCCAAAAGCGAGCTTAGCGCAAGATATACCAACTTTCCGCCGTCCTTGGCTTGTTCCAGAACTGAACGTGTTATGACTGTTCCTTTGCGTATGTTGACATTGTTGGCCTTGTCTACAATATTTCTTATGACGATACGCCCTATTAGGAAGTTATAATCGTCGACAACGGCTTGTTCGGACTGGACCGGCTTTGATTTGGGTTCGGGGCTGCTGCTTTTTTGCAATCGCAAGTTTAGGTTTATTACAATAGTGTTGTCGGAAAACCCTGAGATATAACGAGTGTGGTAGGGCTTGTCAAACCAAATCAATTTTTCGCCGGTGATTGTAATGTCGGCAAAGTTGCCCAGCAGTATGCCGTCCTCATTATATGCTTGCGTGTCCTTGGTCAAAAGAAAAAGTATTTCTTGGTCGGCGTCAATGAGATAATTCTCCGAATAAACCGTCACCTTGTCGGCGTTTCCGATTGCCCTTTTCAAAGGAAGAGCTTTTTCTTCACTTTCTGATTTCACACAAAGAGCGCTTACACGCTTTGAATTTTTGTCTATGTATATGCCTTTTATGACGCCGAGATTCTTTGCTCCTTTGACCGTCATTACCTCTTTATCTGCGTAATTTGCATAAAACATTGCCGCCTCCTGAATTTGAGTATAAAACTGACTTTAATAAAGTATATTAGCCAAAAGGTCGGATTATTAACGGATTTAGTTTCGTTGACACTATTTTTTACCTATGGTATAATAAAATAATTCAATTAGATGTGAAAAACACAAAAAAAATACATAAATGACGATGGAGGTTATATGACAGAGCTGTATTACACAGACGCGAAAATAGCAAAAAAAATAAAGCAGCTGAGTGGCGTTGCCGAAAAAAGCACCATTATAGCCCCCTCTTATTATGAAAAGCATGATGTAAAAAGAGGTTTGCGTGATGTCAACGGCAAGGGCATAGTCGCCGGTCTTACGGAGATATGCGAAATAAACTCTTTTGCTGAGGACGAATTCGGCAACAGAACGCCGATAGAGGGCGAGCTTTATTATCGGGGCATTCCCATTCAGAACCTAGTAAAAGGCTTCATAAACGAGGATAGATACGGCTTTGAGGAAACGGCATATCTATTGCTTTTCGGCACGCTGCCAAATGCCGCAGAAATGCAGGAGTTCAACGACATTCTGGCTCACTTCCGCACATTGCCGCTGAACTTCGTCAGAGATATCATAATGAAAAAGCCCCCCGTGGATATGATGAACATGTTGTCAAGGAGCGTGCTTACTCTTTATTCATATGACGATACCCCCGACAGCAACGCAATGGACAATGTGCTGCGGCAGGGCTTGCAACTGATTGCGCAGTTTCCGCTTATCGCAATATATGGCTATCAGGTATATTCGCATTATCACATTGATACCAGCTTAATAATACACAAGCCAAGAAAGGACCTTTGCACGGCGGAGAACATTTTGCACCTGCTGCGCACCGACAACAAATTCACAAAACTTGAAGCTATGTTGCTGGACCTTTGTCTTGTCCTTCACGCAGAGCATGGCGGCGGCAACAACTCAACATTTACTACGCATGTGGTCAGTTCTTCAGGAACCGACACTTATTCGGCAATAGCAGCCTCCTTGGGGTCATTGAAAGGACCAAAACATGGCGGCGCCAACATAAAAGTTGTCAAAATGTTTGAAGACATGAAACAAAACCTTGCTTCGCACAGCGATGAGGACATAAAGGACTATCTTTGCAAGCTGTTGGACAAACAAGCGTTTGACAAAACAGGTCTGATATACGGCATGGGGCATGCGGTCTATTCACTTTCTGACCCCAGAGCGCTGATATTTAAGGATTATGTAAAGAATCTTGCCATTGAAAAAGGGCTTGACGACGAATATGAGCTGTACGAAAAGGTCGAAAGACTGGCTCCCGAAGTCATAGCCGACAAGAGAAAGATTTATAAAGGCGTCAGCGCCAACATAGACTTTTATAGCGGCTTTGTTTACAACATGCTTGGTTTGCCGCAAGAGCTGTTTACGCCGATATTTGCCATTGCAAGAATTACCGGCTGGATTGCTCACAGAATAGAAGAAATCGCCAACAAAGGCAAAATTATACGCCCGGGCTATACCGCAGTTTGTGAAAGACAAGACTACAAGCCAATGAGCGAAAGATAATCAAAAAAGTTTAATAGCCGCCGTATTCGGCAACAATACTCTGTTGTATCCTAGGGAGGTATCCTTTTGAAAAGACAGAGGATAATAAAAATTTTGAGGAAGCTATCAGCCACCGTCGCAGTGCTTCCTCTTGTTTTTTCTTTTATCATGTCGTATTTTCAACCTACTCCGACTGATAGCGGAGAAAGGCTGTCCTTTGTAAATGAATTTGTAATTTTGGCGGTCAGCGGACTTTTTTCCACCGGAGAAACGGCATATCTTGAGGAGAAAATAGACGAAATTCAGCCGGACTTGGTAGTGCTTTGCGGCGACAATGTGCTGCCGCAAACGCTGGCAAGCGACTTGTTGCTTGCAGGCACTATGCAAATTATTGACAGGTATGCCGAGCTTTTTGAAAACAAAAAGACATACTTTTGCGTAGCTTTCAGCAATTATGATATATCGGGATTGTATGACAAATCGGCGCAGTTAAAAAGATTTATGCGGTCTGATTATTTTGTCGGCGGAGTGCGCAGTTTCGGCAATATTCAGGTTATGAAAGATAGCAAAAAAGCCAATGGGAATTTTCGCATAAGCATTTTCCGAGGGAAAGACATAGCTTTTTTTATTTATATTGCCGACACTTCAGAACAGGCTTTGACCGATGAACAAAAAAATTGGTTGGCGGCGGCGCATAAGCCTTTTGTATTGTTTTCATATAAACAGGCGTACGGGCAAGAGGGTTGGGTCTTTTTTTCAAGCGCAGAGGAACAGCCTTTCGGGATAAAACGCAGCGGCATTTATCAAAAGGGAGAGGTTGGTTATGACTATTCGGCAAAAAAAATAGTTCTCACGGCGAACGGAGAACTATTTCAGAGCGACATAAAATGATTTATCTGTAATCCTTGAATTCCGGCATGAAATTGAAGGTGGCGAAATAGTCCTTTACGGTTTCGGCCCTTCTTATCAGTTGGAAACTGCCGTCAGTTCTGAGCAGCACTTCGGCGCTGCGCAGTTTGCCGTTGTAGTTGTATCCCATGCTGAAGCCGTGCGCTCCGGCATCGTGTATGGCAAGAATGTCGCCTCTTTCGATAACGGGAAGAGGTCTGTCTACGGCAAATTTGTCGCTGTTTTCGCAAAGCGAGCCGACGACATCATATACTTTTTCTTCTGCGGCATCTTCCTTTCCCAGTACGGTTATGTGGTGGTATGCTCCGTAAATGGCAGGGCGCATAAGGTTTGCCGCGCATGCGTCTACGCCGATATATTGTTTGTAAATGTTTTTTTCGTGAATGGCAGTCGTCAGCAATATTCCGTATGGCGCCAGCATATATCTGCCCAGTTCGGTATAAATGGCAATTTCTTTCAGCGGAGAAGCGGCTATGGTCTGTTCGTATGCCTCTTTTACTCCTGCGGAAATGACATAAATATCATTTTTTGGCTGTTCGGGACGGTAGGGCACGCCGATACCGCCGCTGAGGTTTGCAAATACAAATTTTGCGCCTGTTTCAGCATGAAGTTCTGTAATGGTTTCAAAAACTATTCTTGCAAGTTTTGGGTAGTATTCGTTGCCCATGGTGTTGCTGGCGAGGAAAGAATGCACGCCAAACTCTTTTACGCCCAGTTCCAAAAGTTGTTTTACGGCTTCTGTCATTTGCGCTCGGGTAAGTCCGTATTTTGCGTCCGCAGGGCTGCCCATAATTTGGTTATTGATGGTGAACTTTCCGCCGGGATTGAAACGCAGACAAATTTTTTCGGGAATGCCTGCAACCTCTTTCAGGAACTCAATATGGGTTATGTCGTCAAGGTTTATGATTGCGTTCAGTTTTTTTGCAAGCTGATATTCTTCGGCGGCAGTCTCATTGCTGGAGAACATTATTTCGTCTTCTTTGAAGCCCATGGCGTCGGACATAAGAAGTTCTGTATATGAGGAACAGTCTACTCCGCAGCCCTCATTCTTCAGTACGCGCAGGATTTCGGGGTTGGGCGTGGCTTTTACGGCAAAATATTCCTTGAAGCCCTTGTTCCAACTGAATGCGTCATATAGTTCGCGCGCGTTCTCAATTATGCCTTTTTCGTCATAGACATATACCGGCGTGGGATAAACTTTTGTGATTTCTTTGGCTTTTTCTAGTGATAAAAAGGGTTTTTTCATGTGCTACTCCTGAATGTAATAAAACAATTATACCATTTATGTATAAAGTTGTCTATTGTTTGCTTTTAAGTATCATAGGCTCAAAAACTATGACTTTGTCTACCAATTTGCCAAAAAACTTTACGGCAACGCCAGAGAACAGTCCGCTGATTATTGTGCCGATACCTATGCCTACAAGTTTTCCGAAGATGCTCAGGCTGAGCGTCAGCGCAACGGCAAGATAGCAAAGGTCATAAATAATTTTTACATTGGACTTGCTTATTTTTTTGGTGTTTGCAATTTCGGTTACGAAAATATCATATGGCATAAGCGGTATGTTGGTGCGAAAAAACAAAGTCACCGCCACAACCACGAGAAAAAACCCTGCGGCAAAGAACAATATTCTTACGGCAATGTTGTTTGCGGAGAGGTTGCGCATAAGGTATACAACCAAGTCAAGTGTATAGCCATACAGAACGGCGGAGCCGAATGAAATGATAAAGCGTATGCTGAATTTGCGTACAATTATGCAAAGCGTAACAATAAGCACAAACTGCAGCAAATAACTTACGGTGCCGAATGAAAGCTCCGGCACAGCCAAACTTATGAGATATGCCACCGACTGTATGACGCTCATGCCAAAGTCCGCCTTTATAAAAAAAGCAATGCCGACGGCAAGTATTATTAAACCGGCAAAGAACGCCAATTCTGCGGGGAACTTTAGTTTTTTCATATAGCAGCATTATACCAAAATATTTCGTACCAGACTAGTAATTTTGACTATGGTTAATAAATAAAAGACATTCATAAAATAAAAAATAGCGCAAAAATCCTTGCAAAAGCAGCCGGTATGTGATAAATTATAATGAGCCGCATAATCAGGGTATGAAAAGCGCTTGTTGAAGCCACCCGACTTAGCGAGTCCTTAAAGGAGGTAAGAGATATGTACGCAATAATTTTGACAGGCGGAAAACAGTACAAGGTTGAGAAGGATACCGTTTTGAAAGTTGAGTCATTGAACCTTGAGGTTGGCTCCAAAGTAAAACTTGATGTCCTTATGCTGAACCGTGACGGCGAAGTGCTTGTTGGCAACCCTATTGAAGGCGCATACGCCGAGGCCGATGTTGTCTACAACGGCAAGGGCAAAAAAATCAACATCTTCAAGTACAAAGCCAAGAAGAATATCCGCAAGCGTCAAGGACACCGTCAGCCATATACGGAAATCAAAATCACTGACATAGTAGGCTAAACGGAATTTTTTATGATAAAGATTGCCATTATCCACAAAGACGGCGCCATAAAAAAGGTCGAATGTTCGGGACACAGCGGATATGCGGAGCAAGGCAAGGACATTGTTTGCAGCGCAGTATCGGCAATAGTACAGACGGCGATGCTCGGACTTATGGATATATCGGATGTCAAATACCAAAGGAGAGAGGGATATTTGTCCTTTACCTGTCCCGAAGCAAAGACGCCCGAAGACGGCATAAAACAGCAGGCTATCCTAAGAGCAATGTATTTGGGTCTAAAGGATATGCAAAGAGGCTACAAAGCCTTTATAAAGATGGAGGAACGATAGATATGTTTATGAATATTCAATTGTTTGCGCACAAGAAAGGTGTGGGAAGCTCCCGAAACGGAAGAGACAGCGCTTCCAAGAGATTGGGACCAAAGAGAGCTGACGGACAGTTTGTACTTGCCGGAAACATTCTCGTAAGACAGCGCGGCACAAAGATGCATGCGGGTTTGAATGTGGGCATCGGCAAGGATGATACTTTGTTTGCAAAAGCCAGCGGAACCGTGCGTTTTGAGGAAGCAGGAACAAGGAATAAACGCTTCAAAAAAGTCTGCGTTTATTGCGACTAAATCACCCAAAAGCATTGAAACAAAAACCATAATTTCACAAAGAATTTGAGTAACAGGTCTTTACGCCAACAAAAAGGCGCAAAAACCTGTTATTATTTTTTAGGGATAGCAAACTATGGATTACAGTATCCTTAACAACCAAATAGTAATAAACGACCTTTCTCAATTCAACATTGAGCAGATACTTGAGAGCGGTCAGGTTTTTCGTTTCAGCGGTGAAAATAACAATTATAAAATTATTGCAAAAAATGTGATTTGCCACTTGAAATATGAATGTGACCGTGCTATAATAGGCTCAAGTGATATTGAATTTGCCAAAAAGTTCTTTGATTTGGACAGGGATTATACGCCAATAAAGCGCAAGCTGGAGGAGTATCCCCTGATGAAAGAGGCGATAGCGTTCGGAGAGGGCATACGCATCTTGAATCAGCCGCCACTCGAAACCATTATTTCTTTCATCATTTCGGCAAACAACAATATTCCTCGCATAAAAGGTATCCTAACACGGCTGTGTGAGTATCTTGGAGAGGATTTCGGTGAATACAAGGCATTTCCCACACTGGAGGCTCTTGCATCGGAAAATGAATCTTTTTATAAAAGAATAGGGGCGGGATATCGTGCCGGCTACATAACCGACACCGTAAGAATGATTTCCGAAGGGTTTGACCTTGATTTGTATTCTGTGCCGACGGCAGAAGCCCGGAAGAGGCTTATGACGCTAAAAGGCGTCGGAGGCAAGGTTGCAGATTGTATCTTGCTTTTTGCCTACCGAAAAGGCGATGTTTTCCCGATGGACACATGGTGCAAAAGGATTTATCGCGACATGCGCCTTCCGCCAAAAAGAAATTGCAGCCAAATGGCTCAGTCATTGACCGACATCTTTGGCGGCCTCAGTGGTTATGCGCAGCAATACCTTTTCTTTTATTATAGACAGAACAATATAATATAGAATAATTTAATATTATTTGGAGGACAAAGAATATGAAGAAACCAAAAATTGCAGTTCTTATCGACCTTGCAAGTCTTAGGATTACATGCGAGGGCTTTAAGAAGCTCGCCGAAAAAATGGAGACTCAGTTTGAAATAGTAAATGTCAAGTTTTATAGTTATGTCGCCAAAAGAAATCGTGATTTCAATGAGTATATAGCCGCCAAGGGATATGACGCTGTGACGCCCATTGCATCAAGAAGAAGAAACAAACTTGATACCCGTCAGATTATTGACGCTACGCTTATCGGAATGAGCTCATCTGTCGACGCAGTTGCTTTTGCGGTAGGCGATGGCGACATTCTTCCTATCGTATCCTATCTCAAACTGAAGGGCAAAGATGTCTATGACATCAACATTCAAGAAGGCGCCTACACAAGCGAGTTTACTGATTTTATTCTTGTCCCCGAAGACTATCTCAGAGAAGGCTATGCCGCTCCCACCAGAAAGCAAGCCCCGAAGAAAGCGCCGAAACCTGTTGCCAAGCCGGCTGCTCAACCTGCCGCAGACAACAAGTATGCCGCCGAACTCAAAAAGATACTTTCGGGCAGCGATATTCTTTCCAGATACAAATAAGAAAGATACAGATTACTTCAAATATCAAAAAGGATTTGCTGTTTAGCAAATCCTTTTTATTATGCCTGATTATCGGGCGCGCCACCCAAGACTCTTGACTTTGGGCTCTCATTATATTATGATTTATATATAATTTTTCAGAGGAGTTACCATGCGGTACGACAGAGAATTTTATCCGTTTTTTTTAAGTTATACAGTCAAGGACTACATTTGGGGGGGCAAAGAGCTGAAACTGCATTGGAACAAGCAATCCGCAGGTGACAACATTGCCGAAAGCTGGGAAATGAGCGCAAATGAGGGCGGTGAATCCATTGTTCTCAACGGCGAATACAAGGGGCAATCATTGAAGGAAGTGCTGCAAAAGAATGCCGATTTGTGCGGAAGTGCGCATTCAGAGGTTTTTCCGCTGCTGGTAAAGCTGATAAATGCCGAAACTCCGCTTTCTGTTCAAGTGCATCCCGATGACGAATATGCTATGAAGCATGAGGGCAAAAAAGGCAAATGCGAGATGTGGTATATTTGCGATGCCAAAGAGGGCGCAAGCATTTATCTGGGGCTAAACCAGGATATTTCACGAAGTCAGCTTGAAGATATCATAACCAAAGGCGAGATTGAGAAATACCTCAACAAAGTTAAGGTCAAAGCCGGGGATTATTATTTGGTGCCTGCGGGCACATTGCACGCCATAGGAGCAGGCCTTACCATTCTTGAGGTACAACAAAACAGCGACCTGACTTACAGGGTATACGATTACAATCGTGTTGACAAAAACGGGCAGAAACGGCAGTTGCATATCGAAAAAGCCGTGGCGGTTACGGATTGCAACAGATACATAATACCCGAACAAAACAAAGAATATATCCAAGAGGACGGTTTTTCGTACCGCACTCTTGCCACAAGCCAATATTTTTCAACGCATGAAGCCATCATAAACAAAGAAATGTGCATGGTTGACAAAGAAAAGTTTTGCGGATTTACGGTAATTGACGGCGATGGTCATATAGGCAAATTTGCTCAGCACGATGTTGAGCCGCTGAAAAAGGGAGATACCGTATTTGTACCGGCTGGTTGCGATGTCAGCTTTTATGGAAAAATGAAAATAATAGCATACCAAATATAAGGAGTTTTTATGAAATACTATATCGGCATTGATATCGGAGGCATGAGCGTAAAAGCAGGCGTCATAAACAGCGCCGGAGAAATCATTGCGCAAAGCTCATGTCCGACTTATCCCGACAAGCATTACAGCGTAATGGTGGCGGATACTTACGAACTTTGCAAACAAATTACGGAAAAAGCCAATTTGACAAAAGAAGATATTGCCGCAATAGGTATCGGCTGTCCGGGTACAATCTGGAGCGATAAGGGCATAATAACCTATGCCAACAATCTGCATTTTGACAAAGTGCCGTTTGTGGCAGAATTCAAAAAATATTGGAATACTGATATTGTTATTGAAAACGATGCCAACTGCGCAGCTTTGGGAGAATACACCTTTGGCAGCGGCAAGGGCAGCAAGAATTGCATTTTTATTACGCTGGGAACGGGAGTCGGCTCAGGCATAATTCTTGACGGCAAGATTTATAATGGCAAGAAGGGCGCCGGCGCTGAGGCCGGGCATATGGTAATTCGTATTGACGGAGAAAAATGCACATGCGGCAGGAGAGGCTGCTGGGAAGTATATGCATCGGCTACGGCGTTGATACGCGACACCAAAAGAGCCATGCAAAAGCACCCCGAAAGCCTGTTGCACAAGGTAGCCGAAAACTATGGCAAGGTCAGCGCAAAGGTCAGCTTTGACGCCGCCAAACAAGGCGACCCCATAGCAAAGGCGCTGGTAAAAAGATATGTCAAGTATGTAGGTACGGGAGCGGTGAATTTAATAAATATTTTCCGTCCGGATGTGCTTATGATAGGCGGCGGCGTGTCGAATGAGGGACAGTACTTTATTGATATGATTCAAAGGTATGTCAACAGATACCACTATGGCGGCAGAATAAACCCGAAGGTGAAAATAGTGCGCGCTACGCTGCTGAACAATGCAGGTATCATCGGAGCGGCGTCATTGGTTATGAATAAATAAGAGAGGGCAAAAAGATTTTGCAATACAAAAATTTGCTTATGCAGGTGGAAAAACCTGCAAGATATACCGGCGGCGAGTACAACACCCCGTACATGCAAAAACCGCATAAACTCAGATTTTGTTTGTGCTTTGCCGATATTTATGAAGTAGCCATGTCCAATCTGGGCATTGCTATATTATATGACATTCTGAACAAGGACAAGGACATTGTTTGCGAGAGGTGCTTTGCGCCATGGGCGGACATGGGTAAGCTGCTGAAAGAAAACGGCTTGCCGTTGGTCAGCCTTGAAACAAAAAAACCTTTGAGGGATTTTGATATTGTCGGCTTTTCGCTGCAATACGAAATGGCATATACCAATATACTGTATATGCTGGAGCTTGCCGGCATACCTTTTCGGTCAAAGGACAGAGATGACAGTTTTCCTTTGCTTGTGGCAGGTGGTCCATGTTCGGTGAATCCCGAGCCGGTGGCGGATTTTTTTGACATTGTATTTGTCGGAGAGGGCGAAGAAGTTGACAAAGCGCTTTGCCATATTGCCATAAAGCACAAGGGCAACAAAAGAGCCATTCTTGAAGAGGCGTCAAAGATAGACGGCATTTATGTTCCTGCATTGTCAACGCTCAAAAACGGAATAAACATCACGCCGGCGAAAAAAGCATCTGTAAAAAACCTTGACGCAGCGCCTTTTCCGCTAAAGCCGTTGGTGCCGAACATAGAAATAATTCATGACAGAGCCGTTCTGGAACTTTTTCGCGGCTGTTATGCCGGCTGCCGATTTTGTCAGGCATGCTTTTTTTACCGCCCGATAAGGTACAGGAGCAAAGAAACGCTGATACGGTATGCCGAAGAGGTCTTAAAAAATACCGGCTATGACGAAATAGGGCTGAGTTCGCTTTCCACAGGCGATTATGAGGACATAAATTGTTTTATTTCAGAAATGAAACAACTTACTGACGGCAAATCTGTCAATTTGCAACTGCCCAGTTTGCGCCTTGACAGCTTTTCGGCAAAATTGATGAAAGGCGCCCGCAAGTCCTCCGTTACATTTGCGCCCGAAGCCGGCACGCAAAGACTGCGTAATGTCATCAATAAGAATATCACGGATGAGGACATAGATTCGTCAATGCGCATAGCTTTTGAAAGCGGATACAGAACGGTAAAGTTGTATTTTATGCTGGGTCTGCCCACAGAAACAGACGAAGATGTGTTGGGAATAGCCGGCATTGCTGAAAGGGTGCGCAGAATATACTTTGAGGTGACCGGCAACAAATTCCTGAAAATAAATATCTCAACAGCAATGTTTATACCAAAGCCGCTGACGCCTTTTCAATGGGCTGAACAGATAAATATTTCCGAGATGCTGCGCCGCCAAAATCTGTTGCGCGCGCAGTTAAAAAAATACAAAAACATAAACTTTAGCTGGCACAGCGCAGAAATATCAATGTTGGAGGGCGTATTAGCAAGGGGTGACAGAAAGTTGTCGTACCTGATTGAAAGCGCTTACAAAAACGGCTGCTGTTTTGACGGGTGGACGGAGTTTTTCAATTATCCAAGCTGGCAAAAAGCAATTGAAGAGTGCGGCATTGACACCTTTGACTATACCAGAGAGCGTGATACCGACGAAACGCTGCCATGGGATTTCATAGACTTTGGCGTGACAAAGGCTTACCTTTTGAAAGAATACAAAAAGGCGCTGAACGAACAGACCACACCGCCATGCAAGCATACATGCCAAGGCTGCGGCGCGCAAAGCATTTCAAAATGCCGCCAATATGAAGGGGGCTGCAATGCTTAGTTTTTGTTTTGAAAAGAAAGGGGACGCCGTTTTCATTTCGCATATAGACATAATGCGCGCCCTGCACAGAACGCTGCGCAGAATGGGAATACCATTGGATTATTCAAAAGGATATAATCCGCATATGCTGATAAACCTTTCACAGCCGTTGCCGCTGGGAGTATCCAGTATTGACGAATGGGCTACCTTACAAACGGATTTCGGCGACCCGAAAGCCTTTGTTGAACTTTTTAATAAAAACTGTCCGAATGGGCTTATGTGCAACAGCTGCCATTATACCGATAAAAAGCCCAACATAGCCGGCAATGTTACGGCGTCGAATTATTATATTGCGTCCTCAAAGGCGCATGAGTATGCGCAGCAGCTTATGGATATAAACAAACAGCCGCTATTTGTCCCCGTGAAATCAAAGGCCGGAGAGGTGCTGAAAGATGTGTCGCCCATGATTTATTCCATAACGGCGGCGCCGGACGGCATTGCATTGCGGCTGGCGTTTGGCAACATAAACTTGCGCATTGACAATTTGTCAGTAAAACTCAACGAAATGTTCGGCTTGGATATAGAGCTATCCGATATCACAAGGACAGAACAATTAATAAAGACAAATGAAGAATATATATCGGTGAAGGAGTATCTGAAAACGCTGTGAACGGAGTAATAATAAATTTTTCAAAGGATTATGTACAAGCCGTCAAACTTTCCCCCAAGGGTGTGGCGGCATATTTTGCCGTTGATTCAAACAGCAATGTCGGCGATATTTATATCGGCAGAGTAGAGAATGTCAGAGGCGGACAGTGCTTTGTAAATTATGACAAATCTTTTCACAACGGCATTCTTGAAACAAAAAACAAGGGGTATAAGAGCGGCGACTACATCAAGTGCCAAGTAATCAGGGAGCAATGCGGCGAAAAGGGCGCCGTTCTATCAGACCGATTGAACTTTGCCGGGCATTTTTGCGTGCTTTCAGATAGTGCGGAGGACATAAAGTTTTCACGCAGGCTCAATGATGCCGAGCGCCGGCGCCTTGCAGAAATATTGCCGCCGACTCCATACGGATTTATTGTCAGAAAACAAGCGGCTGATGCGGAGAATGACGCAATCAGCGCCGAAATGAAACGGCTGTCAAAAGATTATGAGAAAGTATTGAATACCGGCATCACAAATGAAATAAGGCGAATTCATAAAGTAGAAAATATTGACCGTGTGTTGCAGGAGCTTGAAGCTGTGGGCTGCGAGATTATAAGCGACAAGGCCGTAACCGCAGACGGTTTTGACATAGAGTATTATCAGGGTGAACAACCAATATTTGAATATTTTGGCGTTTCGGACACAATTAAAGAAATATTTGTCAACAAAATTTTGCTGAAAAACGGTGTGGAGTTGGTCTTTGACCGCACAGAGGCAATGAGCGTAATTGATGTAAATTTTGCTTCAGGCTTTGGCGGTAACATAGACGCCGCCAACCGCAGCGCCGCCGAAGAAATCGTCAGACAAATTAGTTTGCGCAACCTTTCGGGGCTGATAATGGTCGACTTTATCAGTACAAGAAACGCCGCTGAACTAAAAAGTTATGTGCAAAGGTTGATGCAACACGACAAAGAGCAGAGTTCCGTATATGCCATTAAGGAGTTATCCATTATTGCAATAAACAGAAAAAAGCGGTATAATGAGTTTGTTTTGCAGTGGAACAAATCTTCGCAATAATAATAGTGTCAAACAAATGTCGGTATAATATGTTGCCTCGGAGGAGAAATGAAATATATAAATCGTGAATATGGCTTTGAGGGCAGACCTCCTTTCTTTAAGGGATACTTTGAGAAAAAAAGCAAAGGTCCGAGCGCCGATAATTTTCGTTATCCCGAAAATGCCTGCGCAGGCTTTGGACTTGACGCAGCAAGCCCGAACGGCGTTTTGCTTGCGGGCAAATTGGGTACGGTCTGGCAAGCAAAAATTTCATATCAAAGACTGGGCAAGTGGGTGGAGGCACCAGAGTTTCTTGCCAATCCCGGCAACTTTTTTGCCGCCAACAAAGACGGGAAATTTTCATACTTTCACCATGGCGACATTACCGCCAGCGTCATAAATTATTCGGCTTCAAAACTTGTGCTGGTCATCTCCGGCATGACCAAAGTAAAGGTTCGGGTTGATTTTTACCCGATGTATCCATCAAATGCCGAAATAAAGAGCAAGGACAATGTCATAATAGGCGAATCACCCGAAAGAGCGGTGGTGCAGGGTGTGACAAGACTTACAGACGATGATATGATTATTAAAGACCGCTATGAAGTGGAGTTTGACGAAAGTTCCGCACGCAAGGAATACTTCATGGCAAAAAGCTATGTTGAGCCGTTGTCTGTCAGCCAAAGCGGAAATATGATATCTTATGAGTACTATTTGGATACCCAAATCTCCAGACTTATGTTTTTCTTTGCGGTAGGGGATATCGGCATATTTGAGGACATTCCGTCAATTGATGAGCTGAATTACGGCACAAGCAAAGCAGAACTTATGTTTACGACCGAAAGAATAGCCGGCAGTGGCGCGCTGGGCGGAAATATCTCAAATGCCATAAGCAACAGCGTTTGGCATAGGGTATATGACCCCTATCTCTTCATGCCCGTTCTTGTAGAGGACAGAGAAAAATGCCACAAGTTGTTTTCTTATGACCCCACAAAATGCGCCATCGGCGCACTGATTTATACGCTTATGGGCGAATATGACAGCGCATACAAGCAGCTGAATATTTGCGTAAACGACAAAATACTTGGCGCGCTTGCCGCATGGATGCTCTACTGCCGTACCAGAAACCCAAAGATTATCGCTGAATTCCTGCCCCGTATAGGAGAAAACTTTGTTCTAGACAGCAAACTTGTTGAAGCCGACAAGATTACCATGAACGAAATAGCCTATAAACAAAACAATTCACCGTTTAAGGATATTGTAAGCGGCGCGGTATACAGTCTTGATATGAGTTGTTACAAATTGTTGGCGCTTGAGGTTTTGGCAAACATGTGTGAAATCAGCCAAAACAAGGCGGCGGAGAAACTTCGCCAGGCGCATAAGCAGTTAAAAACCGATATAAACAAAATACTGTTCAATGAAAAACTTGGTCTGTACATGGACAGATATCTCAGCGGCGAGTTCGTGCCGCTGTATGGCGCAAACAGCTTTTTGCCGTTGGTTGCCGGCGCTGTCGACGATGTCGGCAGACTGGAAAAATTGATGCTCAGCCTTAAAGACACAAAAAAGTTCGGCGGTGACTTCATGGTAGCAACGCTGGCAAAGTGCCACCCGCTTTTTGGCAGAAAGGTTATCGATGACGCAGGCGACGAAATACCGCCTTATGAAAGTTACAGAGGCATGATTTCGCCGCTTATGAACTTCCTCATTTATATGGGGCTGAAGCGGTACGGCGTCAGCGAGATTCAGGGACAACTTGCTTATCGCAGCGCCAAACAATATGCTGATGTAATGGAAAGATTTGGCGTCACTCCCGATTATTATTTACCAGTAAAAAAACAGCTGGGAAGAAACATTGTACTCCATTCGCTGAGCGGCAATCTCATGGGCTTTATTGGCATGTCGGAAATGTTGGATGTCGAATATTTCCGAGAGGATATGCGCCCGGCGCTGTCATTTGGCACACTGGTTGAGGGCGACCACAGGTTGGCAAATGTCGAGCTGCTGGGGCGCACTTTAAGCGTTACTGTTGCCGACCAAGAAACCAGTTTGTTTGTCGACGGCGAAGAACTTTTTAAGGGCAGCGGGTCAAAATTTGTCGTACGGCATTTTATTGAAAATGACAGCGGCGCCGAATTTGTCATTTATACGAGCAGCGAGTTGACCATAAAAATGAGTCTGCCGGTGTTCTTGAAAGACAACCGCAGGGATTTTACATTTAATCTGCAAAAGGGCAAATACAAGGTCATCATCGATAAAAACAATCAGGTGTTGCCGACAAAATTGCAATTTAATATTTAATTTTTTCTTTGCCATATATGCGCAAGCGTGCAAGTTGTTTATTTGCTTGACATGCTTATTGCTATATACTATAATAAGTCCATAAATTTATTAATTTAAGAAGAACATGGGAGGAGAGATGAACGGAAGCACCCAAAACGGTGAAATCACCTTTCAATCAATTTTTAGTTTGATTAAAAGGAGCTTTGTCCGAATAGTAATATACTGCGTGATAGCTGCTGTGGTTTGCGGCGGTGTGACGACCTTGATTCTGTTGATTCCGCGCGCCAATCCGGTTTATCAGGCAATTGTGGAATTCAACTATCAAGGCGCTGAGGAGGGTCTGGACCCTTGGGGAAGAAGTCTTGATGTAACAAAGATTAAGTCCGACAACATAATCACCAAAGCCTTGGAAGAAAACAATTTTGATTTGGAGGCAAGAGCAAAACTAAAAAGCAAGCTGAAGGATAGCATTCATATTGCCGGCATTGTACCCGAAAATATTATGGAAAAGATTTTGGTCATTTCAGAAATTGCCACCAAAAACCCTGCGCAGCTGATCGACATATTACAACTTTCGTATACTTCAACAAGTTTCGTCGTGACGCTTGAAGTTGAGAAGGATATGGGATTGACGAAAAAACAAAGCATAGCTATTCTGAACTCCATCGTGGACAATTATATTGAGGAGTTCAAAAAGGATTATGGCTATGGCGAAGCTCTGGGTTCCATAATCGCCGGCGGCGTTGATTTTGATGAATATGATTATATCGAAGTGTATGATTTGTTCCACTCCCAAATAAATGATATTTTGCGTTTCGTAGATTTGAGAATAGCCGAAGCGCCGTCATTCCGCTCGACAATAACAAAGATGACCTTTGAGGACATGAAAGCCAGAGTCAACGCGGTAAAAAATTCTACAATGAAGCCGCTTGAGTTGCTTATTTTCCAAAACGGTTTGTCAAAAACCGGCACGAAAATCGAAGCAAGTAAATACATAAACGACAAAATAGATTCTCTCAGCAGAGAAATTACTGCCGCAGAGGCTGCGCTGCTTGCCACGCAGAATGCCATAGACAACTTTGAGTTTGCTTATGACACAAAGACATTCTCCGATGGAAGTATGGACAAAACAGTGGTCAATGTCGAGCCATTGATGAAATTGCAAACAGACTTGCAGGTCTATCAAAAAAAGGTAGTCAGCTTGGGTTCCGAAAAAAATATATGGCAAGACAGGCTTGAATTCTTCGACCCGAACCAACAGATAGAGGACAAGGACCCCGATGCAAAAGCTAAGGCCGACACTTTGATAGAATTGACAAACAAAAGGCTTGTTGAAGAGATAGAAAGCATAAATGTGGCCGTGCAGGAATTCATCGATGTTGAGTTGCTTAAGAACAGCGTGCAAAAATCTGTTGCCGCAGTCAAGGCGCCTAATGAAGCCTTTGACATAAAAGTTCTGCTTATAGTCGTGTTCCTTGGCATGTTTGCTGCGTTTACGACAGCGCTTATCGTCACGAACACAAAAGAGAAGAAAGGCATGGCGGCGGCCGCAGCGCAAAAAAACACCGACGCCAACGCAGAAAAATAATATTTGAGCACACAATAATTAGTGTATATAAGGTTTGCTAAGCCCGCAAGAATGCGGGTTTAGCAAATTGCATATTAGAGGGTAGAAAATTGAAAAGAAGAATTTATCTTGCGTCCCCGCACCAATCGGGCAAAGAAATGGATTTCGTTAGAGAGGCTTTTGAAACCAACTGGATAGCGCCTTTAGGAAAGAATGTTGATGGATTGGAAAAAGAAGTGTCAGAATATATTGGCATGAAACACGCAGCCGCTCTTATTTCCGGTACTGCCGCCATACACCTTGCGTTAAAGTGGCTGGGTGTGGAAGAAGGCGATTTTGTTTTTTGCTCTTCATTGACATTTTCAGGCAGTTGCAACAGCATAATGTACGAAAAAGGCGTGCCTGTATTCATCGACAGCCAATACGAAAGTTGGAACATGAGTCCCGAAGCGCTTGAGAAGGCGTTCCAATGGGCAAAACAAAACGACAAAATGCCGAAAGCCGTCATTACCGTAAATTTGTATGGTCAAGCTTGCGATTATGACAAAATTCTTTTGATATGCAAAAAGTATAACACTCCCGTAATTGAGGATGCCGCCGAGAGTTTGGGTTCGGCGTATAAGGGCAGACATACCGGCACCTTCGGAGATTTATCGATATTGTCTTTTAACGGCAATAAGATAATCACTACCTCGGGTGGCGGAATGCTTTTATCAAACGATGAAAATGCAATCAAGAAAGCCAAATTCTGGGCCACGCAGGCGAGGGACAACGCTCCGCATTATTTGCATAGCGAACTTGGATATAACTACCGCTTAAGCAATGTATCTGCCGGCATCGGCAGAGGTCAGCTCACCGCGCTAGAAGAAAGAGTGGCTCAAAAGAAAGCCATTTATGACAGATACAAAGAGGCGTTTTCAGATATAGATGACATCGAAATGATGCCTGTTCCCGAATGGAGTCAGCCAAACTATTGGCTATCTTGTATGACTTTGAAAGAAAAGAGCAAGGTAAAGCCAATGGATATAATAGATAAGTTAGCAGAAAATAATATTGAGGCAAGACCTATATGGAAACCAATGCACACTCAGCCGTATTATAGCGACTATGAATTTTTCACATCTAAGAAGGACGGTGAGTTAAGCATCGGAGAGGACATCTTCAACCGTGGACTTTGCCTTCCTAGCGACACAAAAATGACAATAGAAGAGCAGGATTATGTGATAGGACTTGTCAAGGAGCTTTTTTGATGTATAGGAAGTTTTTTAAGAGGGTGTTTGATATATTTTTAAGTGGATTTGCTTTATTGATTTTATCTCCTCTTTTTATATTGCTTACTATAATGGTAAGGGTGAAATTGGGTAGTCCTGTTTTTTTTAAACAGCAAAGACCTGGTAAAAACGAAAAAGTTTTTACTATGTATAAGTTCCGTACAATGACAGATGAAAAAGATGAAGAAGGCAA
>JBNRMV010000005.1:0-163365 GCA_050309775.1 Christensenellales bacterium | reverse complement strand
GCTACCTCATCAGCAACGGCGATATCATCTGCAACGGCGGCTCAGTCACCGCAGGTACCATTGCCGGCGCCGTCCTCAACTCAGGTATGATATTCGACAACGAAATTGAGTTCACAGCTGTTGTTATCGTAAACGGAGTGCCGGGCAATCAAGAGTATGGTTATAAGATAGATTGATACCATAATTTATAAGATGGCTGTATGTGAATGCATACAGCCTTTTTTTATGACAAAATTATATAAACAGCATTTTACAAGAAATAAAATTCCGCATATTGGCTTGCGTTTTTTTGTATATTATACCGTTATGAGCTTTTTTGAGATTTTTGTCATAGCATTAGGTCTTGCTATGGATGCGTTTGCCGTAGCCATAGCAAACGGGGCGGCGATTAAGAATGTCACGCATGGTCAAGCGCTGCTGTTTGGCGGATATTTTGGCGGCTTTCAAGCGGCAATGTCGCTTATTGGCTGGCTGGTAGGACGGACCTTTGCTCCTGTGCTAAATGATTGGGGCGGCTGGGTAGCCTTTGCTCTCCTTACGGTGGTTGGCGTCAATATGTTTTTTGAAAGCAAAAACCACAAAGAAAGCGGCATATGCAAAGCGCCTAATGAAATATTGCGATGGGGTAATATGACATTGCTGGCTGTGGCAACAAGCATTGATGCGTTGATGGCGGGGGTGGGCATGGCTGTCATGAATGTCCGCATTGTTGCGCCGTCGCTTGTCATCGGTGTGACGGCATTTGTGTTGTCGTTCTTTGGCGCATTGACTGGCAACAAACTCAACAAGATTTTCAAGAACTATTCTGAAATGCTGGGCGGCGCAATATTGATTGCAATTGCGCTGAAAATTCTGTTGGATTCTTTATGATGCGTCGGCTTGCTTGTTTAATGGTTTTTATAATGTTATGATAATTATATAAACAACAAGAATACTAATTATAGATAAAAGATACAAAGGCAAAAACATGACATTTTATGAAAAGATATTACAAAAAATAAAAGAATCAGGTTGTCGGGGTTTGACTCAGGGCGAACTTGCCCGAAAGCTGGGCTTTGTTTCTCGCGGTGACAAGAGAGAACTTGAAAAAGCGCTGCGTCGGCTAAAATCCAATTCAAGCATTGTGGATTGCGGCAACGGCAAAGTTGCGGTATTTTCCGAAAAAAATATTTTCAAAGGACAGATACAAGGCAACAGACGGGGCTTTGCATTCCTCATTCGCGAGGACAAGGGTGAGGATATATTCATTCCCAACAAGGCATTGAATGGCGCTATGCACGGCGATACCGTATTGACCCGATTGGTGGGCGACAGCGAAGGAATGGTGACGGAGATTGTCAGCCGCGGAATAAAACAGCTTGTAGGTACGCTCATACAGAGCGGTAGTTATTATTTTGTAGAACCCGATGATGACAGCTACTTTAAGGATATTTTTGTATCTAAAGAACTGCTAAAAGGCGCCAAGGTCGGCGAAAAAGTCGTCGTCAGCGTGCAAATTGATGAAAAAACAGGCAAGCCTTCAGGCGAGGTAACGGCGGTACTGGGCAAACGAGGCCAAAAAAATACAGAAGTGCTGGCAATTTTGCGTAGCTATGGCTTTGAGGAGAGCTTTCCTCCGGAGGTAATTGCTGCTGCCGAAAAAATAAAATATACTGCTGCGGAAAGAAAAGATATGCGCAATCTGCTGACAATCACCATTGACGGTGAGGACGCCAAGGATTTTGACGATGCAATAAGCGTGGAAAAAACTCAAAACGGATATAAACTTTATGTGCATATTGCTGACGTGGCGCATTATGTCAAATTGGGCGGCGCTATTGATAAAGAGGCGCTGAAAAGGGCGACAAGCGTATATTTTCCCGAGTCGGTTTTTCCCATGCTGCCCGAAGCAATAAGCAACGGAGTATGCTCATTGCGCCCCGGTGAAGACAAACTGGCGGTGACTGTGGAGATGGACCTGAACGGCAAAGGAGATGTCACGCAGGCGGCTTTTTATGAATCTATCATTAAATCGGATTTTCGCATGACTTATTCCGAAGTGACGAAGATATTGCAGGGCGATACGCTGTTGCGAGAAAAGTATAGCGCGGTTTTAGCGCTCATCGAAAACGCAGCGGAGCTTGCTGACATTATCACAAAAAAACGAAATGACAACGGGTCTATAAACTTTGTTTCTAGTGAAAGCAAAATAGTGCTGGACAAAAACGGAGAGGTGGAGGACATATATCCCTATCCCTATGAAATCAGCAACAACATAATCGAACAGTTTATGATAACGGCAAATCAAACAGTTGCGGCATTTGTTGAAAAAAAGAATGTGCCATGCGTATATCGCGTGCATGAGCCTGTAAACGAGCAAAAGCTGGCGGCTTTTATGCAGTTCATAAAAGGGTTGGGGTTTGATATGGATATATCAAAGGGCGCCACGCCAAAGGTATTCAGCGATTTGCTGGAGCGGATAAAAGGCGATAAGGCGGAGCCGATAATCAACAAAATTATGCTGCGCTCCATGCAGAAAGCAAAATATATGACGACCAATTCCGGACACTTCGGACTGTCTATCGACGACTATTGCCATTTTACTTCTCCGATAAGGCGCTATCCCGACCTTATGGTCCACAGAGCTCTTAAAACTATAATCAACAACCAAGCAAACGAAACTTTTGCTTCACGCTTCAAAATCTATTGCGAAAGCGCAGCGGCGATATCATCGGAAAGAGAAGTTGCCGCCGAGCGCGCCGAAAGGGATATTGACGATTATTATAAAGTAATGTTTATGCAAAAGCATATCGGCGAAAGGTACAAAGGCGTTGTCAGCGGTATAATAAATGCCGGTATATTTGTCATGCTTGACAACACAGTAGAGGGGTTTGTCAGCATTGAACAGATGCCCAAGGACAGATATGAAATTGATGAAAAGAATTATCGACTGGTCGGCACAAAATACGCATTTCAAATGAGCGACGAAGTTGAAGTGGAGATAGTATCGGCGAACACAGAAACACGGCGCATCGATATGACAATAGTCAGCGATGTCAGCGGACATTTGCGAAAAAAACCGCGTTCGGGAAAATCAATTATCTAAAGAAAAAACAAATTCCTATAATATGTGAGGCGGCGCCGAAAGTCACAAAAAAATGCCACAGCGTATGTGTGTATTTTATGTGCTTGAAAGCAAAGGCAATGACGCCTAAAGTATAGAACAACCCTCCGGCTAATATGGAAATAAATAGGGGCAATTGCTCATATTTTATGAAAAGCGGAAAGGTGAAAACCAAAAGCCACCCCATTATCATATATATCGGCAGCGTGACGGTCAACTTGGTTGCTTTTGAGCGCGCCTTAAAAACTGCGCCGCCTATAACCATAAGCCATTGAATGCAAAGCATAATTATGGCCAGCGGTTTGCCGTAACCCGGAATATTCCATACGAAAGAAAGCGCCAGCGGCGTGCTTGAGCCGGCTATGGCAACAAAAATAAAGATATGGTCAAGTTTTCGCATCAAAACCTTGTTTTGTGTGTCGGGTTTTGTCGCATGGTACAGCGTTGACATAAGGAACATGAGGAAGATGCTGAAAAGAAAAACCATTACTCCGACAATGTCTTTTGCGCCCGAACCTGAGTTGCGCATATAGATGCCGACAAAGGGCATAAGAATAATCACTGCGGCAGCAGATATGGCATGCGTCACCCAGTTTGCCAGTTCTTCCCGATAAGTCTGAACTCTGTTCGTTTTTTGGAAATTCCCCACCGTCATTTTCATATTATTCATTATAACATACATATGAGTTTATGCTAAAGGAATGAGATAGGTATTTTGTTTTTTTATAGATTATTTTATGCCAACAAAACACCTGGGCTCGCCGCAAAAAAATGTCGCTTGCAAACTAGGCAAGCGACACTATAATGTCAATATACGGCGTATGGGCAGAATGCTATAAGACAGCGCTGCCGTCAACGGCTTCAATCTTAATTTTTGGGACTAGGTTGCGGTAAAAAAGCGCTTTTGTGGTGGAATAATAGGGCATGACATATATGCCGGCTAAGAAGAATGTTATTACTACCAGGAACCACCAGCCGATAAAACTTAAGCACAGTACAAAGTATTCCATTTTGTGACCTTTCATAAGCCTTTCGCTTTCTTTCAAGGTGTCCATTATGTCTATGTCGGGGTTTTCGGCTTTTATGTATTCGGCTTGCGAATAGGCTATGGCTTTGACTATGCCGGGTATTATGAACAGCAGTGACCAAAGGAATATGAGCAGCATTTTCACAAGCATGGTAGCAAGGTGGTTCAGATACTTGTTCAAATCCTTGAAACTGAATGAATAGAACAAATCCATATAATCCATTGTGCCGTTATCTAAAAATTTCAAATAAAACACGCTCAAACCGATAGTCAGTACCAGCATGGCGATAGAGACCAGTTGTCCAAGTCCGGGAATGCCGTTTGCCGCGCCAGTCAAAGCAAGGACAACAAGTTCTGCCAAAAATAAGTTCAGCACCTTGCCTTTTATTTTTTCTTTTGCAAGGTTTTTTAAGGTTGTTCTGTTATAGTTTTCCATATTCCTCCTCTATTTCATTTTATGCTTTGTTATAAATTCGGTTCTATTATACTGGGTGAAACAAAGATTTACAAGAGGTTCCTTGGAAAAATTCAGTGGGATTGTCGAATATTGGTAGAATTTTATTGAAATAGGCGGCTGTTTTTGATATAATTGCTCCATTGCTACAAAAGGAAGAAACTATGCCGCTTTATAATACCTCAGAATTATTGAAAGATGCCCAAAGAAAAAATTATTGCATAGGCGCTTTTAACATTGAAAATGCAGATATGGCTATGGCGGTCATTGCTGCCGCCGAAAGTTGCGGCGTTCCTGCCATAATTCAAACTACATATACCACTGTAAACCATGCCGGAGAAAAACTGCTTGCGGCAATGGTCGGCGCGTTGGCGAAGCAGTCCAAAGCCGCTTTGGCGCTGCACCTTGACCACGGCAATACTTTTGAAGTGTGCGCAAGGTGCGTCGATGCGGGATACAATTCCGTTATGTTTGACGGTTCTCATTTTGAGCTTGAGAAGAACATAGCCTTGACAAGGCAGGTTGTCGAAAGGGCAAAACAACAAGGCGTTGCCGTAGAAGGAGAGATGGGCAGAGTCGGCGGCGTTGAGGACGAGGTTAGGGGCGAAATAGTATACACAGATACGGCGGAGTGTGCGCGGTTTGTTACCGAAAGCGGCATTGATTTTGTTGCCATAGGCGTGGGTACGGCGCACGGAATTTATGTCGGCGAACCCAAAATAAACATAAAGAGGATTACTGAAATAAGAGCGGCAATCAATATACCTTTAGTGCTGCACGGCGCGTCGGGGCTTTCGCCAGCCGTAATAAAAGACTGCATTAGGGCAGGTATCTCAAAAATAAATTTTGCTACCGAACTGCGGCAGGCTTACACAAAAGGCGTGCGCAGCGCGCTTGCCGACGAAAAGTTGTATGACCCCAAGGTATATCAGTTTGCGGCAAGACAGAGCGTAGAAAAGAATGTTACCGAAAAAATGTTGTTGTTGCAATAAGTAATAAGGATTAAAGAAAAAGCAACAAATTTAGTTTATATTTATTAGTTATTATAAAAAATTGTTAAAATAGGCATGTTAATAAAAATGTTTGACAATTTTTTTATTGTGTGATAATATAACTGTACTGTAAAGATGTTCGCTTCTATTCCCATAAAATGTCAATTGATGCTAATATCCTAAAGTCAAATCTAAAAAGGAGGTATTGATTGAATATGGCAGACAAGAAGCTGGTATGTAAAGATTGCGGTTCTGATTTCATTTTCTCAGAAGGCGAGCAAGCTTTCTATCAGGAAAAAGGTTTCACGAACGAACCTACTCGTTGCACAGAATGCAGAAAGGCCCACAAAGCCCAACGCAACAAATTTGGAAGCAGACCGTCATTCCGCAAATAAGCAGAATAACAAAGCACTTCAAAAAGCCGTTAAGTTACAGTCTTAACGGCTTTTTATTTGCTTAAAAAAAGCAAATACGCAAATACTTGTTTGAAAAGCAATTTACTTTACATTTTGGTTTTCTGCTGTTATAATTTACTTTAATTATTTATTACTTTATGACGGAACTCCGTTGTATAAAAAGGGAGTGTTTGATGATTACTTTGTCAAAAAGAGGCGTGTATTTCTTAAACGGCAAAAGAACTGCCGCAAGCGCGCTTTCTGCACAACAAAAGGACAGCGCTTACAAAGGCACTATTGCATACTCGATACTTTCCCGGCACAACACCATACCCACGGAAAAGAACGGACAACTTAAATTGAAGTTTGACGCTCTTGCATCGCATGACATAACATATGTCGGCATTATTCAGACCGCTAAAGCCAGCGGTTTGAAAGAATTTCCGTTGCCGTATGTGCTGACGAACTGCCACAACAGCCTTTGCGCCGTTGGCGGCACCATAAACGAGGATGACCACAGCTTCGGCTATTCCGCCGCAAAAAAATACGGAGGCATATATGTGCCTGCGCATCAAGGAGTTATTCACAGCTATATGCGCGAAAGAATGGCAGGCTGCGGAAAAATGATACTTGGTTCCGACTCTCACACCCGCTATGGCGCACTAGGCACTATGGCGATAGGCGAGGGCGGCGGCGAACTGGTCAAACAGTTGCTTGAACGGACTTATGACACACCATACCCCGGTGTTATCGGCGTGGAACTTTCGGGGAAACCCAGAAAGGGAGTCGGACCGCAGGATGTGGCGCTGGCTATCATAAAAGCAGTTTTTGCAAACGGCTATGTAAAGAACAGGGTCATGGAGTTCTTTGGTAAAGGCATAAAAAACCTGTCGGTAGAATACCGCAACGGCATAGATGTTATGACGACGGAGACGACATGCCTGAGCTCTATTTGGCAAACCGACAACAAAGTACGGGAATACCTTGCTTTGCACAACAGAGCAGAGGATTATGCCGAGTTGAAACCAGCAGATTTGGTCTATTATGACGGTTTAATAAAGGTTAATTTATCCAAAGTTGAGCCTATGATAGCGTTGCCTTTCCACCCCAGCAATGTTTATTCTATTAAAGAATTGCAACAAAACCCTTATGAACTGCTGAAAAAATGCGAGGAAGAGGGCAACAAACTGCTGAAAAGCAAAGGTCAATTCAAACTGACTAATAAAATAATAGACGGCAAAATTCATGTAGACCAAGCCATTATTGCCGGCTGCGCAGGCGGCACCTATGACAACATTTTTGAGGCTGCCAGCATATTGAAAGGAAAATCCATAGGCAACAGATTGTCAATGAGTGTATATCCAGGCTCACAACCTACGGCGATTGACTTGGCAAAAAAAGGTGTCAGCGCAGAACTTATGAAAAGCGGAGTAGCCGTCAAGACTGCGTTTTGCGGTCCCTGTTTCGGCGCCGGAGATGTTCCTGCCAACAATGCGTTGTCCATTCGGCACACCACAAGGAATTTTGAATCCCGTGAAGGCTCCAAACCCGGCGAAGGGCAGATTGCTTCCGTGGCGCTTATGGACGCAAGGAGCATTGGTGCCACAGCGGCAAACGGCGGCGTGCTGACCTCTGCTCTGGATATCGAATATGACAACAAAATAAAGCCCTTTGTTTTTGATGACAGCATTTACAGAAACAGAGTGTACGACGGCTACAAAAAAGCCGACAGCAACGCCGAATTGGTGTACGGACCCAACATTGCGGATTGGCCGGATTTGCCGCAACTGAAAAGGCATTTGCTTATGAAAGTTGCCGCCGTCATAAACGACGCGGTGACGACCACCGACGAACTTATTCCTTCCGGAGAAACTTCCTCTTACCGCTCCAACCCTTTGCGGCTTGCCGAATTTACGCTGAGCAGAAAAAGACCCGATTATGTACAAAGAGCAAAGGACATTCTTGCACTGGAAGAAAGAGCAAAAAGAGGCGATTTTGACGCGGAATATCTTTGGGTTATAAAAAAGCTGTCGCTGAACGCTGAAGAAGTCAGCACAGGCAGCGTGATTTTTGCCAACAAGCCCGGTGACGGTAGCGCCAGAGAGCAGGCGGCGTCCTGCCAAAGAGTGCTTGGCGGCGTTGCCAACATCGCAAAGGAATATGCCACAAAGCGTTATCGCTCAAATCTCATAAATTGGGGAATGTTGCCGTTTTTGTACAACAATGCGACACCGCTGGAAGTTGACGACATAATTGTCATTCCCGAAGTTTATGATGTGTTTGACAATTATAAAACAAAAGCGTACATTTTCCGCGGAGAGAAAATGCTGCCCATAACGCTTACTATGGACAAACTGGGAGAAGAAGAGAAGACAATAATACAAAAAGGCTGCCTGATAAATTATTACAGAAGCCAGAACGAGGAGTAAAATGAAAATTTTTGACAAAAAGCATGAAACCATGAGCCGTGAAGAAATGCGCGCTCTGCAGCTTGAAAGACTAAAGAATGTTGTACGATATGCTTATGACAAAGTGCCTTTTTATAAGAAAAAATTTGACGATGCCGGCTTTTCACCCGACTCATTAAAGACGCTTGATGACATAAAAAGAATACCCTTTACTGTGAAATCAGATTTGAGGGATACATATCCTTACGGTATGCTTTCCGTAAGTACCGACAAACTCATTCGCATTCATGCTTCCAGCGGCACCAGCGGCAAACCGACGGTAGTTGCTTATACAAAAAAAGACCTAAAGATGTGGGCGGACTGCTGCGCCAGGCTGATTGTTGCCGGCGGCGGCAGCAGCAAGGACATTGTACAAATATCCTTTGGGTATGGACTTTTTACCGGAGCGCTGGGCATGCATCAGGGCTATGAAAGATTGGGCGCCGCAGTCATTCCTGCCAGCAGCGGCAATACCGAAAGACAAATAATGCTGTTGAAAGACCTGAAAGCTACTGCGTTGGTATCCACGCCGTCTTATGCGCTTTATATCGGCGAGATGATGGAAAAACTGGGCTATAAGAAAGAGGACTTTAATCTTAAACTGGGCTTTTTCGGTTCCGAAGCGTCCTCTGTTGAAATGCACAACGAACTCAGAAGAAGGCTGGGCGTTTTTCCGACAGATAATTACGGTTTATCGGAAATAATAGGACCCGGCGTCAGCGGCGAATGTCTTATGAAAGACGGTATGCACATAAACGAAGACCATTTTTATCCCGAACTTCTGAATCCAGAGACCCTTGAGCCGATAGCAGAAGGGGAATATGGCGAACTGGTGCTGACTACACTGACAAAAGAGGGAATGCCCATCATCAGATACCGCACAAAGGATATTACGGCTTTCAATTCGCAACCCTGTAAATGCGGCAGAACAACGACAAGAATGGCGCGCTTGCGCGGAAGAACCGACGATATGCTGATAATTCGCGGCGTAAATGTCTTCCCGTCACAGATAGAAAGCGTGCTTATGGATATGCCCGAAGTCGGCGGTCAGTACGAAATTTTAGTATGCCGAGACGAACACTATATGGATCAACTGGAAGTAAAAGTTGAGGTTGCCGACGGCTCGTTGCTTACTGATTTCAAAAATCTTGAAGCGCTGCGTGACAAGATAAGGCACAACCTGAGGACGATTTTACAAATAGACGCCAAAGTCAAACTGGCCGAGCCGCTGAGCCTGAAACGCTTTGAAGGTAAGAGCAAAAGAGTGACCGACCTAAGAAAAATTTAATGAGGTAAACCATGAAAGAATTGATGTTGACAAACAAAGCGGTGGCACAGGGCGCATATGAGGCGGGAGTTCGCGTGGTATCTTCATACCCCGGCACACCGTCAACGGAAATAACCGAAGAGTGCGCAAAGTTCACTGACATACATACGGAATGGGCGCCGAACGAAAAGGTTGCGCTTGAAGTGTCAATTGGCGCGGCGATAGCCGGCGCAAGAGCAATGTCATGCATGAAGCATGTTGGCGTAAATGTAGCCGCAGACCCGCTTTTTACGGCGGCATATACCGGCATAAACGCCGGACTGGTATTAGCCGTTGCCGACGACCCCGGAATGCATAGTTCGCAGAACGAACAGGACTCAAGGTTTTATGCGCGCAGCGCGCATGTGCCTATGCTGGAGCCGTCAGACAGCCAGGAAGCCAAGGATTTCACTATGCTTGCTTTTGAATTGTCCGAAAAATATGACACGCCGGTTATGCTGCGACTTACTACAAGGATAGCGCACAGCCGTGGGCTTGTCGATATCGGAGTAAGAAAGAAAATCGAACTCAAAGAATACACCAAAAACCCCGGGAAATATGTCATGATGCCAGCTATGGCAAGGGGCAGGCATATCGAGGTGGAAAAAAGAGAAGACACTCTTGCCCAAGCTGCCAACAGCTTTGAAATCAACAGAATTGAATACAACAACAAAAAACTGGGCATAGTTTGCGCCGGCAGCATTTATCAGTATGTAAAAGAAGCAACCGATGCATCGGTGCTGAAGTTGGGCATGGTATATCCCTTGCCTTTGGAGCTCATAAAAGAGTTTGCCGCAAATGTAGAAGAGTTGATTGTTGTAGAAGAGTTGGAGCCGTTCATAGAAAATCAGCTGAAAGCTAACGGCATAGCTTGCCGCGGCAAGGAGATATTCGGCAAGCAGGGAGAATACAGTACGGCATTTTTGAAGAGCAAATTGGGGCTGGGCGAAGCGCCAAAAGCCGATACCTCTCTGCCGTTGCGTCCGCCGGTAATGTGTGCAGGCTGTCCGCACAGAAGTGTTTTTTATGTGCTGTCAAAACTAAAAATGACGGTTACGGGCGATATTGGTTGCTACACTTTGGGAGCGGCGGCGCCGCTTTCCGCTATTGATACTTGCGTATGTATGGGAGCAAGTGTGGGTATGGCGCACGGCTTTGATTTGGCAAAGGAAGGCAACGCAAAAAAGACAGTCGGTGTCATAGGCGATTCGACATTCATTCACAGCGGTATCACAGGACTTATAAACAGCGTTTACAACAAGGGCAAGTCGACGGTTATTATTCTGGACAATTCAATTACCGCCATGACGGGACATCAGGACAACCCATCGACGGGAAGGACAATAAGCGGCATAGATACTTACAAACTTGACCTTGAACAACTTGTCAGAGCTTGCGGAGTAAACCATTTGCAAGTAGTCAATGCATACGATATGGCGGAAGTCGAAAGAGCCGTCAAGGAAGCCACGGCAAAGGACGAAGTAAGCGTCATTATTGCGCGCAAACCTTGCATTTTGTTGCCGAGAAAGGCAGAAAAACCCTATAAGATAACTAAGAATTGCAAAAAGTGTAAGGCATGCTTAAGAATAGGTTGCCCTGCAATAGAGAATGTCGGCGGCGAAATAAGAATAAACTCCGGACTTTGCACTTCGTGCGGAGTGTGCGTTTCGCTATGCAAATTCGGCGCTATCGTTAAGGAGGACTAATCACATGGATATCAACATACTTATTGTCGGCGTCGGCGGACAGGGAACGCTGCTTGCAAGCAAAATTTTGGGCAACCTTGCGCAACTTCAAGGCAAACAATGCAAACTGTCGGAAGTGCATGGTATGAGCCAGCGCGGCGGCAGCGTTGTTACGCATGTCAGAATAGGCGACAACATTTTTTCTCCGATAATCTCCGAGGGTGAGGCAGATATTATACTTGCTTTTGAAAAACTTGAGGCTTTGCGGTGGCGGCATTATTTGAAAAAAGACGGCACTGTCATAGTAAATGACCAGGAAATATTACCCATGCCCGTCATTATCGGCATGATGCAATACCCAAGCGAAGTGTTTGAAACGCTGGAGAAAGAAAACAAAAAATATATGAAAGTAGACGCCCGTTCAGCGGCTTTGCAGGCGGGTAGCGAAAGAGCCGTCAACACTGTTATGATTGGCGCCATGGCGAAAGCTCTGGCATTGCCTTACGAAAAAATTGAGCAGGCGTTGACTTCGGCAATAAAAGAAAAATTCCTTGAAATAAACAAAAAGGCCTTACTGTTGGGCTATAAAATGATATAGGAGTGCTTATGAAATATTATAATCAGGAAATGGAGTGTCTTGCGGCGGACGAAAAAAGAGAACTGCAGAGCCAAAGACTTATTGAGGTTGTTCACAGGGTGTACAACAATGTTGCTCCTTACAGAGCAAAAATGGATGCAATAGGCTTGCGCCCTGAGGACATTAAGAGTATTGACGATATAAAAAAATTGCCCTTTACCACAAAACAGGATTTGCGTGACAACTATCCTTTCGGAATGTTTGCCGCGCCAAAGAGTGAAATAATAAGAGTACATGCGTCAAGCGGCACAACGGGCAAACTTACCGTTGTGGGTTATACGAGAAAGGACATTGAAGACTGGGCAGAAAGCTGCGCAAGAGCCATAGTAAGCGTTGGCGGCGACGCAAATTCCACCGTACATATCGCTTATGGTTATGGGCTGTTTACCGGCGGTTTGGGAATGCACTATGGCGCAGAAAAGTTGGGCGCTGTGGCGGTGCCTGTTTCAAGCGGCAACACAGGCAGACAGTTGCAGCTGTTGAAGGATTTTGAAGCCGACATAATTTGCTGTACGCCATCCTATGCTGTTTATTTAGCCGAAGAAATGGAAAAACTGGGCATAAAACCTGAGGATATGAGCATAAAATACGGTATTTTTGGCGCAGAGCCATGGACTGACGAGATGCGCAAAGAAATTGAAAGCAAATTGAAAATTAAGGCTTTTGACATTTATGGACTTAGCGAAATATCCGGTCCGGGCGTGGCGGTGGAGTGCGAATATCAATGCGGCAGCCATATTCAGGACGACATGTTCTATCCTGAAATAGTCGACGAGAACACGCTTGAGCCGTTGCCGTACGGGCAAAAGGGCGAGTTGGTGTTCACCACGCTGACAAAAGAGGGCATACCGCTGATACGCTATCGCACAAGGGACATAACGGCGCTCGACAATACGCCCTGCAAATGCGGCAGAACAGGCGTCAGAATAAACAGAATTGCCGGCAGAACAGACGATATGCTGATAATCCGCGGCGTAAATGTCTTCCCGTCACAGATAGAAAGCGTGTTGATGAAAGAAAAAGACATTGCTTTGCATTATCATATAACGGTGGACAGAATAAACACTCTTGACACAATGCAAATTGATATTGAACTTGCAGACGCTGTGGCATTTGACGAAATAAAGAAAATAGAAAGCCTGAAAAAGCGGCTTGTTGCGGAAATCAGTTCCGCCATAGGCATCAACGCAGAAATCAGGTTGGTATCCAGCGGCAGCATAAAGCGCAGCGAAGGCAAGGCGCAAAGGGTAACCGATAAAAGGAAACTATAATAAAAACCGCACTATTAAGAATAGATTAAATTAGGAGGATTTATGTTTGTAAACCAAATAGCAGTATTTTTAGAAAACCGCGCAGGCAGAATAAACGAATTTGCTGCGTGCTTAGCCGGCGCAAACATCAACATGATAGCCATGTCAATAGCCGATACTACCGATTATGGAATTTTGAGAGTAATTACGGACGACAACGAAAAGGCGGCTAAGGTGCTTAAAGAATGCGGTTTTAACATCGCATCCACCTACCTTGTGGGCTTTGAAGTTGACGACAAGCCGGGCGCAATGCAGAGGGTTATTGACATACTTGCCAAAGAGGGCATAAACATCGGCTATCTTTATTCCTTTGTCAGACCGACGGAGAAAAAGGCAATCATACTCATCAAGGTGGACGACAACGACTTTGTCGCAAAAGTATTGAAGGATAATGGCATAGACCTGATAGACCGCAATATATTATAAATATTCGGAGGTCTGATTAAACTTACCATACACACGGATATTGCTGCAATAAGGCACAACATACATAAGGTAAGGGCGGCAATCGGCGGCAGAATGCTTACGGCGATGGTAAAGGCGGAAGCGTACAATCATGGTATGCTTTTGACAAAATATATTGAGGACGACATCGATTGTTTTGGTGTCAGTACGGCGCAGGAAGGCATAGCCTTGCGCGAATTGGGCATAAAAAAACCAATCAAGGTGACGGGATTTGTCGCAGAGGAACTGCAACAAGCCGTCACTTTTAATTTATGTCCTATGGTAGGGGATTTGGCAACGCTTGAAAAGGTGGCGGTGCAGTACCCGCAAACAGGAATAGACCTGAAACTTGACAGCGGCATGAACAGAATGGGCATAAACGAGTTGGAGACCGTCAAAGCCGCTGCGGAAATGATAAAAAATAACCGCTTGAAAGTTTGTTCGCTGTCAACGCATTTTGCTCATTCAGATTTTGACAATATTCTGATACAAGCCAAAAGGTTTGAAAAATACTGTTCTATTATTGAGGAAAAAACAGGAATACTGCCCAAAAACGCCTCCGCAAGCTCCGGGCTTATGTATGGCGCAAGGTTCTTATATGACGAGGTGCGTACCGGACTGATTATGTACGGATATATGCCCAACCGTTCGCAGGCGTTTTGTCTGCGTAAGGCTATGAGCGTGACGGCGCCGATAATCTGTATCAAAAATGTGCGCGCCGGGGATAAAGTAGGCTATTCGGGCTTGTATGTTGCAGAAAAAGATGGTAAAATAGGTATTATAAGGGGCGGTTATTTTGACGGCATAAGCCGCGCGGCAAGCGGATTCAAAGTGCTTGTAAACGGCTGTTTTACCCGCCTTATCGGAAGCATTTGTATGGACCTTTCGTTTGTCATTCTGGACGGCATATCCGCAAGCGAGGGCGACGAGGTAGTGCTTTTGGGCGAAGAAAACGATGCCGAAGCAATGGCGGCGCACTGCGGCACCATACCATATGTCATTATGACGGCTTTCAAAGGGCGAATGAAGAGGATTTTTTACTTATGACTGACAAGACGCAACAAAGACAAATACTGCGCCAAAGAACGGCGCAATTTACCAACCGCCACAAATCTTCAGAAATTATTGCAAAAAAGTTGTTTGAACTGGAAGAATACGAACTTGCAGAAAGCATTTTTATTTATTTAAGTACCGACAAAGAAGTTGACACCTTTCCCATAGTTGAGCGTGCGTTCAAGGAAGGCAAAAGAGTTTTTGTTCCCGTCACAAGGGAGGAAATGCGCCTTGCGGAGATATTTCCCATAACACCGCTAACAAAAGGAAAGTACGGCATAAAAGAGCCGCAAAACGCTGTTATAAGCGATTTTATGCCCGATATTGCCATAATTCCGTTGGTGGGGTTTGACGCTGAACGCAACAGATTGGGGCAGGGTAAGGGCTATTATGACAGATTTTTGCAAGGCTTCCCGGGCAAAAAAATTGCGCTGGCTTTCTCTATTCAAAAATTGATGGGCATAATAATCGACAGCAACGACATAAAAATGGATATGATAATCACAGAGGAGGAGACGCTTTGAGGATAATAAGCGGCAAGTACCGCGGCAAAAAACTCATTGCTCCGCCGCAAGGTTCCGACATAAGACCGACAACGGACAGAGCCAAGGAAGCGTTGTTCAATATTTTATATAACCATATTGACGAACAATGCGTCTTTCTTGACGCCTTTTCGGGCAGCGGCGCAATAGGCATAGAATGCTTGTCAAGGGGTGCCAAAAAGGTATATTTTGCCGAAACAAGTGCGCAAGCTGTGGCGCTGATAAAAAAGAATCTGAGCGGCATTCAAGGTAATTATGAAATACTCCATATGAGTTACGAAAGGGCGCTGAATTTGTTAAAGGACAGGGGAGAGAGTCTAAATGTTGTTTTTGCCGACCCTCCATATGGCAAAAACGCCGGCGAAAAAATCCTTGAACAATTGAGCAAAGCCGGCATTTTGGCTTATGGCGGCATAGTCGCCATAGAACGGGACAAGCAGTACCCGGCAGCCGAAAGTTCCGCCTTTTTGCACAATGACAGCCGCAAATATGCGCTGTCCGCCATAGATTTTTATAGACGGCAAAAAAGAGCGGCAATAACAGGCACTTTTGACCCGTTCACGACAGGGCATCATTCTCTTGTGCGCAAGGCGCGTGAAGTCGGGTTTGAGGCAATTTATATTGTTTTGCTCATCAACAAAGATAAAACGGCGCGGTTTTCCATTGAAAAGCGTGTGGAAATCATAAACTCTGCGCTAAATGACGACAAAAATGACATAATTGTCGACAGCTATGACGGCTTGGCTATTGACTACTGCCGCAAAAATGATATACAATATATTTTAAGAGGCGCACGAAACGCTGAGGACATGGAGTATGAGCGCCAAATGGCGGAATACAACTTCCTTAACGGCGGCGTGACAACAATAATCATGCCGGCGATAAGCGCAGTCAGCAGTACTCTGGTGCGCAAAAACCTTGACGAACAAAAAGACATTTCTACCCTTGTGGACGAGGGCGCAATAAGAATACTAAAGGAGTAAATTATGGAAGACATCAATTTATTGTTAAATTATATCGAAAACGAAATAAAATCAAAGAAAATTTTTGCGCTGGACAAAAACGCTATTTTATCTTATACCGAAAGAATAAGAGCAAGTTTGCCCGAAGCGCTGAACGAGAAACGCATTCGTGAAGAAACCCAAAAGGCGCAAAACATTGTTGCGCTTGCGGAGAAAAGAAGGGAGCAGATGCTTTCCGAAACCGAAGTGGTAAAAGAAGCCGAAAGACGCGCCGAAGAAATTGTCCAAAAGGCATACGAAATACAAACAGAATATGCCACAAATACCATGAAAAACCTGTACAAAATGCTTAGCGATGTCAATGAGCATCTTCAGGTGGCAAAAGACAGCATCTTGACGGCAATGAAAAAACTTAGTTCAGAACAAGAAGAATAATTGCACAAACGCATAAATCAACGCTCAATGTTGTGAACATTGGGCGTTTTTATATTTTTTTAATAAATTTTCAAAAAATTTTGTAAAACCTATTGCAATGATGAATAGATAATGATATTATGTATATAAACAGTTTATATACAAGGAGGGTACATGGCGCAGAACAATGATTTTTTACGGGGCCATACCGAAACTATTATTTTGCGTATGCTTTCAGAGAAGGACAGTTATGGCTACGAAATCAGCAAGGATATTGTAGACAACGGTCAAGGTCTGGTTGACATAAAGGACGCCACCATATATACGGCGTTCCGCAGAATGGAAAATGATGGTTTGCTGGCGACTTACTGGGGAGATGGGGTAGGCGGCGCAAGGCGGCGCTATTATTCCATAACAGAAAAGGGCAGAAAGCTCTATGCAGAAAAGAGGGAAGAGTGGAAAAAGCTGAAGAGCATACTTGACAATTTAATTTTGGGAGGGAATAACAATGATTGAAAGATTTGAGGCTTATTTATCAAAAGAATTCAAGGGCTTGCCAAAGTCACGCGAAGTAAATGACTTAAAAGACGAATTGCTGGGTACGCTGATGGAAAAAGCCGAGGAACTCAAAGCGGCAGGCAAGAGCGACGACGAAGTATTCAAATTGAGCATAAACTCCATAAGCGGCTTTAAGGATACCCTAAAGGTCATGAGAAGTAAACCAATCATACAGAAAGAAGTAGCAAACGCCGCAACAAAGTTGTTGTACTTTGCCATATATGTATTGGTTCTTATCGGAGTATTCCTAGCCGTCAGCTTTCTTAAGGGCGGTTGGAAAATAACATGGCTGATAGTTGTCGAAGGTATATTTGCAGGACTGGTATTTATGCTGATGGTCGGCGCCGCAAAGGGGCTTGCCAAAAACAAAATTGTACTTCCCCGTGTTTCGCTACTGTCGGCAGTCAGCCTTGCGACTGTGGGAATGTATCTGGGAGTATCCCTTATAATGGGTATCTGGTCAAAAAGTTGGATAATTATGCTGTTTCTTCCGACATTTTTGATGTTGGCAGAGCTGATTATTGATATTTCCACCAAAAGAATGCGCCCTGCGCTGGCAACAACTTTAGGGCTAATACCGACGGCGGCCGTTGCGGTTTATGTATCGCTGTCTTTCTTGCATATAATAACTTGGCACCCGTACTGGCTTATTGTGCTGGTTGCCGTCATCGTTGACGCAATTATTTTAGCCGTGGCTGTGCGGGCAAGAGTGAACAGAAAATAAGCCAACGAATAGAATTCATTTTGCATACGGGGATTTTGACACAAAATCTCCGTATGCCAATTTTGGGCTACTATATTTGATATTTCAGCAGCATAAACACAGGGTTTTGTTGAAACCTAATAATTATTTTATTTTGCTAAATTATTTTATTAGTTTAATTTAAGTTTTATTTAAGTATAATTTGTAATTTTATTATTGGAAGAGTATAATTTGATGTGCTATACTTATTATTAACTTGCGCATAAAATGACTATGGAGTACAATTTGGCTAAATCGAAGAAAAAGTTGATTTTACCCCTTATTGCAATAATGTTTATTGTTGCTATGTTTTGCGCAAACTTTTTTCCTGCAAACGACACCGCCGAGGCGGCAATAGGCAACGATGTTGTAGCTTATTATGGCAGCAACAGTGTGTTGGTCGTTGACACAACTTCCGACTGGGGAAAATTAGCCACGCTTTCTTCGGCATATACTTTCAACGGCAAAACCGTTGTGCTGAACTGCGACATTGACCTGGCGGTATATCCCTTTTCAAAAAAGTTTTTCGGTGTTTTTGAAGGCAACGGACATACAGCATACAATGCCCGTACTACAATGTTTTCTGAAATCGGCGGAAGCGGAGTTGTAAGGAACTTGAATTTTTATAACGCGTCTTTGACGCAAGCAAGGGCGCTTCTGACCGTCACAAACAACGGCACAATATACAATGTCACGGCTTCGGGGAACATGGCTTTTGGCAATCTTGGCGGACTGGTCGCCACAAACAACGGACTTATAGAAAACTGCAAAAGCTATTTGAATATCTGTGAAAATACAACATCGGGCTTGGGAATTTCGGGCGGCATAGCTGTTTCAAATTACGGCACTATCCGCAACAGTCATTACATGGGTAAGGCGGAGATAACCAACTCATCACGATTTGGCGGCATAGCCTCTTTTAATGCCGGCTTGGTAGAAAAATGCAGCGCAAAAATTGAACTTGTTGTCAACAGCATAAAAAGTATTGATAATATGTCGGTGGGCGGTCTTGTCGGGGTCAACGGAGTGCCGAACAACGACAACAATCGCAGCGCAATAAAAAACGGCAATGCGTTCATCGATGTGCGCTATGTTTCGCAAGAGCCGATAAATTTTTCAGAAAGGGCGCTTGCCGTTGCCGGACTTATCGGCAAAAGCGACAACACGGAAATGCAATATTGTTATTCGGATTTATACGGCGAAGGGGAACTGTACGGCATATTATATAAAACTTCCGGTTTGCAGCCGATATATCAATATGTCACACCCGAATCGCCGGATACTCCTTATTACGAAATAATAGATTACGGCTTTATCGGCAGCGCATACATAAATGACTGTTTCAGCACGGCTTTGCTTCAGCCCGACTTATATTGGGAAGTGGAAGAAGGGTATGAACAAGAGATTTTGCCCACCACAAACAGCGCAATAACTCAGGCGCAACTGCTCAATACCGATGAAGACGACCTGTTGAGCAAAATAAATAACGACGGCATCTGGCAGGCGGCGGAAAATCAATATCCTTTCTTGCAAGGAGCTTTTTTTGACGGCGCAGGCACTGAGGAGCAACCATTCATTGTCGCAGACAGAGAGGATATTTTGCTTTTGCAGGCATTTATGTACAAGTCGGCGCTTTCCCTTTATTTTCTTCAGACGGCAGACATAGACTTTGGTTTGGCAGCAATCGCCCCATTGAACATTGCTATGGGATTCAGCGGATATTATGACGGCAATGATTGTGTTATTTATAATTTCCCGGCGACTGCGCTTTTTGACAAGAATTTTGGCCAAATCCGCAATCTGGGTTTCATAAACGGCAATCAGAACAATAAGATTGCGACAAATGTTGGAGGCACGCTTTCAAATTGTTACACTCCGTCTTACCGCTACGGCGCTACCTTTGCTCATGCCGACATATACGGCGGCAGAAGTTTCACGCTTGCGGAAACATTTGGGTATACCGGAGTTGAGCCGATTGTCGACATAACAAAAGACTATGCTTTGACGGGCAGCGGCACACAGAACGACCCGTATTTAATTTTTACGGCGGCACAGCTTGCAGGATTGAGCGCGCTTGCCGAAAACACTTATGCGGCGCTGGCAAATGATATAGTAGTAAATTCTTCCGCTCAACCCACAAAGTACAGCCTGAATGTTGAGAGCTTGATAGCCAATCTTGACGGCAGGGGGCGCAGTATTATCGGGCTGCTTAACGAGCCGTTGGTCAGGACTGCCATAACCGGCAGCATAAAGAATGTCAGGCTTAGAGGCATAAACATATCGCTGGATTATACCGGCATGCTTTGCAGCGTTATAGATGAATTAGGCAGTGCGGAAAACATAACGGTTTATGGCTCAATATCCGGCGCAGAGAGCGGCGGCATAGCCGGCGAAAACAACGGCAATATCATTCTTGCCGAAAGTCATGCGTATCTTTCAGGCTTAAATAGCGGCGGCATAGCCGGCAAAAACAATGCCAACATTACAAAGAGTTCTTTTTATGGCACGGCGGCATATGGTATTGCTGCGCAAGGAGAGCATGGCAGCATTACTCATTGCTTTGACGGCGGCGGCGCCTTGATGTATGACGGCGGCGCGGTGAATTCTTCGCTCAAAGCAAACAGCTCCATACAACTCATACATAACCATGTCATTGAATATGAATCCGATATATTGCCCGTGGCGCAATTGCGGCTTTTTCCGCAATACGATTTAAGCATTTGGGGCTATGATTATGGCAACAACATCTGCCCGACAATAAAAAAACCCGGCAAGAACTATAAAGAGGACATTGCGCAAGGTTATTTTGCATCAAATTTGAGTTATAACAGAACATACGCTCCGGAACAAAGTCTGCTCATCAGCGCCATTGAACATCAACTGGTAATAAATGAAATCGTGCGCCAAAGCATAGTTTTTGAGTGGCTTTATAACGGCGTTGTTTTTGACCCCATAGAAAGCCCTTATATTGTAAATGCCGGCACATATTTGCTGAACGCTTCCTTCCCGGGCAATGATTTTGTGTACCAATACACAAAAACGCTGACAATAACAATAGCCAAAGCGCCGTTGCCTGCACCCGATTTTTATGGCACAGGCGGTATTTTAGGTGTGCATACGCCGTACATTTATGACGGTGAGGACTATGATTATACCCAAATCAAGGCATTTAACCTTGACTCTGTGGGAATGACGGAGGAAAACTATTCTTACACGCTGGCAAGAGGCACCACACCCGTGACATACATTCGCAATGTCGGGTATTATACCGTTTCTATGACTATAAGCAGCGTAAATTTTACTTCTTTCAGCGGAGATTTTGCCGTGCAGGTGGCAAGAGCCAACCTCAACATAACCATGCACGACAAGACCGTAAATTATCTGGAAGAGCCGCCGATATATACTTTTTTGTCTGAGGCGCAGACCAATAGCGGCGCAACGCAACAACAAATACAAACGGCGCAGACAAATGCGCTTGCCGCCATTCAGACCGCAGGCGGCGCCGCAGTATGCGCATATACTGCCGGAAGCAATATAGGCAGTTATGAAATCTCATTTGCCGTCACTTTGACAAATTATAATGTAATTGTCACAAAAGCAACGCTTTCCGTAAACGCAATACCTTTGCCCAGCCAAGGCATTGTTTTTGAGGACATTCAGAAAGAGTATGAAGGAGAGGTTATTGCCATTGCCGCGCAATTGCCCGAAGGCGTCACAGCCTCATACATAAACAACAACAACCGCAATGTGGGTAGTTATACAGTGCAAGGCATTTTTTCAAAACCCAATTATACCGATTATACAAAAGAAGTTCTGTTAACAATAACTGCCGTTGAACTGGTAATCAAACCTAAGGATATGCAAATATCCTATGGCGCTTTGCCGCCGCAGTACGCTTTGGACGAAATAGCATTTCGAGGCAGCGACACTGCCGCAGTTTTGTCGGGACAGGCAGTTTTTGAGGGGGCTTATATCGCAGGCGACGATGTCGGCAGCTATGACATTCTTGTGCATGGCTTGACGGCGCCGAATTATAATATTACCTTTGAAAAAGGTATTTTGACCGTTGCCAATGCGCAGATGACGGACATTTTCAACTATCCCGACATTGAACTGACTTATGACGGACAACAAAAGACCCACCCGATAGATTTGTTGAGCTATCAAACTGACGCAATATATACTTATTATTTAGGCGAACAGTTGTTGGCAGAGGCGCCGACAGACAGCGGAGTATATACCGTGGCGGCATATGTCACCGCCATAAACGGCAATTATGCCAATACCCAGTTCCTTGCTCAGATGACTGTGAATAAAGCCGACATAACGGTGTATTTTGAAACGGAGTATACTTTGGAGTATGACGGGCAGTATCACAACATAAGTTACGAAGGGGAGCTGCCTTTGAATGACAACTTCACCATTGTGCAAAGCGGAAAAAATTCGGCAAATGAGTCCTTTACTTCTTTCAAATATGCCGGAAGATATAACATTACGACGATTTTTTCGGGCAGCCGCAACTACAAAGACAAAACGCTGCTGACAGTACTCAACATAACAAAGAAAGAGTTGAATTTGGAAATTACGGCATCTGCCGTTTACAACAAAACCAATCAAACGCCGTCATATGTTTTGGACGGTGTTATTGACGGCGACAGCGTCGGCGTAAGCTGGGAATACAGCTTACTGGGATATGGCTATGAATATGCCGTAAACAGCGTAATGAATGCAGGCAGCTACACTACTTATCCCGTTTCTGACAACAGCAATTATCAGATAGTCAACAACCCCGTATTCAGCATTCGCAGGCTGGCGGTGGATTATGCGCCCAATTATGTGGAATTCGTCTATGGCGATTATAAAGATTTTGTCTATGCAGGCAGAACTTATACTTCAGGTAGAACTTTTATCATTCAACGCGGCTTTTTTGTCGCCGAAACCAATGAATCGGTGGATGTGGAATACTATTATGCCGGACCTGCAGCAGGTATTTATAATGTTACATCTGTAAAGGACACGCCGAACTTTGATTTTTCCATTCCCGAAGGAGCGGGGACAAACAGGGTCACCGTGCAGAAAAGAGAGCTGACGCATAGCTGGAATGAAAGTCATATCAGCGTTGTTTATAACGGCGCAATACAACAACCCTTTGTGCTGACTATTGACAATGTCGTTGCAGGAGAGAGCGTCTCAACACAAATAATGTCTGACGGCGGACTGAAAAATGTCGGCACTTACAACATATGGGCGGAACTGGAGTTTTCGATAAATTATAAACTTGAAACGCAGGTTGTCAGCCTTGAAATAACAAAAGCTCCGCTGACTATACGCGCAAATGACAAAAGCGTAGTCAGAGGCACAGAAAACATAAACTATACCGCCACCGTTACGGGATTGCGCGGCACCGACACATTGTCAAATATGTCAAGGCAGTTGGTCTACAACTGCGCATATCTTCCGACTTCTCCCGTCGGGCTGACACTACCTATCACCATAACCCCGTTTGAATTGCAAAACTATGAGATTACTTTCATTACAGGCACATTGGTAGTCACCCCGAACGAATATCCGCCGATGTCTATGGCAAGCAGAAGTTTTGTCTATGACGGCACGGTTAAGTCGCTTTCCCTCAATCAGGCGCTGCCGCAGGGCGCAACGGTATCTTACCAAAACAATTTCAAGACACAGGTAGGGTTGTACAATGTCATTGCCACGGTGATTTTCCCCAACTCTTTTATGCAGACTCTGACGGCGACGCTTACTATCACAAAAGCAACGCCCGTATTATTTATTCAAGACATAATTATGCCTTATTCAGTCGTTGCAAAACTCCAAAATAATGATATAATAGGAGTGGCAATGCTGAATGACATTGAGGTAGCAGGCTCCTTCTCCTGGCTGGGCGACACTTCGCTGAAAAGGGGAATAAACGAGTATCAGGTATTGTTTACGCCGACGGACAGTCACAACTTTGAGGAGGCGACAACAACCGTAAGCGTCAACGGCAAGCCTGTGCGCGAGGACGCATTGGAGTTTGACACACAGTCAGTTATACTTTCGGACAACAACATATACTTGACGGAAGTCACAAATGTCACCCTAACCGAAGAGTACGCCGATGCGGAATTGTACCTTGACGGCAAAAAAGTAAGTTTCATTACGCTGGCGGCAACAGGTGAGTACAGAATAGAAATACGATACGACGGCAACACGGTATTTGCAAAGACCTTCAGCGTTATTTTGCAGGAAGATGAGGAAGAACCGCCGATTATTCCTGCAGGAGAGGGCGTGTTTGAAATATCCGGCGGCGTCTTCTTAGAAAATGGCGTAATACAAGTTGAGGAGTCGCAGTGTTTCATTCGTTTCAAAGAAGGCTATGAGCATCTTATGCTTGTACAAGACGGAGATGTAGTGTCGTTTATTTTGCTGTACGGGAATGAGCGTTCGGTAAAAATACAGGTAGTGTATGACAACATAGTCGTATACTCGCGCAGTTTCAATGTTGTGGCGCCTCCGGAAGAAGAGCCGCCACAGAGAGAGAGGGACGAACTGCTTTGGCTGAAAGTTGTCGGCGGCATTTTTGGCGGCGGCGGAGCCATAGTAGGATTGTTCTTCATAATTAAGAAAGTAATAATAAAACGCAGAAAAGTCTATAACCCATATGATGCGGCGGAAAAGAGAGCAAGAAAGAAAAAATAAAGTAAAGGAAGGTTTTTTATGAAACAGCGAAGAATCGGCAATTTTAAGAAATCGTTATTGACGATTGGTATGGGTATATTATTGATTTTGGTATTGTCCTCATGTTCGCTTTTTGGTAAAAAGGATGAAAAAATCATTGCGCCCAAGCTGGACATTAAATCGCCGCCAAGAATAGAAAGAGTCTCCCCCGATTATCTCAACCCCGAAACAAATAAGATGGAGGTTTATACGGATATTGAGGAAGGCATAATTATGCCGGTCAACGCAGGCGAAAGGGTGCATATTGTCATTGATTATGTAAACCCCAGCAACCTGAAAATAAACAAAGTGGTCTTGTCTGGAGAGGGCAAGCAATTTGAGATAGCCTCAAAAGACTTTTTGGACGGCTCCGACTCATCCCGTACCACGATTGAGTTTGAAATAGGAGAAACCTCAGGTCAAACGACCTACACAATCACAAAGATATTCTACAATCTGGGGTCTTCTGTGCTGTCAATGACTTTGAATCAGGATTATGTGGATATGACGGTGAATGTAGAGCCGGAATTCAGACTAAAGCTGGACTACCAAAACTATGACGCAAGAACGGATACAAAGGGTGGATCTGCTACCATAGAAGTGGCATATCACCAAAGCCTGGAGGACATCATTCCCAGTCCCAGCAACCAAAGCATTCATGAGCATACTCCGACAAAATTGGGCGGTTGGGCATTTATGGGCTATTATACCCAGCCGAACGGCAACGGTCACCTTGTGACCAACTCCGCAAATTTTTATTTCTGGAAAAATACCACACTGTATGCGCATTATGAAAGACTGTACAACTTCACTTTGTCGAATGCAACATACGACATACCTGACGGGAAGGGCGGCAATTTTGCCAAATTTGCTACCATAACCAAGATTACATCGGCAGGCGACAGGCAAAGCACGCTGGAGGTTTATGACACCATAGCCGATGACAACGGAGAATATCCCATTGTGGCTATCGGCGACGCAGCTTTTGACAAAACAAATAATTTGAGAACAATAAAAATAGGCAAGTATGTTAAAACAATAGGCAAGGACGCATTCAGCAGTAGCAAGGTGGAAACGGTAGAGTTCCATCCGCAAGGAGTTGTCGAAGTGCTGGACAACAGAGCTTTCTATGGCACCTCAAACCTCGGCAAAGGCACAATCGGCTTTACGCTGCCGCCGACGGTTAAATTCCTCGGTGAGAGATGCTTTGAAAACAGCAGCTGGGGCAGAACAATAGAGAGAGGCAAAGCCTCGCCCGGCACAAAACTGTTCATATATCCGGAAATTACGCATATCGGTAACTGGTGCTTTGTCGGCACTACCTTTACAGAAGTAATATTTATGCCGGGAGTAAAGTTTAAGGCAGACGCCATTGAAAATGTGCCGTATATCGAACAGATTGACGGCGAAACGGTAGTGGCTGACAGCGATTATTATCTTGGCTGGTGCCTTTTCAAGAGCAATGAAACAATAACAAGGTTCAGCACGCTGACAGACCCAGACCAAGCCAATGGGTTGGAGATTATTCCCGCAGGCATGTTTGACATAAGACTGCACAGCCAAAAGAACAATGTCGGATTGATTTCGGTATCTTTTGCCGAAGGACTCAAAGTTATCGGCAAAGGAGCCTTCCACTATCAAAAGAGACTGACGGAGTTGAGATTCCCCGATTCGCTTGAGGACATCGGCGGAGATGCCTATATTTCCGGCGACAAGAATTTCCCCGGCACAAAGAACGAAAAATCCGAATTTGGAGTTTTCCAAGATTGTTCGTCAATCACAAGCGTGGAGTTCGGCGAAAACAGTCAACTAAAAACTCTGGGAGCGTCTGCTTTCAGAAACAACAGACTGATTTCAAAATTTGACATAACCTCAAAGGTGTTCCAGTGGTACGGCGACGGGCCTTTCCAAGGCTGCGAAAGCCTTATTGAAGTAAATTTGGCAAACGATGTCATTGCGCCGCAACCGCTGAAGTATGACAGGTCCTGGCTGGAATTTGCGCGGAAAGAGGAGGCCGACTTCTTCTATCCCACTCAGCCGTTCAAAGTCTTTGTAGAGGACAGCGTAGTAGAGGCTATGCGAACATCTTTTGAGAAGGGAGCCAGCAATTACACAAAGAGAAGTTTGCCTGTTTTCTCTAGAGCAATGATAAAAGAAATAGGCGACGGCAAGCGCGCCGTGCTGGAACTAATCAATGTCGGTTCCCCCACACAAGGTTGGGCTTTGGGTTATTATCTTGGCGATGAGAAAGAAGTAGTTTTGCCCAACAGCTATGACAACATAAATATCATCCAAATCGGACCGTATGCGTTCAACAAAAACATAGAAAGGATACGGCTGCCCGAAAATATCGTCAACATTCTTGAATATGCTTTTGCCGGCTGCAAAAAGCTGCGCGAAGTATATTATGGCGGAGCGCTGGACAATCCCGGCGTTGAACAGTTGGGCAGGACTGCGCTCAAGACCATAGGCAGCAATGCGTTCTTTGATACTGCAATAACCTACTTTATCGGCGGCTCAAATCTTGAGACCATAGGCAATGAAGCGTTTTATGCCTGTACCGAATTGGTGTGGGTAGACTTAAAAGACAGCAAAAAGCTGACAACAACCGGCACCGGCGCTTTCAACCGTTGTACAAAACTCAGATATGTAAGAATGCCGATACTGTACAACAGCATGGCGGACGCAACATTTGCAAACTGCACCGCGCTGAAATACCTTGTATTTGAAAACACCTCCCCGGTGGCAGCGTTTTTCGGAAAGACAACAACGCAGTTCTCCGGCGGTATCAGCTCGAACTATATAGATGTTTATGTACCGTCCGAAACTGCAAAAACGGTGTATAACGGCTTAGATAATCTGCCCAGCGTAATGAAAAACAGATTCATATATGCTCAAGAAAAACCCAGCCCCGACCCCGGCGATTTCCAAATATCCGTATAGGCAGAAAACAGGAAGGAAATAAAGGGGGAAACCACAAACTAAATTATGAGGAGAACATATGTGCGGCATAATAGGCTATACCGGAAACAAGCAAGCGACTGACATAATCATCAAGGGGCTGAAAAGCCTTGAGTACAGAGGATATGATTCCAGCGGCATAGCCGTTTATGACGGGGAGAATATTCAAACAGTAAAGAAAGAGGGCAGAATAATCTGTCTTGAAAACGAACTGGCGGCTCATTCATTATCGGGCAGCACGGCCATAGGACATACACGCTGGGCAACGCACGGCAAGCCGTCGGACAGCAACGCTCACCCTTTTGTGTCCTCAGCGCACAAATTTGCTGTCGTACACAACGGCATCATTGAGAATTATCTTGAAATAAAGGAATATTTGCAGGCGCACAACATACATTTTTATTCGCAGACGGACAGCGAAGTTGTGGCGCATCTTATTGAATTCTTGTATTTGGGAGATGTCAAGGAATGCATATTGTCGGCGGTGCGGCGGCTTAAAGGCTCTTTTGCCCTCGGCATAATATCCTCGGCGGAGCCCGGCGTAATATATGCCATAAAGAAAGATAATCCGCTGATAGTCGGCAGAGGCGATGACGAAAACTTCATAAGTTCCGATATTACAAGTCTGCAAAAATTTACCGGCAAGGTAGTTGTACTTCAGAATTATCAGCTTGCCAGAGTGACGTCGCATAGCGTGGAGATATGCGACTTTAACGGTTGCGGTCAGCCCGTTGAAACCGTCGATGTATCCAGACAGCTTGACGAAGAAAGCCACAACTTTGAGAGCTATATGGAGAAAGAAATCCGCGAGATTCCCGAAGCGCTGAAAAGGGCGTTGCAAAATTATGTTTCGCCCATTACCGATGACGCATATTGGCGCAACATAAACAAAGTTTATTTTATCGGTTGCGGTACGGCGTTGCATGCAGGTATGGTGGGCAAACGCATTTTGAAAAAACTGCTGCCGGAGCTGAATTTGTTTGCCGAAATGGCAAGTGAGTTCCGTTATGACGATTTTCACATTGACGAACACACGCTGACCGTGGCGGTGTCGCAAAGCGGAGAGACTGCAGACACGCTGTCATGTATCAGAATGGTAAAGGAAAGAGGCGGCAAGGTACTTTGCGTATGCAATGTGCCTATATCCAGCATAGTCTTTGAAAGCGATTTTACACTGCTGACCAATGCCGGTCCGGAGGTTGCGGTGGCGTCAACAAAAGCCTACAACTGTCAGCTTGCCGTGATTACGCGCTTTGCCTTTGATTTTGCAAGACAAAAGGGCGCAATAAGCCAAAAAGAGTATGGCGACATGTTGACGGCGCTTAGCCGATTGCCCGAAAAGGCGGCGCAAACGCTGGAACTGGGCGAATTCATTGCCGACTTCTCAAGCTGGAATTACACAAGGAAAAGTGTATTTTATCTTGGCAGAGGGTTGGATTATTTTGTGGCTATGGAAGGCTCCTTAAAACTTAAGGAAATAAGCTATATCCAAAGCGAGGCATATGCCGCTGGAGAGTTAAAGCACGGTACGCTTGCATTGATAGAGGACGGCGTATTGGTTATGGCGCTTGCCACACAAACAGACCTGATGGAAAAAATGCACTCTTCACTCATTGAAGTCAAGTCAAGAGGCGCTACGGTCATTACCATAACACCTTTTGCCGACCATGCCGGCATAAAGAATGTCAGCGACTTCATTATACCAATTCCCGATGTGCCGGATACGCTTTATCCAATCATATCGGTGATACCCACGCAATTGTTTTCGTACTATATTGCAAGAGCAAAGGGCTGCGACATAGACAAGCCGCGCAATCTTGCAAAGTCCGTAACTGTGGAATAACAAAAAAGCGAATATTATTTAGATAAAAAAGGAGAAACAATTTGGCAAAAAAACAAAACAAACTAAAGGTCATGTTTTTAGGCGGAGTAGGAGAAATCGGAAAGAACATGACGCTTTTTGAATACGGAAACCACATACTGGTAGTAGATGCGGGAATGAGTTTTCCCAGCGACCAGATGCCGGGAATAGATTTCGTCATTCCCGATTATAACTATCTCATTCAAAACGAAAGCAAGGTGGCCGCAATCGTTGTCACGCACGGACACGAGGACCATATAGGGGCGCTGCCTTTTGTGCTGCGCGACCTTGATGTGCCGGTTTACGGCTCAAAACTTGCGCTGGCTATGGTGACGCACAAACTTGGCGAAGCAAAAGTAAAGAACAAAAAACTAAACGCCGTCAACGAGGGCGATATCATAAACGCAGGCTGTTTTCAAGTGGAGTTCGTCAGAGTAAACCACTCTACGACAGGCGCTTTTGCGCTGAGCATAACCACCCCCAAAGGCGTAGTCTTTTATACGGGTGACTTCAAAATTGACCACACCCCGATTGACAACAAGCCGATAGATTTGACGCGCATTGCAGAAATAGGCCAAAACGGCGTCATGTTGCTCATGATGGATTCCACCAATGCCGAGAGGAACGGATACAGTATGAGCGAACGCTGCGTTTATAAGAATATGGACAACTTGTTTGCGCAAAACATAGACAAGAGAATAATTGTCGCCACCTTTGCGTCAAATGTTCATCGGGTGCAACAAATCATAAACTGCGCCATAAAATACAACAGAAAAATAGCCTTTTCGGGCAGGAGTATGATAAACATTGCTGAGATGGCATATACCATAGGAGAGTTGAAATATCCCCGTGAGTCCATTGTTGACATTGACAAAATAGGGAAAATTCCATATGACAAGTTGTGCATAATCTCCACAGGCACACAGGGCGAGCCTTCAAGTGCGCTTACCAGAATGAGCCAAAATGACTTCAAAAGGGTGGTAATTAACGAAAAAGACACTGTTATATTGTCGGCATCGGCTATTCCAGGCAACGAAAAGCTGATTTATAATGTCATAAACAACCTTTACCGCATGGGCGCAGATGTCATTTATCAGTCGCTCAGCGAAATACATGTCTCCGGTCACGCATGCAAAGAGGAACTGAAGATGATGTTCACTTTGATAAAGCCGTCCTTTTTCATTCCTATACACGGAGAATACAGACATTTGAAACAAAATATCTCTATTGCCAAAGAAATGGGAATTCCCGAAGCCAATTGTATTATTCCCGAAACGGGCTATGCCGTTGAAGTTGACAAAAAAGGAATTGTCCGAACGGACAACATACCAGCAGGCAGCATTCTTGTTGACGGCAGCGTGGTGTCGGACGATTCTGAAATGTTGTTGAGAGACCGCAGACACCTTGCAGGCGACGGGTTTGTAATAGCCATAGTGTCTAAGAATTCGCTGGAAATCAATCCCCCGATAATTATCTCCCGAGGGGTGAGCATTCCCGACAAGATGTCGGAGGAATTACGCGAAGCCATCATAAAAGAGTTGAACAAGGACAAAACTGATGACGATATCCAAGGCATAAAACACTTGTTGCGCAAGCTGATAGCTAAGAGCATAGTAAAAGAACTTAAGAAAAAACCTATGGTAATTCCCATAATACTAGAGAACTGACCGACATGGAAAAAAAGGTAGAACTATTAGCCCCTGTGGGCAACATAAACAAATTGCGTACGGCGCTGCACTTTGGCGCAGATGCCGTATACCTTGCAGGCAAGGAATTCGGACTGCGCGCATACGCCGGCAATTTGTCTTATGAGGACATTCTCCACGCTACGCAGCTTTGTCATGCGCTTGGGCGGAAAGTGTATGTAACCGTCAATATATTTGCCCGAAATGCAGACTTTGGGAATCTGAATGAATACTTGCAGTTCTTAGCCTCAGCCAAGGTTGACGGCATAATAGTAAGCGACCCGGGGATTGTAAATCTGGTTTTACGCGCGGCGCCTACGCTTGATATTCACTTGTCAACGCAAGCAAACACCACCAACAAGTATGCCGTATCATTCTGGAAAGATATCGGAGTAAAAAGAGTTGTGCTAGCAAGGGAGTTGCCGCTGGACGACATAAAAGAAATCTGCGACATGGCAAACGGAGAAGTTGAATTGGAGGCATTTATACATGGCGCCATGTGCATCTCTTACAGCGGAAGATGCCTTTTGTCCTCTTATTTGACAGACCGTGACAGCAATCGGGGCGAATGTGTGCAGTCTTGCCGTTGGGAATACACCATAACTGAGAAATCCCGTCCCAACAAACTGCTTTCGCTTGAGGAAGACAGCAGAGGCAGTTATATCCTCAACTCCATGGACTTGTGCGCTATGCCTTTTTTGGACAAAGTCATTGAGGCAGGCATAATTTCGCTGAAGATTGAGGGCAGAATGAAGTCGGAGTTTTATGTTGGAACGGTGACAAATGCCTACCGAAAACGAATAGACGGTATATTTGCGGGCGCGGCTTACGATGACAGCCTTATGGAGGAATTGAATAAGGTCAGCCATCGGGAATATACCGATGGATTTTATCTTAACAAAGAAGCCGGCATATGCTATAATACTTCTAAACCGGACAGCCAATATGAGTTTGTCGCAGAAGTACTGGGCTATGACGAAAAAAGAGGCGCCATAATTGCAGAACAGCGCAACAGATTTTTTGCTAATGATACGCTTGAGATACTGTCGCCGTCAGAATATCATAATCGGAGTTTTCAGGCCGATGAGATATATGACGCTGAGGGCAACAAGGTGACGGACTGCAAGCTTGTGCAGCAAAAACTATGGATTAAGAGCGCATTACCGCTGCTCAAACACGATATTTTGCGCAAAAGGAGACATTATGAGGGATAAAAAGACTATCGTAATCCTCACCGACAACAGCAGCCGCAATACCAGCGCTGCCATAAAAGAATATTTCCGCAGCAACCGTGAGGTGCTTACTATCATTATTGCCGAAAGCGAACTGGAGAGCTACATAAAAACTTCGCTTTTCAATTATTTTGTCAAAGAAGAAAGCCGCGTGAGGATTTTTTATGACAAAATGAAAGAAATGCTGAAAGCCTCCCGTATGGACAAACCTGCCTCAACAAAAGTTTCTTTCAATGTCAAATCTCCGATACACAGACGGGTGCAGAATGTATTTTTGCGGTACAATCCCGACATAGTTATAGCCATGACCCCCAAGGTGCTGGCGCCGTCGCTTGCCGTGCGTGACAAATTGCGTGTGAAAACCAAAGTAGTCGTGGTTATAGACGAATTTTGTCTGGACAAACAGTTGGTAAATCCGGCTGTCGATTATTATTTTGTCGACAACCACGACATAAGAGAAGAACTTGTGGCAAACAATGTGTCAGAGGACAAAATTCAAATCAACAACGTTCCCGTACGCAAGCATTTTCAGAAGACCATTACCCGTGAAGAAGCGCTCAAAGTCTTTGATTTTCCGGACAGACCGACCATTATGCTTGTGGCGTCGCAATACGGTGACGACAAACTAAAAAGAGTGGTTGCAGCGCTCCAAAACGCCAAGTTGGACATAAATGTTTTGGTTGCATGCGGATACAGCCGCAGGCTGTTGGCATATGTACGCGAAAAAACAGATTTCCTTGGACTGAATGAGGGCATAGACATGAATGCCGGCTATTCCTGCGCCGATATTGTTGTCGCCCGTCCGACGGCTACGGTGCTTGCTGAGGCATTGTATAAAAAGAAACTGGTATTTTCGATTTTCCCCAGCGGCGAAATGGAGAAACGCACGCATGATTATCTCGGACTGGATTTGGTCATAAAGACAGAAAATGAAGATGCCTTGCTGAAAAGAATTCAGCAATATCTGGACGATGAGGACAGTTTTGAGGGCATTCGCCGCATAATTGACAATGCCGTCGAGGGTGAGCCGGTCGAAAAAATTGCCAAGAAGCTAATAGAGCTTTTTCCCGAATACAAATGAAAGACAGAACCAAAACTTTGGTTTACATAGCCTTAATGACAGCAATTACGGTAGGGCTGTCTTTTGTCAAAGTGCCATTTTATCCCGTTCCTTTCACCTTGCAGACGCTGGCGGCAATGCTTGCCGGCATATTGCTAAATAGATGGGCAGGCGTGGCGTCACAAGCGCTGTATTTGGCTTTGGGACTGCTGGGGTTGCCGATATTTACGCAAGGCGGCGGTTTGGGTTATGTTTTCAATCCGACATTTGGGTACCTGTTGTTTTTACCGATATTGACGCTGTCGGTGTCGCTTTTTCACAAAAAATTCAAAGTGCTTGGCATAGCCGTTCCCGCAGTGCTATTGTTGGCGTTCGGCGCTTTTTATTATATATTGCTGTTCCGTATTCCGTTCGAAAGCATAGGCAAAACGCTGATAGGCTTTATGGTGGTGTTTATACCGGCGGAGGTCTTGAAGTCAATTTGCGCATATTTGGTAGGCGTAAAACTGAGAAACAGATTGTCAATAGCGCAGAAATGATTGTATGAGCGTATTTTGACGATATTTGAAGGCAATATAATATAAAACCTCCTATAGTAAATAAATACCAAAGGAGGTTTGACCAAAGTTAAGCGCAGCAAGTCTTTGCGTGTGGTCGGAAGTTCTATTCGTCCAGCATTCTTCCGGATTCAAAATAATAGCTCATTCTGTTGGGTCTTGACGGCATAAGCCTTGTAGCCACGCCGAGCGTGACAACCGATGTTGCGCCGGCAACGATAGACCACGAATAAGGTTCGTTTATATTCATTATGCCTCCGATTTGGGTAAGCAACGATGCAATAAGAATGGACAGCACGCCTGACATAAAGGCGTATTTTGCATTTCTTGTAAATATCATAGCAAGAAAACCTACGATAAGGGCATAAAAGACATTTACTCTGCCCCAATACTCATTTCCGAAAAGCAGTGAAAGTCTTGTGCTGCCATAAACAAGTCCGGCAAGAATAAGCGTGATAAGCAGCGTCAGCAGTCTGTTTGACCATTTTCCTCTGACAAAGAACCAAAATGCGCACAGCGCATACAGCAACAGCGAACCGATACTGAATATTAAAAACCTTGTCCGAATTGCCGGAATAAAATTTAAGCCTACAATAAGCGCCAGCAGAATGACGGCAGCTATGCTGGGAATGTTGAAATCCTTAAGCGCCTGCGTACCCAGCCCTATGAGTACCATTATACCAAGTACTACTAAAATTATTGAACCAACCATAAAATTACCTCTCTTTAGTGCTAGTTTGTTTGTTATAAATGAATTTATGCAATCTCAAATCAAACAAATAATAACCGTTTATGCCGCAAGTCTTGCCCGATAATGAGTTGCGGTAAAAAAACAACGCTTTATTTATTATTGGTAAGTATTTTTCGAATTGACAAAGGCGCGTATATTTATTATAATATTTAGTAAATAATCATAAGGAATAGTATGAAAAATTTTGATATAGACGACATAAATATCATTTTTGAGGACAACCACATTCTTGTTGTGGTCAAGCCGCAGAATGTGCCGGCTTGCCCCGACGAGACGGGCGACAAGGATATGGTGAGCTTGCTGAAAGAGTATTTAATAAAAAAATACGACAAAAAAGGCGACGCATTTCTTGGGCTGGTTCATCGTTTGGACCGTCCGACGGGCGGCGTCATGGTGTTCGCAAAGACCTCAAAAGCCGCAAGAAGATTGTCTGAAGAATTGCGCAACAACGAAATAGAAAAGAGGTATTTCACCATAGTACACGGCACTCCAAAAGAAAAACAGGGCGAACTTGTGCATTATTTGTTTAAGGATACCGCAAAAAACATGGTTTATACCGTGCCTATGGCTACCGAAGGCGCAAAGAAAGCCGTACTTGACTACAAAGTGCTGCTGACCAACGACAAAATGAGTTTGGTAGACATTCGTTTAATAACAGGCAGAAGCCACCAAATTAGAGTGCAGATGTCGGCTATCGGCACGCCGCTGTTCGGCGACCAAAAATATGCCGAGGGCCGCACAATGCCCGGCGTAAATATTGCGCTGTGGGCGACCGAGTTGAAATTTTTTCACCCCATTACCAGGGAAAAACTTGTTTACAGAGTGTATCCTCCGGTAGACGACATACCGTGGAAATATTTTGATGTAAACAGATTTCTTGCAATCAACATAAAATACTGACGAAAAGAGGAGCGTATGGAAGTACTTAACCAAACAGTAGGACAAACTATAACCAATCTTGCGAAGAACCACGCTGAAGAAGTTGCCATAAAATACAATGACCGTGACTATACAAGAACTTGGGCGGAACTGGAAGAAGAGGTGACGGCAATAGCCAAAGGCTGGCTGAAGCTGGGCATCAAAAAAGGCGACCATGTGGCGATTTGGGCAACCAATGTTCCCGAATGGTTGCTGACTTTCTTTTCTACCGCAAAAATCGGCGCAATACTTGTGACGGTAAACACCAGCTACAAGGCATTTGAGTTGGAATACCTGCTGCGGCAATCGGATACAAAAGCGCTTGTACTTACTGACGGTTTCAAAGACGCCGATTACATAAGTATTATGAACGAGGTTTGCCCCGAAATGAGTTCTGCCGTCAATGGCGCCTTGAAATCAGAAAAATTCCCTTATCTGGAACATGTTATACATGTCGGGAAAAATCTTCCGCAGGGTATGCGCAGGTTTGAGGATTTGAAAGAGTTGGGCAAAGATATCAGCGATGAGCAACTGCAAGAAGTCATAGATAGCTTGCACCCCGAAGATGTCATAAATATGCAATATACTTCGGGTACGACAGGTTTTCCAAAAGGCGTTATGCTGACGCACAACAATATAGTCAACAACGGAAAAACCATAGGCGACGGCATGAATTTCACCAATAAGGACAGGCTGTGCATAACCGTGCCGCTGTTCCATTGTTTCGGACTGGTGCTGGCGGTTATGGCTTGCTTAACTCATGCCACAAGCATGGTGCCGGTAGAGTATTTTCAGCCGCTCAAGGTGCTGAAGGCTTGCGAAGAAGAACATTGTACGGCGCTTCACGGCGTGCCGACAATGTTTATTGCGCTGCTTGACCACCCAGAATTCAAAAATTACAAACTGAATCTGCGTACGGGTATTATGGCTGGTTCGCCCTGTCCGATAAAAGTAATGCGGCAGGTTATTTCCGATATGGGCATGAAAGACATAGTAATAGTCTATGGGCAGACAGAGGCGTCGCCCGGCTGCACAATGACGACAATCCATGACCCCATAGAAGCCCGTGTCAACACAGTGGGCAAGTCGTTCCCCGGAGTCGAAACAAAAATCATTGACCCCGAAACAGGCGAGATTTGTCCGCCGCATAAGCCGGGAGAGTTTTGCGCAAGAGGCTATAACATAATGAAAGGCTATTACAAGATGCCCGAAGCAACGGCGCAAGCTATCGACAAGGACGGCTGGTTGCATACAGGCGACCTCAGCACCGTGGACGAGGAGGGCTATTACAAAATTGTAGGCAGAATAAAGGATATGATTATTCGCGGCGGAGAAAATATTTATCCCAAAGAAATTGAAGAATTCCTTTACACTCACCCAAAAATCAGAGATGTACAGGTTATCGGCGTACCCTCAAAACAGTACGGAGAGGAGGTTATGGCTTGCATAATTCTGAAAGACGGCGAAGAAATGACCGAGGAAGAAGTAAAAGCATATGTAAAGAGCCATATGGCGCGGCACAAGACCCCAAGTTATGTTCGGTTTATGGACAGTTTTCCCGTCACCGCCAGCGGCAAAATTCAAAAATACAAACTGCGTGAGGACGCCATAGATATACTCAAACTTCATGAGGCAGCCTCAATAGTTACGGCATAACAAAGCGCAAAAAAGGAGAAGTTATTATGAAACTTGCATTTTCAACAATAGCCTGCCCGAGATGGGATTTTGACGAAATATTCTCTACCGCTGTGGACTTTGGTTTTGACGGCATCGAAATAAGAGGTATTTCTGACGAAATGTACGCTCCCGCCGTAAAGGTATTCAGACCCGAAAACATAGCCGCCACAAAAGAAAGGCTGCAAAAAGCAGGTGTTGTCATAAGCTGTCTTACCAGCAGCGCCTGCCTGGCCGACCACAGCAAGAAAGACAGCGCAGTAGCGGAGGCAAAGGCATACATTGACCTTGCTGAAAAGCTGGAGGCAGCATATGTCAGAGTTATGCCGACAGGCATACCGCAAAAGGACGGCGGCGACATTGCGTTGGCAAAAAAACAATATCTTGAGGTTTGCCAATACGGCGAAGCCAAAGGCGTTGTTCCGATTATGGAAACCAACGGAATGTTTGCCGACACCAAAGTGCTGAGAGAATTTATGGAGAGTATCCCCAGCCAGAACAAGGGAATACTTTGGGACATAAACCACCCTTACCGCTTCAACGGCGAAAGCATTGAAGAAACCATAAGCAACATAAGGGATTATATAAAATATGTTCACATAAAAGACAGCAAGACCGAAAACGGCACAACAGTGTATAAACTTCTTGGATACGGCGATGTGCCTGTCAAAAAGGCTGTGTTTGCGCTGAAAGAAATCGGTTATGACGGTTTTCTTTCGTTGGAATGGGTCAAGAGATGGAACAAAAACCTTGAAGAACCGTTTGTTATCATACCAAATTACGCAGGATATATGAGGGCTATCTTAAAATGAAAAATTTGAAATTATTTTACCTGGCATATTGCCCGTATTGCAAAAAAGCCTTGAAATATATCGATGAGCTTCAAAACTCAGAAGAAAAATACAAGGACATAACTATTGAAATGATAGAGGAGAGCCAGAACAGAGCGCTGGCCAACCGCTATGATTACTATTTGGTGCCGTGTTTTTATATTGACGAAAAAAAAGTGCATGAGGGCGCCGCAGACAAGAGCGACATAAAGAATGTTTTTGATATGGCGATTGAATAAAATACCATATTGACACAATGCTGTTTTGATGCTAAAGTATAATTACCATAAGTTAGGAGGCAACAAAATGGCAAAATATATTTGCACAATCTGCAACTATGTCTATGACGAAGAAGAAGAGGGCGTAAAATTCGCCGACCTCGACGGAGATTGGGTTTGCCCGGTATGCGGAGCGCCCCAAGATGAGTTCGAACTACTCGACGAATAACAGTCAAAAAAAACATAAAGCAGAACGGCAAAAAACCACGCAATGTGGTTTTTTTGCAAATACCGCACAGGGAACACAAAATGGATTATAAATATTGGATTATCATTGCAGTTATTTTTGCGCTTTGTTTCACAGGCGGATTTTTTTATACGCTGTTTGCCGCAAAAAAGCGGGCAAAAAACAAGGACAAGGACAAGACACTTTAGGGATTGTTGTCCAACAAAGCGGAATAGCATTTAATGAAAAAAAGAGGCTAGGCAGCCTCTTTTTGTTTTGGAATGAGAATCAAAGAAAAATGTTATTCTTTTGCTTTGTCTTTCTTTTTGTTGGTGACATAATTCAAAAAATAAACAACGCCCATTATGATGCCTATGACAAGGAATACACCCAGCATTCCGCCGCCGAGAAGCAAAAGGGTTTCGTCTACTAATGCTGTGGAAAATGCAGAAATCATATTGTTTGTCCTCCTATTACAACATTTGGGCTATCATGCCCAGCACAACGCCGCCTGCCACAACCGAGCCTATTTGCCCGGCAATGTTTGCGCCTACGGCATGCATAAGTATGTGGTTTTGCGGGTCTTCAGTCAGCGCCAGTTTTTGCGCCACACGGGCAGCCATGGGAAATGCGGAAATTCCTGCAGCGCCGATAATGGGATTTATTTTTTTCTTTGAGAAAAGGTTTATGAGCTTTGCGAACATGACTCCGCCTATGGTATCAAATACAAAGGCAAACAGTCCCAGCGCCATAATAAGCAGGGTATCCCAGCGAATAAAGTTTTCGGCTTTCATTGAGAAAGAAATGGTCAAGCCCAACAGCAAAGTTATGATATTGCTGAACTCCGTACTGGCGGTTTTTGCTATGCTGTCCAGCACGCCGCATTCACGCAGCAGATTGCCGAACATTATGAATCCGACCAGCGACACTGACGCAGGAGCAATCAGACCGGCAATAACCGTTACTATAACGGGGAACAGCAGTTTTGTTATTTTGCTGACATTCTTCGGGTTGTAGGGCATGCGTATTTGTCTTTCTGATTTTGTGGTAATCAACTTTACGATGGGCGGCTGAATAATCGGCACCAGAGCCATATATGAATATGCCGCAACGGCGATAGCGCCCATATACTCGCTTTTTAATATCTGAGAAACAAGTATGGCGGTCGGACCGTCGGCGGCTCCGATAATCGATATGGATGCGGCGTCTTTCAAGGGGAAGAAAAATCCCGCAATAAAGAGGGTGAGGAATATTCCGAACTGCGCGGCTGCGCCGAATAAAAATAATCTGGGGTTGGAGAGAAGCGGTCCAAAGTCAATCATTGCGCCAATGCCTATGAAAAGCAGCAGTGGCAGCGCCTCGCTTGCCTCAATGCCTACCTTGAACAGCCATTCGACAATGCCGTTTACTTGCATGTTGTCGCCCATAATTTGGTTTATGGCTCCGGATAAGGGCAGGTTAACAAGTATTGCGCCAAAACCCAGTCCTACAAGCAACGCAGGCTCCATTTTTTTTGCTATGCCAAGATAAATGAGTGTTCCGCCAATTAACCACATAGCTACCATGGGAATTGTTATGTTACGCAATCCCTCTACGAGAAAATCCATAAGATGCTCCTTGCTAGTTTCTTTTGTTTATGATAAATTAAAAAAATAAATTATCAATGTGATTATTACATAGAGTAGCCCAATAGTCAAGAAATTTTTGACGCCGCCACTGGCAAAGTATGGCATAAAAGCAAAACATTGCTATTGAAAAGCAATGAATAAATATGATATAATGTTTGGCATAATGATATTTGGATGGGTATATGAGAGAAATTGAATTTATAAGTTACGACGGGAAAAAACTTGTTTGCGCATTATGGGACGAAGTTGAACAGCCAAAAGGCGTTGTACAGCTTGTACATGGCATGACCTCGCATATGGAGCGCTTTGATGAGTTTGCCCGGGAGTTGAACAAACATGGTTATATTGCCTTTGGTGACGACCACAGACCGCATGGCAAAACTGCCGGGCTAGACAGGTTGGGGGTTGCCGGCAAACACAACTTTCAAGAAAACCTTTTTGACGAAATAGCCATAACAAAAATGCTCAAGCAGAGATATGAGCTGCCCATTGTTATGTTTGCCCACAGCTACGGCTCTTTTTTGGCGCAAAGGTACTTAAGCGTGGAGGGTGACTTGCTTGACGGCGTCATTATGTCAGGTTCGGCGCATATGGGCAGGGCAAAACTTTTTGCTGGACGGTTGCTTACTGCGGCGCAGCGGTTGTGTTACCAAATGGAGCAACCCAACAAAATGATGTTTGAAATGACATTTAAGTCCAACAACAAGCATTTTGCCACAGAAAACCTTGACAACGTCTGGCTTTGCAGAGATATAAGCAAAGTCGAAAAATATAATGCCGACCCATATTGCAACTTTGTTATGTCACATGGATTTTATTATTCCATGATGCGTGAGTTGCCAAAAGCGTACAGGCCAAAGCAGTTGAAAAAGATAGACAAAACCTTGCCTATATTCATAATGAGCGGCGCTTGCGACCCGTTGGGCGGCATGGGCGCCAAGGTGAAAAAACTCTTTGACACCTATAAAAAGTATGGGCTGAATGTAAAAATGCGCCTATATGAAGGAGTACGGCACGAACTTATCGGCGATTATGAAAAGCAAAGCATTGTTGCGGATATTGTCGGATTCTTTGACAAATGTATTGAAAACAAGCAATAAAGAAGAAACGGAGGTAATATGAAAAAGATTGTTGTAGGCGGAGCCGGACACGGCGGACTGGTGGCGGCGGCTTATCTTGCGCAAAAAGGTTATGATGTGACGGTTTTTGAAAAAAAGCCCAGAGAAAAACTTGGGCATGACTGGCATGACACCATGAATAACCGCACATTTGAATATGCCGGCATAACCGAATATGACCCGAACAGCTATCACATGAGAAAAGAGGCTACCTTTTTTGCCCCATCCCTGCGCACAAGCATATCTTATGATATGCCGCCTGACCAACAGGAGCTGGAAATAGAAAGAAAGGTGCTTTATAAATATCTTATAAACAACGCTTTGAACAAAGGCGCAAAGATTGTCTTTCAAAAAAGCGTATCGGCGCCGCTGATAAAAGATGGAGTAGTGGCAGGGCTTGTTGTTGACGGAGAGGAGATAACCGCCGATTTTGTCATTGACAGCGCCGGCATGTATTCTCCGGTTATTCGCGGACTGCCCGAAAGCTACAATATGGCGCCCGATTATGGAGACAACGATGTTTTCCATACCTTCCGCGCATATTTTGAATTGGTGGAGGGCGCGCCGATAACCAACCCCGAAAGGTTCAATACATATTTCAAATTTGCCGGACTGAAAGGCATTGCTTGGTTCAAACTTACTGACGGCATGGCTGATGTGCTTATCGGCAGCGTTGAGCCTTTGGATATGGCGAAAGTAAATGAGGCTGTGGAGCTGCTTCGCAAGGCGCAACCGTCTATTGGTACAAAGATACTGCGCGGCGGACAAATTGTTGACATTCCGCTGAAATCAACATTTTTGCAGCTTGTCGGCAAAAACTTTGGCGGAGTCGGCGATGCGGTGTCGATGCCCATACCCTTGAACGGCTCGGGTATTACCAACTCAATTTTTGCAGGAAAGATACTTGCCGAAACCATTATTGACATAGACGAAAGAGGTGAAGAGTATTCTACAGAAAACCTTTGGACATATCAGGTGCAGTATTTTCAAGCTGTGGGAGCAAGAATGGCGTCCATAAGCGCAATAAAGAACTGTTTGTTGAGCTATGCTCCTTCGGCGATAGACTTCTTGTTTGATAAACAAATCCTTACGGCGGACGAACTTGCCGCAGGCGCAAACGGTCAAGAAATAGAAATGTCAAAGGCTGTTTTGTTCGGCAAGATAAAAAGAGGCATCACCAAGCTGAATGCGCTTTTGAAACTCAAAGGCGCCGTACAACGCTCAAAAGACGCAAAATCATGCGCCCAAGAAATACCTGCGGTTTATGACGAGCGGCAGGTGGCGGAGTGGCAAAATAAAATGCGGAAATATATCTAGATATAACCTTACAACAGATTTAATATAGAAAACGGCAAATCAGCACATAATAAAGTTATGAAAAAACTGATATTTACCGTTTTTCTTTTTACGCTCTGTTTGTCGCTTCCGTTAGCCTTTTTTGGCGAAAATACGCAGGTTTATGCTTTGGACAGCAGTCAAGACCTTGCGCCTTACAGCGGCAAGGTTTATCACATATTTTTTCACAGTCTGATACTCTATCCGGAATTGGCGTTCAGGGGATACAAGTCGGACGGGTACAACAACTGGATGACGACAAGAGATGAATTTCAGCGCATTTTGCCAAAGTTATATGAAAATAATTTTGTTCTTGTCGAGATAAACACCGTACGACAGGCGCAGGGCAAGCCCTTTCTCTTTCCAAAAGGCAAAAAACCGTTGATAATATCAATCGATGATGTAAATTATTATGAATATATGAAAGGTGACGGCTTTGCCGACTGCCTATGTGTCGATGTTGAGGGCAATCTGGCAACAAAGGTGACATACGCAAACAGAACTTTTACGGATTATAAAGGAGATGTCGTTCCCATTGTTGAAAGTTTTGTAAAAAAGTATCCGGATTTCTCATTTAAGGGAGCAAAGGGCATTGTGGCGGTGACAGGCTATCAGGGCGTGTTCGGATACCGCACGGACTCTCTGCAAGGCGCTGCATATGATATGGCGTTTGCGCAAGCAAAAAAAGTTGCTGACACGCTAAAAAGAAAGGGCTGGAACATTGCTTGTCACAGTTATTCTCATTCAAACAGTTTCAAAGACGGCAGCATAACCCTTGAAAAGTTGAAAGCCGACATAAACAAATGGAATGCCGAAGTAGCGCCGATTGTGGGCAAGAGCAATATTTTCATTGCGCCTTACGGTACGCAGTTTTCTGCCAAAGACGACAGGTTCAGATTGCTTCAGGCAAGCGGCTTTAATGTATATTGCAGCGTGTGTAAAAATATGAATACCACATTTTCCGACAAATGTTTAATCAGCGAAAGAATGAATTTTGACGGCTTTACAATGTTGAAATACCCGTCCAGGATAACAGAGAATTTTTTTGATGCAGGGGATATCGCCGACAGGTCAAGACCGGCAATGACATAACCGCAATTCGGCATAAAGTATATGTCATTGCAACTCTGATGAATAAATCTTAATCACAGCAAAAGCACTATTAAAAAATATTTGACAAAGGCACATGCGTGTGTTAATATCTTATAGCATATAAAATAGGATTGGAGAAGTACCCAAGCGGCTGAAGGGGCTCCCCTGCTAAGGGAGTAGTACGTGAGAAACGTAGCCCGGGTTCAAATCCCGGCTTCTCCGCCAGCAGCGTGACCGCTGCGCCAAAGAATCGCACAAGCAATTGCGCGATTTTTTTTTGTAAATACCGCGGATAGCGTTCAGGTTCAGAAATCCGCCCGAAAGATACAAATAGGGCGCAAGACACTTTTCAAAAGCCGCATGAATAACTTGTGTAGCATGAAGTTTTTTTCAACTTGCTTATTAGGCATAGAAATTGTATAATTGTTTCATAAAATGTTTTGGAGTAAAAAGTACAATTATGCGGAAAAAATACGACACTTTGACAATCGGTCATATTTCATTGGATTATAATATAGACTATCTTGACAACCTTATTATTGAAGTAGGTGGAGCGGTGATATATTCTTCAGCGGCGGCTTATGCGCTGGGGCGCAAGGTGGGAGCCGTGACAAAACTCAGCGAAAAGGATATTTCAAGACTAACGGAACTTGTCATACCCAAGGAGGACATATATTTCATACCGTCGGCGCAGTCCACTTCTATACGCAACAAGTACCATACCGCCGACAAGGAGCGGCGTACCTGCGAGTGCATATCTCAGGGCGACCCCTTCAGGATTGAGGACATTCCCGATGTTGAAGCAAAGGTATATCACCTTGCCGGGCTGATATACGGAGATTTTGACGGAAAATTGATAAAAGAGCTGTCAAAGCGGGGAAAAGTAGCCGTTGATGTTCAGGCGCTGTTGCGCCACGCAGACAAAAACAGCGGAGCTATGTATTTTGAAGATTGGGCAGAAAAAAGGCAGTTGATGCCGTACATAGATTTTTTGAAAACCGATGCAGCAGAAGCCGAGATACTTACAGGTTTGAGCGACAGAGTTGCCGCCGCAAAACTCTTTGTGGAATGGGGCGCCAAAGAAGTGGTCATCACTCACAACACCGAAGTGCTGGCATATGACGGCAAGACATTGGCAACCTGCCCCATAAAGGCGCGCAATCTAAGCGGCAGAAGCGGCAGAGGCGACACCACTTTTGCCGCTTACATTACCGAAAGACTTGACAGCAGCCTTGAAGACGCTTTGCTTGTTGCCACCGCAACGGTTTCGGCAAAAATGGAAGCGCCCGGCCCGTACAGAGGCACAAGAGCCGACATAATGCAATATATAGACACCTTTTATAAAGACGAGAAAAGATGATAGTTCTAAAAGAGCAAAGACGGCTGACTGCCGAAAGCTGCAAGCACCTTTATTTTTCCTTTGATTTACCGCATGACGGCAAAGAGCTTTGCGTACGCTTTGGTTTTTCACCGTCAAAGCTGGAGGACAACAACAGAGCCATTGAACTTATCCGTCAGGGCATGGCGGTTTATCAGCCTGGAACAAAGTATGAGGACAGTCAGTTGGAAGAATACTTGCCCCTGAAAAATATGCTTACGCTGTCAATTGACAGTCCGCAAGGCTTTGTGGGTACGGCGCATCGTTTCTGCGCCAAACAAATTCACAAAATTACCGCCCAAAAAAGTAGCAGAGGTTTTTTGCCGCAGCCGATAGAAAAAGGGCGTTGGAGCGTCACCGTTTCAGCATTTCACTTTGTCACACCTTTTGTTGAATTTGATTTAGAGGTCAGTTTTGAATAAGTATTATCCTTTTGAACTGCATTGTCATACATATCACAGCGACGGAGAAATGTCGCCAAAAACCCTTATTATGGCGGCAAAGGAAAGGGGCTATGCCGGCATTGCCGTCACAGACCACAACACCGTTTCGGGAGTGGAGGAGACTGTGAAAATGGGCAAGCAATATGGGCTTAATGTAATAAAAGGCATTGAATGGACGACTTTTTTTGGACACATTACGGCGCTAGGCAACAATACGGCGGTTGATTGGCGCGAAATTGATATACAGAATATTGACAAAATTCTAGAAAAAGCCGCAAAAGCTGGCGCTGTGCTGACGATTGCGCACCCCTTGCGCTATGGCGCGCCAATTTGCAAGGGCTGTTATATGGAACTTCCAATTACAAAATTTGAATATATCTCCGCGCTGGAAGTATGGTCGCAACGAATGCCCAACCAAGCGGAATATAATCTCCGCGCTGTGGAACTTTATGACCGTTTGCTTAAAGAAGGGCGGCGCATTGCCGCCGTGTATGGCTATGACTGGCATAGCCAAAAAGACGAGGGTTCGTACGCTTTTACTTTTTTAGGCGATGCCAAAAACCCGTTGGACAGCATAAAGAGCGGCGACACATATATTTCTGTTGGGCTGGGAATAGATGTCATAGTTGACGGCAAAAGGCCGGCATTCGGCAGCATATTAAATTCCGGAAAGCATATTTTTGAAATAAGGGTAAACGAATACTTTCCGAAGTTCTGCCAAAAATTTGGCGTCAAAGCAAAGAATGTCGTCATAAAAGGCAACGCATGCGGCGAGCATTTGTACCCAATCGGAAAAGACATAGAACTTGATTGCAGAGCAGGCTATTTGAGAATAGAAATTCAAGGAGAAATGGACGGCAAAAGCAATCTGACGCTGGCTCTGACCAGCCCATATTACATAATTGAAAGGAGGTAAGTTATGTTGCTAACAGCTCATGGCGGCGCATTGGGAACCGGCCGCAACTCAACGAAATATTTTGATGTCATCAGAGATTTTGCAGCCGATGTCATAGAAGTGGATATATACAAGCGAGGCGGCTTGCTGTATATCTCACACTTGCCCCGCCTTTTTCCGAAAAAGGCGCTGACATTAAATTTTGTATTTGAGTACATAAAAAAGTATGATTTTATGGTCAACTGCGATGTAAAAAGAGGCGGCTTGGTGCAGTCGGTACTGGCGCTGGCAAAAGAAAAGGGCGTTGAGGACAAAATAATTTTTACCGGCTCAGTAAAAAAGAAAGATTTGCACTACCTTGATGCCGGTCAGGTGTATCTGAATGTCGGCTTTTTTCCCCAAAAACCTAAAGTTAAGAATTTGGTAACCATAAAGAGCATTATAGATGCCCAAAACAACCAAAGAATAAAAGGTCTGAATCTCAATTATAGATACTGCAACGAAAAGATGCTTGACGAGGCGGCCAGAATCGGCTTGAAACTGTCGGTTTTTACCGTGGATAATCCCGCCGAACTGGACAGATTGCTGAAGCGCAAAGAGCTTGCCAACATAACGACAAACAAAATTGATTATGCGTTGGAAGCGGTGGCAAAGTTGCATATGGAAAAATAACCTTTGACGGGCCTTTATTCTGTATAAGGTGACAAAGTCATTTATTTATTTTATCTATATTTTACTCTTGCAAAGCTGTTATACATATATTATAATATATATGTATGAAAATGCATGATTTTTTAATCTGCGAATTTTCAGCGAACAAACGGAGAATGAACCAAGTGAAGAAAAGGCTACTAACAACAATATTCATACTGCTGCTCATGGTTTTGCTGAATGCCTGCGTTACCGATATGGTGTTGGCAGAGGCTAAGGTCGAAAGTATTTCTGTCGACGGTATGCAGCAGTATTTTTATTTTGTCGGTGACGAACTCAATTTAGAAACAGCCGTTCTTTATGTTCAGTACAATGACGGCAACATTGACCAGATTCCCGTCACTAGCAGTATGGTTGACCCGTCTTTCAGCACCGACAAGCCCGGAGTTATTTCCGTAAAAATAAATTATAAAAATGTTTCCACTTCTTTTAATATCGAAGTGCTTGACCTCATAATAAAGAAAGTACAAATAGGTTCTTATCCCACCAAGAATGTATATATTGAAGGCACCGATTTTGTCGTTGACGGCGGCACAATTATTGTAGAGTTTGAGGGGGGCAGAACTATCACAATGCCGCTTCTTGACAACAATGTCACCCATTATGACCCGAACATAGTCGGACCGCAAACCGTAAAGATTACATACAGAACAGAGTCTTTAGATATTCCCATAACCGTTGTGCCAAAACAGCTTATCGGCATTTCTGTCAAGACACCGCCGACGAACAAGGCCGTCTATGTCGGACATGATATCAATCCGATGGGCATGGTCATTACTTTCCATTACAACAACGGCAAAACTGAGGACATAAATCAGCGCTTGATTGACAATCTGTCATTTGAGTTTGACAATACCAGAGCCACACCGTCCACCGATGTCAAGTTGACTTACACAAAATACCCCGAAAACCAAGTCTTTACCACCACATTCAAGACGCAGGTACTTTACCGCAAATACAAGAGCATGAGAATAATACAATATCCGCAAACAAACGGTATTTTGCTTGAGGCAGCGCAATATGACGAACAAGGCAATTTGGTGAGGGCTGAAGTGCGCACGGCAAAAACTTCTCTCCAAAACATTATTCAGGGAGATACCATTGACCTTTCAAGCGGCATAGTTGAAGTGACTTTTGACGACGGCACAACGCAGAACTATGTCATGAGCGACAACCTGCTGAAGGTCTACAATGTCCAAAGCACAGAAAAGTCGGAAATAAGAGGGTTGACAATCGAGCCCCTTGAGAAAAAAGATGTGCCTGTGGGCGACTGTATGTTGGACTACAATATCCGTATTTCGGATTCTTTATATGACTATGACACCGACCCCGAAATAAAAATCACCGCCACCGACAAAAGCGGCGCAGCCGTAGCCGTCATAAAAAGCGGCGAAAGAAGTCTTATCGAAGTGAGAAGGGGCGAGGTTTATACCGTAACAATCACCGCAAGCGTAAACACAGTCGAAGAAATTGACGGCGTAAACCAACAAGTCATTCATGTTACGGCAAAGAGTTTCCGAATTCTTGCCGAAGACGCGGTGGAGCCCAGAAGAACGCTGGATATATCTTCAGCGGGGGATTATGAGTTGACGGTCATATATATGGAAGACCCCAGCTGGAGCATTCCGCTGAATGTAAAAGTTGTCAGCCGCGCGCCCGTCAGCATGGAACTCATGAACTATGGCGATGTTACCGACAAGGAATATATTGTCGGCGACAAAGTCAATATTTCTTTCATAAAGTACCGTATGATTTATGACAACGGAGACAGGGACCCGTGGGCGGCGGTAGAAGCAAGGATGCTCTCTCCCGATGTTACGCTTGAATGTACCGAAGCCACATCCGCAGACAACCCAAAACTTATAACATTTTCACTTTTCGGAGTAGAATCCATTGCGCTGAATGTCACCGTGTTGCCGTTGTCGGTTGTTTATATTGAGCTTGAGCCTCCGACAAATGTCTATGTTGCGCAAGGCGCGCTCATAAATCCTGCCGGCGGCATCATGACGGCATATATGAACAACAAGACAAAAATGGTTTATGCGCTTGGCGACATAGTAGGCACGGGCATTGACAAAGCCCAAATATTGAACGACGAGGAGTCCGACGGCAACAGCATGGTCAGGGAACAACCCTACAAAGCTACGCTTGTATTCAAGGGCGCCTCCATACAATTTGATTATTATGTCGCGGACAAACTGGTCGAATCATTGCAGCTTGTGCGTGACGGCACAGAAAAGACAACCTATTTCCAAAACCAGCCGCTTGACTTCAGGGGCTTGTCGCTGCGTGTGCGCTGGCGCAACAGCAACATTACCGACACCATACCCGTGACCGCCGAAATGCTATATAGATACGACCCGTACCAGGTAGGACCGCAGACATTGCGTTTCCGCTACAAAGGCGTTGTGAATGAGAGTTTTTCTATTATCGTCATTCCCAAACAAGTCATAGAAGTGTCGATTTTGCAAAACCCAAAAACTTTGTATGTCTACGGCGTCGACAATCAGCTTGACCTGACGGGCATAAGAATAAACAAGCGTTTCAACGACGGTTCAAATGAAGAACAAATAGGCATTACGCTTCAGCCTGACGGCTCGGGCAGCTATGGCTGGAGCTACAACAAATCAAGCATAGATTTCAGAAGATACGGAGAAAAACAGACGGTTGTTTTGAGTTATAGAGATTATTACAATCAAGCTGAGCCGATTACGGTATCTTATCAGATTGAGGTCATTCTGAACACGATTGAGGCCATTTATCTGACCGACCCCGACGACCCCAGTGCGCCGCCAAGCGACCTGATAGCAACAGTATCGAAAGGAATGAAACTCAATCTTGTCGACAAATATATTTATGTCAAATTCAAGAATGTGCCAGAAATAAGAGTTATACCGCTGACTGACAAAATGATAAATTATGAGGAGTCGGACATAACCTTGGGCGACAGAGAGGTGACAATTACCTACAACAACGCCACAAAAAAGGCATATGTAAGAGTGCTTGACAGCGTTTTGCAAGCCGTCATTCTTGAAGACACCCCAAAAATAAATTACATGCTGAAAGAAAAACTTGACCTGACGGGCGGCACTGTGCGCAGAATTTTCCGTTATACCGATTCCGAAGAAACCTGGTGGGACATAATGCCCATGCTCGTCGAAGGCATCACCATTTCCGGTTTTGACGAAAGTTTGTCGGAAGAAGATTATGCCGCAGACGAGGACTTTAAGACAAGAATGATTACCATAACTTATATGGGATTGACATACAGCTATAACATAAAAATCTACAAAAAAATCAATGCCAAAATAAATTATTATTCAACAATTTCATTCTATGGCGATGTGTCGATGCCGTATTCGTCTGTCGACAATAAAGTCGCAGGGTTTGAGGACGATTCGATTGTGCCTCTGCCCGGAAAGAACACCGCAGGTTTTGCGCTGCCGCAGATTGGCACATATTACATAAACCTGCATGACATATTGCCTGCGTTGCCGGAAGGGTTCAGCGAGGAGCTGACGCTTGACGACGAGGGTAATATCAGGTTTTTGCGATACACTGACGGCAGCGCATATTTCATAAAACTTGTGTTGGCGAACGGCGCTGTGGGCTACATAAATGAACAGCTGATTATGACCAGCGCAAATTACCCCACAACACCGCCCCAAAACGGCAACAAATATTTTATTCTTGTAAGAGTAGAGGGCAACAGATACTACAATGCCATAAATTATGCGCAGCAAGAGTTCCGCATCATAAACAAATTCATAAATGTAATTACCGTTGTGCCAAACAAAGACGCTGTTGTGTGGAGATTCCATACCAGTGACAACGGCAGGGCTGTTTATTTAGTAAGCAATTATATCGAACAAAGAATGCTGTCCGATGGCAGCTTGAATATGATTCTTGCCAGCCCCACTTACAATGGTTTTGAAGTAATTTTGACAAGATGGGGCTCAAACGATTTGAACGCCATAAAAGACGAAATTGTTCAGGTTATGACAAATTCGTGGTGGTCTTATACCGTGCCTTATACCGACGGGTCGGGCAATCCCGTATATGACAATTATGGCAATCAGATGGTTCGCATTTATGAAATCCAACAAAGCGATATGCCGCAATTCCCCGACGCCATTCAGAAAAAGGTTGAACTGCTGGACTTTGAACAAGTCATTGGCGTAAATTACAGAACTTACGGAGAGGGCACCGAAGTATTGTCATACTATGTGCCGTCCGGCGGTTTGATAGCAGTAAGAGATGCCGAATTGTTCTTTGCAATAGAACTGTTCAGCGGATATGTGTTCCGCTCCAACCACCAAAGCCAAGATGTTATGTACTCTTTAGACAACACTCCTATTTCGGGATTTGATATGGAAGAAGACATATTGAATTTGCCTGCGACAACTTTGAGCGGTTATGAAACGAGGATTGACCTTGGCGCAGAAAAATCTCTCATAAATCCCAATTATTTTATTAACTTTGAAAAACAGAATTATATCATTGCGCCGAAAGAAATAATTGAAGTAGTCTTCCAAGAAACAGCCTCCGAAAAGATATCGTACAACGGAAAGGATTACTATGTCGTCGTAACAGGCGGAGATGGCACACCAAAGAGAGTGCAGGCAAGTTTCCGCGATGTAGAGAACGGAGCGCTTAAGGCGTTCCAACAGGAAGAAATACGCTATTATAGAATAGTAGGAGACCAAGAAATTGCTCTTGAACGCGGCGAATATCCGACTGCATCAGGGCTTTACAGAGCGAGAATAACCCACAACTTCAAGGCGAAGACGGGCTTTGACGAACTGATAGAGTGGGAATGCTTGTTGCAAATTACTTAAAAAATACAAATATAAGGAGATAAAAAATGAGCGGATACGGTATCACTAATTGGGAAAAACCCGAAGACATCAACAAAAGGCTAAAAAACCTCACGGCACAACCTATTTACGAAATCAGCCCGGAGGCGCTTAAAGAGGTACTAAAGTACTTTGAAGAAAAATGCGTAAAGTCCAAAGAGGTGTTTGACGAAGCAAAAAAGTTTATTCCAGGCGGTGTACAGCACAATCTAGCTTTTAATTACCCCTTTCCTATTTGCATAGAGAAAGCGCAGGGCGCCTATATGTATGACAAGGACGGCAACAAATATATTGACTTCCTTCAAGCCGGCGGCCCTACAATACTTGGCTCAAATTATCAGGGCGTAAGAGAAAAAGTTATTGAATTGCTCAACGAATGCGGACCAGTAACCGGACTGCTACATGAAGCAGAGATGCTTATTGCCAAAGAAATAAATAAACATATGCCCAATGTTGAGATGTTCAGAATGCTGGGTTCCGGCACTGAGGCAGTTATGGCGTCGTTGCGCATATCAAGAATTGCCACCAACAAAAAGAGAATAATAAAAATAGGCGGAGCCTACCACGGCTGGTCTGACCAAATGGTTTATGGTCTGAAAATTCCCGGCTCGCGCGGTTTCTTAGAATCTCATGGCATTCCAAGAAAGTGTTATAGCCTCACCGACGAGGTGCGCCCGAACGATTTGGGTATGCTTGAAAAAATGCTCAAACTCAACCGTTTGCGCGGCGGTACGGCGGCAGTAATCCTTGAGCCGGTAGGACCTGAGAGCGGCACAAGACCGGTAGCTTATGAATACAACAAGGGCGTGCGTGAACTTTGCACAAAATATGGCGCATTGCTGATTTTTGACGAGGTTGTTACGGGCTTCAGAATCGGTTTAGGCGGAGCGCAGGGCTATTTCGGAATATCCCCCGATTTGACGATTTTCGGCAAGGTCATAGCAGGCGGTTATCCCGCAGCCGGCGGCGTGGGCGGCAAGAAAGAATATGCCGAACTTATGGCGGCAGGTGTGGCAAGCATAAAACACAGAGCATATGTCGGCGGCACGCTGGCGGCAAACCCGCTTTCATCTTTGGCAGGATATCTCACCATAAAAGAAATCGAAAGAACAGACGCTTGCGTAAAAGCCGGACTTGCCGGCGACAGGCTGACAGAGGGGCTACAAGGACTTATTGACAAATACAGTCTGCCCTATGTAGTATACAATCAGGGAAGCATAGTTCACCTTGAATGTACGGGCGCAATGAGCTTTGATTTCTCATCAATGAGCGTAATAAAATCCCTCATTGGTCTGCTTAAGAACAAAAAGAATATGCTTGAAAGAAAGACGGCTATGGAGCATATGGGAGCGGCATATATGGCAAACGGCATTGTCACGCTTGCAGGCTCAAGGCTTTATACATCGCTTGCAGATACTGACGAGGTCATTGACGAAGCGCTTGAACGCTTTGAAAATGTCTTCAAAAATGTCGTAAAAACAGATAAAGGAATAACAAAGAAATGAGTTACATAATATCTCATGACATGGGTACAAGCTCAGTCAAGGCTGTTCTGGTAGATTTTGAAGGCAATCTGATAGGCAGTTTTTCAGCGCCCTACAAGACATATTATCCCAATCCTGCGTGGGTGGAGCAAGACCCCGATGAGTATTGGCAGGGCGTCTGCGAGGCAACAAAAGGATTGCTGAAAAAGACAAAAGTTGACGCCAAGTACATAAAGGGCATGGTTTTTGCCACACAAGCCATGGGTATCATTCCAGTTGACGCAAAGGGCAACACACTTTACAACAACATTTCCTGGGTGGACGGCAGGGCGGGCAAGCAGGCTCAAAGCATAATGAAAAAGCTGGGCGGCAAGCGCATATTCACCTTGCTGTCAGGCACGCCGATAATGGGCAAGGATGTTATTGCAAAGCTCATTTGGCTGAAAGAGGAGCGCCCTGATATCTATAAGAATACAAAATACTTTCTTGATGTCAACGGCTTCTTAAAATACAAATGCACGGGAAAAATGGTTGCCGAACTGAGCGGCGCGTCTTCTTACGGTATGGATTTGAAGAAGAAGGAGTTTTTGTCAGTGTTGGGTCTTACCGGACTTGACACAAAAAAGCTGCCTCCGCTGGTGAAAAGCACCGATTTGGTGGGAGGCTTGACAAACAAGGCGGCAGAAGAGCTTGGATTGTATGCAGGCATGCCCGTGTTTGGCGGCTGTGACGATGTGCAAAGCGCATGTATCGGCAGCGGTATGACAGAGGACGGAGAGATACACATTTATTTGGGAACTTCAGCATGGGTGTGCGCGTCGTCAAAGAGCGAAACAAAATTCAAGAACGGCGCAGCGGCTATCCAAAGCGCAGACCCCAATATGAATCTGGTAGTAGGCATCACAGAGGCGGCAGGCTCAAATATACAATGGATAATTGAGCAGTTTTTCTCAAGAGAGGTCAAAGAACTTGGCGACGGTATCTATGAGTATATGTATAAGCAAATAGAGAACATACCGGCAGGCTCAGACCACCTTATTTGTACGCCGTGGATGCTGGGCGAGAGATGTCCCGTAAGTACGACAACAACAAGGGCAACGCTGTTTAACATAAACCCAGAGCATACCAGAGAGCATTTTATGAAAGCCGTATACGAAGGTATAGCTTATAATTTGCGGTGGATTCTCGAAAACTTTAAGAGGGATTATGGCTTGCCTTGCGACCGATTGCGCATAATAGGCGGCGGAGCGCAAAACGACAGCTGGATGCAAATTGTTGCCGACATTACCGGCATTGAGTTCGGCGTTGTAGAGAATGCCAGAAGCGCAGGCGCGCTGGGCGGCGCCATTACTGCGCTTATAGGTTTGGGCGTATTGAAGGACTTTTCAGAAGCTAAGCGCTTTGCCAAAGTAAAAAAGGTCTACAAACCCAATCCCGAAAACAAAAAGATTTATGATGAATTATTCCGCAGCTACAAAGATGTATATTATGGGCTGCGCAAGGCATACAAAAGAGCCAATGGCGGACGATTTGAAGGAGAAAACTAATAAAATGACAAAACTCAATCAACAAGTTTACAGCTATTTTGAAAAGTACGATAAGAATGCAACAATTGCCTTAAGAAACGGAGAAAAATTTATAGTTGCCGCACCGGGAACGGGCATAACAGAATATGCCTTTGCAGACAAACACGGCGGCGACATTGCCATAATAAGCAGCGTATTGCAAAATAAGAAACAAATGAATGCCGTAATAATGAGTTCACAAAATTATACCACCATAGTGTCCCAGACTGCGGCAACCATGCCGCCGTTGCTTGACGACCTTGCCCAAATAGTCGGTCCGTCGGTACGCTGCGCAAAGAGCAAGAATGCTTTTTCCATATTGCGCGCAATTGCCGGCAGACACGGTTGTTTCATAAAAAACAGCGGAGCTTTGGCGGTGGGCAGAACGCTTGACGAGGCGGATACGACGACTTTGGTATTGGAGAAAGGAAGCAAGGCTTTTATCGAAAGCGCAATGATAGGCGGAGCAAAACCAATCAAAAAAGTCGAGGCCGTGTTGATGCATATTTTTTATAAGAAAAAGTATTCCAAACTTGACCAAGAAACAAAATTAAAGGAAATGCAAAGATGACAGAAAACAAAATAAGGGAACTAATAATAGCATCAGGGAAAAGGCTGGTTTCAAGCAACTTAGTTCAGGGGACCTGGGGCAATATATCCGTAAGGGTGGACGAGCGCACAATGCTGCTGACTCCGTCGGGATTGGACTATAACAGGTTGCAACCCGAGGACCTTGTACTCATGGATATTTTTACCATGGAGTACAAAGGACACCGCAAACCCTCGTCGGAGAAAGACTTGCACGCAGGCATTCTCCGCACCCGAAAAGACATAAATGCCGTCATACATTCGCATCCTTCATACTGCTGTTCAGTAGCCAGCGCGCGTATTGAAGTGCCGGTTATGTCTCCCGAAATGCAGAGTTTGGTAGGCGGAAGTATCAAAATTGCAAAATATTCTTTGCCATCGACAAAGTCGCTTGGAGAGGGCGCAGTCAGAGCTATGCAAGACAGAAACGGCTGCATAATGGCAAACCATGGCGTAGCCGCATGCGGCGCAGACATAGACAAGGCTTTTGAAGTTATCAGCATAATGGAAGAAAGTTGCCGCAAGTTCATTGAGGACTCCGTGAAAGCAAAGGCGCAGAAAGAGCAATTCAGCGAACAAGATATGTTTGACTTGTTCAAGGCAATATACAATTAAATAATTTTACGCAAATAAGTGAGGTAAAAATGGCTAAGGAAATTTATAAATACGGCGTTGTGTACAGCGTAGTTACTGACGGAATCAATGGCAAGACGGCGTTCCCCGATGGCAAAGCAAAGGCTTACTATCTCAAACTTCTGGAAAGGCTTGTTGGCGACAGACCCGAAATAAAAGTGCTGGCGTATGCTGTTGTAGACAATTCGGCATACTGTTTGGTATATGCATCAAACGAGAAGCAAATCAACGACTTTTTCAGAGAGCTGAACGAAAACTATAACGCCTATTACAACCGCCAATACGGAGACAACGGCTATATTTTCCGTTTGCCCAACCAAATGACAAAAATTAAGTTCGATGACATAACTGCGGTTCTTGCAGGCATACACAAAATACCCGAGTTCCAAGGTCTGGTGCGGAGTTATAAGCGCTACAGATATTCTTCCGCCCTGCCGATTTTTAAGGGTTTCGGAATAGTTGACAAAGCCTTTTTACTTGGTTTGCTTGAAATACCGACACTTGACGGAGTCACATATACCGCTTGGCACAGAAGGGACATCGGCGGCAAAGCGCTTAAGTCAAGGAGCGGCGCCGAGAAGTTCAATAAGGCAATAGACGCCGTCACTTTGAGATACCGCGGCAACAGCCCATTTGTCGACGAAAATATCATAAAACAAATAGCCATAGATGTTGCGGAAAGGACTGGTTGTCCATATTCAAAACTTGAAAGGAAGCTGGGCATTAAGAATCGCAGAGATATTCTTATAGAAATAATCATGTCAATGGTCTTTGACAAGGGATACACCTTCCTTGAAGCGGTCAGCAGTCTGCAAGTTGAAGAATACGGAATTTATTCGTTGTTGATGGAAGTCATAGTAACCGTCAACATGAACAAGAAGTTCGGATATGACTATATCATAAACAAATTGCAAGTAGAGGACAGCAGCTATTTTGTGCTTGCCGAAGTCATAAAAAGCCTGAACAGAAGCTATGGTATGGGTTTTGTCGAAATAGCGCAGAATTTCGGGCTGCAAAACGACATTCTGCAACTGCGCAGTATGACCGGACTATAATTTACCCTTTGCGCATATTTATTGCGCCGCTTTCAAATGCGAGAGCGGCGTTTTTTGTATAATTGAATAAGAAAATCCGATATAATGCCTTGTCATTGCATTATTATTTATATAAATAAGATTTATTAAAATTTAACTAAAGTTATATTGATTATTTTAATCTGTTATGTTACAATTTTACTGTATATTAAAAGGGCGTAGTATGTACTTTTTCCGAAAAGGAAAGTGCAGGAGGTTTTGATGAAGAAGAGGTTGTTGCCGATTATTATAATACTGCTGGCTTTGGTTGCGCTGATGATTGGCGGTTGCAGCGGCAAAGAAACACCTATCGAAAGAATAGCATTGACTTCGCTGCCGAAGCTCGAGTACCTCAAAGGCGAGACCTTTGATTTGAGCAACTCACAATTCACCGTATATTACGCAAACGGCACCACCAAAACCTTGCCCCTTACCTTTGAAATGATAAGCAACTATGACCCTCAGGATATCGGAGAGCATGTACTGACTATCAAGTACGAAAATGTTTTCACTAATATAAAAATAAAAATAAGCAATGCTCCGATAGTAAGGATTGAACCCACAAAACGCCAAATTGATTACAAAACCGAATACATAGAAGATCAAGAGCTTTCGCTGGAGAATTTGTATCTAAAAATATATTATGAGAGCGGCGACCCTGACACTATCCCCGTTACTGAAGATATGGTTACGGGCTTTAATTCCGATATTGTAGGCGAGCAGCAGCTGACAATAAAATACCTCGAGTTTCAAACAACGCTGACAATAAAAATTAACCAAAAAACGGTCACCAGCATTTCGATAGCCGAGACGCCGGACAAGGAACTGTATCTTGTTGACGAAAAAATCACCCGTGAGTCGCTTGCCGGCGGGCGTTTGTTCGTAAACTATGACAACGGCAATTCCGAATACATACCTTTTCCCGATTTGTATGCCACGCAAGAAGAACTTGACGCCTCGCTTTCATACGATTCATCATACGCAAAGAGCAGAGAAGTAGTCACGCTGTCCTATGGTGGCAAGGCGGTTATATTTGCCATAAAAGTTCTTGAAAAAGAAGCTGTGACATTTACCATACTCAGCATGCCGTCAGAGATTCAAATTGTCGGCACTGATTTGTCATTGAGGGGCGGTCAGCTTTCGGTGGACTACAACAACCTCACAACCGAAGTTTTCAGCATGACAGACCCCAAAGTCATAGCAACGGGCTATGACAAAACCAGAGTGGGCATTCAGACCGTTACTCTTTCGTTTACCGACATAAAAAAGACTTTTTCATTCCAAATCGAAGTTGTCGAAACAAAACCGTCATCGCTTGAAATATTGCCTCCTGTCGTGGAGGACGGCGTTGTTATGCGTTATTCACAGGCAGGGCAAGAGAAAACAAACGCTTTGTTCTATGAAGAGGGCGTTGTCGACCTGTCGCTGTGGGAATACCGCCTGATAATGGACAACGGCTCATACTCCGCTATTTATCCCGTCGATATCAACATGTTGAAAGGCGACGCAGGCAGACTGGTGCTTGACGAATACGGCACAAGAACATTTGAGTTTGAGTATAACAGAGACGAAAGGACGCTGACAAAGGCTGTCCAAATAAGCATATTGAAAAAAGAACTTGTAAGAATAACGGTTACTCCGCCGACAAACAACATTTTTTATGCAAGAGCGGAACTTGTGCTGACGGGCGCGCGGTATACGGCATTTTTCAATGACGGCACGACAGAGGAAGGCGACATAACCAGAGATATGGTTTCGGGATACAACAATTCCCAACCGGGCAACCAAGATGTCATTGTGACCTATTCCAGCGAAAAATACGGCACAAAAATGAGTTCTTTCAAGGTGCTTGTTATCAGAAAAGCCGTTTCCATTCAATTCATAAGCATATTCAAGGATACATATGTTTTGGGAGAGTCCTTTGACATACAAGGTTTGGAGATGCGCATACATTATGAAGGCTCGACAAATTCAGAACCGTTCATCGGACCTTTCGGCAATGAATGGGTATTTGAAAATACGCAGTTCGATACCCTCGGACATCATTCTGTTATCGTCAAGTATCAGGCAACGGGCCTGACGCTTGAAACCACAATACCCGTATATGTAAAAAATGATTTGGTAAGCATCGAACTGGTGAAATTCGTTGACGGCGAATATATCCCTGCCGAAAATCTGCCACAAGTAGTTGCCGGCATGGAAATTGATTTCACCGATTATTATTTGGATTGCACTCTTGAAAACGGCAGCACTATGGTGGCGCTTGTGCAAATCATGACGGACTATCAAAGAACCGACAAAACAGCAGGGCAGCGCAATGTCAACATAAATTACGGCGGTCTGTCCATTCAAACAACGCTGAATGTCATTGAAAGACAGATAGCTTCTTTGCAGCTGTTGAGCGCGCCGCAAAAGCACTATTACAAAGCCGGACAGCCGGCGGCGTTGGACATAACCGGCTTGTCGATGAAACTGAATTACACCAACATGACAAGCATTTCGTTGCATTCAGGCACTCTGACAGAACAAAATGAAGACAATTTGGTTTATCGTTTTGCCAATGAACTCAACCAGTTTGAATATATCACGCTTTCGATTACTCCTTTTGATACGGAACTTGAAAGCGGCGCAGAAACGGCGGTCAGAACGATAATCATTGCTATCGAATCTTTTGAAGTCAGCTTTGACATTGTCGTAGCGTATAAGATTGCCACTTCCGTAACTTGGGACATTTCCGATGAGGGTCAGCCCGAAACACCTCAACCTGCCATTACGGCGCTGCAAGGTCTGAACAACATAAACTTTGCGCCCGGAGCGTCGTTCAAGGTCATCTACAACGACGGCGAATTCAGCGAAATAAAGACTGTTGCCGACGAAATCGACAATTTGACGATATCGAATTTTAACCATAATCTGAAAGATACGCAGGTCATAGTCTTGCGGTACCAGGATATTTATTTCAATGCAGTGGTCACCGTCAGTCCGAAAGATTTGTACTCTATTGAACTTGCGCCGGACTTTGCCGTGCCAGATGTCACCGAAGGCATGCCGCTGGATTTGCGCCAAGCAAAAATCATAGTGACTTATTATCACGATATGGGAACTCCCGACCCGGGCGATGATATCATTTTGCCGCCCACCATTGTTTCGTTGGCCTCGGGTATGACTGATTACAACAAAGCCGACGGCAGACTTGGACTGCGCCCGGTTATTATTACTTTCTCTTACACCGGAAGCAGGACGGAAACCAGGGAGTTGAACTTTGATTTGACTGTCAAGAAAAAACAGCTTGATAGCATAGGCATGGGCTTGATTCCCAAAACAAAGTATGTCGAACTTGACCAATACGATTATACAAACGGCACGATTATCCTTTATTACAACAATAACACAACTTTGGTGTTGCCGCTTTCCGAAGCAAAGAGGGTGCGTTCAGCGGCTAACATACTGCCGACCGACCACTATATTCTGAACTATGGACAATTTGACAATTCCGACTTTTCGGGCTTTTCAAGAAAACAGCAGATATTCATAACCTACAAAGACGGCGATATTATCAGAGAGACCAGTTATGACATCATTATGCATGACAGAATGTATGCAGAGGTGGTATTTGCCGACAGAGAGGAGTACAACGCAGATTTGCGGACCTATTATTTCTGGTATGGAGAACATAAGACAATATCCTATCAGATATTGGGTTATTCCTACCATACGGATATGCCGCAAAGCGATATGCTTGCGGAAATGCCGCTTGTGCAGGGCATAAATTATACTTTCAAATACATAAATGAACAGACGGGCGAGGAGTTTTCCGAATGGCCGAGAGATGCCGGTACTTACAAAATAGTAATAGTTTATGATGCCGATTCTCCTGTTAACAACGATAGAATTCACAACTCATTTATTCATGACGAAAGAACTGTTGTCATTCGTCCGAAGAACATTCATATTGCGCCGAACTCCGTAACTAAGGTGTACGGCGAAAACCACCCGACTTTTACCTCAATCATAAGCGCTGTAGAATACAGAGAAATAAGCGGCGGCGGCACAGAAATTATATTGCACACCGACAATGTCTTTGGATACGACGATACCGCTGCAACGCTTGGACCCATAGAATATTTATTCCCCGACAGCGGAGGCATATCAGACTGGAAAAGAGCGCCTGCGCGCACTTATGAAATAAATGTCAGCGTGGCGCCTCACCGCAATTATGCCGTGACATTCGGCGAAGCCGAATATATCATCACAAAACGGGATATTGTCATTATGGCCGACAGCCAATCCAAAGAGTACGGACAGCCGGACCCTGCATTTACTTTTACTACGGCGGCAGTCATGGGCAATGACAAGAGCGGACTTATTCAAGGCGACAGCTTCAGCGGCTATTTGCTGCGCTCAAATGCAAGTACCAGCAACGGAGTCGGTAGCTATGATATATTGCTGGGCAGTTTGCGCAACGATAACTACAACATTACTTATGTTTCCAGTAGGCTGACAATAGTACCAAGAAAACTTATTATCACCGCAAAGAACTACACAAAGATATACGGTGAAACGCTGCCTATTTTTGAGGTGACTCCGTCTTCCGAAAGAGAAACGCCTTTTGCTTATACCGATTCGATATTGTCATTGGGCGGCAGTTTGTCTTTCGTATGCGTGGACAATGAGGGCAACGCCGTCAGTTCCGCCACAGGCGTGGGAACATATACCATAATGCCGCAAGGCTATGTATCGTCGAATTATGACATTGAATATCGCAGCGGCACAATCACCATAAACCGCCGCAAAGTAAGCGTTACCGCCGACGAGAAACAAAAAATCTACGGCACAGCCGGCGACCCTGCGCTGACCTATGTTGCGTCTACGGTTGTGGGCGACATAAGGAGCGGGCTTTATGCCTCTGACACCCTGAACGGCGTTTTAATCAGAGAAAGCGGCGAAAATGCGTCGACTTATACCATAAATCAAGGCACGCTGACCAACGAAAACAACGCAAACTATGACATAATATATACTTCAAATGTCTTTACCATAACAAAACGCGATGCAAAAATAGAACTTAGTGGACTGTCAAGGCAATACAACGGGCTGTTGCCTGCTGTCACTGACGACGACATAACATTGCATAACGCTCATGGCGACATAAAGAATAACATAATCATAACTTTCATTAACCCCAGCAGCAATGTCGGCATATACAGCATCGGATTCACCAACAATGACCCCAACCATACGCTGAGCTTCCTTGCCGCCGAGGGGTACAGGTTTACTATTACGCAGAAAGAAGTATCGACGCAATTCTACAACATTCCTTACGGTATCCTTGAGAACGGACAATATACCGGAAGCGTATATAAGGGTTCACCTTACAATTATGAGGCCAGGGTGCCTGTTGACCAGATTGCGTCGGGCGACACAGTCAGCGTTGTCATTTATACCGCCGAACTCCTAGAGGGTTCGTCGACGCCCATTTATCTTGACAGAACCAGCGTTACGAATGTTGGCAGATACTCCGTCAAGGTTATGAGCTTGACCAATCCCAACTACAAATTACGCACACCGCTGCCCGACGAACCGGATTACAGAGAAACGCAATTCACCATAATCCCTGCTATAATAAAAGTAAAAATCAATACCTACGAAAAACCGTATACCGGTGGCGACCTTTCATTCAACAACTCGCTAACCAAAATTGACGGTTATTACAAGAGTTTGGATTATCAGCTGTTGACGCAAATCAATTTTGTACCTCACGGATTGAGCGTTTATCCTTATTACATAAACGCACAGCAGCAAGAAAGACTGCCGCGCAGCGTGCTATATAAGACAGACGAAGAGGGCAATCCGCTTACCGACGAATTCGGCGAATATATTCTGGACAGCTACAACATAAAAGTTGTCACCGGCAACAGGAACTATACGGCTGTGCTTGTGGATAGCGCCGGCAACCCCCTTGAACTTGACGGAGAGGAAATAGTAGACGAGAATTACCGCTTCAAAGTAACGCCCAAGGTCTTAGATATCATTTTGCAGACAGGCAGCGTCATAAAAGAATATGACGGCAAACCGCCGCAGGTGACGACATTCGGCTTGTCCTCACCGCAGATAGACAAGGAACAGGAAGTTTTCTTTGAATATGTACGCAATGACGATTATCCTGAATTCATGGAAGGACATATTACTGACGCTGACAGCGGAACATTTACCATTATTCCCAGAACGACAAATATGAACTTCAAGCTCAGACTGTCGCCTTCCACGAATTATGACTACACAATAAAAGTAAAAACGCTCTACTCTTGTGACTTTGGCGGCAAAACAATAAAGCAATATGACGGGTTGGTTCCTGAGATTACCAGCGAGTTCTTTAACTTTGGCGGCTATGCCGGAGATTATACCGAAGAAGAAAGAAGCGGACTTGTCGTTGAGCTGGACTTCGGAGAAGAGGCGATTAACGCAGGCAGCTATAAGTTCACCGCAAAGTTCAAGTTCCCACGCGGTGATGCGCAATTCAGACCGGGCTATGAGGACTATTTAGATTACAATCACAGGTTCCAAAGCATAGATTTGCTGACCAATTTGGATTACAAAATAGAAAAACGGCAAGTTGCGCTTACTATGATAGAAACCAATGACCTGGAAGGCTACAACTGGAAGTATTACAACGGTCTCAATGGCGCCCAGCTTATAGACGGCACAAACAAGTTTGCAAGAGGTTTTGAAATTGTCGACGCCAAAGCAAACGACCCCGATTTTTATGATTATATGAATGAGCCGCTGGGCGGAATGCTGGAGCATGGCGAAGAAGTAAAACGCAAGCATAGGCTGAACGAGCAAGATACGATTTTGCTGAAAGACCTCATAGCAGGCGTGCTGGAACTTGAAATATCCAGCATAAGAGCCGCAGAAACATATTCTGCCGTCAGAACTTCCAACATAACCAACCATATTGACAACGCAAACTTTGCCATACAAGTAATGCAAGGCACATACCGTTTCTCAATCAGGCGGCAAGTAATAAATTACCACTTTGACGAAACATATAAGACATACGGCGAGAACATAACAACATCGCAATACAATTTTGCGTTACAACCGTTGGAACTTGAGAAAGTCATTGAGGCTGCGGAGTATCCTAACTTGTTTGATGCCGAAACAGGGCTTTTCCCCAGCACAAGGTTCAGCCCATATGCCATGGACGGAGAAATCATCGTAGACTACATGACCCCCGTAGGCAGGTATGACATACATGATGATGACAACGGCGGCATACCCATAGGCAACTATATTTTGTACCACAATGCCGAAGCGTCAAGAGGTAATCTGATTATTGAAAGAAGAGAATTGCCCGTAAGATATGTCGAAGACAGAGGCGACTATTTTGTTGTCACCAGAGTGTATGGCGACGAACTTGACAAAATAAACTTTGTGTATCTCGAAAATACCGGCGACGGCAAGGGACTGATGAGTTGGGACAGAGATATCGGACTGACAACCTCTGCTGAATTTGACCGCCCGAATGTCAGCTTTGTGCCGGGAATAGGCGACGATATAGCCAGAGATGCCGGAATAATCCTCGAAAACGCCATAGAAATCGACTTTTTGGACGAGGGAAGCAACGCAAACTATTATTTCTCATACGACGCGTTCTTTGGCATTCAGCCAAAACTCGAAATCAAGAAAGCTCCGCTTATTATTAAGGTTGCACACCCTGATTATGACGGCACCAACGACCCGTCTTTGACGGCAGTATACGGTACGCCGCCGACAGAATCGCAGTACAAATATGTGTACTACGGATTCAAACTGGGGCAGAACAATTTGACGGTAAGCGTCATGAACATACAGTACACGCTGCAACAGACGACTATGGTCATAAACGGCGAAACTGTGACATTTGACGCAGTCTCCGGCTCAATAGATATGAGCGGTCGCAGCTTGATGCATATTTTGGGAACAAACTTCAGATTGCCCGTAAACTATGACGAAGGCGTGTTGCCCAACCCATTGACCCCTGATATGTCGTACAGAGGCACAATAAGCAGACAGGCGACAAACGGCAATTGGTACGAGTTCTCTCCGACAACTGCGCTGGCGGCATATCTGACCAACTATGATGTAATTTACGACCCCACGGATTATATCGTCACAAAGCGCCCCATAGAGATATGGCTGGAACATCGTGATTCGGGAGCGCAAGGTCCGAACGCCACATTCAATATCCTTTGGGACGAAGTACCTTATATGATATCAAACGAAAAGGTATTGCTGCACTTCTTCACAAAGGAAGAACTGCTCAATATGCGCTACAACGAAATTGCAATAATAAACGCCATATACTCAACGGAAGAAATATTGCTGTTGACCTTCAGCAAAGAACAAATACTTATCTTTGCCGGAAAGATAGCAGAGGACAACGAGTTTGACGAGGCGCAAATAGAAAGCATGTATAACTTGCTTCAAGCGTATGAGCTTACCCAAGTGTTTGAAGAACACATCACAGAACTGCACATAACAAATATTTACAACGGACTGACAGAACAACAGTTTGAGCAGGCATATCAAGCAATCTTTACTGAAGAAAACATAAACACAGTCTATGCCGCGCAGAATTACACCCCGGCGCAGCTTGACGCTATTCACGCAGACATAATATCGGGTTTGGACGAGGACGAAAAGAGGTTGATATTCAGGTTTATGTATGACAGTTCTCAGCTGGTTTACGGCGACGAAATAGCAATAGGCGGCGATATAGATATATCCAACATTGCGCTGAATTACAACACTGCCAGGGGCGAGAACAAATCGCTTACCGCCAAGGGCGTAGTAGGCAACAATTATGAGTTTATTTATGTCGGTAGCAAATTGAATATATACAGGTATATCACAAGCATAGGCGACAACAACGAACTGCCCAATATTATGCTGACGCAAGATGACGAATTCATGGTAAAAGTAAACTATGTTGACGGCTCATTTGAGTATTTGAGCTTCACAGCACCAAGAGCCACGGACTATGACAAGCAGGTTGATTATAGCAGCGAATTCAGATATGAGGGCGCGCCTATCGACATGCTTTCAACGGCGTCTTTCCAAACTGTAATCATTACCATTGATGAAGAAATATTTGGCTACAAGCAATTCAGCATTACCTCAGAGCCATTCCGCATCAGGCTGTTCAACAACGGCGATGACCAACTGCTTTGGGGCAAGGCTGTTGGATTTGGCGGCGAAAATAACGGCGGAGTCTTTGCTTCCTCAAACGGCGCAAAACAGCTGGGCGAAAAAATAAACGGCAACTACACTTATTATTTGTCAAATGACAACGGAGTCACGGCAGGCATGCATGACTTTGATATTATTGATACGACCTTTACTTTGTCCCCCAAGACAGGCATAGGCTCTTATTACTTCGAATTGATACTCAATGGCGACGGCACGGCGCAAAATTATCTGGCAATGAGATTCAACAGCGGCAGTACCGAAGTATTGACGCTCTATGGCAGAGCAAGCGGAGCGCAGGTATTCAGCAACAGCATAGTCAAACCTGCTGAGCTGGATTTGTTTGACGGCAGACCACATTCCATTACGGTCTATATCGACAAGCTAGGCACCCGTGAAAGCGACGCCAGCGGATACAGAGTGCTTGCAGTCATTGACAATGTGTATTACTTCAGCTTTGCAATAGGTAAGTCTTATACTCCGTATTTTGACTCCGCCGCAGGCTTTGAAGCAAACAACTGCTTTGCATGGGTGTCAAGGTATAATGTATACAGGCAGGGCATTGAAAGCTCGTTGGCGCTGACAGTCATGCCGACATCGTCTTCTTACTTGTCACAATTCTACAGCGTTCCCGAAGCGCGCGAGGTGGACTTTGCAGCGCTGGTAGATAGCTATACTTTCTTCAACTCGTCTTACAAAACCGTTATAAACATGAACAAACTTAGCTTTGAATATGTCCTTGACGGCTTTGAGGTCGGAAGCAGCGCAATGCTGCCGATTGGTGCGTATGTGCTTGAAGCCAAACTGTACTATGACGGAGTGTATATGGATACGCTTACAATACATATATCCATATCCCAAAACTACACAGCCGAAACTGTTTCGAACGGATATGTAAGCGCAAAACCCTATATGGCAAACCCTGTGACATATTATGGGTACAGCTATGCCGAAGGCGATGACATGACAATCACCGCTACATCTTTGACCACCGTTACTGCGGCAAACCTGAAGAATTATCGCTATTTCAAGTCTGTGTTTGAACTGGATTTTGCCACATTGCCCGGCGGAGATTATCCCAATGTTGAATTGCCGGAAGACTACAACCCCAACTACTCCGACAAATGGCAGTATCAGTACAGCGCAGCTATCATACTCAAAACAACCGACCCGACCGGCGATTTGCGCAATCCCAACATAACTTCGCCTCTCTTTAACGGCATCGGACTATATATCCGTTATGACGGCAGCGTTTATTACACAAAGGTGTTTATCCGCATAAACGGGCTGCTGTATTATTCGCAGGATTATACAAATATCATTTGGAGCGGAACACAAAGAACAATTGTTGAAGCCTCGTTTGACGATACGACAGGCTGCATTTATATCTATGTACATAATGACGGCATAACTTATTCACTGCGCATAGGCAACGGATTCCAAACAATCGGACTCGCGCTGACTGCCAACCAGATTATGAACATAATCACCAATACCGCCTCAACTTCGTCCATTGTGCTTTCCAACACCCGCGGCAGAATTTACCAAATGGAAACAGGCACAAAACAGATACGCAACAGAAACTATTATGACCTTGCAACTGGCGAACTGAAAGCAAACATCGACATAACTGCATTCACAACGGGCAACCAAATTTTCTTGGACAACGGCTCGGGAGCGCCGCTGGTTGCAAATTATGACACATATACAATGAAGTTCAAGGCGACATATGACGACCCGAACTACATAAATGCTGATTACTTCAGAATGCTGATTGGTTCCAACAAACCGACTTTCGCCAATACCGTCGCAGGTGATAACAGAGGCTTCTTTATCGGATACCAAAAGATGTACTATCCTGAGTTCTTCTTAGATGCCCATGTGCTTTACTTTGCTATCTACAAGTGCGGCGCGCAGTATACCAACCAGTACCTGTATGCGACCTCACCGATAGACGGCATACCCAACTTAGGTCCGAACTTGATGGACGGCGCCGAACATACGCTTGAAGTATACGTTTCCAGAGAAATAATGATACGCAATTATCAGCAAGATTTGGCAAACGGCGAAGTCGTACCTTATTTTGCATACGACACTGCGGATATGCAGGTTTATCTCGTCACCATAAAAATTGACGGAACAAGCGTGGGTACGGCATACTTGCCGGTAGTCAACAATTTGTCGAACTGGAGCACAGGCGGCGGCTCAAGCACAGACCTAAGATATGACGGCATCTATGACATAAGGTTCCTGAGCTCGTATATGTATGCAGGCATAAATGTACTCAACGCAAATCTGGAAGTGGAGTATCTCAGAGTAGAATAAAGAACAATGAAAAATGAAAAAGCTGTCTTTGTGAAAAGACAGCTTTTTTTGGTGACCCCAAGGAGATTCGAACTCCTGTAGCCGCCGTGAGAGGGCGGAGTCTTGACCGCTTGACCATGGGGCCAGTTTTTTGGTAGTTTGATTATAGCATAAAACTTTTGCTTAAAGCAAGCGTTTGAAATGTATTCTAAGCGGCGATGTTATGGTATTTCGATATTTTATCATACTAGCAATATGCAGGATTTAACAAAGGGGAGCGTTGCAAAAAAACTTGTGGCATTCAGCATGCCTTTGCTGGTGTCGACGGTCATACAGGCATTTATAAATCTGACTGACCTTATGGTAGTGTCAATATTCTCCGACAGAGCAGGCATTGTCGCAGGCGTCGGCGTTTCCAGTCAAGTCAATTATTTGATAATAAATGCCGTTGTAGGACTAAGCGCAGGCGGCAGCATAATGATTAGTCAGTATTTTGGCGCAAAGGATTTTGAGCAAGTCAGCAAGTCAATAAATACTGTATTAACCTTTCTCATAATAAGCGGCGCAGTATTGACTGCGGCTATGCTGCTTTTGTCAAAGCCCATCGTCACATTGCTGAAAACACCCCAAGCGGCATTTAATGAGGCAAGGGATTATTTGTTTTGGACGATGAGCGGGCTGATATTTATTTTTGTATACAACGGCATAAGCGCAGTACTGAGAGGTTTGGGCGATTCTGTACGGCCTTTGCTGTTTATTGGAATAGCCGCAATTCTCAATATCGGTTTGGATATATTGGCGGTTGCCGCTTTGGGTATGGGTGCCGCCGGCGCCGCCGTTGCTACCGTCATTTCGCATCTGGTGACCGCCATTATCAGCGCAGGATATCTGATTAAGAAATGCAAGAAGGCAGGGCTGGAGAAGTACCGTTTCAAAATGGAAAAGGACAAACTGAAAAGGCTTTTTAAGATAGGTATTCCCACATCTATTCAAAATACTGTGGCATCGCTGTCGTTTGTGGCGCTGACATATATTATAAATATATCGGCTGCGGATTCCGTTGCGGCGCTTGCCGCCGGCAGTATGGCTTTTAAGATAAACTCCTTTGCTGTGCTGCCTTCGCGTTCGCTTAACGCCAGCATTGCGGCTATGGTAGGGCAAAACAAAGGCGCAAACGCTGTCACCAGAATAAAGAAAACAAGAAACTGCGGATTGATAATAGGCATTTTGTTCGGAGCCTTATTCAGCGCTGTGACTTTTTTCTTTGCCGGGAATTTACTGAAAATATTCAAACCTGATACCCAAACGCTTGATTTGGGGATACAATATGTCAAGTCATTTGCAGTTGACTATATTATATTGCCGTTTTCGGTCAGCCAGTACGGACTGGCGGACGGGCTGGGCAGGACAAAGGTCAGCATGTGGGTAAATTCCATATCTTCCTTGTTGCTGCGTGTGCCGGCTGCTTTTGTTTTTGGCAAACTTTTAGGGTTAGGCATAAAAGGGATAGGCTATGCTATCCCTTTGTCATCGCTGTTCAGCGCCGTCGTAATGTTCATATATGTCAGGAAAAAAATTTCCAAAGAACTCAGAACATAATTATTTTTTTGCGTACAGGCCAAGTACGGTAAGCGTCAGTTCCAGACCTTTTGAAAAACACTCTGGGTCGAGATTGTCGCAGTTGTCTTTGCGTGTGTGATAGTATGCCGCAGGAGCCGGATCCATGGCGGCTATTGCGCCGGCTTTTATGCCCGCCTGTGACATGGCGGCAGAGTCGGAGGCGCCGAGAAATACCGAGCCATGCGGCAGGGGCTTGCCAAAGACTTTTTCCGCCGCTTCGTCAATGAGGGCGATGGCTTCGGGGTGGTGTTTTACCGTACCGCTGAGGTCACGGACATAGTTTGTCATATGGGGCAAATCTCTGAAGGTCTCCAAGCCAATGAACATTGTCGGAATTTCTTCGCACTGCTCTTTGTGCGCTGCAGCAAATGCCTTTGCGCCGCGCAGCCCGGCCTCCTCAGAGCCGGTGATAAGCGCCATAACTTCTGTGTCCTCGTATTCAATGCCTGCTTCTTTCAGATACTTAAGCACCGATATGGCGGCAAGAGTGCCTGTGAGGTTGTCGTTGGCGCCTTGTACAACTTTTTTGAAATTTGAGAAGAAAAACAAAGCCACAAAGCCCGGCAAGCAACAAAGCATTACTATCAACATCCACAACTTGTAACCTATTGCGATGCTGGCAATGCTCAGCGCCATAATCAAGAGAACTCCGATTATTGCAAGCGCCAACCCTCCGATAAACATGCCTTTGCCGAACTTATTAAAAATCGTCCACTCATAAGCCGCATCTGAATGTCCGGAAAAGATTATCCTCTTTTTTGCGGTTTTTTGCGGATTTTTTACGGCAATCAGGTTGGATGATGTTGCGGTTTTGAAAAGTGGGTCAAGGAATTGCTTGTAAAGCCCGAATTCCGCAATAAAGATAACAAGCGATATTACGCACATTATCAGCGGCGCCCACACTACGCCGAAAGCGTAAAATATTATGCCGATGAGTATCAGAATGGGCAGAATCTTGCTGAACCCCATAAATGCTTTTGGCGCAACGGGGAACTCCTCAATTGTCACGCTATCCGCCCAGCCGTTGTCTATGATTTCGGACTTCAGATACTCCTGCGCTTGGCGCTCGCCTTGGCTTCCCGATTCACGCGGGGGCAGTTCTGTGCAAATGTATTTTATGGCGGACATTGAATAATCCGTAGCTTTTTGATGCAATTCTTTATTTATTTCCAAGAGTCCGTACCTCCAAATTTTTCTTAAATTATATACTCTAGAAAACATAAAGTCAATATCCCTTTTTAGTCTTTTCCTAGTATTTATATTATAATATAACATTGACTAAGCAAGTATTATTTGTTATTATAGCATTGATGAAAAAAACCGTTGCCAGGAGCATAAAAAAAATAAACAAAACAGCACTATTCAGAGCACTGCGCATAGCGTTGGCGCTGATTTTAATGTCGGCTTTTATTCTCTTTGCGCCTTATACCGCCGCCGACCCGGTGACGGCTTTCATAAATTATTTCAATGAATTTCCTTCGGCAAAGCCATTTGCAAGAGCCGAACAGACGCTGGCTTTGCGCTCCGGAGTTTATGTGGCAAGCTATGACATTAGAAGCGATGTCATAATCACACGCCAAAACCTGTTTGACGAATACAAGAAACATCTCCCGGACTATGACCCCGATGCCGACGACATTACCGACGAGATATATCTTTTCGGCTTTGCATCAAGAACGCAGGAACTTGTGCCGCCGACATACAGCAACATTGTTGCCATACAAGGGGACTATGCCATTGTAGTGAAACCCTATTTCCCCCAAGGCGTAGACACTACCTTTGACGACATAGAGTACAAAATTGGCGTGGTAAAATTCCGCGGAGAAAATGCCGGCGACAGAACGGACTTCAAAGCTGATTACGCAGGCGCTGAATTTTGGCAAATGCGCTTTGTGGGCGACTACATTGCCGTGCTGAACACAAAAGACCAAGTAAAACTTGACGCCACGACCGTTACTTTTTATGACTACAAAAGCACACACAAGCTGTTGGAAGTATTTCGTGTGCGTGCTGACATAAGTTACAACTTTTCAATATTTGACGACAATTTTGTGTCATATGCCTCGAACAAGGCGGAGTTCTACAAATTGAACATAGTTGACGGACAGGGTTATTTGGCGCTGACCGACACTTACAAACCCTTTCCCGAAGATGCCGACGGGGAACTGTCCACCATGATGACAACAATGGTTTCTTATTTGGGCAACAACTGGTTCTTAAGACAGGGATATATAGAAGCAAGCCCGGACGACCTCAAACCAGCCGACCTTGCCGGCATTCAAGGCAAGCTCATACTGGTTGACAGATTTGACAGTCAGACGGGCGAGACGACTACAAAATATTTGCTTATGCGCTCCGACAGATACAATGCCGAAAGTAAGCTGATGCTCTCAAACGACAAGCTGGTACCCGATATGGTAGCTAACAAATACAACGAATCAAGCACCCGTGACATAGCAGACTATCTGAACAACCAGATGGAGATGGGCGCCGACAACAGATTTGCATATTATCCGCCCTCAATGCCTGTGGGCGCTTTGCCCAAAGACGGCATGAGCATAGTGTATTATTACTACTTTCCTTATGACAACCAACCTGAAAGGTATGTGGTGTCCTTCTTAATGATGGACGCCAACGGTAATATGTTTCAACCGAAAGAAAATATATTTATGCCGCTTCTAATGGTTGACGGCAAGGCAGTGCAAATAGCCGACCCCGATTATGAGATAGCTCCCGGCAATGCGCTTATTATTGACAAAAATAATAAAGTTTCGGTATTTAAGGAGTACTCATACGGCGAATACGGCTATGTGAATATTGCTTACAACAACGGCATCTTGATTGTTGCGGAGTACAATTTGCGCTCATCAAGCGACGAGATGTATTACGGCGCGTTTAATTCCGAGGGACGGCAAATAACCCACTTCAAATACCTTGAACTGTCGCTGTTCTATGGTGATTATGCCATTGGCATGAACAAAGTAAACAACGCATACCGCTATTATCGCATTGACAAAAACGGCGAAGAAACCATACTGGACGATGTGCTGGCTGTACGCAACGGCGTATATATCACAAAAAGCGACGGCAAAGTCGGGCTGAAAGCATATGACGGCACCGTGCTTTTGCCGAATGAGTACGAAACAATAGATGTTTTGGAAACTTTTTTGGTAGACGGGCTTTTTCAAAAAAGCATAGTCACCGCCGAGAAAGGCAACAAAGGATACATTTTTGCATTGGAACATTAAAAAAACGGAGAGAAATGAATACAAGGATACTGGGCGAGGACGGCATAGCTGAGGCGGCCGCCATAATAAGGAGCGGCGGCATAGTGGCTTTTCCGACAGAGACGGTTTACGGATTGGGCGCAGACGCCCAAAACCCCGACGCAATCAAAAAGATTTTTGCGGCAAAAGGGCGTCCGCAGGACAATCCTTTGATTGTGCACATTAGCCGCAGCAGTCAAGCCGCAGAGGTTGCGTATGTTACGGAAGCGGCGTTGCGGCTGTTTGACAGATTTTCTCCGGGTCCGCTGACAATAGTACTGAAAAAGAAAGCAGTAGTACCCGAGGAAGTGACGGCGGGGCTATCGACGGTTGGCATACGCATACCAAAACATGATATGGCAAGGAAGCTGATAGACCTTGCGGATACGCCGGTGGCGGCGCCGTCGGCAAATATATCTTCAAGAATAAGCCCGACAACAGCTGCGCATGTGTATGAGGATTTGGCAGGCGCAATACCGCTGATTATTGACGGCGGACAATGCGAAGTAGGCATAGAATCGACGGTGCTGGACATGTCGGGGGACATTCCGACTATATTGCGCCCGGGTTGGATTACGCAAGAAATGCTGCTGGAGGTCTTGCCGCTTGTGCAAAACCACAAAGGCGAAATAAAGACAGCGGCATCACCGGGCATGAAATATAAGCACTATGCGCCGACGGTGGAGTGCGCGCTTGCCGAAAGCGCCCAAAGCGCATTGAAAGGCTACAAAGAGCTTGCGGCGCAGGGTAAGAACCCCGTCATTATCGGCAGAAAGGGATATGTTGCCGAAGACGGCATAAATTTCATTTCCGCAGGAACTGATGCGCAGCAATTTGCGCGGAATATCTATAAACTCATGCGAGAGGCCGAGAAAAAATATGGTTTCATAATCATAGAGAAGTTTTCAAATGCCGATTTGGAACGCTCAATCATGAATCGTCTGGAAAAATCTACTCAGGGAGTTGTTATATGAAAAAACTTATTGTTATTGTTGCATTGGCGTTGGTCATTGCGTTTGCAACCACAGTAGCTTTGTTGGGCTATAAAAAACAATGCGAACCGGAGCCATTCGTCGTACCCAAGATCAGCGAAATGGACCTTCATGACGCTTTGAAGACAACGAGTTTTGGGCTTTATTATTATGACGGAGATACTGCAAAAAATGTGATTTACGATGATTTTGAAATTGACGAAACAAAACCTATGGTTATCACCACTCACGGCATGAAAGACGGCAACGGGTATGAAATGTCAATTGGCTTTAGCGGAATGCAGTATTGGCAGGACGCCGGATACAATTGTTTTATTTTCCGCTGGACGCAGCTTGCCGACGATTTAGACCCGTTTTCAATTGAACGCAAAGAATGGTCGGGCAGAAGTTCACAAGCAACGAAATTTTATTATAAGGGAGAAAACGGCGAAAAGACAGCCGAAACTGTTAATATACCGCAATACAGCCTTGCCGAGATGTTCGTCGCCTATTACAACGAATTTATGACAAAATATGACATGAAAAGCCCCGAAATAAGGTTGATGGGACATTCCATGGGCGGGCAGCTTGTTATGGCTATCGCAAGTTACACAAAGACAGCCATTGACGGCGGCGGAATGAACCCCAGATATATGTACAACAGAATCACAATGCTTGACCCATTCTTGTCATCTGAGCCGAACAATGTGCCGATAGACTGGCTGGACAGAACAACGGGAGAGAATGGCAGCGCTGGGCTTGTCATTGAGATTTGCAAAGAATACGCCGCTATGGGCATTCCCGTAGAGTATATTCACAGCGGCTATGCGGATATTTTGGTAAATGCGAAGCACCGCAAGGAACTTGAGGAAAACACAATTTTTATCAGAGTAAACAGCGCATACATTCCCGGAGACTTTTTTTCAGCCATTGCGCCCAAACATCAGGTAGCCATAGATTGGACAAACGAATCTATGCCGTATAAATATTTTGACGACACTTTCAATCAAAACTATGCCGGCGCGCCGTCTACCCCGACCATTTATGTCATGGCTCAACATGGGGCGGTGTATGAAATGCGCAAAAACCTTACGGAGGACCCCGTGGACGATGTTATATATTCGTCAAAACTCAACAACGGCGTCATAGGCGGCTATGCTTTCTTTGACGAAAACGACAACGGATTGTGCGACGACAGTTTTTTGAATATGAGAGAGAGCGTAAAAGTAGAACTGTACGAGAGCAATCGCCTTGTAAGCACGGCATACACCAATCGCGGCGGCTATTACAAGTTTTCCGTTACGGCTGATTTGGTAGGTAAAAATCTGAAAATCAAGACCGACATAACGCCAGCCCAAAAAGCCGTCGTTACGGGCGAAAGGCTGTTGTGGAGCAACATAATAAACAGCAACGGCGAAAGCGATGTATTTACGCTTTCGGACATAAAAGAAATCAAGATTGCAAATATCGGCATTAAGTAATCAAAAACCGGTAAATTTGTTTTACTTTACTTAGTTTGAGTTCTATAATAGCTTAAGACAACAAAAAAGGAGATTTTATTTTGAAAGCTACTTTTAAGAAAGGCATTCACCCGAAATCCAACAAGGAGCTTACTAAGGGTCTTGCCTTTGAAATTATGGAGCCGGGCGAGAGGGTTTATATCCCGATAAGCCAGCATATCGGAGCATTCTGCACGCCCACGGTCAACAAGGGCGACCTTGTTAAGGCTGGCACACTGATAGCCGTAGCAAACGGTTTTGTATCGGCAAATGTGTACAGCAGCGTCAGCGGCGAAGTGGAGGGGTTTGCCTTCAGAGAGTGCGTTCTGGGCAATAAAATAAGACACATAATAATAAAAAATGACGGCCGCTATGAAGAAGAGCGTTTGCCGGTCATTGAGGAGCCGAGCGCAAAGGACATCATAAACCGCGTCAAAGAAGCCGGCATTGTGGGTATGGGCGGAGCGGCTTTTCCTACCCATGTCAAGCTCAGCCCTTGCAACCCAGTCAGTACCCTTATCATAAACGGCGCAGAATGCGAGCCTTATATCACAGCTGACTACCGCCTTATGCTGGAACGCCCTGAAGAAATTATTGCAGGCATAAAATTGCTGCAAAAGGCTTTAGGCGCAGAAAAAGCCATTCTGGGCATAGAGGACAACAAGCCCGATGCCATAGAGGTTATGAAACGGCATGCCGGAGATATTGAGGTTGTTGCAGTCGCAACCAAATATCCGCAAGGCGGCGAAAAACAACTCATTTACGCCTTGACGGGGCTGGAGGTTCCGAAGGGCAAATTACCGGCTGATGTCGGTTGTGTTGTCGACAATGTGGCGACGGCGCTGGCGACATACGAAGCCGTAACGCTTGGCAAAACAAGTTACCAAAGATATATGACGGTCACCGGAGGCGGCATAAAAAATCCCAAGAATCTATATGTCAGAACAGGAATGCCGTTTGAGGAGATAGCCGAAAGACTGGGCAAAAACGAATACCGCAAGGTAATAAGCGGCGGACCCATGATGGGAGTTCCGCAGGCCAACCTGAATGCCGTTGTAGTCAAAGCCACTTCGTGCCTTTTGCTTATGACGGAAGAAGAAATAAGCCATTCCACAGGAAATACCTGCATAAACTGCGCAAGATGTCACAGAGCATGCCCGATGAATCTTATGCCTATGCTGCTTGACGCATATGCGCAGAAAGGCGACCTTGACCTTGTGGAAAAATACGATGTCTGCTCATGTATTGAGTGCGGTTGCTGCGCTTATGTATGCCCCGCAAGAATACCGCTTGTGCAGTCCATGCGTTTAGGAAAAAAATTATTGAAGGAGCGGAAGAAATAATTATGAACAAACTTTTAGTATCTGCCTCTCCGCATATCGGCAGCCCAATGACCACCCAAAGAATAATGCTGCATGTCATTATTGCTTTGATACCCACCACGCTTGCCGGCATAATCATTTTTGGCGTTACCAGCCTTATTGTGATTGCGCTTTCCATAGGCTCTTGCATGCTGGCGGAATTCTTGTTTAATAAAGCGCTGAAAAAACCTCAGACGCTGACCGACCTTTCGGCAGTCGTCACAGGTTTGTTGCTGGGACTCAACATGCCTCCGACAGTTCCGGTATATATTCCCATTATAGGCGGTTTTTTCTCCATTATGGTAGTAAAAATGCTGTTTGGCGGCTTGGGCAAAAACTTTGCCAATCCTGCATTGACGGGCAGAATTTTTTGCATGCTTGCCTGGACGGGCGCTATGACGACTTTTGCAAAACCGCTGGACTATTCGCAGGGCTTCGGAGTTTTCTTTTCTCGTTTGCCTGAGATGTTCGGCACCGTCGACGCAGTCACCTCGGCTACTCCGCTTGCTATAGTAAAAGGAAGTTTAGTCACAGGTTCAGGAACATTGCCCATACTGAATATGTTCCTTGGCAGTATCGGCGGCAGCATAGGCGAAGTCAGCGCGCTTGCTCTTTTGTTAGGCGGCATTTATCTTATAGCAATGAAAATAATTGACTGGAAAGTTCCCGTTATATATATTGTCACAGCCTCTGTTTTCAGTCTGATACTTTATGACAAGGGCTATATGTATATATTGCCTTCTATACTAGGCGGCGGTCTTATGCTGGGCGCTTTCTTTATGGCGACAGATTATGCCACCAGCCCGAACACTGCGCTGGGCGTAATTATTTTTGCCGTCGGCTGCGGAGCGCTGACAATGATAATTAGGCGATTTGGCGGCTATCCCGAGGGCGTGTCCTTTGCCATACTGCTTATGAATCTTGTCACACCGCTGCTAGACAAGTACATTCGCCCCAGAGTATTCGGCGCGGAAAAGAAAAAGCCGTTCGCCAAGAAGGAGGCCGCATAATGAAAGACATAAAAGCAGGAAAGGAAATAATTACTATAATAATAGTTTTGACAGCCATTGCCGTGGTTGCAGGCTTGTTGCTGGGAGTTATGAATAAGGTGACGGCGGTTGACGAAACCGAAGCGCTGAAGGCGCAAGTAAAAAAACTGTACGCCTCACCCATAAAAGAAGTGTTGGATATTTCCGCATACGACAACTTGCAGGACACAAAAATTCTCAATGCTTTTGTCGCAGAGGACGGAGCGTATATCATTAAATCAAAATCCGACAAGGCATACAGCGGCAGCGGCTTGCAGCTTATCGTAATAATCAAAGACGGCAAGGTGCATTCCATAAATGGCGAGGGCAACAGTGAGACCCCCGGTTTGGGTTCAAAAGCCTTAGCGCAGAGTTATTTGCAGCAATATATGGGATTGAGCTATGATTTCTTTGCGGACGATGAAACAACCGAAAGAAGCGCAGAGGGCATAAAACTTGAATGGGGCTTTTCAAAAGAGGGAGATACTGACGCCGACAGTCACAGCTCCGCCACACCTTCCGCCAACAGCGAAATAGAGGCAGTCAGCGGCGCCACAAAGACCTCAAACGGCGTCAAGTACGCCGTCAAAGCCGCTTTGGCATTCTATGATTACATGGAGGGCAACAATGAGGATAAATAAAAATTTTGATGTCTTTAAGAACGGCATTATTAAGAATAACCCGGCTTTCAGACTTGTTCTAGGTACTTGTCCGACGCTTGCCGTCACCACAAGCGCCATGAATGGGCTTAGTATGGGACTTGCCACGACATTTGTGCTTATTTGCTCAAACATGCTCATCTCTCTGCTTCGGAACATTATCCCCGACAAGGTCAGAATACCTGCATATGTGCTTGTGATAGCCACATTTGTTATAGTTGTAGAAATGTTTTTGAAAGCATATCTGCCGGCGCTCAATGATTCGCTTGGGCTGTATATTCCGCTCATTGTCGTGAATTGTGTCATTCTTGCCCGGGCAGAATCCTTTGCAAACAGCAATCCGGTGTTGCCGTCAATGATAGACGGAGTAGGCATGGGCTTGGGCTTTACTCTGGCGTTGACGATTATGGGATTGGTCAGGGAGTTGTTGGGCGCAGGCGCCGTCAGCATAGGCGACAAGATGTTTGCCATTCCCGGACTTAGCGATGCGGCAATGACGGTATTCATTCTTCCCGCAGGCGGTTTCTTTATATTCGGCTTCCTTATGGTGGCGTTCAATGTCATTGTTGAAAAAATCGAAAGCAGAAAGAACGCGCGCAAGCAAAGCGCCGATATCGGACACGAACAGGAGGCTAAATAATGTTTTATATTGTATTAATAATAAATGCCATATTTATAAACAACTTTATTTTGAGCCAGTTCTTGGGAATATGTCCTTTCCTTGGCGTCAGCAAAAAGACGGACACAGCGCTTGGCATGGGCTTTGCCGTTATATTTGTTATGGGCATAGCGTCGGTTATCACATATGCCATAAATCTTTTGCTCATAAGATTTGATGTTGTATATCTCCAAACAATAGTATTCATATTGGTTATTGCCGCGCTGGTGCAGCTTGTTGAAATGGTACTGAAGAAGTTTACTCCGGCGCTTTACAGCGCACTTGGAGTTTATCTTCCGCTCATCACCACGAACTGCGCCGTGCTTGGTGTGGCAATAATGAATGTCACCACCTTTACGCAAATGAATCTGCTCATCAGCTTTGTAAACGGAGCGGCTTCGGGCGTAGGTTTTACTTTGGCAATTCTATTACTTGCGGGTATCAGAGAAAGGCTTGAAAGGTCTTATATCCCCGTACCATTTAGAGGCTTTCCCATAACGCTTATTTGCGCAGGCATAATGAGTCTGGCGTTTGCAGCGTTCTCGGGAATGACTTTTTAGCGGAAGAAGGAGCAAAAAATGCAAATAGTTTTACCACTAATTATATTGGGAATTCTGGCGGCGGTCTTTGCCGTAATGCTGGCGATTGCCGGTCAGAAGCTGGCGGTTGTCAGAGATGAAAGAGAAGAAAAAGTCAATGAGCTGCTTGCCGGAGCCAACTGCGGCGCATGCGGCGAAGCAGGTTGCGCTGCCTTTGCAAAGGCGCTTGTTGAAGGAAAGGCAAAACTTTCGGACTGCTCGGCAACACCCCAAGAAAACAAAAAAAAGATTACCGAAATTATTGGCTGTGAACTGTGCGAAACAGAGCCGACTATTGTTGTATGCGCTTGCAACGGCGGCGCAAGATGCCTTGACAAGTACGACTATCAGGGCTATGGCGACTGCGCAAGTATAGAGCTGCTTGCCGGCGGCAGAAAGGCATGTCCCACAGGCTGTATCGGCGCCGGAAAATGTGTCGATGCCTGTCCGTATCACGCCATAGACATTCCCGGCAACGGCGTAGCCGTGGTATTGCAGGACAAATGTGTACAATGCGGCACATGTATTCTTGCATGCCCCAAGAGCCTTATGAGAAGGATATCTGCCAAAGCCAAGGTTTATATTGCTTGCAGCAGTCATGACAAGGGCAAGGATGTCAGAAGCATTTGTTCTGTCGGTTGCATAGGCTGCGGACTGTGCGCAAAGGTATGCGAATTTGACGCTATTACTATGAAGGACGGTTTGCCGGTTTTTGATTATGACAAATGCACAAATTGCCGCAAATGCGTGGAGAAATGTCCATCAAAGAGCATTTTGACGCTGGACTAGCCCATAAGCACAGCGGCATAGTTGTTGAGAAACAAATAAATATACCAGACCACCACGGGCAACATCAAAAACCCAAGGTATCTGGTATTTTTTATGTAGAGAAAAAGCAAGTGCATACTGGCGGCTACGCAAACGAAACTGGCGGCAAAACAAAGATAACGGCTGTTAATTGTCAGCAAAAAGAGCGTTGACAAAAAATCCAAACAGAACAGACATATCCACAACGGCAAATACTGCTTGTAGTTCTTTTTCAGCAGGCTTTCGCCGATAAGCAGCGCCATAATGAAGTTTTCGGCAAAACCCAGCGTGACATAGGCAGAAAGGGCGTAAAGAGGCGGCGCCGATAAATAATGGCGTGTCAAGATGTCGTTTGCCACGCTGAAAGCAAGCACAACGCTCATACCAACAGCAAGGGCAACTATTCTTTTATAAGCGCTCATAATCAAATGTATATTAAAATGGAGCGGTATTTATTCTGCCGGCGGTCCATTTGGCATTATCCGTAATTAAAAGCGCCTAAAAAAGCGCTTGAAAACCTGCCATTTAATGTAATATTAAACTCAAACTATCACAATCTACTATTAAAGTGGAGGAGTTTATATGGAAGAAACAACCGGGATAGTACGCAGAGTCGACGAACTTGGCAGAGTAGTCATTCCTAAGGAAATGAGAAGAACCTTGCGCATAAAAGAGGGTGAAGAAATGGAGGTCAGCGTATACAACAATTCAAAAATTGTGCTTAAAAAATATTCGGCAATAAAAGCGCTCAAAGATTTTGAACAGGAGTATGCCGACACAATTTATAAAGTGTGCGGAGACAACACGCTTATTTGCGACAATGACAACATAGTGGCTTGCGCCGCAGACAAGAGTTTTTATTTGTCGAAACAAATTTCTGCCGATGTGGAGAAAATTATACAAGGCCGCAAGAGCGTATATCTGACCGGGGCAGAAACCGTAAGTATCACTGGTGAAAAAGAAAGCTGCAAGGATATGGCGGTGGCTCCTATACTTCATAAAGGGGATATCATTGGCGGCGTCATCATAGTTTCTCAAAAGGGCGCCGGTGAATGCGGTCTTAAGATAGCCGAAATTGCCGCAGAGTTTCTTTCAAAGCAGTTTTGAGTGAAAAAACCCTAATAAGAAGCGCATCGCTGCTGGCGGTGTCTACGATTATAGCAAAAATAACAGGCGCATGTTACCGTATTCCGCTGACAAACATTCTCGGAGCCGAAGGCATGGGCGTCTATCAGTTGGTTTTTCCAGTATTCGCGTTGTTGCTAACGCTGTCGTCAGGCGCCGTTCCGTCAGCTATCGCCATTCTTATAAGTCAAAAAAGAGCGCTTGGACAAGATATCTCAAAGTTGTTCCATGCGGCATTTATAGGCTTGTCAATTTTGGGTATGGCAATGACATTGGTATTGATTGCACTGTCAAAGCCGCTGTCGCTGCTACAATCAAATCCCATGACTGCATCGGGGTATGTAGTCATTGCACCTTCAATTGTCTTTGTCAGCGTTATTTCTGTGTTCCGCGGTTATTATATGGGCAGCAAAAATATGTTGCCGCCGGCAATCAGCCAGGTTTCGGAAAGCGTAATAAAACTCATCGTCGGTTTGCTTTTGGCACGGTTGCTTATTGCAAAGGGACTGGAAACGGCGGTGTTGGGCGCCTTGCTTGGCGTTACTGCATCGGAACTGGTGACCATGCTGTTGCTTTTTTTCTTATATCGTGAAAAGCAAGGCTTGACGGGCGGTATTTCTGCGACAGAAATGAAATATTACCTGAAAGAGGTTGCTTCCGTAGCCATACCGCTTACGCTAGGGGGCATAATTATACCAATGTCGCTTTTTTTTGACAGTCTTTTAATAGTAAACCTATTGAAAGGCGGCTCCGGCATAAGCGCCGCCACCACCGATTATGGACTGTGGAGCGGTACGGTGGCGCCTTTAATAAATCTGCCGATAGTGTTGAGTTTGTCGCTGGGTGTTGCCGTAGTGCCGCTGCTCTCAGAAAGTAAGGCAAAACGCAACCTTGGTTCAATTACGGCAAAAAGCGCTATGTGCTTAAAGCTGGCATTGATTATCGGAGCGCCGTTTATTATAATCTTTCTGTTCCTTGCCGAGGAGGCGCTGTCGCTGCTGTATCCCGTACTTGGGACGGCTCAACTCAAAACCGCAGCTTTACTCATGCGTATCGAATCAGCCAATGTGTTGGCGCTGGCAATAGGTCAAATCACTTCCTCGGTGTTGCAGGCGTTGGGCAAAACCACTTCGCCTGTAAAAGTGCTTACGGCTTGCGCTGCGCTGAAAATTGCGCTGAATCTCGTACTTTTGCCGCTTGTCGGCATAAAGGGCGCGGCAATTGCATCTGTGGTTAGTTTTGGCATTTATGCCGCTCTCAACTTAGTTTTGCTGCGAAATCTGATAGGCAAAAACCCCTCAATGTTGAAAAACATTAGCCTTATTTGCGTTTGTGGTGTTATAATGAGCGTAACAATTTTTGCTTTAGGCTTTGTCGGCAGTAAGTGGGCATTGTGGCTTGCGGCTCCGCTGGGAGCAACGCTGTACCTGATAGCGCTGTTTGCGCTGGGCGTGTTTGACGCAGACGAAATCGACGCGCTGCCGCTCTCCGGGCTATGGAAGAGCATAAGCAAACTGTTTGGGAGGAAGAATGTCATTACCCGATAACTTATTAAACAAGTTTGACAGTTATACGCTGATGAAAGAACAGCATTTTTTAATGCGCAAATCCAATAACTTTGACAACAACATACCGCTGATTGTCAGTGAAATCAGGGATTTTGCCGCAGTAAACACAAAAATAAAGCAATATTTTGGCAGCGCAAAGACACAAGTCGGAGAGGATTACATAATAGTATTGCCCAGACCTTTTATGGAAAGGGATGCTTACAGCTTTGGCGACCTTGTGGAGATAATAAGAAGGTTGCGTGACGAGGACGGTTGTCCTTGGGACAGAAAGCAGACAAATATGTCAATAAGGACAAATGCCGTAGAAGAAGCGTATGAGCTGGTCGAGGCGATTGAGCTTGACGACACGGCAAAAATTCTGGAGGAGTCGGGCGATGTGCTGCTGCAAGGGCTTTTTAATACCATTATTGCAGAGGACGACGGCAGGTTCAACACTTCGGATATGCTGACGGCAATTTGCAAAAAACTTGTATTCCGACACACCCACATTTTTGGCGAAAACAAAGCCAACAACAGTGAGGAGGCTTTGAAGTTTTGGGAACAGGCAAAAGCCAAAGAAAAGGGACAGTTGAGCCTAAAAGATAAACTTGACGCCGTACCCTGCACATTCGGGTCGGTTATGAAGTCATACAAGGTGCAAAAACTTATTAAAAAGACGGGATTTGATTTCCCGAATGTTGACGAGGCTTATGACAAGGTTTTTGAAGAAGTGCAAGAACTAAAAGAAGCCAAAGACGAAAAGCATAAGGAACATGAGGGCGGAGATTTGCTTTTTTCTGTTGTCAATCTGCTGCGCATGCTGGACATTGAGCCGGAACTTGCGCTGAACGGCACGACAAACAGATTCATAAAAAGATTTCTTTATGTAGAGGAACAGGCGTTGGCGGCGGGCAAAAAGCTAGAGGAATGTACGCTTGAAGAGATGGAAAAATGGTATCAGCAAGGCAAAGTTTTTGAAAAATAGCATATGAAAATTGGCAACCTTACATTAAAAAACAATTTGTTGCTGGCGCCCATAGCAGGTTTCAGTGACGCAGGTTTCAGAGCGCTGTGTTTGCGATATGGCGCAGGGTTGACTTTTACAGAAATGGTCAGCGCAAAAGGGTTATACTACAAAAACGAAAACACCAAAGACTTGCTGTTTACACATGGAGAGGAACAACCGAAAGGAGTACAGCTTTTTGGCAAGGAACCAGAAATTATTGCGCATGCCATTGCCTCAAAAGAACTGGCGCCTTTTGATATTATCGATATAAATATGGGCTGTCCGGTGCCTAAGATTGTGCGGAACGGCGAAGGCAGCGCCCTTATGGCAGACCCCGATTTGGTTTATGAAATAATAAAAGCCTCCGTTTGCGCCGCAGGCAAAAGGCCTGTGACTGCAAAAATCCGCGCAGGGTTCACGGATAGAGACAAAAATGCCGTCGAGGTTGCCCAAGCAATAGAAAGTGGCGGAGCCGCCGCCGTCACCGTTCACGGCAGAACAAGGGATATGTATTATGGCGGCAAGGCAGACCTTGAAATAATAAAACAAGTCAAACAAAGCATAAAAATTCCCGTCATAGGCAACGGCGACATTACCGACAAGCAAAGCTATTTAAGAATGGTGGAGTATTGCGGCGTAGACGGCGTCATGATAGCACGCGGCGCGCTTGGGCATCCGCAGATTTTTTCCGAACTGACCGAAAAAGAGTTTGAACTTGATTTGAAAGAAACCATATTCGAGCATATACGGCTGTTGTCGCATTTGTCCGAAAGAGTTGTTACCAACAATATGAAAAAACACATTGCTTATTACACAAAAGGGCAAAAAAGCGCCCGAATAATCAAAGAAAAGACATTTGCCGCAGACAGTTTGGCGCAACTCAAAGAAGCCGTGGAATTGATTGGCAGAATTTATTAACCTGTTTCAAAGTGGGGCATAGACTGCATAGTATGCTATATGCCGACCAAAACTTATTATTGCAACCAAATAGACATGTTGGAAAAAGTCGGGGATATTGTCTTTTTTTCTTATAGCGGAAAAATATCTTTGACGGAAGAATTAAAGGAGCCGACCATAACAAAACGGCTTGCAAAAATATCTGCAATACATAAACAATTGCTTTTTGTCAATTTTGTTGCCGGCATAGACGACAAAGAGTTTTTATCCGTCATGGTAATAGATTGCGGAAAGATATTAGGCGTATCCGACAGCCTCACCGATGATAATTTTTTTAAGTCAAGCCAACAGCGCATTTATGCAACAAGTCTTGGCAAGGTAGGAGTTGTTGTCGGCTGTGATTTGCTTGTCGGGGGCAGTGTGGGAAACCTGGCGGAGAACGGAGCTGACTTCATAGTTCATATGTCAAAAAGTTCATTAGATAAAAAATATTTGCGCGCGCTGAAGGCGCATTCGGTCTTTTATCCTTTGCCGATATTTTCGGCATTCAGCGACGCCTTTTGCGTCAGCTGCAACGGTTTTTTGCCCCGCTTTGCCGGCGACAGCCTTTCCGTAGAATTATTCACCACGCAGCGCATTGGTAATATGTCGTTAAAATTCCTTGCTCCCAGTTTTGAATATTGAGTATAAAAACTGCAAAAGTTTTATTAAACTACCAAAAAAGACCATAATTTCATTGCTTGAATGGTTGCTTTAGTGGTATAATCATTTATGAAAAATTTAATAATTCATTACAGGAGATTCTTTATGAATAAGAAAACTATTTTGGATGTCAACGCAAAAGGCAAAAAGTGCCTGGTTCGTGTTGATTTTAATGTTCCCATTGTCGACGGCAACATAACCGACGAAAACCGCATAAACGGCGCGCTGCCTACTATCAAGTACCTTATGGAACAAGGCGCAAAGGTTATTCTTTGCTCGCACTTGGGCAGACCAAAAGGTGAGTTCAACATGAAATATTCACTGCGCCCCGTGGCCAACAGACTCAATGAGTTGCTTGACAACAAAGTAGCTTTTGCCACCGATGTTATTGGTGACGACGCCAAGAGCAAGGTTGCCGCCTGCAAAGACGGTGAATGCGTACTTCTTGAGAACCTTCGTTTCCACAAGGAAGAAGAAAAGAATGACAAGGCTTTCTGTGAAGCGCTGAGCAATTTTTGCGACATATATGTCAATGACGCTTTTGGTACGGCGCACAGAGCGCATGCCTCGACAGCCGGCATAGCCCAGTACGGATTGTGTGAAACGGCAGTCGCCGGATTCCTTATTAAAAAGGAACTGGAAATCATGGGCGGAGCGTTGGACAACCCCCAAAGACCGTTCATAGCCATACTTGGCGGAGCAAAAGTCTCCGACAAAATAGGCGTCATCAGCAACCTGCTTGACAAAGTTGACGGACTTATTATCGGCGGCGCAATGGCGTATACATTCTATGTTGCGGAAGGTTATTCCGTCGGCAGCTCGCTTTGCGAAAAAGACAAGGTAGAACTGGCGAAAGAACTTATGGAAAAAGCCGAAAAGAAAGGCACAAAATTGTATCTGCCTATTGACAACATAATAGCCGACAAGTTCAGCAATGACGCAAACTTCAAGACAGCGCACAAAGACCAAATAGAAGACGGCTGGCAGGGACTGGATATCGGACCCGAGAGCATAAAGTTGTTCTCCGATGTCATAGCAAGCGCAAAAACTATCATTTGGAACGGACCTATGGGCGTGTTCGAAATGGAAAACTTTGCCGGCGGCACAAAAGCCATAGCTGCGGCGCTTGCGCAGAACAGCGACGCTATCACCATTATTGGCGGCGGCGATTCGGCGGCGGCGGTTGCGCAGCTTGGTTTTGCCGACAAAATGACCCATATTTCAACCGGCGGCGGCGCCTCTCTTGAATTCCTTGAGGGTATAGAACTGCCCGGAGTGGCTTGCCTCGACAACAAATAAAAAACAAAAAACCAGAAACCAAAACAATAAAAGGAGAAAAAACATGAAAAGACCAATAATTGCCGGAAACTGGAAAATGAATAATAACAAAGAAGCGACAAAAAAGCTTATTACAGAGCTTGCGCCGCTCGTAAAAGACGCTGAGTGCGAAGTCGTTGTTTGCGTACCGTTTACCAGCATCGAAACAGCCAGAAAGGCAGCAAGAGGAACCAATATTCAGCTTGGAGCGCAGAATGTGCATTGGGCAGAAAAGGGCGCCTTTACCGGAGAAATCAGCGCTGATATGCTTGTAGAATTAAAAGTAAAGTATGTTTTGACAGGACACAGCGAGAGAAGGCAGTATTTTGGCGAAACCGACCAGACTGTCAATATGAGAACAAAGGCTGCGTTGAATGCCGGCATGAAAGTTATTATGTGCGTAGGCGAATTGCTTTCCGAAAGAGAAGAGAAGAAGACCGCTGAGGTTGTCACCCGCCAGACTGTGGAAGGCCTCAAAGATATCACAAAGCAGGAACTGAAAAGAATTGTTATTGCGTATGAGCCTGTATGGGCTATCGGCACAGGCAGAACAGCCACAGCGCAGGACGCAAACGATACCATAAAGATTATCCGAAAGGCTATCCGCAAACTGTACGGCAGAGCAAGCGCGCAGTCAATCCGTATCCAATACGGCGGCAGCATGAACGCAAAGAACGCCAAAGAGCTTATGGCTATGCCGCAAATTGACGGTGGACTTATCGGCGGCGCATCGCTGAAAGCCGAAGATTTTGCTAAGGTCGTAAACTATCATAAATAAAGAAAAAAGTGCAAAAAAGAGACAGAAGCGGAGCTTTCTGCTTCTGTTTTCTTAATATCATTTGAGGTAAAAATGGATAAAAAAATAAACGCCATGATAATTATGGACGGTTTTGGAGTCTCTGACAGCGCATACGGAAACGCTATCAAAAAAGCTGCAACACCAAATTTGGACAAACTTTTTGCAGAAAATCCCAACACAACGATAGGCGCCAGCGGCATGGATGTCGGACTGCCCGACGGACAAATGGGCAACAGCGAGGTTGGACATCTGAACATAGGCGCCGGCAGAATAGTTTATCAGGAACTTACCAGAATAACAAAAGCCATTCAGGACGGAGACTTTTTTGAAAACGCAGAACTTCTTGCGGCTATGCGCTACGCAAAACAAAACGGCAAAAAACTGCACACTTTCGGACTGCTGTCCGATGGCGGCGTTCATTCGCATATCGAACATTTGTTTGCGCTGATAGAACTGGCAAAAAAGTGCGGTTTGGACAATATTTTTGTCCATTGTTTCCTTGACGGCAGAGATGTACCGCCAAGAAGCGGGGCAGACTTTATCAAACAGCTCAAAGACTTTATGCAGCAGCAATCCTTTGGCGAAATAGCCACGGTCATGGGCAGGTACTATGCCATGGACAGAGATAACAGATGGGAGCGTGTAGAAAAGGCTTTTGACGCCATGACAATGGGTATCGGTGAAGAATGCGCCGATGCCGAAGAAGTAGTGCGCCAAAGTTATAAAAAAGATATCACCGATGAATTTGTCGTGCCTGCCGTTGTCAAAAAAGAAGGCATATTTGCAGGCAGAATAGAGCAGGGTGACAGCATAGTTTTCTTTAACTTCCGCCCCGACAGAGCAAGGGAAATTTCACGCGCGTTTATTGAGCCAGAGTTCAAGGGCTTTGAGCGCAAAAGCGGCTATTTGTCACCGCTTTATACCGGAATGACGCAATATGACGCATCATTTGTCAACATTGCTACGGCGTTCAAACCTCAAAGCCTTGCCAACACTTTGGGCGAAGTTCTTGCCGCGCACAACCTTACGCAACTGCGCATTGCCGAAACAGAAAAGTACGCTCATGTGACTTTCTTTTTTAATGGCGGAGTAGAGGTGCCGAACAAGGGAGAGGACAGGGTACTTATACCTTCGCCAAAGGTGGCAACCTATGACTTGAAACCATCGATGAGCGCCATCGAAACGGCGAAAAAGGCGGCGGAACTTATTAGAAGCAAAAAATACGATGTGATGATTCTGAATTTTGCCAACTGCGACATGGTCGGACATACCGGAGTCTTTTCGGCGGCGGTGGAAGCTGTCGAAACAGTTGACAAGGCGGTAGGTATAGTTATGCAAGCCATATGCGAACAAAACGGCAACGCTATCATTACGGCAGACCACGGCAACGCCGACAAAATGTACGAAGCCGACGGTTCGCCGTTTACGGCGCATACGACAAATCCCGTGCCGTTTATCGTAGTGTCGGATAAGAAATGTACCTTACGAAAAGGCGCTGTACTTGCCGATGCGGCACCGACATTACTACACATTATGGGCATACCTCAACCCAAAGAAATGACAGGTAAATCTATCATAACATAAGCCAAAAACCACTATCGTGTGACACTCACAGAGGAGCTTGTCGTATGATAGCTCCTCTTTTTTTGTGGAGCAACGGGAATTTATAAATATTGCTTATGGGAGACAAATGTCGTTCTTAAGTATCCCAAAAGACCGATAAAAGCGCCTTATAGCGCGCCGCAAAGATAAATAATAGTAATTATCAAGGTTTGATATTGCAATTTATACTTAAATAATATATAATAATCAATTATGAGCTAACACGGAAGGGCAGATGAAAGCAGTACTGAAATTTATGAAAAAGGAGCCAATCCTCATTTTGGCGGTCATTCTGGCAGTAGTCAGCTGCTTTTTTGTGCCTCCAAGCAAGGAGTATATCGGCTACATAAATTTCAAAACGCTGACTTCGATTTTTTCCCTTATGATTATCGTCAAAGGGCTGTCAAAAATAAACACTTTCAGGATTATTGCAGCAAAAATTCTGCCTTTCACCAAGAGTTCCCGCGGGTTGGTCACGGTGTTGGTTTTTATTCCGACTATTTTATCGCTGTTTATCACAAACGATGTGGCTGTGCTTACTTTTGTGCCATTTGCGCTGATAGTGCTGAACATGTGCGACATGCCGCAGCTGACACTGAAAACAGTTGTACTGATATCCATAGGCTGCAACCTTGGCGGACTTATTTCGCCCATGGGCAATTCACAGAATCTATATCTTTTTTCTTATTATGACTTGCCCTCGACATTTCTTTTGCGGAACGCTTACATATGCTTTATTTTCGGTATAGTAATTTTGTTCGTTGCCTGCATGCTGACAAAAAAACAACCGGTGACGACATTTGACAACAAAAAAAGAGAAGTCAAGAAAGCAAAGCTCGGCATATATGTGGTGCTGCTTGCGCTGGCGGTATCGGCTGTTGTTGTCAAAGTCAGCTTTTATTATCTCATCACATTCGGCATTGTGACGGTGACGATATTTGTTGTCGACAGGTCGCTTTTCAAGAGCATAAATTATTCTATTCTTGTGACATTTACGGCTTTCTTTATCTTTAGCGGCAATGTCAAGAATATTGAAGCAATTTCTACGGTGTTGTCAAGAATAATAAACGGCAATGAATACTTTTTGATTATCGGATTGTCCCAGTTTATTTCCAATACACCTGCGGTAATTATCGTATCGCAGTTCAGCAACAATGTGTTGCCGGTTTTGCTGGGTACAAATATATCAAAAAACGGAACCATACTGGCTTCGCTTACTGGCGTTGTCGTTATGCGGCTTTATACCAGCGTTGACGACAGACCGTTGCGGTTCCTCGGAGTGTTTATGGCGTATGGATTGATATTCCTTGCCATGATGACGGGGGTGGGGTACTTGAATATCCTGCTAATGGCATAAATGGATTTTTAGTCTTGACACCCCATAATTATTATTATACAATACTATATGTTATACAAAGTTTATTTATTGTTCTAGGAGAATTCAATGGACATCATAAAACAGACAGGTCAAAGAATAAAAGGTATGCGTGAGATATTGGAGATTTCCACGAAAGATATGGCAGCGCTACTAAACATTACTGAACAGGAATATATCGCCCACGAAAACGGAGAAAGAGATTTCAGCTTTACATTTTTGAACAAATGCGCCACTAGGTTCGGCATGGACCTTGGTGAATTAGTCACCGGAGTTGACGCGCGCCGGCTGAAATCATATTCCATTGACCGAAGCGGCGAAGGCTTGAGCGTAGAAAGACGCAAAGGCTTTGACTATCGGTTGCTAGCCAGCCGTTTCAACGGACGGCAAATAGAGCCGTATTTAGTCAGCGTGCCGTACTCAGAAGCCGAACAAAACGCCCCAATAAAAACATCAATGCACGAAGGTCAGGAAATGGACTATGTGCTGGAAGGCTCCTTAAAGGTATCCATAAATGGAAAAACAGAAACCCTAAATGCCGGAGACAGCATATACTATGATTCCTCTTTGCCTCATGGTATGATTGCCACCGACGGCAAACCCTGCAAATTCCTGGCAATACTGATGAAAAAATGAAGCGGAATGACAGAATTGATATTGGATACCACGATGAAAATGTAAAGTATTTGTCGACTTTTTCTATTGACTTTATTTTATATAAGTGTTAATCTCATTTGGTAAGCCAGTTCAGTTGAAACGGAGAAACAATGCTTAAACTCTTCCGAAATCTCAAGCCTATGGCACTTTTACTTGTAGCGGTGATTGTTCTCGTTGCCTCTCAAGCAATGGCCGAGCTGTTTTTACCGGAAATGATGTCCGACATAATCAATGATGGAATATATCTTGATTATGAGCCGATGTACACGCACGAAGTCATGAAAAATCCCTTCGGCAAAATCGATGTAAAAGGCGATGTGGACGGCTTTGACGAGGACACAATACCCGTTTTTGAAATGAGAGACGGTTTCAGCACCGTCGATTTGAAGAAGATTTGGAACGACCTTTACCAGAACGAAATAGATTTCAATTTTGTGGATAAGCCCGTAAAAGACTCTAGGGAGCTTTTCAACGAAGTGCTTATTCCTTTTATGGATTCGCTGCGCCCTTATCAGCTATACAAAGTCAATGAGGGCAAGACAGACCTTTTTGCTAATAGGAGCAGCCATTTTCCGAACGAGAGTACGGACTCACCCCAATACATAGCCGCCCGCGCCACTTGGACGCCGGACGACCCGACTGACGATTATATTTACAATTACGAAAATTACCCGGACGAACTTAAACCAAAAATTCAACAGTCCATAAACCTGCTCATAAACTTTACTTCAATTTATAATTCCAGCAAAAAAGCCGTCACAGTGGACACCTTCCTTGATATGTTCAAGAGCGACAAGGACGAAGACGAAGACGACAATGTTTGGAGAGACAACGACAATGCGCGAAAACTGTTGGTTTCTTGCGTTTATTCAATGAAACATACAGTTTATGGCAACTTGCTGCCCATACCCGTCGAAACTGACGAAAACGGCAATGCCATAATAGACAGTGACGGTCAATACAAAAGAATAGCCGTCGACGCAAACGGCATACCTGTCGACCAGTCAAAAGTATATTACCAAATTGATGACGAAACTTTGCGCCCCAAACCTTTCCCCGATTTTGAAATAATTATCTGCAACGAGGTGTTGGGTACGGCAAACAAATATGTCGGCGACAAGTGGATAAACAACAAGTTGGGCACCACAAAAGACGAAGCGGCGAAACTGGCTACTGTCGTAGAGCCTCAAACATGGATACAAAAAATACTGGATAATCTCAAGCTGTCCCCAAGAGGCGGAGCGCCTTCGCTGAAAAGGCTGAAAGCCGAAAAAACCGCTGAGGACATTTTGATACCCGACGGCGAGACGATACAAAGAGCCGACTACAAATTCATATTGACCAAAGGCGGCATTATGCTGCTGTTGACGGTCTTTGCGTCCATTTGCGCCATAACAGCCATGAAACTTAGCGCAAAGATTGCGGCAAATTTTTCAAAAACAATAAGAAGTCAGGTTTTCAATAAGGTAGAGGGCTTTTCATTGGTGGAGTTTGACACATTCTCCACGCCAAGTCTGATTACCCGTTCGACAAACGATATCAGCCAGATACAGAATGTATTTTTACTGATTTTGCGTACGGCGCTTGCGGCGCCCGTCACGATAGTGGGCGGCGTAATTTTGTCGATGCGCAAGAATGCAGAAATGACGACTGTGCTTTTCTATTGCTTGCCGATACTTTTCCTTGCCGTAGGAGTTGCGGTTAAGATAGTATATCCAATCATAAAACTTATTCAACAAAAAGTTGACCAGTTGACGCAGATTATTCGTGAATCGATTACCGGCATAAGAGTAGTGCGGGCTTTCAATCAGCAAGAAAGAGAGCGAGTGCGCTTTGCAAAGATGAACGAAGCCACCACAAAGCTGTCAATTACCGTAAACAGATATACCGCTGTACTGGCGCCGCTCATAGCTGTTGTTATGAACTGCACCATGATTCTGATAGTATGGGTTGCGGCAAAAGGCATAGCAAACGACACCATAGACGATGTGGGCAGCATGATGGCGGTTATTCAATATACCACTCAAATAATGTTTGCTTTAATAATGTTGGCGACGGTTGTCGTTGTCTATCCCAGAGCCAGCGCATCGGCGTGGAGAATAAACAAGGTTTTGGACACGCAAGTTGCCATTGTAGACAGCCCGGACGCGGCCGACAGAGGCGTCGGACAGGGCAAGGTAGAGTTCAAAAATGTCAACTTCAAATTCTCTGAAGATGCAGAAAAGAATACGCTGGAAAATATTTCGTTTGTCTGCGAAAAGGGCAAGGTGACAGCCATTGTCGGCGGCACCGGCAGCGGCAAATCAAGCGTCATAAACCTTATTCCGAGATTTTATGATATTACCGACGGAGAAATCCTTGTCAACGGTCAATCCATAAAAGATATGCCGCAAGAGGCATTGCGCGCAAAGATAGGTTTTGTTCCGCAAAAATCTGTGCTGTTCTCCGGCACTATAAGGGACAATCTACGCTACGGAAAGAAGGACGCTACCGATGAGGAGATTTGGCAAGCTCTGAAGATAGCGCAAAGCGACGGCTTTGTCAAAGAAAAAGAAAACGGTTTGGACTCATGGGTTGAGCAAGGCGGACGCAACTTCTCAGGCGGACAAAAACAGCGTTTGAGCATTGCAAGGGCCATTGTGAGAAATCCTGAAATATACATATTTGACGACTCATTCAGCGCATTGGACTTCAAGACTGACGCCAATTTGCGCGCCGCGCTGAAACCCGTAACCAGAGATGCGACTATGATTATTGTTGCGCAAAGAATAGGCACGATTATGGACGCAGACAACATCATTGTTTTGGACGACGGCAGAATGGTCGGAGAGGGCAAGCACGAAGATTTGCTGCGCAGCTGCCAGCTGTACAAAGATATAGCGTTGTCACAATTTAGCGAGGAGGAAATCGGTTTATGAACACAGACAACATAAAAACCAACGAAACCGCCCCGCGCAAAGGTATTGACATTGGCGGCGCTTTAGGCGTAGGCGGACCGCAGATTGCCGAAAAAGTCCGCAAGGCAGAGGACTTCAAAGGCACGCTTAAGCGGTTGATAAAGTATTTCAAGCCGCAATATCCGCAGCTTATCGCAATGATACTTATTGCTGCTGCCGGCGCATGGTTTGCCGTTTGGGCGCCTGACATCATGAAAAAAATCACCAACCACCTTGTGGAGAGCATACAGTTTTTCAAGGATGTGGACTTGGGATATGTTTCTCAGATAGCTTGGACATGCGTATCCTTATATGTAATGAACGCCACATTCCAGTTTGCCAGCAATATGATAGGCGCAACGACAAGCCAAAAGGTTGTGCGTAGGCTGAGAAATGACCTGAAAGAAAAACTTGACAAAGTGCCGCTTTCGTATTATGACCAGACTTCCACAGGCGACATAATTTCCCGTGTCACAAACGACATTGAGATGGTTTCGGTTACTATCCAAGAGAGCTTTATACAAATTATATCCGCAACAATGACGGTTATCGGCGTGTTTGTTATGATGATAAGACTGGACTATGTGCTGGCGCTTATTTCACTTGCAAGTTTGCCCATACTTGGACTTGTTTCAAAGGCTATCATAAAGAAAAGCCAAAAAGAGTTTGCCAACATGCAGTATTATATCGGGCAGCTGAACGGGCATATAGAAGAAGTGTACACCGGGCATAGAGTTATAAAGCTGTATTCACATGAGGAAGAGAGCATAAAAGACTATGAAAAAATCAATGACGAACTGGAGCATGCCACAAAACGTGCGCAGTTCCTTGCCGGCGTCATTCTTCCTTCGCTGAAGTTTATCAATAACCTGGTTTATGTGGCAATATGCGTATTCGGAGCATTCAGAGCCGGCAGAGGCGTTGTCAGCATCGGAGACATACAGGCATTTATACAATACACAAGGCAGTTCTCGCAGCCGATAGAAAATGTCAGCAACATAGCCAACACCATTCAAACAGCCGTTGCGGCTGCCGAAAGAGTGTTTAAGATGTTTGAAATCGAGGAGATGGAACCCGACAAAGAAAAGACAGATGTTTCGGGCGTTATCGGCGAAGTTGAATTCAAAAATGTCAAATTTGCATACAACAAAGACTGTCCGCTTATTACAGACTTGAGCCTGCATGTCAACTCAGGTGAATCCATAGCTATCGTAGGACCTACGGGAGCGGGCAAGACAACGCTGGTAAATCTGCTTATGCGGTTTTATGAAGTCAGCGGCGGCAGCATAACCATTGACGGCAAGGACATACGAGATTATAACAGAGACGATTTGAGAAGTCTGTATGGAATGGTGCTTCAGGATACTTGGTTGTTTGAAGGCACCGTTGCCGACAATATAGCCTACGGCAACCCGAAAGCAACCAGAGAAGAGATTATTTCTGCGGCAAAACAAGCATATGCGCACAACTTTATTGAAAGCATGGAACACGGCTATGATACCGTGCTAAGCGACGACGCAGGCAACATATCTCAAGGACAAAAACAGTTGCTGACAATAGCCAGAGCCATTCTTAAGAATCCCAAAATTATCATACTTGACGAAGCCACCAGCAGTGTTGACACAAGAACAGAGAAATATATTCAGAGTGCAATGCTGGCTATGATGAAGGGCAAAACAAGTTTTGTTATTGCGCACAGGCTGTCTACCATAAAAAGCGCCTCTGTCATACTTGTTATGAACCACGGCAATGTCGTTGAGCAAGGCAACCATGAGACGCTTATGGCAAAGGGCGGTTTTTACAGCGACTTGTACAGAAGCCAATTTATCGGAGGTCAGGAAGAAGACGCCGAAGAGTGTTCGGTACCCTTTATTCAGACCTAAAAATAATCGATAGGACAAAAAACGCAAAAAAATACTTAATTTTATTTGTTATTATGTGATAATCAAGCGTATATTTATTTGAAATACTATTTTAACTATGATATACTAGTAGCATAAGGGTACTGTGGAGGAAATTAATGCCCACTTTTTTTAATACCGTGTTCGACGATGCAAGTCCCGTGGCTCCTTTAGGATTGCTGGTCCTTGAAGGAGCAACAGATTTAGGAAACCTTATTGATTATTACCTAACACAATGGTACAATAGAGACATAGGAAAACAAAACAGCAGATTCAAAAAAAGCACTTTCATAATACCTTCAGCCTGTCCGAGGTTTACCACCGGCGACGGCAAAGGTATCATAAATGACACCGTAAGAGGCTATGACCTATATATATTAGTAGATGTCGGCAACTATCACTGCAAATACAATATGTTGGGTCAAGAGAACAGAATGTCGCCGGACGACCACTTTGCCGACCTGAAGAGGCTGATTTCAGCAGCCGGCGGCAAACCTGAGCGGATTACCGTCATCATGCCGATGCTGTATGGCGGCAGACAACACCGTCGCAACTCGAGAGAATCGCTTGACTGTGCGCAGATGTTGCAAGAACTCTATGCCATGGGCGTAAAAGACATAATCACTTTTGACGCGCATGACCCCAGAGTGCAGAACGCTGTGCCGCTCATGGGCTTTGACAACTTCCTGCCGACTTACCAAATAATGAAAGCGCTTGTTGCCCGTTTTCCGGACCTGAAATTTGACAAAGACAGCTTCATTATTGTGTCACCCGACGAAGGCGCCATGAACAGAAACATATTCTATGCCTCTGTGCTTGGTTTGGACTTGGGTATGTTCTACAAGAGAAGGGATTATTCTACAATCATAAACGGACGAAATCCCATAATATCGCACGAATATATCGGAACCAGCGTAAAAGGCAAAGATGTATTTGTAGCTGATGACATCATAGCAACGGGCGATTCTATGCTTAGACTGTGTTATGATTTGAAGAAAGAGGGCGCCAACAGAATTTTCCTTGCCTCAACTTATGCTTTATTTACTGAGGGCGCAGAGAAGTTCCAAAAAGCTTATGACGAGGGCTATTTCACCGCCGTAATAAGCACAAACCTGACTTATTGCAAAGAAGAAATCAAAAGTTTGGACTGGTATGTTGAAGCCGACATTTCAAAGTATATTGCGTATATCATATCCGCCTGCAACCAAAACAAGTCTTTATCAAATCTGCTTGGTTCATCTGACAGAATTGAAGAACTACTAAAACGCATGAAGAAGGAGGCTGAATGAAAATCGAATGGCTTGGGCACTCCAGTTTCAAGCTGACAGAAAGCACCGGCACAAGCGTGGTTACCGACCCATATCACCCCTATATAGGCGAGCAAATGCCGCAGGTAGAGGCCGACGCTGTGACGGTTAGTCATCGCCATGACGACCACAATGCCGTAGAACTTGTGGGCGGCAACCCTGTTGTGCTTGACCGCACCGGCGCATTTGAAATAAAAGGCGTGCATATTTATAGCATAATGAGCTATCACGATGCAAAAAAGGGCGCAATAAGGGGCAAAAACTTGGTTTTTAAGTTTCGCATTGACGGAGTAGACATTTGCCACTTGGGCGATATCGGCGAGGAGCTTTCTCCGATGCTTGCAGAACTGATTACTCCCATAAATGTTTTGTTCATTCCTGTCGGCGGAAAATACACCCTGAATGCCGAACAAGCCAAGGAATATGTGGACTTCCTTATGCCCGACATAGTCATACCCATGCACTATGCCAACAAAGACACACAAATTGACATCGCTTCAGCAGACGATTTTGTAGATTTATTTGATGAAGACGATGTCGAATACATTAAAGATAACTATATTGAATTTAACAGAACGGATTTTGACGGAGAAAGAACACGAATAATAGTACTCAAACACACATAAGAAAAGCTTTCATACATCTTTTGATGTATGAAATAATTTATTGAGCGTATAATTATTGTAATAATAATATAAATTATTGTATAGAAGTCAGGAATTATTTTAATTAAGCTATCAAACAACAAAGCGATAATAAATAGATTTTCAGGAGGAATAAATGATTTATTCTGGTTTTACAAAAGAGCAGTATGACGCTATGAATATTTTTGAATTGCGCCATATCGGCAGGGAAATAGGTGTCAAGTCACCAACTTCAAAAAGCAAAGGAGATTTAATAGACTGCATCATGGAAAGAATTGAAGAGGTCAAACAAGGAAGTCCCGCTGAACAAAAACCCACAACAAAAAGAGGGCGCGGCCGTCCGCCAAAGACGATAATGACGCTACAAACGCCCAAGGCATCTATGTCGGACGATGTTGGCGCCAAGATACTTGACGGCGTGCTTGCCGGACCGGAGGACGCCTTCCCCGTAGAGGAAGAAAAGCGCGAAGCCGTCAAGCCCGCTGTTGTCAAAGAGCCGCCGAAGGAGTTTGTGCCCCGTGAGCGCCAACGCAACGAGCAACCAAAAGACAACCGTCCATGGTTCAAAAAGGAACCGGCGCAGCCGCAACCTAGTGAAGAGGATTTGCCTGTATTGCAGAAAGAAGGCGTGCTTGAGATTATGCCCGACGGATATGGTTTTCTCCGCGCAAAGAATTGTGAGCCGGGCGAAGGCGACGCTTATCTTGCCGCGCAGCGCATAAAAAAATGGGGACTAAGAAAGGGCGACTATGTGAAAGCAGAGGCGCGCAAACAGACGGAAAACCGTCCGGCCGGGGTGTTTAATATTCTGTCCGTAAACGGCAAACCGCTTGAGAGCATTTATAACAGAAAGAATTTTGACACACTGACCCCAATATATCCAGACCACAGATTCAGGCTTGAAATACCCAACATAAAGAACGATTTTGCCATTCGCGCAATAGATTTGGTTGCGCCCATAGGCAAAGGACAAAGAGCAATGATAGTTTCACCGCCCAAGGCAGGCAAAACAACATTGCTAAAAAAGATTGCGCATAGCATCAGCCGCAATTATCCCAATGTACATTTGCTTGTGTTGCTCATTGACGAAAGACCCGAAGAGGTTACGGATATGCAGCGCTCCATACACGGCGAAGTCATATATTCCACCTTTGACGAGACTCCCGAGCATCATACCAAGGCGTCGGAACTTGTATTGGAGAGAGCAAAAAGGCTTGTAGAGATGGGCGAAGATGTCGTCATACTTATGGACAGCCTCACCAGGCTTGCAAGAGCGTACAACCTGGTCATTGCGCCGACGGGCAGAACGCTGTCGGGCGGTATCGACCCGGGCGCGCTCCACAACCCCAAGCGTTTCTTCGGCGCTGCGAGGAATATAGAAGACGGCGGCAGCCTGACGATAATAGCCACGGCGCTTGTTGATACCGGCAGCAGAATGGACGATGTCATATATGAGGAATTCAAAGGCACCGGCAACATGGAAATTCACCTTGACCGCAAACTCAGCGAAAAGCGCATTTTCCCGGCAATCGACCTCAACAGAAGCGGCACCAGAAGAGAAGAGCTGTTGCTTGACCAAAAGGAACTTGAGGGCATTTGGGGCATGAGAAAGATGCTTTCCAACGGAGAAAACGCCGACACCACAGAAATTCTTATCAATATGCTGGTCAAAACCGCCAACAACAGAGAATTTATTGAGCAGCTGAATATGCAACTCATGGCGCTTCAAAAGAAAGGCTACAACATTCGCTAATTCTTATAGAATTTGATTGAGTCACACATAAAAGATTGCCGTATTATGTAAAAAAGCTAGACCAAAAGGTAATCAAGTAGTATAATATCATTATAAAAAAATAATGCTGGAGGACAAAATGCCACTAGTCACAAGTACAAAAATGTTTAAGGACGCCTATGAAGGCAATTATGCAATAGGCGCATTCAATGTCAATAACATGGAGATTATCCAAGGCGTAGTAGCCGCTGCCAAAGCAGAGAGCGCTCCGCTGATTCTTCAGGTAAGCGCCGGCGCAAGAAAATACGCCAACCCCATTTATTTGAGAAAGATGGTAGAAGCGGCTGTCGAAGAAAGCGGATTACCCATCTGCCTGCACCTTGACCATGGCGATACTTTTGAACTATGCAAGGAGAGCATAGACCTTGGATTTACTTCTGTCATGATAGACGCATCGCACCATAGCTTTGCCGAAAACATCAAGATAACAAAAAATGTTGTCGAATATGCGCATGACAAGGGAGTAGTTGTGGAAGCCGAGCTGGGCAGACTGGCAGGCATCGAAGACGCCGTAAATGTCAGCGAAAAGGACGCATCCTTTACCGACCCCGACCAAGTGTTGGAGTTTGTCACCAAGACAGGCGTTGACAGCCTTGCAATAGCCATAGGCACCAGCCACGGCGCATTCAAATTTAAGGGCGAAGCCAAATTGCGCTTTGACATACTTGAAGAAATCGAGAAAAGATTGCCGAACTATCCCATTGTACTGCACGGCGCATCCAGCGTTCCGCAATATCTTGTTGAACAAATAAACCAGTATGGAGGCAACATGCCGGGAGCCAAAGGCGTTCCTGAAGAGATGCTGCGCCAAGCCGCATCAATGGCGGTCTGCAAAATAAACATTGACTCCGACATCAGAATGGCGGTGACGGCGACCATCAGAAAGTATTTCGCAGACAACCCCTCTCACTTCGACCCCAGACAGTACCTCGGACCGGCAAGACAGGCAGTCGAAAAAATCGTCAGACACAAGATAGTAAATGTCTTGGGTTGCAACGGAAAGGCGTTTATATAATACGCAAAGCTACATAAAAACCAAAGACTGCTTGACAAAAGCAGTCTTTTTTTAGCTTTTTATGCTATAATACCATTATGCTGAAACAAAACGAAAGATTTGAGGATTTGGAATACAACGGTCTGGAGATTATCCAAAACACGGAGGGTTATCGCTTTACTTCTGATGCCGTTCTTTTGGCAAACAGCGTCAAAGCCTTTTCTAAACACCGGGTTGTAGACCTTGGCGCAGGGTCGGGAATAATCTCTATTATCATTGCGGCAAAAACAAGCGCAAAAGAGATTGTCGGCATTGAGATACAGCCTGCGCTTGCCGACATGGCGAAAAGGTCAGTTGCGCACAACAAGCTGTCAGACAGAATAAAAATAATCAATTGCCCCATGCAACAGGCAAAAGACATAATAGGCGGCGGCTTTGACATTGCCGTCAGCAATCCGCCTTATGAAGATGCCGTAGAAAACCCCACGGAAGTGGATATTTGCAAGAGGGAACAGCTTGTGACGCTTGAAGAGGTGGTGGCATCAGCCGAGCAGCTTTTGAAATTTGGCGGAGTTTTTTATATCATAAACAAAGCCAAAAGGCTGGCGGAGATTATCTTTTATATGAAACAAAAAAACATTGAGCCAAAAAGAATTACGCTTATTCAGCCAAAAGCCGGCAAGGATATAGATACGGTCATAGTCGAGGGCAAAAAGGGCGGAAAACCGTCTCTTGTTGTGCCAAAGCCGCTTGTGGTCTATGACGAGAACGGACAATACACCGACGAAGTGAGGAGAATGTACAACAAATGACAGGAAAATGCTTTTTAGTCGGCACCCCGATAGGCAATATGGGGGATATAACGCTTCGCGCAATCGAAACATTGAAAGAAGTAGATGTCATTGCTTGCGAGGACACCAGACATACTTTGAAATTGCTGACCAGATATGAAATAAAAAAACCCCTCATAAGCTATCACCAACACAAGGAGAGAGAGGGCGCCGAGCAGATTATGGCTTTGCTGAACGAAGGCAAAAATGTTGCGCTGGTATCAGATGCCGGTATGCCGTGCATAAGCGACCCCGGTTCAATTCTGGTACAAACGCTGCGTGAAAGAGATATGGAAATAACCGTCATACCCGGAGCAAGCGCGCTGACTGCCGCCGTAGCGCTCAGCGGAATTGAGGGAGCTTTTACATTTTTAGGCTTTCTTGGCGACAAAAACAAAGACAGAACGCAAAAAATAAAACCTTTTATTGATGCTCCGACGGCGCTGGTGATATATTGTTCTCCGCACGATTTGAAAACAACCTTGACTTTCCTTTATGAAACGCTGGGCAATAGAAAGGCGCATGTCATAAAAGAGATAACAAAGATTTATGAGAGCGCCGTAAGCGGCAACCTGGGCGAAATAGAAATCGAAAATCCCAAAGGCGAGTATGTCATAATAGTTGAGGCGGCAGAAAAGGCGCAAACAGAAATAAGCGGCGAGGACATGGTTCAAGAGCTAAAGCGGCTGGTTGAAACAGGTATTGACAAGAAAGACGCCGTCAGCCTTGTTTGTCAGAAATATGGATTAAATAAAAATAAGGTATATCCATTTTCCATTGGATTGTAAGAACATGTAGCATTGCCGGTATTCGCAAAAATATCTATGCCCTAAAAATTACATGATTCTGCAAATGGCGCAAGAAAAAACCGCTCCTGCAAGGGTGGCAAAGACGGCTATGGGGATTGCCAAGCCGCTTTTTTTGTCTTTTGAGGTTGAAAAGTAGACGGCTACAACATAAAGAATTGTGTCGCTGGAGCCCATAATTGCGCTGGCGCAGCGTGAAATATAGCTGTCCACACCATAATCCTTATAGATTGTTTCCAGCAATGAAAGACTGCCGCTACCTGACAAAGGGCGCAGTATGAGTAACTCGCAAAGCTCTTTTGGTATGCCAAACACCTCAAATACCGGCGATACAGCCTTCCCCAACATGGCGGAAAGTCCGCTTGAGCGCATTAGTTCGATTGAAAGAAGTATTGCCGCAAGATAGGGTAGAATGCTGATGACAAGATTCAGCGCCTCTTTTATGCCTTCCACAAAGCTGTCATAAACGGGAATATTTTTCATTATTGCGATAAACAAAGTTATCAGCAGCAGCACAGGAACAATCAGCATTATTTTACAAAGACCTTAACTAAAAAGATTGAAAGGACGGAAGTAAATATTGTTGCTACAAGCGAGGGTAAAATTATGTCGGAGACGCTGGCGAATGTGGCGCGCATGGCAACAATGGTTGTCGGTATAAGCTGAATAGAGGTTGCGTTCAGCACAACAAGCATGATTTTATTCTTTTTGTGACGCATGGTTTCCATGGATTTTATGCCGGTAGGAGTGGCGGCGCCACCCATTCCCAGTATGTTTGCAGAAATGTTGAGCGATAAATAATTATAAGCCTCTTGACTTTCATTTGAAAAAAGATAGCCGATGGGCTTTTTTAATAGCTTTGCCAAACCTTTGTCCAGTTCGGCTTTTTCCAGAATTTTCAACACAGAAAGCCATATAGCGTAGATAGCAAACAGTTTTAGACATAATTCCACGCTGTTGGATACACCCGACAACATGACACCCATGACATCTTGAGGGTTATTTTTTGTGATAAGGTATATAGAACTGATTAAAATAACAAAAAATACAATATTCATATTATATTGTATTCCTTGTCCGATTGGTTTATTTGTTTATAAATTAGCTTTTCTTTCCTTTTGATTGTCTCTTGCCCGCTTCTTTCAGCGCTTTTTTCTCGGCAAGTATCCTTTGGGTTTCTTCGTCCAGAATTTCATAAAGGCTTTCTAAGAATAGCAAATATTCATCTTTGTTGCGTTGAACTTCGTTCTGATGCGACTTTGTCAGACCTGCGGTAATGGTTTTCAGACTTTCAATATGTTGTTTCAGCTTGTGCAAGTCATACCTGATATATATGTCCTCAATATATTTTTCTGCAAAAGCAAGATAATTCCGCACAGTCAATAGTGATAACCCCACTGTTCTTTCCTTTTTGTCAAATTGTATTCTGCGCAATTTTTTGCGCGCCATTCGCAAGCAGTATAAGCAGTCTTCAAAAATCGTCCTTTTGCCATAGCGTAAGTATAGCGATAAGATTACGGCAAGGCAGCTTAATAAAAAGAGGTATTTTACCCAGAGCGTCAAGGTGATTATTTCAAGAATAAAAAGCGTTGCAAGAACGGCAAGCGCGCATGCGCCAAGTATTCCCAAGTATCCGAATGCCTTTTTCATTGTTCAACCTCGCTTTGCTCTGAATTCGTAAGTCTTTGGACGGTGTCATAACCGGGATTGATGCCATTTTGTTGGAACGCCTGATACACTCTTTCGTTAGTGTCAAAAAAGATAGCCCAATACTTTGATGTGGGAACCCAAACCCTAAATAAAAAGGTGACAGCGCCTTTTTCTTGTTTTTGTATGCGGAACATAGGTTCGGGAGTGTCAAGTATGTCCTCATGCTGTTCGGCGGCTGACTTCAAGATGTCCTTTACTTTTTGCATATCGGTGCCGTACGCTACCGTAAAGTTCATGTCCAACCGTCTTGTGGGCCGTGCGGAATAGTTTGTTATTTCGCTGCTGATAACTTTTGTGTTGTTGAGAACTATCTTTTTGTTGTCGGGCGTCAAAAGCTCCGTTGTGAGTATGCCTATTGAGCGTATGCTGCCGGCTATGTTGCCTATCTCTACATAATCGCCCTCTTTGAAAGGCTTTGTGAATATGATGATTATGCCGTTGGCAAAGTTTGATAAGCTGCCTTGTAGCGCCAAGCCTATTGCCAGACCTGCCGTTCCCAGTACGGCTATCAGCCCCGCCGAAGCGTTGGGGAACAGTATGCTGATTACAAGAAACAGCAGTACCAGCTTCATAGCAAAGTTTATGATTGAAACAATGAATGACGCCGTGGCGCCCTCTATCGCCGTGCGTTGTAATGAGGATTTTGAAACTCTTGAAACGGTTTTTGTAATAAGCAGTCCAAGGAAAAGCACGACTATCGCCATAAGAATATTGAGTCCTGTTGTTTCAAAAAATAAGATTACCTTATCCCAAAATGCTTGCATAATTCCTCCGTTTACCTTTGTATTATTTGGTAGATAAGATAATATTAACAAAAAAGTTGAAAAATTGCCAGTCTATTTGACAAAGAAGTATCTGCGTGCTATCATAAAAGGAATTTTTGAAGTATGAGGTACTCAAATGACAAAAGTATATAACCCTAAGGAAATAGAAAAAAAATGGCAGAATTATTGGTACGGCAACAAGACATTTGAAGTTGCCGGAGACAGCAATAAAAAGAAGTTCTATGGGCTGATAGAGTTCCCTTATCCGTCGGGTTCAGGACTGCATGTCGGACATATAAGAGCTTTTTCTTCCATGGAAGTTATCTCAAGAAAAAGACGCTTGCAGGGTTACAATGTGCTTTTTCCCATCGGCTATGACGCTTTCGGATTGCCCACAGAGAACTATGCCATAAAGACAAAACAACATCCGCGCAAGGTTACCGACGACAACATAAAGCAGTTTGAGAAACAGCTTAAGGCCATTGGTTATAGTTTCAACTGGGACCGTGTCATAGACACTACGGACGAAAATTATTACAAGTGGACACAATGGATATTTATTCAACTGTTCAAAAAGGGCTTGGCATACAAGTCAAAAACATTGGTGAACTTTTGCCCCGACTGCAAAGTCGTGCTGGCAAATGAGGAATCGCAAGACGGCGTTTGCGACCGCTGCGGCTCAGAAGTCATCCAAAAAGAAAAGGATGTATGGTTTTTGCGTATCCGAAATTATGCCGACAGATTGCTCAGCGGTTTGGAACAGGTGGATTTTCCCGAAAAAATAAAAACAGAACAACAAAACTGGATAGGCAAGTCACATGGAGCCGAAGTCAAGTTCTTTGTTTCCGACAACAAAAAAGAGTATCCGCTTGTCGTATATACCACAAGACCCGATACCATTTATGGCGCGACATTCCTTGTCGTATCTCCCGAGCATCCCATGCTTGAATATTTTGCCGACAGCATAAAGAATAAAGGTCAAACGACAGAATATCAGCAACAAGCAAAGCTCAAGAAAGAGTTTGAAAGAGTGCATCTCACAAAAGAAAAAACCGGCGTCAGACTTGACGGCGTCTTTGCCAAGAATCCCATTACAAATGAAGAAATACCCGTATTTATTGCCGACTATGTAATGATGGACTACGGCACAGGCGCAATTATGGCGGTGCCTGCGCATGACACAAGGGACTATGATTTTGCAAAAAAATACAACCTGCCGATTATTGAAGTCATAAAAGGCGGCGACATAACAAAGGAAGCGTATGTAGCCAAAGACGGTGGAACAATGGTCAACTCCGGCTTTTTGAACGGCATGAGGGTTGAGGTTGCCATTGACGCAATGATAGCTTATATGGAAAATCTTGGCATAGGCATGCCCAAGACGGATTTCAAAATGAAAGACTGGGCATTCAACCGCCAAAGATATTGGGGCGAGCCCATACCAATAATAAATTGTCCCAAGTGCGGTCAAGTGCCTGTTCCCGAAAAGGACTTGCCGTTGGTGCTGCCAAAACTTGAAGATTTTTCTCCGACCGATGACGCGTCTTCTCCGCTTTCAAAAGTTACGGAGTGGGTAAACACCACTTGCCCGGTTTGCGGAGGCGCAGCCACAAGAGAAACCGACACCATGCCGCAATGGGCGGGCAGCAGTTGGTACTTCCTTAGATATATGAGCCCGAACGACAACGAACATGTAGTCAGCCCCGAAGCCTACAAATACTGGGGACAAGTGGACTGGTACAACGGCGGAATGGAGCATGTAACAAGACACTTGATATACTCCCGGTTTTGGAATATGTTTTTGTACGATATCGGAGTAGTTACGCATGCGGAGCCGTACCTAAGGCGTTCGGCGCAAGGTCTGATACTTGGCGCAGACGGCGAAAAGATGAGCAAATCCAGAAACAATGTGGTAAACCCCGACGATGTTATTAAAGAATACGGCGCCGATGTGCTGAGGCTTTTTACGCTGTTTATCGGCGATTACGAAAAGAGCGCGCCTTGGAATCCCGACGCCATAAAAGGCTGCTCACGCTTCCTCAACAGATTGTGGAATCTTATGGACATGATTAAAGAAGGCGAGAAGGGAGGCGTAAACATAGATTTGTGCATAAAAAAAGTTGACGAAGATTATGAAACGCTGAAGTTCAATACGGCAATTGCTCAGGTTATGGCGACGGTCAATGACATTTATCAAAGAGGATATGTCACAAAAGACGAGTACAACAAAATATTGTTGATAATATATCCGATTGTGCCACATATCACCAGCGAGATATACGAAATAATAAACAACGGCGCAAAAATTGAACGGCAGAAATGGCCGTCATATGACGAAAATGCGCTGAAAAAAGACGAAGTCGACATGCCGGTTCAGCTTAACGGAAAACTGAAGGGCAGAATTACCGTATCCGCATCCGCTACTCAGCAGGAAGCGCTGGATATCATAAAAAGCACCACAAACCTGCTCAACGGAAAGGAAATAATAAAGGTCATATATGTAGCCGGCAAAATAATAAATTTAGTAATAAAATAAATATGCAAGTTTTGCTATTATTTTACCGATAAATTTATTTTGAATATATTTGCTATTTATAGGAAAAAATATTAGAATTATGACACAGAACAAATAAAAAAGCCAGGAGGACAAAAAGATGGCAAGAGTAAAAATAGGCATAAATGGATTCGGCAGAATAGGACGCTTAGTTTTTCGCGCCTGCTGTGACAGAAAGGATGTCAAAGTTGTAGGAATCAATGACCCGTTCATAAACCTTGAATATATGAAGTACATGCTTCAGTATGACACAATACACGGCAGGTTTAACGGCGACATAGAGATTGCAGATGGCAAACTCATCGTAAACGGCAATGCCGTCACCGTATTCGCCGAAAAAGACCCCGCCAATATCGATTGGAAATCCTGTGGCGCAAAATATATCGCAGAAGCAACAGGTGTATTCACCACAGTAGAGAAAGCAAAAGCTCACTTGAAGAGCGGCGCCAAGAAAGTTGTCATCACAGCTCCCTCCGCTGACGCTCCTATGTTCGTCATGGGCGTAAACCAAGACAAATACGACAAAAAGATGAAAATCGTCTCCAATGCCAGCTGCACGACAAACTGCCTTGCTCCTTTGGCAAAGGTTATCCATGACAAGTTCGGCATAATCGAAGGCCTTATGACCACTGTTCACGCTACCACAGCCACCCAAAAGACCGTTGACGGACCGTCAATGAAAGATTGGAGAGGCGGCAGAGCAGCAGCCGGCAACATTATTCCTTCCTCAACAGGCGCAGCAAAGGCAGTCGGCAAGGTTATACCTGAATTGAACGGCAAACTCACCGGAATGGCTTTCAGAGTTCCCACTCTCAATGTCAGCGTTGTTGACCTTACAGTCAGACTTGAAAAAGCCGCAACTTATGACGAAGTAAAAGCCGCCATAAAAGAAGCCAGCGAAACCACATTGAAAGGCATTCTTGGCTACACTGAAGACGCCGTTGTTTCCAGCGATTTCATACACGAACCCAGAACCAGCGTTTTTGACGCAAAAGCCGGTATCGCATTGAACAACAACTTCATGAAACTTATCAGCTGGTATGACAATGAGTGGGGCTATTCCAACAAAGTTATTGACCTCATTGTTCACATGGCAAAGGTAGACCGCGCAGAATAATCAAACAATAATTTTACAAGAATATATTGTACACAAAAGAAAAGGTGGGGCCGTCGTAAGGATAGTCCCATTTTTTTATTGTTTGTTGTTTTGCGCTATAACTTCAAGCAGCCTCTTTACTATCCTTACATTTGTGTCTGCCGCCATTTTCTTTACGCTGACGCGGCGTGAAAGATAGAGTTTTTTAATATTTTCCGCAAGTGTATCGGGGGTAAGCAAACTTTGTTCCAGCATAGTGACAAGTCCTTTTTTATGGTAGGACAAGGCATTGTCAACTTGGTCGCCCCGGGAGCCGCCTTTGGGCAAGGGTATGACAAGAGTCGTTTTGCCAAGCGCAGCCAGCTCGGACAGGCTGTTTGCTCCGCCGCGTGACACAACGACATCGGCGGCGGCAAACAAGTCGTTTATGTCAAAAGCATATTCCAATTGTAAGTACTGTGAGAATTTTATATCTTTGTTGCCGTTTTTGCCGGCAATATGAATTACAAAAAAATCTTTTGTCAATTTCGGCAACGCAGCATAGACGGCGTCATTTATGGCGGCGCTTCCGCTGCTACCGCCGACAACAAGCAAAATAGGGCGGTTTTCGGGCAACAGATAGTTTTTGACGGCGCGCGCCTTTTTGCCTTCAAATATTTCGTTGCGAACGGGGTTGCCGATATATTCTCCGCCTTCCGTTTCCTCAAAGGAAGTAAGCGTAAGTTTGGCAAATCTTGCCGTCAGTTTGTTTGCCAGTCCCAGCGTCATATCTGATTCGTGCAAGACTACGGGTATGTTCAGCCGCCTTGCGGCAAAGCAGGTAGGCAAGGCGGCATAACCGCCTTTTGAGAATACTAAATCGGGCTTTATGGTATCCAATATGGCTGTTGCGCTGCGAATAGCCTTTATCATGACAAAGGGTATTTTTGCATTTTTCAACAGGTGAGAGCGGTCAAGTTTTATTACTTCGGTGCTATGAAAAGGCAGCCCTGCGGCTTTTACCAAATCCTTTTCCATGCCGTCGCCGCCGATATAATGTATGGCATCAAAATATTTCTTAAGTTCGGGTACTAGTGCAAGGTTGGGGATAATATGTCCTGCCGTGCCTCCTCCCGTCAATACAATTTTCATAAAAAACAACTCCTGGAATTTCTCAATTCACTAATATAGTATGAACAAATTCAATTCGTTGATAAAGGCAAGAAAGGTATTATTGGCTCTTGATTGTCTTGACATTAAGTTGTATAATGTTTTAGTATAATATATATTGTGAGGTAAGCTATGAAACAAATCAAGATGGATACATATGACAACAAAAAAATAAGCGTCAACATTTGGGACAAAGTTGACCAACCAAAAGGCGGCATACTCATCGCCCACGGCATGGCGGAACATCCCGACAGATACGATGATTTTGCGTTGTATCTGAACAAGCTGGGTTATGTTGTCCTAGCAGACGACCACAGAGGACACAGATATTCTGCCGCCGGCGAAAAGGGTCAGGTAGACGGTAACAGCTTTGTGCAAACCATTAAAGATATGGACATGCTGGTGGACTACATCAAGAACACCTACAATGTTGAGGTGGCTCTTGTCGGACACAGCTATGGAAGTTTCCTTTCACAAGCCTATATCGAAAAATATTCCAACAAAATAAAGGGCGTCATTCTCAGCGGTACGGCGCATATGAAAAATGCGTTGGTAGGCGCTGGCTTGGCTATTGCTTCGGTGCAAAACTTCTTGTTTGGCGCCGACAAACCCGGCAAGCTTATCGACAAAATGAGCTTTGGAGCTTATAATAAGCCTTTTGAAGCGCAGGGACAAAAATTTGCTTGGCTGTCAAGAGACAAAGAGCAAGTTGACAAATACGAAAAGGACGAGTATTGCGGACATGTCATGTCCATAGGTTTTTATAAGTCGTTCTTTAAGGGCGTGATGAGCATGTACGGCGCAGACGCGCTGAACATAAATAAAAAACTACCCATATTCATTGCCGTAGGCAGCGACGACCCCGTCTCCCAGAACGCAAAACTTGCCCAAAAGCTTTTTGACTTCTACAAATCGCTGGAACTCAATGTCGACATGAAGATTTATGAGGGCGCAAGACACGAAATACTCAATGAAACAAACAGAGACGAAGTCTATGGAGACTTTGCGGAATTCATAGAAGGGCTTTTTGCATAAAAAGTAAGGTTACAATTGATGAAGAAACTTGGCATAATAATAGCGCTTGCATTGATACTTTGTTTGGGTCTTACAGCCTGCAAAAAGGAGAACCCGCCGAAAGAAACAAAAACTATCGAAATCAAGTCGGTTGAAGATTTGAAAAGCATAAAGGATTATCTGGGCGACAAGTATTCGCTCTATACCTTTGAGCTAAAAAACGATTTGGACTTGGCGGGGATAGATTGGCAGCCGATAGGACAAGACAACGAAAACTCTTTCAGAGGCACTTTTGACGGCAAAGGTTTCACTATCTCAAACCTCAGCATAAAAGGCGCTGACGGCACATCTTACGAAAAAAGCGTGCCATATCAGTATGCAGGACTTTTTGGCTATACCTACGGCGCCGTCATAAAAGATTTGAAATTATCCAATTTTTACATTTCTTTCTATGCAGAGCCTGATTACACCTATGTAGGCGGACTGGTGGGCTATGCATATGGCGCCAACAAAATATTAGGTATCGAGGCTGACGGCAGCATACTGCTGGGCACAAGCTATTATTATAAACAAAGAGATGTCTTGATGGAAATAACTTGCGATCAGAACCAGTACATAGGCGGAATATTGGGTTATTCCTCGGGCGCTCTGAGTCTTGAACAAGTTTCGGCGAATGTCACCATAAATAACATGATTGCCTCTTTGGGCCCGGAATACGACCAAACGAACGACACCGTAAACACCGAAGAAAAAGTGGTGGCGTACGATTTGAATTCGCAGCTGTATTACCCGGCGCAAGCGTTTGTCGGCGGACTTATCGGACTTGCAAAAGGCAAAGGCACGGTTATGAGCCAGCTTGATTGCGCGGCACAAATCCCCATTGTGTACGCAAAATCGGCATATCTTGGCGGTATGTTCGGGGCTGTGTACATGTCACGCATTGCGGGTGCAGAGTTTGTCGGAAACATAGGCACTAGGGTTTACACAAAAGGCGTTGTCGGCGGCATAGGCGGATTGGTAGACGACACGACTATTGTCAGCGCAGAGACTTTGAACAGCGAAATCAATATCAGCGCCACAAAAACAGCTTATCAATCTTATTCGGCAGGCGGCATAGCCGGTTATGCAAATGATTTCTCAACCATACAAAACAGCCAAGTAACCGACACAAAAATTTTGTCTAACCTTGCCAACAAGCAGGCAGGCGGTGTGGAACGCAACAACCCCGTAATAGGTGGCATAGCAGGCACAGTCAGGGACAGCGATGTGTTGGATTGCACCGCATCGGGCGGAATATACAAAGGTAAACAAGGCAACAATTATGTAGACATAGACGAAAACTACGAATACAGCGCAGGGCTTGTCGCCGACATTTACGGCAACTCAAATATTGAGAGATGTCAATCGACTTTCAAAGCATGCTACGGCGCCATAGCCAGAGCCGCAGAGAATATATATGTCGAAGGAAACGGCAGAAGAATTTTGCGTTTCATTAAGAAAGACATGCCGAAAGTTTATATAGGCGTCGACGCTTACGAGAAAGACGGCAAACTCATCGTCGACCTGATAGACGAGGGCGGAGATGTGGCGGCAACATACGAGTATGCGCAGTTTGAAGGCAATGACATCGAAAGCTATACGCAGAATTACTTTGACGCCGAGCTGGGCAGACTGGTCGACGCAAACGGAATAGTTATGGTCGTCAACGGTATCACATATGACGGTTTTGAAAGTCTGACAGGGCAGTACAGCTTCTTTAATCTGGAATATTCCGAAGATTCCGTCATAAAAATAGGCGAACAGGATACTGCCTTTGGCGACGGGTGGCGGCTTTTTGTAGCGCTATAAAGAATCGTTCACAAAAACAAAAGGTAATATATTATGGCATTTGTTTCTCTATACAGAAGATTTCGTCCTGACACCTTTGACGGTGTTATCGGACAAAATCACATAGTAAAAACGCTGCGCAACCAAATAAAGAATGACCGCATCGGTCATTCATATTTGTTTACCGGCACAAGAGGCACGGGCAAGACCAGCTGCGCCAAAATTTTTGCGCGCGCCGTAAATTGCATTGACCCGCAAGACGGCTCACCCTGCAACAAATGCGTCGTATGCCTTGAGATGTCAAAGCCGGGCAACATAGATATCATAGAAATTGACGCCGCCTCAAACAACGGTGTTGACGAAGTGCGCCAAATAAAAGAAAATACGCAATATCGACCTTCGGCAGGCAGATTCAAAGTTTATATAATAGACGAGGTTCATATGCTGACGCCGCAAGCGTTCAATGCGCTGCTAAAAACGCTGGAAGAGCCTCCCGAACATATTATTTTTATACTTGCCACTACCGAAGTGCAAAAATTGCCGGCAACCATACTCAGCCGCTGTTTGCGGTTTGACTTCAGATTGGTGGCAACAGAGGAAATAAAAGCGCTTATTGCCAAAATATTTGACGATGTCGGCGTGAAATATGAAGATGCCGCCATTGAACAAATAGCCATACACGGCGAGGGCAGTGTGAGAGACGCCATATCCGTAGCCGACATGTGTATGTCATATTGCGACGGCAATGTCACGCTTACGGCGGTGCTTGAAGCGTTGGGGTCGGGTGACTTTGCCACGCTGCACAAACTGGGCAGAGCCATACTTGACGGCAGAAGCGGCGAAGCTTTGACGGTGCTTGACACAATGTACAAAGAGGGTCGCAACACCATTCACAAGGACTTGAGCAATTATTTTCGTGACCTTATAGCAGTAAAAAATATTCGCGGATACAAGCTCAGCACTGTTGGAGAAGATGAAGCCAAACAGCTTGCAGAGGCGGCAAAGAACTACGAAAACTACCGTATCAGCCGCGCCATGGAGACCATAACAGGCATAGAGAGCGCGCTGCGGTATTCGACGCAGCCCAGAATTATGCTGGAGGCAACAATAGTAAAGGCTTGCGAGTTGAGAACAGACAGTTCTCCCGAGGCGGCTTTCACACGGCTGCGCGAACTGGAGAGAAAGTTGGAAGAGCTTGCGGCGAACGGCATAAAAGTTGCCGAAACGCCTCCGATTGTCGAAAAGCCCGAAGAAAAGCAAGAGAACATCACCGAAATTCTTGAGAGCGCGGCTATCGTCATTGAAGAAGAGTCGGTTTTTGAAGAGGCGCAAAACGAACAGGAAGAAAAAATAAACAAGATTTGGGACGGCATTATTCAAAGACTGCACGAAAGAGGCGAGCGGGCTTTGTATACGGCGGCAACAATGCTGGAGGACGAATTGAGCCTTGAAGGAACTCAGCTCATTTTGCGCAGCAACAACCCTGCAACAGTCAAGTTGTTCAACCAACAGAATTTTTTACAAACAATGAATGACTGCGTCAAACTTGAGCTGGGCAGCGATTTTTCTTTTGTTTGCCAAAAGAAAGAAAAGCGCTCAAAAGAGTACGACAACGGCATAAACGAATTGCAGCAGCTTTTCGGCGGCATGATAGAAATAAAAAAATAAAGAATAATCACATATAAAGAAAGAAGGAGATTTGATTGATGGCAAAATTTGGCGGATTTGGCGGAGGAAACAACATGCAAGCGCTTATGCGACAAGCGCAAAAAATGCAAGCTGATATGCTTGCCGCCCAAGAAGAACTGGCGGAGACCGAGGTAGTGGCGACAGCAGGCGGCGGCATGGTAGAAGTTACTTTGACTTGCGACAGAAAATTGTCCTCCATAAAAATTAACCCCGCAGCAGTCGACCCCGACGATGTCGAAATGCTTGAGGATATGATTATTGCGGCTTTCAACGAGGGAATGAAGCTGGTAGAAGAAGAACAACAGAGAGTAATGGGACCTTTGAGCGGCGGCATGGGAGGCCTAATTTAAGCATGAAACAAACCGAGGCGATGTCAAGGCTTGTGGCGGCATTCCGGAAGTTGCCGGGAGTCGGAGCAAAGACGGCGCAGAGATACGCTTACAAGGTGCTGGAAATGGACGGCGCCGAAACAGAAAGTTTTCTGCAGGCCATAAAAGATGCAAAAGAGCGCATTGTTCTTTGTTCGGTGTGCGGAAACTATTGCGAAAATGGCATTTGTCAGATTTGCTCAACAAGGGATAAGACGACTATTTGCGTAGTCGGCGAACCCAAAGATATCACAGCTTTTGAAAAAATGGGCGGCTTTGAAGGCGTCTATCATGTGCTGCACGGCACACTGGATTTCCAAAAAGGCATTGGCGTAGAGGACATAAAAATAAAAGAGCTTGCAGGCAGACTGTCGGGAGTAAAAGAGGTTATTCTTGCCACAAACCCCGATGTGTCGGGCGAACTTACGGCGTCATATCTGGCAAGCATGATAAAACCTCTGGGCATAAAAGTTACGCGGCTGGCTTACGGCATATCCGTTGGCAGCGAAATCGAATATGCCGACGAACTTACCCTGCAAAGAGCGCTTCAGGACAGAAAAGAATTATAATTTTTATTATATTTGAAAGGAGATATTATGGCGCGGATACCTATGGTTGATTATGACAAACTGTCACCCGAGGCAAAAGCCGAATACACCAACCAAATAAAAAAGCACGGCAGAATCACTAACATGAAAAAAACGCTTTTGAACGATGTATTGTCGTTCAAAGTGCTTATGGAGTGGTACCCCTTGCGTGACAAGGCGGCAGAATTCCTTGGTGACTTTGGCGTAAATGTCTTTTGTCACGCCATATCTTCATATAACAACTGTCTGATATGTTCGACTTTTTTCCGAAAGTTGCTGAAAGACGAGGGCATAAACCCTGACAAGCTGAAACTTGACGACAGACTTCAGACGCTTGTCGACTACGGCACAGCCAGCGTAAATCAACCGACGGTAATATCTGACGAACTGTTCGCAAGACTAAAAAAGCATTTCAGCGACAAACAGATTGTAATTCTGACGGCCTTTGCCGGCATGATGATAGCCACAAACCTTATAAATAATGCGCTTGAAGTCGAACTGGACGATTATCTCACAAGCTATACAAAACGATAAAAGAGGATAAGATGAGCTACAAAGACAAAACGATAATCATTACCGGCGCAGCCAAGGGACAAGGCAGAGCGGCGGCAATAGCTTTCGCAAAGGAAGGAGCCAATGTTGTGGCTTTTGATTTGGAAGAAAAGATATGCTATCCGGCGTATAACAATACCTGCAAAAGCGACATGCAGTCGCTTGCGGATGAAATAGAGAGTTTTGGCGGAAAAGTCTTGCTGGTTTTCGGCGATGTGCGCAATGCAGAGCAAGTAAAAGCCGCAACGGTTAAGGCGTTCGAGGCTTTTGGCCGCATAGACATTCTTTTTAATAACGCAGGCATATGCGCCTATGGATATGTGCATGAACTTCCCGAAAAGGAATGGGATGACATGATGGACATAAACTGCAAGGGCGCTTTTTTGTTTTGCAAATATGTTGCTCCATATATGCAGCGCCAAAAATCCGGAGTAATCGTAAATAATTCCTCAATAGCCGGACTGCGCGGCATGAATAGGCTCTGCCACTATGCCGCCTCAAAATGGGCTATGGTGGGATTGACAAAGTCACTTGCCATAGAACTTGCGCCATATAATATAAGAGTGCTGAGCATTCACCCAACGGGCGTAAATACCCCGATGAACGACGGACTTGCCGCCATGGAGGGAGCAACTCCACAAGAAATTGCCGAGCGTTCCGCCGGCAACCTGCTTCCCGTGCCATGGATAGAGTCCGAAGATGTGACGAATGCCTTACTGTACCTCTGCTCCGACAAAGCGAGATATGTCACAGGCAGTCAATTTGTGCTGGATGCTGGCTTGCTGACGAGGTAAATATGCTTTTTGTATATGTGTTGATGGCGATGACTATTGCTCTTTCTATTACAACTGTTTCTTTTCAGAACAAAGGTTTATTGGGCGTTAAGTTCCTGCTGAAAGCCTTGGCGAGTTTTAGTTTTATGGCTATGGGTTTGGCGGCGCTTGCATTGCTTGAAAAGGTCGAACCCTTACATATTTGCATTGTTGCGGCATTGTTATTCGGTATGCTGGGGGACTTCTTCTTGAGTCTGCGAGGCATAGCAAAAAAAGAATATGTTGAACCCATACTGCTTGCCGGAATGCTGTTTTTCCTTATAGGACATGTCATTTATATCATTGTATTCCTGACTCTTGCAAAAGGCTTTATTGTTTGGCTGGCGGCATTTTTGTTTGTCGTACCGCTTGGCGTGTATATGCTGCTGAAGTCAGGCAAAATTTCGCCGGATATGCCAAAACCGCCTATACTTATTTATTCTTTAATAATCGGCGCAATGTTCATAACGGCGTTGAATTTTTTATTAAAAGCGCGCAGCGCAGCGGCGGTGGTGGTGTTTGTCGGCTCAATATTGTTTATGCTGTCGGATTTGCTGCTTGGATTTTATAACTATGGCAAGTTTGAAAAGGATTCGCCAAAGGGCAATTTCATTGCGTTCATTTATTTGCCGGCCTATTATGTTGCGCAAACGCTGTATGTGTTGTCTATGGTGATATAGGTTTTTATAAAAACTTCGGACTTTTTATTCTTTCGGACCGACCTCTGATGAGTATGTCATATTCGCCGTCGGCATTGCCGTCAATTTCGACGAGTAAATCTTCCTTAATGTCAAAATAACTGTCAAATACTTTTAATAAATCCTTTTTCAGCAAGGCTATAAGTCCGTTCGGCATGTTTAATTTGTCGCTCAATAGCACCCTTTTCAAACGCACGATAGTGTTATCTTTTTGCATAAATCACCTAAAAACCTTTAATAATTTCTTAAAAAAACCCCGATAGTCCGACGCGCAATCAAATACCTTTGTGTCCTTGCCGTCAACATATGACGCAAGCAGGGTATATGCAAGCTGAGCGCTGCTTTTATCCTTGATTTTGTTTATTTGGGAAGAAACATTTATGCGCTCATCTTCCGGAATAGCGCCTTTGAGCGGCACTCTGAGCAGCTTTGCAATGTCAAGCGCGTCCATGCTGATGCCTTCGCTTACTAGGTTGCCTTTCAGGCGGTTGACCACTAGTCCGATTGATTTCATGTCATAGGTAGAGAGCAGCGCAACGACCTTGTCGGCATCACGCACAGCGGATATGTGCGGAGTAGTCACCACCAACGCTTCGTCGGCTCCGACGACAGCGCGGTGAAAGCCCTCGTCAATGCCGGCAGGGCAGTCTATTAAAACATAGTCAAAGTCCTCCGCCAGTTCATTGGCAATGGAAACAAAAACTCTGGGCGGTATACGGGAAGACATAGTTTTTGCGGAGGGCAGGGTGAAAAGAGAAGGAAAAGCGTCGTCCTGAATAAGGGCTTGTTTTGTGCGGCATCTTCCCTCCGCTATGTCGCCTATATCATAGACTATCTTGTTTTCTATAAGCATAACAACATCCAGATTGTTTAAGCCTATATCGGCGTCTACCAATGCCACTTTTTTTGAAAGCATCGAAAGCGCAATGCCAAGATTTGCAGTAACCGTTGTTTTGCCTACACCGCCTTTACCTGAAGTCATAACGATTTTTTTGCCCACTGCTTTTCACCTCGTGTACAATTATAACAAGGCAAAGAGGTATGATTTTAGCGGAAATTGTCTGATAATGAGAATAGATATATGTAACTAAATTTCTTAAGGCGAAATGCCGTCCGATATGCTTTTTGTGTTAACCTTTCAGCGTGTCTTTTATGAACTCCAGAGTATGCTCAAAGCAGCGTTTTCCTTCCTTTGTGTTGACCGCCAAGCAAAAGCCGTGTATGCCGACAAGTCCGGTTGCCATAAAAGAGGTATGTTTTATGCCAAGTTCCGCCAGTCTTTGTTTGGCGGCTGTCGATTCTTTTTTTAAGCCGTCATACTTGCCTTCGCCAATTACGGTAGGCGGAAACTTTTCGTCAACATATGCCACGGGGGAGAAGTATTTTGTTTTTTCGCCGCCCTTTGCTATTTCTTTTCTGGACATATCAAAGTGTGAGGTCAAAAAAGTCGCCATATTGGGGAAACGGGAGGCGGTAAGCCGCTCCGCATCAAAGGCGCCGTTGAGCAATATGCATGCCTTTATGTCAAAACTGTCACGGTATTTGAAACTTATGCCCATTTCGTCAAAAAGCGAGGGTCTTTTTGTCGCAGCGGCTACGAAAGCCGAGAAGTATGCGCCTGCGGACTCGCCGCCAACAACAATTTTTGAGGTGTCAATATTGTATTTTTCGGCATTGTCGAGCAGTTTTTCTATTGCGTTAAAAATTTGTTGCAATTGTGTAGGGAACTTTTTTTGCGGCGCATAGTCATACGCCGTATTCATTACAAAAAAGCCTTGTTTTGCAAAGGAAAAACAATAAGGCTTGCGCAGCAACTTTGTGCCGCTTATCCAGCCTCCGCCGTGTATGTAAATTAGTACGGGTTTTTTGGTCTGCGTGTCGGGCAGATAATAATAGTCGCAGACGGTATTTCTGCTGTTGCCGTAAGGCACATTATATTCGGTAATTAAATCTTCTTTCTTTTGCCGTATGAGCGCATAAGCCATAGTTTCGAGCAGGTTTGAGCCTTTTTGTACCAGCATAGCGTAGCCGTATCTGAATATATTCATTTTTACCGCCTATAAAAATTTAATGTTATAATTTTATCATATTATATTTGAATTTACAAATTAAAAAATTACAAACTCTTGCTTGCAAAAATTGAAAATACGCTGCGTTTGTGGTAATATTATTTATATGGACAAAATAAACGGCATACTAGAGATTCTTCCGCAAAAAAGCGGCGTCTATCAAATGCTTGACGAGTTCGGCAACATTCTTTATGTCGGCAAGGCAAAGAACCTCAGAAGCCGTGTCAGACAGTACTTCCGCAACAATGTTCAAACAGAAAAAACCCTTGTGTTGGTGTCAAAAATCAAGGATATTCATTATATTATCACGCCGTCAGAAATTGATGCGTTGGTACTTGAAAACAATTTAATAAAACAACACCGTCCGCCTTACAACATATTGCTAAAGGACGACAAAACTTATCCGTACATTAAAATAAATATGCGCAGCGCCTATCCCACGGTTGAGGTTACACGCAGGCTGAAAGCCGACGGTTCGAGGTATTTCGGACCGTATATGCTGGGGCTGTCGGCGCTTGAAATAACAAAACTGCTGCAATCGGCCTTTCCCATACGCTCCTGCAACAGCGCAAAGTTCAACAGCGCAAAAAGGGAATGTCTGAATTATCACATAGGCAGATGTCTGGCTCCTTGCACAAAAAGGGTCAGCGAGGAAGAGTACAAAAAAGTAATAAAAAAGGTCATAGATTTTTTGAGCGGCAACAATCACGAGTTGGAACAATCCTTAAAAGACAAAATGTATGCGGCGGCTGCCGAGCAGGAATTTGAGACGGCAAAGCACTATCGTGATATGTTGGAGATGCTGAGCAAATTGTCGCGCAAGCAGACCATGCCTTTCAAATTGGAGTTTGACCTGGATATTTTCAGCTTTGCCACAAACGGTATGCTGGGCGCTGTCAATATCAGCGCTGTAAGGGGCGGCAAGTTGTTGGGCAGCCAAAGTTTTGTCGTCAACGACACCAATGCCGAAAGCGCGCTTTCTTCTTTTATTTTGCAGTATTACGAAAAAAATCCTTTGCTATGTTCAGAAATAGTCATTTCGGAAAACTTTGAATTTGAAACTGAATTGAACGATTATTTATCCTCAAAAGCCGAACGGCGGCTGAATATAATATGTCCGTTAGGCGGTATACGCCGTCAGCTTGTCGAGGTTTCGTTGGGCAACGCCAAGGATTATTTGGAAAAACAAGCCTGTTTGCTCATACGCAAAGAGGATTTGACAACGGGCAGCGTAAAACAACTTTTTGAGTTGCTTTCGCTGAAACGCCCGCCCAGACGCATGGAGTGCTATGACATCTCCAACATAAGCGGCACCGACAAAGTAGCCAGCATGGTGGTTTTTCTTGACGGTTCGGCGGCAAAAAAGCATTATCGCCATTTCAAAATAAAAACGGTAAAGGGGGCGGACGACTTCGCAAGCATGCGTGAAACGCTGTCGAGAAGGTTTGAACGGCTTAAAAAAGGCGATACAGATGTCAGTTTTTCAGAAAAACCCGACCTGATTATAATTGACGGAGGCAAGGGGCAACTGTCCTCTGCCATGCAGGCATATGAGGCTTCGGGGCTTTCGGATATCGAGATAATCAGCCTTGCTAAGCGAGAGGAGGAAGTCTTTTCCCCGGGACAATCCCAAAGCGTTATTTTGCCCAAAGACAGCCTGGCTTTGAAGTTGTTGGTACGCATAAGAGATGAGGCGCACAGGTTTGCTATCGAACACCACAGGCGCCTGCGGCAAAAAAGACAAACGGAAAGCGTGCTGAAACAGATTGAGGGCGTAGGAGAGGTGACGGCACGAAAGCTCATGCTGCATTTTCGTGATTTTGACAAGCTGAAAGCCGCCACAGAAGAAGATCTTATTTCCATAAAAGGTATAAGCAGTTCGGTTGCGCAAAAAATAGTTGAATTTATGAAAACATATAGAAATACAAATTTGGTTGAGCTATAATAAAAGGTAAGACATGAAGTACAAAATGATAGTCGCAGACTGTGATGATACAATGCTGAATAGCATGGGGAACTATTCCGACCATTTCAAAAGAACGGTGAATAGGTACACCCAAAAAGGCGGCAAGTTTGTCATAGCAACGGGAAGAATGACCGCTTCTGTGCTGCCTTACTGTTGGGATTTGGGACTGAAAGGAGAGGTAATAACCTATCAAGGCGCAGTCACCGCAGACATAGCCACGGGCGAAATCCTTGAACTGGCGCAGGCAGATTATCGGGACGCCGCAGAGCTTGGAGAATTTATTGAAAAGCAGGGCTTGTACTATCATTTTTATGATGAAGATTATTTTTATGTCGAAAAGGATACTGCCAAAAGCCGCAACTATGCCAAATTTACCAATGTAGAATACAAGGTAGTTGGCTGCAAGCTGTCGGAATTCATAAGAGAAAAACAGCTTTGCCCGATAAAAATGATGGTGCTGACAGACGAAGACAAGGTCAAACCGCTGATAGAACTTTTTACAAGGCGGTTCGGCGAAAAGTTTTTATTCAACACCTCAAAAAAATTTATGGTAGAAATGATTCCGCTTTCTGCAAACAAGGGTGTAGCCGTGGAAAGGCTGGCAAAAAAATACGGAATAAAGAGAGAAGAAATCATATGCATAGGAGATTCGCTGAATGATTTGGCGATGATAAAATATGCCGGACTGGGGGTTGCGGTGGCAAACGGAAGCGCCGAAGCAAAAGCCGCAGCAGACATCATTGCCCCCTCAAATGACGAGGACGGAGTGGCGCATATCATTAACAAATACGGATTTTTGGAGTAAAGATGGACAAGAACGAAAAGTGCGTAATTTTAACAGAAGAAGAGTTTGCCGCATGCTGCGGATTAAAAATTTTTTATAACGCAAAAAGCGGTGTGCGCCTTAGTTCCCTGACGGTAAACAGACCCGGGCTTATGCTTGCCGGCTACCAAAGAGATTTTGCCGAAAGGCGGGTGCAAGTCATGGGGCGGCCGGAAATAGGCTTTCTTGAACAAAACACAACCTATTTGGATAGTTTTTTTCAATGCGATATACCATGTGTGGTTATAACTAGGGGAATAAAACCCACCGCAGAAATTCTTGAAGCCGCCCAAAAGTACAAAAAATCTATATTTGTCACCAACAAAAAGGCTTCCCTTGTTACCGAAGATATCTCAAATTGCCTTAACAATTTGCTTGGGCTTACGGAGACGGCGCATGGCGTGCTTATCGATGTCTATGGTACGGGAGTGTTGTTGACGGGCAAGAGCAGCATAGGCAAGAGCGAAACGGCGCTGGAGTTGGTATACAGAGGGCATAGGCTGGTTGCCGACGATTCGGTGGTGCTTAAGCGAATAAACGATGTCATAGTCGGCACTTCTCCGAAGATAATAAAGCACTTTATGGAAATCCGAGGCGTGGGAATTATTGACATAAAAGCCATCTATGGAGAGGGCTCTATTATTGACAAAAAGATTGTTGAACTTGTCATTGAACTGGAACAATGGGATGAAGAAAAGAGTTATGAGCGTGTGGGAGAAAAGCAGAAATATACCCATATTCTGGGAGTAAAGATACCCAAACTGCTTATTCCCGTAAATGCAGGCAGAAACCTTGCCGTTGTGGTAGAAGTGGCGACAAGAGACTTCAGACTCAAAAAATCAGGGCATAAAGCCGCACATATCATTCACAAAAGAATGGAGTGCGACAAGGAATAAAAGCATACCCAAAATAATATCATAGTACAAATCGCTGTACAAATCGGCGTTGACTACTTTTTGATATGAGGGTATAATGAATATTCCCAAGGTTGATTGCCTTGAATGGCAGGCAAAAAGGCTGTCTCCTCTGAAAGCAGGAGGAAAACTCGGCAAAGTTGTTTGCCCTTCGTCAATGTCGGCGCTGCGCGAATTGAGCAGTAGGCTGTACAATGAAAGACAAGAATACATAATAGCCGGCAGAATGAGCAATATTTTGGTGCTGGAGGGCGGTTATGACGGCGTTGTCATATCCACAAAGGAGCTGAAAGGCATAGATATCGACAACAATACCATATGTTGCGGCTCGGGCGAAAGCCTTGCAAAGATAGTAGCGCTTGCGGCAGAAAAGCAGCTTGGCGGTCTTGAAAAACTGACGGGCATTCCGGGTTCTGTGGGCGGCGCAATATGTATGAACAGCGGTTGTTTCGGAACGGATATATCCGCCGTAACAAAGAAGGTCTTTGTCTTTGATATGGACAAGCAGATTCCGTTGGAGTGGACAAAGCAGCAAGCAAAGTTCGGATATCGCAACTCCGAAGTCAAGAAAGGAAATTATGTAGTAATAGGCGCTTGCTTTGAACTTGAGCAAACCAGCCGTTATGACATAAAAAACATGTCGCAATCGGCGCTGAATATGCGCAAACAAACCCAACCAAGATTGCCTTCGCTGGGCAGCGTGTTCAAAAGGGTGGACAACATCGGGGCAGGTTTGTTTATTGAAGGCGCAGGTCTGAAAGGGTGTTGCATCGGCGGCATGGAAATAAGCCGTGTACACGCAAACTTCATAGTAAACAAAGGCGGCGGTACGGCGGACGAGTTTTTGGAGCTTGCGCAATTAGCTGAAAAAAAGGTCTTTGAAAAATACGGCATAAGACTTGAAAGAGAGGTAAGAGTAATTGGAAAAAGAGCCCAGCGTCCAGACGGCGGCGAGGAATGAAATAATCGAAGCGGGCATCAAGCCTGTTTGCGAGCCGGCCTTTTTGTCAGCCGTAATAAGAGGCTGCGGCGCGGTTTTGCTGACAACAAGCGGTTTTGGGCTGACGATAACAAACGAAAACAGAGGTCTTACTCTGCTTTGTCAAAACATAATTAAAAGGCGGTACGGCGCGCAAACGCTTGTAGAGCAGATAGCAAAAAATATCGGCATGCGGGAACTTGCAGAGTACAGGCTCAGCCTTGCGAATGCGGACAAGCTGCTTAACGAATGCGGCATCATAAAAGGCTATGACTTCATAAGAGGCATACCTAAAACGATTATTTCCCGCTCATCGGAAAAAAAAGCCTATCTGAAAGGCGTATTTCTCAGTTGCGGTTCGCTGTCAACGCCAAAGGACAAATTGACGGGCGGCGGTACGGGATATCATCTGGAATTTGCGCTCAATTCGGAACTGGTGGTAGACGACTTTATGGAGCTGCTGACAGAAGTGTGCGATTTTCAGGAGGGCGTAGCGCGACGGAGAAAAAAGCAGCCGTCGGTATATATAAAGTCTAGCCAAAATATCAGCGATTGTTTGGCGGCAATGGGCGCAAGCAAGGGCGTAATACAGTTGCAGGAAGTCATGGCGACAAGGGCGATGCGTAACCACCTCAACCGAGGCAACAACTTTATTTTAGCAAATATTGACAAAAGTGTGTCGGCGGCGCAACAACAGTTGAACGCCATAAAAAAAATAGAAAAGCACATAGGCTTGCAAAACATTGACGAAAAGCTTGCCGAAACGGCGGTATACCGCAAGGACCACCCCGACGCCTCGCTTGCCGAACTTGCGGCGCTTATGCAAGAAGGCACAAAAAGCCGCATTAACCACCGAATGAGAAAACTCATAGAAATAGCAAAAAATCTTTAATTGTTTAAGGAGAGATTATGTTAAAAGAAAAGGTTGTCACCAAAAAGAACGGCATAAAAGCCGAGGATTGCGCCGTTATCGCCCAAATCTCATCTAAGCACAAAAGCGATATTTACATAATAAAAGGCAACAAAAAAGTCAACGCAAAGAGCCTTATGGGCTTGCTTAGTCTGAATATGAAGTTCGGCGAGAGCATTTATGTAGCGGCGGAAGGCGGCGACGAACAAGAGGCATGCGAAAAAGTAATGTCGCTGCTATAAATACTCTTTTTAACTGACAAAGGGAAAACTTACGGAGGAATGGATGAAGGAATTTGTGCATTTGCATGTGCATACGGAATACAGCCTGCTTGACGGTGCCGCAAAAATATCACAATTATCAAAAGAAGTAAAAAAACAGGGCGGACGCGCGGTGGCTATTACCGACCATGGCAATATGTACGGCGTCATAAAATTTTACAAACAGTGCAAAGAAGACGGGGTCAAACCGATAATTGGTTGTGAATTTTATGTGACCAATGATTTGAAAGACAGGACATCTCGGCGCAACAATGACAGCGATGTAGACGAAATAAACCCCAATTATCACCTTGTACTGTTGGCAAAAGATTTGACAGGCTTTCACAATCTCATAAAACTGACTTCAAAAGGCTTTGTCGACGGTTTTTACAGCAAACCCAGAATAGATTTGGATTATCTTGAAAAGCATGCGGAGGGGCTGATATGTATGTCCGCTTGTATATCAGGCGCCATACCCAGAGCAATTTTGAACAATCCAGGAGAAGAGGGCTACAACAAAGCTAAGGATTATGCCTTGCGGCTTAAAAACATGTTTGCCGAAGGTGATTTTTATATTGAAATCCAAAATCACAACTTAGAAGAAGAAAAGCGGGTAAATCCGCAGCTGATAAAACTTGCCAGAGAAATAGGCGTAAAATGTGTTGCCACAAACGATGTGCATTACATAAAAGAAAGCGACTTTCGCATGCACGATGTGTTGCTTTGCATACAGACGGCAAGCGATTTGGACGACCCTGACAGATTTCGTTTTCCTTGCAACGAATTTTATTTGAAAAATTATGACCAAATGAAAGAGGCGCTGGGCTTTTGCGAGGAAGCGCTGGAAACTACGCTTGAGATTGCGGACAAATGCAATCTTACAATACCCTTTCATGAATATACCATTCCCACATATGTGCCTCCCGACGGCAGTCAGGACCACGAATACTTGCGCAAACTTTGTTTTGAGGGGTTGGAAAGGCGCTATGGCGAAATTACCGATGAAATAAGGGAAAGGGCGGAAACCGAATTGGGCGTCATTATAAGCATGGGTTTTGCCTCATACTACCTCATAGTTTGGGATTTTGTAAACTATGCCAAGTCACAGGGCATACCCGTAGGCGCAGGCAGGGGCAGCGGCGTTGGCAGCATTGTGGCATATGCCGTGGGCATAACCGATGTAGACCCTTTGAAGTATGAGCTGATTTTTGAAAGGTTTTTGAACTCCAGCAGAAACACAATGCCGGACTTTGACATAGATTTTTGCGGTGACCGCAGAGATGAAGTCATCAATTATGTGCGTGAAAAATACGGCAGCGACAAAGTAGCGCAGATTATCACTTTCGGCACAATGAAGACAAAGCAGGCAATAAAAGATGTGGCAAGAGTTTTTAAGTTGCCGTTTGCAGAGGTCAACTTACTGGTTAAAAACATAAAGACCACTGACAAGAAAGTCAAGATTTCGCACCTTATTGACCCTGCAAGCGAGTACAAGGTGAGTGAACTTATCGAGCTTTATCAAAGCGGCGGTGTTTATAAAGATGTGCTTGACCTTGCCATTGAGATTGAGGATATGCCCAGAAACAAGGGCAAGCATGCCGCAGGCGTTATTATTTGCAGCATACCTTTGACCGACAAAGTGCCGCTGTCAAGGAACGGAGAGGACATCACCACACAATTTGACATGACGGAGTGCGAGGAGCTTGGCTTGCTGAAGATGGACTTTTTGGCGCTGAAAACGCTTACCGACATAAAAATGAGTACCGATTATATAAAAAAACACCATGGGGAAGACATTGATTTCAGCAAACTTGGCTATGAAAATCCGCAAGTATATGAAATGATTGCCGCAGGAGAAACCGAAACGGTATTCCAGTTTGAAAGTTCGGGAATGAAGAGCTTTATGAAACAGTTGCGCCCGACTTTGCTTGAAGAGATTATTGCCGGCGTTGCGCTGTACCGTCCCGGACCTTTGGACTTTATTCCGAAGTATGTCTACAACAAAATGCATCAGGAACTGATAGACTATCGCCACCCGTTATTGGAACCTATCCTGAAGAATACTTATGGCGTAATCGTATATCAGGAACAAGCCATGAAAATTACGCAGGTGCTTGCAGGTTATACCATGAACGAAGCGGACAACTTCCGAAAGTTCATAAGCAAAAAGAAAACCGAGGACATTCCCAAACACAAGGCGCAGTTTATCGGCGGTTGCAAAGAAAGGGGAATAAACGAGGACTTTGCCGAACAAATCTGGAAAGAACTTGAAACTTTCGGTTCATATGCCTTCAACAAATCTCACGCTGCGGCATATGCGGTATTGTCTTATCAAACGGCATTTCTGAAGAGGTTTTATCCGGTGGAATATTTTTGCGCGGTAATAAACAACCGTTTGAACAACCCCAAGGACACGGCAAAATATCTGAAATTGCTTAAGACGCAGAATATCGAATTGTTGCCTCCCGACATAAACTATTCCAATGCGCTGTTTACTCCGCAGGGAGATAAAATCAGGTACGGTTTGGCATGTATAAAGAATGTAGGCAGACAGGCAATAGAAGCCGTCATAGCCGAAAGGGAAGAAAACGGAAAATATTTGGATTTTTCAGATTTTGCCCGCCGCGCGGCTTCTGCGGCGCTGAACAAGAGAATGATTGAAAGTTTAATAAAAGGCGGCGCTTTTGATTCCTTCGGGCATACGCGGCGCACGATGTTGGCAAGCTATGAAGAAATACTCAACTTAGAGGCAGAGGCGCGGAATTTGCTTGAAAGCGGACAGATGTTCTTTGATTTTATGCTGCGTGAGGAATACAAATACAACGAATTGCCTGAGTCGCAAAAAGAAAAATTGGCTTACGAAAAAGAGGTGGCGGGCAGATACCTTTCCGGACACCCTCTGGCAGGAAGGGAAGAAGATTTCAAGGGCTTCGATTTCAATTTAAGCATGCTGGCGCCCATTACGGAAGAAAATGACAACGAAGAAGAAACAGAGAGCGTCGTGGAATATTCGGTAGCAAACGGCACAGATGTGTATATCGGAGGCATATTAAGCGATGTAACCATAAAGTTTTCTGCAAAGAGCGGCAAAAACTGGGGCTTTGCGGTGTTGGAAGATATGTATGACTCCATCGAAGTGCTGTTCTTTAACAGAACGCTGGAAAGGTATAAGCAATACCTTGTCGATGACACGCTTGTAAAAATAAGAGGCAGACTTATGCTTGAGGACGGTGCCTATCCCAAAATAGATGTGCGGCAGGTCATTCCATGGGAACTTGAAGACAACGAAAAATATGACGACACACGCACACTGTGTTTGCGGTTGGACATAGACGACAAAGAGCGGTTGGACAAAGTACAGGAAATTCTGCAAAGCAGAAGCGGCTCGAATCCCATAAAAATCCAAAGCGGCGGCAAGGTGTATCAGCTTGGGTACACCACCGGAGATTTGGAAGGAATAAAAGAAAAACTAATAGGCGTTGTGGGATTCAGGAACTTAAAAATTCTAGATTAGGCCGGCGGAATATCAGTATAAATGCGCCATAAAGAGTCAGCGCAAAGCCTGCATAACCTATTATGGGATAGAACCAATTTGTAAGCTTCTGAAAGCCTGCAAAAGAAAGAACAAGTCCGATGCTGCCGACCAGCAGGGCTTTTTTCAAGTTGTTTTCAACGACGATATACAGACTGCCTGCAAGCGTTGTGAACACCGACAGATACAGAGCCACACTGGCGGCGGCGTTTAGTCCCAACTCATTGGCTCTATTAAGCAACGGCATAGTCAATTCAAATGCGTCTTGAATGGTGAGATAAATTATCACAAGCAGCGCCGACAGTACAACAGCAACAATTAACGAGATTTTTAGACTGTCCTTTGCGTTTATTCCTTTTGCCAATTTTGAAATTAAAAATCCGCCCGAAAGTATGTTCATACCTGCATAGAATATCGGCTGATAAAAATAAAAACTATTGAATTCCGGTACTTCGGGTTTTGCCGCAATATAAATATAAACTATCAGCCCCACAAGCAGCGGCACTGCAAGGAAGTTGAGCAACTTAAGTTTTTCTACGCCAAAATATATCAAAGACAGCACAAGCACTGCGCTTATTATGGTTCCGCCGTTAATATCAAATAGGTTTTTGATTATAAATTCGCATGCCGCCAGCATGACGCAAAAAATGATAATGTTGCTGATTTTTATTATGGCAATAGTAAACGACGATATTTTATTGAAAAAGCGCCCCAGTATGTCGCCTTGCGAAATTCTGCCCAGCTCGACAAAAACAAAGCAAAACAATCCGCAGAACACGCCGCCAAGCAACGGCGAAAGCGGCGAAGTGTCGGCAAAATAAAGCGCTATTTCTCTGCCCGAGGCAAAGCCGGCGCCAATCAATGTGCCGATAAAGGTAAACGCCAATTTTAGGTTTTTTATGCTTTTCATAGTATTAAGATATAATAAAGCAGCATGCATTAGACTAAATAAAAAGCGTTGATTACATAGTTTTTGTATGTTATAATTATTTATATTTTAGGAGTGAGATGAAAAGGTACAAGAGCGCAATCATAATATGTCTTTTTATAATGCTGTTGCTGCCCGCCTTTGTCTTATGCTTTTCACCGCAAAAGCAGGCGGCGCATGCCTTCGACAGCGTCTCATTTTCACAAGCAAAATGCCTTGATTTTGAGGGCAATTTCGTACCCTATGATACAGAAGATTTGATTTATGCGCGCGGAATAACGCTGGAGTTTGATGTTACTTCAGACTACTTTGTCATTGTCGTAGTCAAGAATGGGGAGGAGATTTCCCGAACTGCGGCGGCGCAGCCTGCGGACGGTAAAGCAAGCTATACCGTCACGGCAAACGGCGAGTTGCTGATAAAATGCTATGCGTCCGACGACCAAGGCACACTTATGTCCGTATTTGACGAGGTTGCCATAAAAAGCGACAATGCCGCTCCCCAAGAAGCTGTTGTTTCGCAAATGAACGAATGGACAAGGCACGAGAGCGGCTTTCTTGTGCAGGTGCTTGTGGGCGCTGACAACGGCAATTCCGGCGTAAAACAAGCCGTAATAAATATTGACAACGGTCAAGAAATAGACACATATGTCATAGAAAGTCCAATGCTCAATCATGCTTTTACCGTATATGAGCCGACAGATGTGTACATTACGGTTTATGACTACGCAGGGAACTATCTGACCAAGCTATATACTTTTGATAAGTTTGATTCCACGCCGCCGACGCCGCCGCAGTTCGTGTTTACGCCGAACATAGAAGTCAGCGATTACACAAACGGTTTTGCAAGGGATTATTTCGTTACCATAAACTACGGTACAGACGGTCAGTCGGGCATAAAGCAGGGAAGCATGCGCTATACCCTCAACGGCGAACAATATGTGTATCAGGGCGGTTTTTATCTCACCGAACAAAGAACGCATACTTTATCGGCATACTATCAGGACAATGCCGGCAACACTTCCGATGTGGTATCGGACGCAATCAGCAATATAGACAGAATAGAGCCTTTTGTAAGCGACATAATACTGGACATCGATTTAACGCAAGAGCTGCCGTACACTTTGAGCTTGGTTTGCACCGACAGCGACAGCGGTATTGACCGCATAACAGTAGTAGGTGAGAGTTACACTTTTGAGCCGCAGCTTTTTAATAAATATGTCGCAAGATTTGACAAACTGGACAAGGGACTGCTGCAAATAAATGTCTATGACAGAGTAGGCAACTTTAATGCGTCCAGCCTTGTCGTGCCGCATTTTGGCACGCTGGCGCTTGAGGATTTGGCGATAAAATACCATTCAAAATTCCCTTTGCTTAACGAGGCGGAATACAATGAGGACGCATGGCAAAACATTTTGCGCTTGTACGGCGACCTCAGCTTGTACTTTAAGTCGGCTGACACCACGCTGTCGGATTTTGACACGCTGACAAGGGAGCTGGACGAGGCTATTTTGGGCGAAACGCAATACAGATATGTCATAAACAGCGTACCGCCGGGCATAAACCTCAGCATAAGGTACCAAATCGACACCGATGATTTCCCCTATTTGAAAAAGGGCGACGAAATAACCTTGATACTTGAAAAAATAGACAAGGACGGTGCAGAATTGGACAGCATGCTGTTCCGAGCCATAAATGCGAGCGGCTTTGATACGGCGTTTGCCAATCCGTTCAGAATGAAGTTTCTCTACAACGGCATGGATGTTGAGTACGCATTTGAGCATGGCGCCACTGTTACAATGCAAGTGCCGACAGGATATGAAGAAAGACTGTTTGCAATAATAAACCTTGACACCAACGAAAAGCTGACGGCGGAAGTCATAAACAATGCCGTTACTTTTACATTTAAGACAGCCGGCAGATATGCGCTTGTGACAGAAGGCGCGCAAAAATCTTTTGTTGCCTCTCCGCCAAGCGGACTAAAAGTATTCGGCAAAACAATAAGCTGGGGCGCTTTCTTCGGCACGCTTGCGGGAGTGGTGGCGCTTGCGGCGGCATTGATTGCGTTGCTGACTATCCGTTACAAAAAACCACCGATAAGAAAACCAAAAAATGATTAAGGATACAAAAAAATAATAATTTTTGAATAAAATACTTAAAAAATACAAAAAGAGAGCGGAAAATTATGTTATCTTCATTGAAAAGTTTTGCCCTTGAGGGTATCAATGGGTACCCCATTGAAATCGAGGTATATGCACAATCCGGCATACCTTCTTTTGATATTGTCGGCTTGCCTAGTTCGAGCATTAAAGAATCCCGTGACAGGGTCCGGGCGGCAATAAAAAATAGTTCCTATGAATTTCCTCCACGCAAGATTACCGTAAATCTGGCGCCTGCCGACACAAAGAAAGACGGTTCGGGTTTTGATTTACCCATAGCCATAGGCTTTCTCATCAGTACCAAGCAACTGCCTGCCAAGGATTATCAGGATTTTATTTTTCTCGGCGAATTGTCGCTAGACGGCACGCTGCGCCGGCTTAACGGAGTTATGCCGATTATTATATCGGCGTTGCAGTCGGGGCATAAAAAGTTTATTATCCCGAAAGGCAACGCAAAGGAGGCGGCATACATAAAAGGCATCGAGGTATACGCTTTTGAAACGCTGACGGCGGTGGTAAACTTCCTTATGGGCATATCTTCGGCAATGCCGGTTGAGTTCATCGAATACGGCGCCGCAGATAATATCGACAAGTACGGTATTGACATTGCCGACATAAAAGGACAAGCTATGGCAAAGCGCGCGTTGGAGATTGCCGTATCGGGCGCCCATAACATTCTTATGTGCGGCAGCCCGGGGACGGGCAAGACTATGCTTGCAAAGTGCGTGCCTACCATTATGCCGCCTATGACATTTCAAGAAGCAATCGAAGTGACAAAAATCCATTCCGTCGCAGGCTTGCTTGATGCCAATGACGGCATAATCACAATAAGACCTTTCCGTTCTCCGCACCATACCGCAAGTTTGTATAGCCTTACGGGCGGCGGCTCAAGAAGCACACCCGGCGAAGTTAGTCTTGCGCACAATGGAGTGTTGTTCCTTGACGAAATGCCCGAGTATCCCAGACATTCGCTGGAAACGCTGCGCCAACCGTTGGAGGACGGTTCCATAACCGTTACAAGAGTGGCAAGAAGCGTGGAATACCCTGCGCATTTTATGCTTATAGCCAGTATGAACCCTTGTCCTTGCGGCTATGCAGGTAGCAGAACAAAACTTTGCACCTGTTCGGCTAGGGAAATAAGAAATTATATGTCAAGGCTGTCGGGACCTATGTTGGACAGGATAGATATATTTGTCGTCGTTGACGGCATAGAGTTCAAGGAGCTGCGCGGCGGCAGACAAGAAGAAAACAGCCAAAGCGTGCGTGAAAGGGTCGAAAGGGCGCGCGCCATTCAGCTTGCAAGGTTTGAAAATGAGGGCATATATACCAATTCACAAATGAACAGCCGTCAAATAAAAAAGTACTGCGTTATTGACGAACAAAGTGAAAGACTGCTGGAGAATGCATTTAATTTGCAAAAGCTGTCGCCCAGAGCAACTTCCAGAATATTAAAAACCGCGCGCACGATAGCCGACATTGAGGGCGCCGACAACATATCGATGGCACACATTGCCGAGGCTATTCAATTCAAAACCGTTGACAAAAAAGAGATAGGGTATTCATTATGAGGTTAAAAAATTATCACAAAGCATTGATTATGTTGAGAAGAACAGAGGGAATAGGTCCGGCAAAAGCGTCAAGGATACTTGAGCTTGTCGGCAATGTAGGGGAAATTTATGAGGATATCTCAAAAGTCCGAATACCGTTGACGGCGGCAGTGGGGCAAAGGCTTTATGAGGATTTGGCAGATATACGCCATGGGATTGACTTTGATGCCGAAGAAGAAAAAATAAACCAATATGCAGTAAATATTATGTCAATTTGTGATGAGGGTTATCCTTTTTTATTAAAACAATTTGACGATAGACCTTTAATGTTGTATTGTAAAGGCAATATGGAACTTCTTGGAAGCGCCTGTTTTGCCGTAGTCGGAACCAGAATGCCGACAAAATACGGGCTGCGTGTTACTGAGGAGTTTGTCAGCGCTTTGTCAAGGCGATTCACTATTGTAAGCGGACTGGCAAGCGGCGTGGACACCATTGCGCACAGAGTGACGCTGGAGAACAGAGGCAAGACCATAGCCGTTCTGGGCAACGGCATAGAAAGAGTATATCCGCCGGAAAATCAGGCGCTATATGAAGAAATAGCCGAAAAAGGGCTGATAATATCGGAATACGACATCGGTACCCAACCGCAGCAATACAACTTCCCTGCAAGGAACCGTATCATAAGCGGACTCAGCAGAGGCGTGCTTGTTACCGAAGCCGGAGAAAAAAGCGGTACGATGACGACCATCAACCATGCTGTATCGCAAGGCAGAGAGGTTTTTTGCGTACCCGGCAGCATATACAACAGAGCCAGCAGCGGCTGCAACAAGAGCATAAGAGAGTGCCAATCCATAGCCGTAACAAATGTAAACGAACTTTTTGAGGGCATCGGATTGCCGCCGGCGCAGGAGCAGCAGCCTTCGGCTTTGTTGCTTGACATTATGGAAGAAAAGATTGTGGACCTTCTTGAAAGGCACGGAGAGCAGCATTTTGAAGAGATTCTTATGCGTACAGAACTGTCTGTGCCGCAACTAAATTCCTTGTTGATTATGTTATCTTCACGGGGTATAATAAATAAATGTAATAACAACTATTGGAGCGTGTAAATGAAATTAGTTATAGTAGAGTCACCGTCAAAGTCAAAGACTATTCAGAAGTATCTGGGCGACGGTTACAAAGTTCTGGCGTCGGGAGGACATGTTTGCGATTTGCCGGAAAAGAGCTTGGGCATAGATATCCAAAACAATTTTCAGCCCGAATATGAAATAAACAAGGACAAAAAGGAAACCATAAAGAGAATAAAAACGGCGATGAAGGCCGCCGATGAAGTATATCTTGCCACTGACCCTGACAGAGAGGGCGAGGCTATTTCATGGCATCTGGCGAATGTGTTGGAATTGAAAGACCCGAAAAGGATAGAGTTCAACGAAATCAGCCAAAAGGCTGTCAATGCGGCGTTGCAGAATCCCCGTCCGCTGAACATGGAACTTGTCGACTCTCAGCAAGCAAGGCGTGTGCTAGACAGACTTGTGGGGTACAAAATAAGCCCCGTGCTTAACAAAAAAATAAAGTCTGGACTCAGCGGCGGCAGAGTGCAGTCGGCGGCATTGAAAATGTTGGTTGACAGAGAGCGCGAAATAAGAGCGTTCGTACCCGAAGAATACTGGAACATATCGGCAATACTAAACAAAAAAAGCAAAGTGGCGGCAATAAAAGCCGCTTTGAACGACTACAACGGCAAAAAAATAAAGGTGTCCAGCGAGGCGGAAGCCAAAGCCATTGAACAAAACATCAAAGGCGCTGAGTGGACGGTAGACAGCGTAAAACGCGGCGTTTCAAAATCCCGTCCTTATGCTCCGTTCACAACCAGTACGCTTCAACAGGACGGTTCGCAAAGACTGGGCATGAGCGCGCCTGATATTATGAGAGTTGCGCAGCAGTTGTATGAGGGCATTGAAATAGCCGGCGAGGGGCAGACGGCGTTGGTAACATATATCAGAACCGATAGCGTCAGGGTATCGCCCGACGCGCAGAAAGAGGCGCTGGAGTTCATAAAACAACAATACGGCGAGGAGTATGCGCCCAAGAAACCGAATTTTTATGCCACAAAGGCAAGCGGAGTGCAGGACGCGCACGAAGCCATACGCCCGATATCACTTGAAAAAACCCCCGACTTAATGAAGCCAAAATTGTCACGCAACCATTTTCGGTTGTACAAACTGATATATGACCGTTTTTTAGCAAGCCAAATGACCGATGCGGTTTATAACACGCTGAATGTCCACATAAATGCCGACACAGACAGCGGAGTTTACGGTTTCAAAGTTGGCGGAAAGACCCTTATTTTTAAGGGCTATACGGCTGCATACGACAACACAAGCGAGGAAGACGAGGACAACAGCCGCTTGCCTGACCTTGTTGAAGGCGAAAAGCTGGACTTCAAAGAACTCAAGAGCGAGCAAAAATTCACCAAACCGCCGTCAAGATATACAGATGCGACACTGGTTAAAGCAATGGAAGAAAACGGAATCGGCCGCCCCAGCACATACGCAAGCGTTATTAGTGTGCTTGCAAAGAGGGAATATACCGTCAAGGAACAAAAGACCATAAAACCCACACAACTTGGTGAAACGGTGGTGGAATTTATGGAAAACAATTTTGCCGATATAGTCAACACTAAGTTTACGGCAGGAATGGAGACAAAACTTGACAAGATACAAAAAGGCGAAGAATGGCAAAAAATTATTGCAGACTTCTATCCTCCATTTGAAAAAAATGTAAAAATAGCGTACAATTTAGAAAAGAAGATAAAACTGGAAGACGAAGTTACAGATGTGCCTTGCGATAAGTGCGGCGCCATGATGGTAATCAAGACCAGCCGATACGGCAAGTTTATGGCTTGCCCGAATTATCCAAAGTGCAAAAACATTAAGAATATTGTAGAAAAAGTCGGAAAATGCCCCCGTTGCGGCGGCGACATTGTCAAAAAACGCACTAAGACAGGCAAGACATTTTACGGTTGCGGCAATTATCCGAACTGTGACTTTATGTCTTGGGAGATTCCTGCACCGCATTTTTGCCCCAAATGCAGCGGCGTAATGAAAATTACGCAAAAGGGAGACAATAAGAGTTATGTGTGCATGAAAAAATCCTGTGGGCATACCATAGTGCTGAAGAATGACGAGAACTAAAATAATCGGAGGCGGACTGGCGGGCTGCGAAGCGGCTTACCAGCTGCTGAAACGGGGACGCGCCGTAACGCTTTATGAGATGCGTCCTATCAAGCAGACCCCCATTCACAAGACGGCGATGCTTGCTGAATTGGTCTGCTCAAACAGTCTTAAGAGCGTTGACGAAAACACTGCGCAAGGCTTGCTGAAAGCTGAGCTTGCGATGCTGGATTCACTGATACTAAAAGCCGCTCACAACAACGCAGTACCGGCAGGCGGAGCGTTGGCAGTGGACAGAGAGGCGTTTTCTCAAGAAGTAGAAAAAACGCTGTTGAACTTTGAAAACTTTACGCTTGTCCGCGAGGAGTGTGTGGAGATTGACGACTTCACCATCGTGGCATCGGGACCGCTGACTTCAGACAATCTTGTAAATAAGATAGACAAATTGCTGGGCGGCAGCAGACTTTTCTTTTATGACGCCGTAGCGCCGATAATTACTTTTGAAAGCGTTGATATGACAAAGGCATTTTTTCAAGGCAGATACGGCAAGGGCGGCGAGGATTATTTGAATTGTCCGCTGAACAAAGACGAGTATTACAATTTTGTAGAACAGCTTGTCAATGCCGAAAGAGTCATACCGCACAGCTTTGAGAAAGGCGACATCTTTAACGCATGTATGCCGCTGGAAATAATGGCGCAAAAAGGCGCCGAAAGCCTGCGTTTCGGACCGTTCAGACCGGTAGGACTGCGAAATCCCGACGGCACAAGACCGTATGCCGTCCTGCAACTCCGCAAGGAAGATAATTATAATCAGTTGTACAACCTTGTGGGCTGCCAAACAAATCTGAAGTTTGGCGAACAAAAGAGGGTGTTCGGGCTTGTACCTGCGCTTAAGAATGCAGAATTTGTCAGGTATGGAGTTATGCACCGCAACACTTTCATAAATGCGCCGGAGTCACTCAACATAGACTTTTCTTTGAAAACCAACGACAGCATTTTCTTTGCCGGACAAATAAGCGGAGTCGAAGGATATCTTGAAAGCTGCATGAGCGGACTGATGGCGGCAATAAATCTTTCGCGAAAACTGGACGGGCTTGAGAGCGCCGTCCCCAATGATATGACGGCATGCGGCAGCCTGATGAAATATATCAGCACACCGCAAAAAGACTTTCAGCCCATGCATGTGGGATACCCCCTGATGCCGCCGCTTGAAGAAAAAATAAAGGATAAGGCACAAAGAAAAACAGCCTTGAGTCAAAGAGCCAAACAAAACATAAAAGAATATATATCACAGATAGAGAGGTGAAAAAATGCTAAAAGGAACTACAATATGCGCCGTAAAAAGAGACGGCGTGACAGCAATAGCCGGTGACGGACAAGTCACCATGGGTCAAAACACAATCTTGAAAGGCAATGCAAAAAAAGTAAACCGCATCTACGATAACAAGGTCGTAGTGGGTTTTGCAGGTTCTGTAAGCGACGCTTTCAGCCTGTCGGAAAGATTTGAAGAAATGCTTCAAAAGTATTCAGGAAATCTTATGCGCAGCGCAGTTGAGCTTGCCGAAACATGGAGAAAGGGCGAAACTTTCAGAAATCTTGAAGCCTTGCTTATAGTAGCGGACAAGGACAACATGCTTATAGTCAGCGGCGACGGCAATGTCATCGACCCTGAGGGCGGCGCCTGCGCCATAGGCAGCGGAGGCAACTTTGCTTTGTCGGCAGCGCGCGCCTTGCTTGCAAATACCGAACTTTCGGCTAAAGAAATAGCTTTGCGCAGCATGGAGATTGCCGCCGAACTTTGCGTATTCACAAACAATAATTTTGTGGTAGAAACTGTATAGGAGGAGAACATGGAGCTTACACCGAAACAAATAGTAACAGAACTTGACAGATATATAATAGGACAGGACGAAGCCAAAAAAGCTGTGGCGGTGGCTTTGCGCAACCGTTATCGCAGAAGCCGCCTGCCGGCGCAGGTCAGCGAAGAAATAACCCCGAAGAATATCATTATGAAAGGTCCGACGGGCGTAGGTAAAACCGAAATTGCGCGCAGACTGGCAAAGCTGGTCAAGGCGCCCTTTATTAAAGTAGAGGCGACAAAGTTTACTGAAGTGGGTTATGTCGGCAGAGATGTTGAGTCTATGATAAGAGATTTGGTAGAAGTGGCAATTAGGCTTGTCCGGGAAGAAAAATTCGAGGAAGTCGAACCGAAAGCCAGAGAAGCCGCCGAGAACAAAATAGTAGGGGCGCTTTATCCTATCAGAAAAAAAGCCAATCCCGAAACCCCGGACGAGGTCGTAAAGGCGCAATTGCTTGAGGACTTGCGAAAGGGCAATTTGGACAAGATACCCGTAGAAATTGAGGTTGAGGAAGCGCCAAAAACATTGCAAATCGGACCTATAAGCGGCGGCGGAGCGCCCGACAACAACATTGGCGACATTTTTGGCAGCCTATTGCCCAAGCGCAGAAAAAAGCGCAAAATAAATGTAGCGGAGGCGCTGAAGATATTTATAGCCGAAGAATCGAACAAACTCATAGATAAAGACAGTATCCAGACCGAGGCTTTGCGCAGAGCGGAGCAGGACGGCATCATTTTTATTGACGAAATAGACAAGATTGCTTCCAGAGGCAAATCCCACGGTCCCGATGTATCCAGAGAGGGCGTGCAGAGAGATATTTTGCCGATAGTCGAGGGCAGCACCATATCTACAAAGTACGGCAACATAAAGACTGATTTCATTCTCTTTATTGCCGCAGGCGCCTTCCATACCGCCAAAGTAAACGACTTGATTCCCGAACTGCAAGGCAGATTCCCCGTTACGGTATCCTTGAACAGCCTCAGCGAAGATGACTTTTTCAAGATATTGAAAGAACCTGACAATGCAATTATTATGCAGTATTCCGAACTCTTGGGCGTTGATTCCGTAAATCTGAAGTTTACCGAAGAAGCCATACGGGAGATGGCAAAGATTGCTTTCATGGAGAACGAAAACAACGAGAACATCGGCGCCAGAAGATTGCATAGCGTCATGGAGATGCTGCTTGAAGAAGCCTCCTTTGAAGCTGACGGCACAAAGGAAGTTGAACTTGTCGTTGACAAAGAATATGTGCAGACAAAGCTGGAGAAGGCGCTGCGCACTATGAATTTGAAAAAATATATATTATAAGAAAAGGTGGCAGATGATACAAATTCAGAAAGGCACGAAAGATGTTCTGCCTTTTGAAAGTTATAAATGGCGATATATTGAAGAAAAGATTAGAGGTATCGCCAAAGACTTTGGCATAAAAGAAATCCGCACTCCGACTTTCGAGGCGACGGAACTTTTTGTACGGGGAGTAGGCGACACGACGGACATTGTCAACAAAGAAATGTATACATTCCTTGACAAGGGCGGCAGGAGCATTACGCTGAAGCCCGAAGGCACAGCCGGAGTGGCAAGGAGTTTTATCGAAAACGGTTTGGGCAATTTTCCCCAGCCGATAAAGATGTTTTATCTGACGCCTGTTTTCCGCTACGAAAGACCGCAGTCGGGCAGACTGCGAGAGCACCATCAATTTGGCGTCGAATACTATGGCAGCAATTCGCCTTTGGTCGATGTCGAGGTCATGACGATAGCCGCTGCGCTTTTTGACAAATTGTGCATAAGCAATCTTAGGCTCAACATAAACAGCATAGGCTGCCCAAAATGCCGTGCGGAATACAATGCGGTATTGCGGAAGTATTTTTCAGAAAACGACAAGGCATATTGTCCCACATGCGTGGAAAGAATGGAAAAAAACCCCTTGCGTGTGTTGGATTGCAAAGAGCCGAAATGTACGCAGCTCAACCAAAATGCTCCCGTTATGTTGGATTATTTATGTGATGACTGCAAAAATCAGCATGAAGAAGTAAAAAAGCTGCTGACATATTTGGGAATAGAATATAGCATAAATCCGTACATTGTGCGCGGACTGGACTATTATACAGGCACGGTGTTTGAGTTCATTTCAAACAACATCGGGGCGCAAGGTACGGTTTGCGGCGGCGGCAGATACAACAACCTTGTGGAAGAGGTTGGCGGCAAAAGCACTCCGGCAATAGGGTTTGGTATGGGCATCGAAAGGCTGATAATGGTCATGGAAAACTGCGGATTGTCCTTTGGAAAGGACGACATACCCCTTGTGTACATTGCCCCGATAGGAGCCGAGCAGTATGCAGAGGCTTTTCGCATCGTACATAATCTGCGCAAGAGCGGCATAAGCGCCGACACGGATTATATGGACAGAAGTCTGAAGGCGCAGATGAAATATGCCGACAAGATAGGCTATCCGTTCTTGATAGTATTGGGAGAGAACGAAACAAAAGAGGGCAGAGCCGTATTGAAAGATATGTTTGACAAGGACGGCAGCAAGGAAATAGAGCTTGCGCGCCTGGCGGAGATTTTAGCGGAGAAAGCAAAAAAATGATAGAGGTCGGCACTGTCAGCAAGGTGGACGCAAGAAATAGGGCGACGATACAATTCCCCAGAAAAACCGCCTGCGAAAATTGTCACATGTGTTTCAAACCGCGCAACGAAATGTATGTGCGTATTGTCATAAAAAACACGCTGTCAGCCAAGGTCGGCGACAAAGTCAGCGTCAGCATGGGCAATCAAGTTGTGCTTACGGCATCGTTTATTGTCTACGGTGTGCCAATATTGCTGGTGGCGGCTGCGCTGTTTTTTACAAGAAAACTGGATGAAATGCTTAGTTTTGGCATATCAATGGCAGTGCTTGCCGTTAGTTTTATAGCTATGGCTTTTCTGGACAAATGGTTGAAAAATAAAAAGAATTATACGCCAAAAATGGTGGAAATAATACAGGAGGACGAATAAAATGGCAGAAAATGTATTGAAAATTACTACGGAAAACTTTGCGTCAACTATTGCAAACGGAGTTACGCTGGTGGATTTTTGGGCTGACTGGTGCGGACCGTGCAAGATGCTTGCGCCGGTGCTTGACGCCGTAGGAGCCGAGTTTGCCGGTAAGGCAAAGGTTGGCAAAATAAATGTTGACGAGCAGGAATCGCTTGCCAGACAGTTCGGCATTATGTCCATTCCTACGCTGATAATATTCAAAAACGGTCAACAAATGGAGAAGGTGTCGGGATTCAGACAGCAGAATGTAATATCTTCTATGATAAAGAAATACCTGTAACAAAACATAATTCTCTTGGTCTATCTGCTTAAATGGTAAAAAAATCGGTATGCAAGAAGAAAAGCATGCCTGTTTCGTTGATATTTTTTTTGTGATGGCTATAATAGAAGGTATACTAAGATTTAAGAGGTAATTATGATAGATTTTCGACCCATTAAGCAGCAAGACCCTGAGATTTACGATGCGCTGATAAAAGAGCTGAACAGACAAGAGAACAACATAGAGCTCATTGCCAGCGAAAACTTTGTTTCACCCGAAGTCATGACGGTGGCAGGCTCACACCTGACGAACAAATATGCCGAGGGATATCCCGGTAAAAGATATTACGGCGGCTGCCAATTTGTTGATTTGGCAGAGAATTTGGCGATAGAGAGAGCAAAACAACTTTTTGGCGGCGAGCATGTCAATGTTCAGCCCCATTGCGGCAGCAGCGCCAATATGCAAGTATATTATGCGCTGTTGAAACCCGGCGACACGCTGTTGGGCATGGATTTGAACCATGGCGGACACCTCACACACGGCAGCAAGGTCAGCATGAGCGGAAATTATTTCAATGCTGTTTCTTACGGTGTGGCCGAGGACGGATTCATCGATTATGACGAAGTAAGGCGCATTGCGCTTGAATGCCGGCCAAAACTCATTGTGGGAGGTGCCAGCGCATACCCCAGAGCTATCGATTTCAAGAAGTTCAGAGAAATAGCCGACGAAGTCGGAGCGTACTTAATGGTGGATATGGCGCATATTGCCGGACTGGTTGCGGCAGGGCTGCACCAAAACCCCGTTCCTTATGCTGATGTTGTCACGACAACAACGCATAAGACCCTTAGAGGGCCGAGAGGCGGAATGATAATCTGCAAGGAAGAATTTGCAAAAGCCATAAACAAAGCAGTTTTTCCCGGGACGCAGGGCGGACCGCTGATGCATATTATTGCGGCAAAGGCCATTGCTTTCAAAGAGGCTTTGAGCGAGGAGTTCAAAGAATACCAAAAGCAAATTGTCAAAAACGCAAAAACAATGGCGGATACTCTTATGGCTGAAGGCATAAAGCTGTTCTCAAACGGCACCGACAACCATCTGATGCTTTTGGATTTGCGCGGAACAAGCTGCACAGGCAAGGAACTTGAAGTGTTGCTGGACGATGTAAATATCACCACCAACAAGAATTCCATTCCTTTTGACAATGCCAACCCGTTCGACCCCAACGGACTGCGCGTAGGTACCCCCAGCGTTACCACAAGAGGCATGAAAGAACCCGAAATGGTTGTTATCGCAAAATGCATAGCCGACACCATAAAATATAAAGAAAGCGTAAAAGAAAATGTACGCGCGCAAATAAAACAACTTACGGAAAAATTCCCCCTATACAAAGGAAAGTTCGATTTGTGAAAATGAAAGTATATTTAGACAATGCCGCTACAACCAAACTTGACAGCAGAGTGCTGGACGCCATGATGCCGTACTTGACAGATATATACGGCAACGCCTCATCGCTGCATTTTTTCGGCAGGCAGGCAATAAAAGCCGTCGATGAAGCAAGAGCGGCGATAGCTACGCTTTTGGGAGCAAAGTCCAATGAGATTTATTTCACATCGGGCGGCACCGAAAGCGACAACTGGGCGATTAAGGGCGCGGCAAATGCGCTTCAGCGCCAGGGAAAGCATATCATAACCACAGCTATTGAGCACCCGGCTATGATTGAGACCTGCAAGGAACTGGAGAAACAGGGCTTTGAGGTGACATATCTGGAAGTTGACAGCGACGGGCTGGTTTCTGTTGAAAAGCTGAAACAAGCCGTCAGAGATGACACCATACTCATTTCGATTATGTTTGCCAACAACGAGATTGGCTCCATTCAGCCGATAGCCGAGATAGGCGCTTTTGCCAAAGAAGAGGGCATATTGTTCCATACCGATGCCGTACAAGCGGCATCAAGCATAAAAATTGATGTAAATGCGCTGAATGTTGACATGCTGTCGCTGTCGGCGCACAAGTTCCATGGACCCAAGGGCATTGGACTGCTTTATATCCGCAACGGCGTCAGGATTTCAAAACTTATCGTCGGCGGACATCAAGAAAAGAGCGCCAGAGCCGGCACCACAAACACCCCCGGCATAGTCGGCATGGCAAAGGCGCTGGAGTTGACTGTTGCGGAAATGGATGCCACCAATGAGCGCATAAGAGAGTTGCGGGATTATTTCATAAAGAGCGTTGAAGAAAAGATGGAATTTTGCCACTTGAACGGCGGCAGAGAAAAGCGGCTTGTCAGCAATGCAAATTTCAGTTTTGATTTCATTGAGGGCGAATCCATACTCATGCAGCTAGATTTGAAAGGTATTGCCGTGAGCAGCGGTTCGGCTTGTTCGTCAGGCTCTTTGGAACCCTCGCATGTTATGCTTGCAATCGGCTGTCCGATAGAACAGGCGCACAGCTCAATACGCTTCAGCCTTGGCAAGGACACAACCAAAGAAGAAATAGATTTTACGATACAGACCCTGAAAGAAACGGTGGATACGCTGCGAAGCTGGTCTCCGCTATTCAATGTCGAAAAAGGAGAAGGACAATATGTATAGCAACAAGGTGCTTGAAACCTTTGCCAACCCAAAAAATGTAGGCGAAATCCCCGATGCAGACGGCGTGGGAACCGTTGGCAATGCCAGCTGCGGCGACATAATGAAAGTTTACTTAAAGATAGAAAACGATGTCATCGTTGACGCAAAATTTAAGACATTCGGCTGCGCCGCTGCCATTGCATCATCATCAACGGCCACCGAAATGATAAAGGGGCTGACGATTGAAGAGGCTTTGGCAATAAAAAATGCCGATGTCGTCGAAAAACTTGAAGGACTGCCCCCGCAAAAAATCCATTGCTCCGTGCTTGCCGAAGAGGCGATTGCCGCGGCAATAGAGGATTATCGCTCAAAGAAAAAATAAAAAATAAAGGCTGTCAGTTGACAGCCTTATTGGCACCTGCGATGGTATTTTGTGTCGCTTGACAAGTTTTCAAGCAGCATTTTTTCAAGGATAGGGAAGTCGAGGCATTTATACGCAAAAACTAAAAAACCGTACATTTGTACGGTTTTTTGCAGTTTAACAGTTATTTTTATTGCTTACCATAAAAAGTTATGCTCTGGCTTCCTTTTTTTGGGTGCGCAAGCAACGCGTGCAGATGTAGCCGTTCGTGACTACGCCTTTGGCGTCGGTAATACTGGTTTTGTGAATGTTGGCGCCCCAGGTCCTTCTGGTTTTTCTGTTGCTGTGGCTGACTTTGTTGCCGCTCATCGAGCCTTTGCCGCAAACGCTGCATACTCTTGACATTTTGTTTACCTCCTACTTTTAGACTTTGTAATTATACAATGTAAAGAGGTTTTTGGCAACAGTTTTAAGTTAATTTTTCAATTTACTTGCAAATATTTTCATAGTATACTATTATATAATAGTAAAACTTTGATAAAAAAATTAAGGATTGTCATATGGCGCTCAAAACTTCTAATATATACGGCGATATTACCATTTCTGATGAAGCGGTAGCTATCGTTGTCAGCCGTGTGGCGCGGGAGTGCTACGGAGTAGCCGACCTTGTCAGCAGAAGATTGTCTGACAGTATCCTTTCTATTTTCAAAAAAGAATCAGTCACTAAAGGTGTGAAATTAGTTACCATCGACAACAGAATTTATATTGATTTATACATTTTGTTAAAGGCTGATTTGAACAAAGAGGCTGTTGTAAGCTCCCTTATTTCCACGGTGAAATACCATGTTGAGCATTTCACCGGAATGCGCGTCAAGGAAGTAAATGTCCATGTGTTGGGCGTAAAGTTGTAATAGGGTAGAGCCGTCAGTCTCACAACAATATGTGAGGAAATAATGATAACAAATATAGACAACAAACTCCTTCGGGAGATAATAACAGGCGCAAAGCAGAATCTTGATATCAACAAAGCCTATGTCGACAGCCTAAATGTCTTTCCCGTCCCTGATGGCGACACCGGCACAAACATGAGCTTGACGATGGCGTCGACAGTAAAAGAAACGGAGTTTGAGACTTCCGACAACACAGCTGACATAATAAAAGCCTTTTCAAAAGGAGCGCTAAAAGGCGCAAGAGGCAACAGCGGCGTAATTCTTTCCCAGATTTTTAAGGGTATAGCCGAAATTGTCGCTCAATCAAAAGTCATAAACACAAAAACCTTTGCAAAAGCGCTCGAAAACGGCGCCAACAAAGCATATGACGCAGTCACGCACCCAAAAGAAGGCACTATTCTTACCGTAATCAGAATGATAGGCGACTATGCCACAAAAATAGCCGCGCGAAATACGGATTTTATAGATTTTTTCCAAAAAATAATAAAAAAAGGCGAACAAGTGCTTGCCGAAACGCCCGAAATGCTGCCAGTACTTAAAAAAGCAGGCGTAGTAGACGCAGGCGGACAGGGTTTGCTTTATATTCTTTCTGGAATGTATTACAAACTTGCCGGCATTGAAATAAAAGCTCCCGAAGAAACCGTAACTGCATCCGAAACCCCAAAACAAGTCTTTTTTGAGGCGGATATTCACGATTTGGAAGAAATTAAGTATGGTTATTGCACAGAGTTCTTTGTAATAAACATGAAAAGCCGCATTACCACGGCGGACATAGACAAACTGCGCGACAAACTCAGCGACATAGGCGACAGCGTTATTGTCGTAGGCGACCTTCAGCTTGTCAAGGTACATGTTCATACCAATGAGCCGGGCAAGGCGCTGACTTATGCGCTGGAGCTGGGAGAGTTGGATAAGCCAAAAATTGAAAACATGTTTGAACAGAACAGAGCGTTGCTGAAAGCCAGAGAAACACGCCAGAACAAGCCCCAAGGCATGGTGGCGATAGGCAGTGGAGAGGGCTTCAGGACATTGTTCACGGAGCTGGGAGCAGACGCCGTTCTTGAGGGCGGACAAACAATGAATCCCAGTGTTTCTGATATCGTAAAAATAGTCAATTCTGTAGCCGCGGATACAGTTTTTGTTCTTCCCAACAACAAAAACATAATTCTTGCATGCGAACAAGCCAAGGAACTTACCGACAATACGCTGGTAGTTATTGCCACATCAAATATGCCCATGGGCATAGCCGCAGCCATGTCTTTTGACGCTGAATTTTCCATTGACGAGAACACGCGCGCCATGCAAAAAGCCGCCTTTTCTATCACTTGTTTGCAGGTTACCCACGCCGTGCGTGACACCGAGATGGACGGCTTTGATTTGCACAGCGGCGACATAATAGGTTTAGAAAAGGGCATTGTAGCTCAAGGCTCCGACATAAACGAGGTGGCAAAGCAGACCATTGCCACATCCATAACGGAAGCGCACTCCACCATTACGATTTATTACGGCAAGGACACTTCCGAAGAATCGGCGGCGGCGTTGCAAGAGGAACTCATGAACATTTATCCCGACAAGGATATCATTGCAGTGCCCGGCGGACAGCCGCATTACTTTTATCTCATAAGTCTGGAATAAATGCTTACCCGCATAAAAGGTATCGGAGAAAAGACCAAACAAAAGTACAACAAGTTGGGCATTTTTACTCCGTACGATTTATTGTTTTCTTTACCCGGCAGCTATGCCGATTTGTCACAGGCGGCAACACACGCTTGCGAAGGCTGTTATTGCAAAATTGATATCACCGTAAAAAAGGTCAGAGCGCCGTTCAGAAAAGGCAAGCTGCAGATTTTTCGCATATACGGCAGTTTTTCCGGCGGCGACATTTCCGCCATTTGGTTTAATCAGAATTATGTCAGCAAAGCCATAGCAGAGGGCGACCTTATTACGGTTTTCGGAAAACTTTCATTTGACGAGGGATTGCCGCGTTTTGTCAATCCGCTTTTTGAAAAAAAGACGGAGAACAGCCGTTTTGAGGGTATAAAGCCCATTTATCGCACAAAGGGAGTTGTTTCGCAGCGGCAATATGCCGCCGCAGTAAAAAGCGCATTGGATTTGAGTTTGCCTTTCAACAGCGTTATTGATGAGACTGCGGAAAAGGAGTGCGGCTTGATGCCTTTTGCGCAGGCGGTGCAACAAGCGCATATGCCGACGGATATGCTTTCCGCTCAGGCAGCTTCACAGCGAATTATAATTGAAAGCGTAACAAAAAGGCTGCTGGCTTTTCGGCTGTCAAATAAAAGCCAACCAAAAAACAGAGTTTATGCCGATGTCGATTTGTCTGACATAATTTCCAATGCAGGCTTTACGCTGACAGAGTCGCAAAAAAGCGCAGTTGAGAATATATCGGAAAGGCTTAAAAAACAAGAGCCCCTGAACGCTATGTTGTCGGGCGATGTAGGCAGCGGAAAAACCATAGTGGCGCTAATTTTGTGCGCTTTTATTGCAAGGAACGGCTTTCAGTCGGCAATTATGGCGCCGACAGAAATTTTGGCAAGACAGCACTACGAGAATGCGCAAAGGCTTTTTCAAGGCGCAGGCATAACCGTTAGGCTACTGACGGCGGCAGTTAAGGCGCAAGAGCGCAGAAAGATATTGGAAGAAATTAAAGAAGGACGGACGCAAGTACTTATCGGTACGCATTCTCTAATAAGCGCAGATGTGGAGTTCCGTCAATTGGCTTTTTGCGTAATGGATGAACAGCATCGCTTCGGCGTTGGGCAGAGAACGGCTCTTATTGATAAAAATATGTGCGATACGCTGACAATGACAGCCACTCCCATACCGCGCAGTTTGAGGCTGGCGCTGTTCGGCAACATTGAATTTTTTGAATTGCAGCGCAGATACGGAGGCAATGTCACGACATATGTTGTAAGCAAAGAAAAGCGCCAAGCAATGCTGGCTTTTGCCGCAAAAGAATGTCGGGCAGGGAAAAAAACTTTTATTGTGGCGCCGAGGATAGAGGACAGCGAGGGCATGGATATGCACTCTGTTGAAAGCCTTTTCAAAGAATTGACCGAGGGCGAGTTTTGCGGTACAAATATCGGCTTGCTGCACGGCAAACAAAAAGAGGGGCAGAAACAAGAAATCATTGAGCTTTTTCGTCAAAATAAACTGTCGGCGCTTGTGGCGACTTCGGTCATAGAAGTGGGCATCGACATTCCTGACGCGTCGATTATGCTTATTATGGACGCCGACCGATTCGGCTTGGCGTCGCTGCACCAGTTGAGGGGCAGAATAGGGCGTGACGGCTCCGAGGCAAGCTGTTTTTTATATGCCGAAAAACCCGGGGAGAGGTTGGAGTTTTTGAAGGGTTGTTCCGACGGTATGAAAATAGCCGAATACGACTTTGCGCAAAGAGGCGGCGGCGAGTTTTTTGGCGTCAAACAAAGCGGACAGGATATGCACGGAGTCACCGCAGAGAATATCCGGAAAGCAAAAAGCATTGCCGACCGTTTGGATTTGAATAAACTTGACAAGCAACTGCGAGGCGAAATTGAAAGACACCGCCTTGATGAGGTCAGCCTGACTTAATGTATTTTATTTTTTATTAACTATAAAATACTATTGATTTTTTGACTTGTTAATGTTATATTATTATATATAATAATGGCTAATTGTGTTCATAGGAGTAATACAACATGAATAAGGTTTTTCGTTCGATATTAATAGCCGTCTTGCTGCTTGCGACCATGTTTACATTTGCCGCTTGCGCGGCAGGAAAAGGCAAGCTGGTGGGAATAGAGGCTGACCCTGACACCATTCAGGATATTTATGATGTCGAAAACTTCTCAATATCGAATATATATTTAATTTTAACTTACGAGAACGAAGAAACCGAGAGAGTTCCCCTAGAAAAAACTATGATTAAAGCAGAAGACCATGTCAAACTGCTTGTACCCGGAGATCAGACAATTACCGTTACATACAGACAAAAAACCACAACATTTACTCTGAAATTGCGCGAGGGCATCACCGGCAAACACAAGGTAGTATTTGTCAACGAAGACAATTCACAAATCGGCGACATACTTTATGTCGATGACGGCGCATATGTGTCGGCGCCCCCGGCTCCGTCAAAACCCGACTACAATTTTGCCGACTGGCGCGACCAGTACGGCAATTATTCTGTTTTAGAGCGTATTTACGAAAACAAAACATTTACAGCCACTTTTGAATCGGCGTACTGTATGGTGAAATTTATACACCAAAGCGGTGTTTCTATTCTTGAAACCAGGGTGCTGAAAGGCACTCATGCATCTACAGTGGCTCCGGCCTTTCCCGTTGTAGCGGGCAAGACCGCTACGGGCTGGGATTCGCCGCTTACAGAACTTTTTGTGGACACAACCTATACTGCGCTGTACATAGACAACACCATAAATGTATATTATGTGTTTGGCGCCGACGGCAGAGCGCCGAAGGTTGTCAACTATCCGGCATACACTATGATTTCTCCGACGGATTCTCCCATTGTGCCGCATGCCGAGTTCCTTGGCTGGTACACAAATGATACATTTGACGGCGAAATGGTGACTTTCCCATACTTGTTGCAGAGCGAGATTACATTCTATGCAAAATATGTCTCACGCACAATCGGGTCTTCGGGATTGGAATATTCGTACAGAAACAACGCATATGCGATAAGCGGTTATTCCGGTGACGACGATATCATTGTCATTCCCGAAAAGCATAACAACTTGGATGTGGACAGCATTGACAGCGGAGTCTTCCGCAACGCAAAGAATAAGAGTTTTTCGGTGACTGCCACAAACAACTATTTTTCTGTTACCGACGGAGTGTTGTTCGATGTCAACAAAGAAAAAATTTGGGCTTATCCTGCGGGCAAGGAGAGCAACCGATACAATGTGCCCAGCAGCGTGATAAGAATAGAGAGTTATGCTTTTGCCAACGCAAAGAACCTCATGGAAATAAATTTCCTCAGCAATGAGAATCTGACATATATCGGCAACTATGCATTTATGAATTGTACGCAGCTGATTGAAATTGCCGTGCCTTACAGCGTTCAAACAATTGCAGAGGGCGCTTTGCTCATGGAAGAGGACAGCACCTTGCGCGAAATCCGATTTGCGCAAAATGCCATGCTGAAAGAAATAGGCAACAGAGCTTTTGAGGGACTGAACAAATTGACCAGTATCGAGTTGCCTTCAACAAGGCTTGACAGCATAGGCAGCAATGTTTTTTATGGTTGTTCGCAGCTGCGCGACATAACGCTCAAGGGCGATTCCAGCCACTTCAGCAGTTCAAAAGGCGTGTTGTATGACAAAACTGCCATAACGCTGATTGCGTATCCTGCAAACAATGTGCAAAACACTTCGGCAACATATGTCGTGCCGCAAGGCGTAGAAACCATAAAAGCCGGAGCATTCATAAATGCAAACATAACCGGCGTGTCATTGCCTGCCTCTATCAAAAGTATTGAAGGCAAGTCTTTTGTCAGCCCAAAAATCCAGTTTTTGCAATTTGAGGCGCAAAATCAGCCTGAGTCAGTTGCCGTAAATCTTTTTGGCGATGGCGAATTCAGACCGCAATATATCATTGTTCCCGAAGGCGCAACAAATGATTATTCGGCTTTTGACGGTTATGAAATAATCGAAAGCACTCCGCCGCAAGTTTTTTATTACAATTCCGATACGGGCTATCTTTACACCAAAAACATTGACAACAAACTGACTATTTACGGCTTGCGCGACCAGACCGCCGACTTGGTCATTCCGCAAAAAATTGACGGTCTTGATATTATTGGAATAGGCAAGTATACATTCTACAACAACAAAATTATCCGCAATGTTACAATAAGCGAGGGCGTGCAATTCATAGAAGAATACGCTTTCCGCTTTGCCGAAACCCTCGAAAGCGTGATACTGCCAAAAACTCTTACACGCATAGCCAAAGGAGCTTTTGCAGACTGTTCAAGGCTTTCTGCAATCAACAACAATGACGGTGAAGAACTTGCGCAAATAGCGTTGGCTGAGATAGCCGAGGAAACATTCCTGCATACCCCATGGTATGATGCCAAAACTCCGGAATTCCTCACTATCGGAAATGTACTGATAAAATACAACGGTACAGGTTCGCAGGTGACGCTGCCAAACAACATAAAAGTAATTGCCGACAGCGCATTTGCCGAACTCAGCAACCTGACCGCCATAACCCTTAATGCCGGTCTGGAAACTATCGGCAGCTATGCTTTTTATGGCTGCAGCGGTATATTCCATATTACAATTCCTGCCAGCGTGAGTTATATCGGCGAGTATGCCTTTGTCAATTGCCCGAACCTTTACAGAATAACCGTGCTTTCAACAACACCGCCTACGCTTTCTTCTTTGGGAGAGGTGTTCACCACAGACGCGCAATACCAGTCGGGCGACGAGAGTTTTGACTTTACGGTACTTGTGCCTTTCCATATCTCAGAGTTGTATTTGAGAGCGTACGAAAATGACTCGCAATGGAGCAAGTGCGGAGTATATGAGCGCACCAGCCCGATGTGGGGCAAAAAAGGATTGTTCCAGCTTAACAACAGAGGTGTTTCGTTTGACAGCCATGTAGGCGCCTTGACCACATACGACACCAACACCGTTCAGGTGCCGCCGCCCCCCAACGAAAGACAGGGTTATGTCTTTGCAGGCTGGTTTGATGCGGACGAAGACGGCAACATTGATTATTCGGCTGACCCGGTGATTTTCCCGTATCAGATTGATGCTCCAAAAACATTCTATGCAAGATGGTATGAGGAAAATCAAGGTACTCCCGGTTTAGCATATAAGTTAATAAATGACGGAAATGAATATGCCGTAGAAAAATATGAAGGAACGCACAGATATGTAGTAGTTCCCAACGAATATAAGGGCAAACCCGTTACTGCTGTGCTTGCCGGCGCATTTTCGGCAGAGGGCAACGCAAACAACGAATATGTATATCAGATTATTCTGCCCAGGACCATTCGCACGATAGAAAAGGGCGCATTTGAGGATACTCTATGGTATGACCAATTTTTGGGAGACTTCCTAAGCATAAACGATGTGCTGATTGAATACAGGGGCTCCAGTCAATATGTAATCGTTCCCGACAGCATAAAATATTTGGTTGAGGGCGCTTTCAAAAACAACACCATCATAAGGTCGATAATCTTCCCCGACGCCATAGAAGAAATGCCCAAAGAAGTTCTGTACGGCTGCATCAATTTGTCAGAAATTAAGCTGCCTGCCTCTTTGCGCAAGATTGGCGAAAAAGCATTTTATGGTTGCCAGAACCTCAAGCAAATAACATTCCCACAAACAGTGGAGAGCGTTGCTCCCGACGCATTGGACGAAACAGGCTGGCTGAAATATTATATAGACGACATAATCACAGTCAACAACATTCTGTTCCGTTACAAGGGCAAGCAAAGCACGCTGCATATCCCCAACACCATTAACAGCATAGAAAGACGGGCATTCATGAATAACATTTTTATCAAGGATATTTATATGCCCAACACCGTTGTGACAATAGGCGAAAGCGCTTTTGAGAATTGCATAAATATCCAAAAGGTGCAGTTTGCTGACGGCGCGTCCATAAGGAATATCAGAGCAAGGGCATTCTATGGCTGCCTGATGATGGTTGACTTTAATTTTGGTACAAACAGCAATGTGCAAGAAATAAACGATGAGGCATTTGCTCTATGCAACAGCCTTTCAGCGGTAGAATTCCCTGCCAGCTTGACTGTTCTCGGAAAGGGCGCATACAAAGGTTCGGGAATTCAATCGGTAAAGTTTGCCGACAGATGCAGTCTAACATCCATACTTGAAGACACTTTCTCTGATTGCCGAAACCTTAAAACAGTGGTATTTGGCGTCAGCACCCGGCTCTCATCCATTGCGGCAAATGCATTCAAGAATTGCACCAATCTGCTTTCTGTGGACATTCCCGCATCGAACAGCATGTTGACAAAGATTGAAGCCGGAGCTTTTTATAATTGCACATCTTTGATGAATGTTGTGCTGCCCTCAAGCCTTATGGAAATAGGCGACGACGCATTTTACGCAGTGCCATATGTTGAGAGCAACAACGATGTTATAATGACGGTCGGCAGCGTGTTGTTGAAGTATACCGGCACCGATTCCGTTGTGGTCATCTCCAAAGAAGTGGCGGCGATAAGCAAGGGCGCCTTTGCAAACAACACAACGCTTGTCAGCGTTATATTTGAGAACGGCAGCCAGCTGTTTGCTATTGGTGAGGAAGCGTTCTCGAATTGCTCAATGCTCGAAAACATAAACTTCCCCGACACCATTACGCATATTGGTAAGGATGCGTTCAAAGGCTCAAAATGGCTGAATGACTATGCGGATGACTTCATAATAATAAACAATATTTTGTTGGGCTACAAGGGCAACTCTTATCAGGCCATTATACCCGGCAATGTGACGACTATCGGTATTGACGCGTTCAACGGCAACACCCGTTTGCGCAACATAGAAGTAGGCGCTTTCGTAACCAAGATTATGGCAAGGGCATTCAACAATATGTCGCAGACATCGACAATCACTATGTTGGGAGCCAATCCCCCTGAATTGGACGAGGACAACCAAATCCCCGGCAGGATTTATGTCGAGACCGAAGCCATATTCAACAACTATCGTGAAAACGAATCATGGTCGAGATTCATAAACGACAGAGAAGAATCAGTCATAAAGAAGTATAAGATTACATTTGATTTAGTATACGAGGACGCTTATCTTGAAAATACCGTAATAAACACCAACGCAATGTATGTTGAGCCCATACCCACGCTTGACGGCTATACTTTCATTGGTTGGTACGAGGTTTTCAACGAGGGCTTTGAACCACAAGAGCCGAACGCTTATGCAGACCTTATTCCTCTGCCGTTCCTGCCCTCAAGAGATATTACGCTTTACGCAAAATGGATAGACAACCATTCGGGAACTATTGTCGGGGAGCTATATACCGAAACAATGACGCCTGCCGGCGCAACCGCAGGCACATACCTTGTCGGTTATTCGGGCGCTGACAGATATGTAATGATACCTTATTCCCACAGCGGCGACGAGATTGTCGGCATAGCAAAGTCAGGCGGGTATTCGGCCTTTGCCTATAACGATGTCATAGAAGAGGTGACCTTTGTGGAAGGGCATTTCGAGAACGGAGTGTATATGCCGGGCGCCCAAATCCGCTATATACTTGAGGGCGCATTTGAAAATGCCACTTCATTGCGCAGAATAGTATTGCCGGCATCGTTGCAATATATCGGAGCAAACGCCTTCAAGGGCTGCACCAGCCTTGAAGAAATAATATTCACGGGCGGCGAGAGCGGATTGATAATCGAGCAAAATGCTTTTCAGGGTTGCACTGCACTCAAGACAATTACTTTCCCGGCCAATGTAACCGTAATAAGCGACGATGCGTTTGCAGGTTGCACGAACTTGCGTACAATATATATGAATGGCAATATGCCGCCGCAAGGCAACTCACCGTTTGTCATAAATCCTGATTTGGTAATATATGTCAACAAGAGCGTAAATGACAGCACAGTAACAGCCTACAAAGGACAGTGGCCGCTTTATGAGCAATACATTGTTTCCAAGCCGTAGAGCAAAAATAAAAAAACCGAGGTAAAGAATGCCAAAATTTCAACTGCCGGGGGGTATGCAAGACTACCTCCCAGAGTATTTATACAAGAAGCAAGCGCTTGAAAACAAGATAGCCGCAACCTTCAAAAAATATGCATACAAGAGAATAGAAACGCCAAAACTGGAACGCTTTGAGCTTTATTCCAGTGGCGCCGGAGCAGTACCGCCCGAACGCTTTTTCAAAATAAGCGACACAGACGGCGGTTTGCTTGTTTTGCGCGCGGATATGACGCTGCCGATATCCAGGATTGTCAGCACAAAGATGCAGCCGGAATATCCTTTGCGTCTTTGCTATATTTCCGACTCCTACAACCTTATGCCGGAGCGCAACCGCAGCAGAGAGTTTACGCAGGCAGGCATAGAACTTTACGGAGTGGCAGGCGCCGAGGGCGATGCCGAAGTAATTGCGTTGGCAATAGAAACTTTGCTCAACGCCGGACTTTCGGATTTTCAAATTGACATCGGACAAGTTGAGATTTTGAAAGGCGTCTTGTGCGAAGCGGCGGTATCCGAGGAGCAACAAAAAGAAATCATTTCCGCTGTTGACAAAAAGAACCTTATAAATATGGATATATCTCCCGAAGTTGCCAAAGTAATAAACAATATCACAATGCTGTATGGCGACATAACCGTTTTGCAAGAAGCCAGCAAACTGGTCAACAACAAAATGAGCATTGATGCATTGCTGAAACTGTTTGAAATAAATCACATTCTCTGCGATTATGGCTATGAGAAGTATATTTCTTATGATTTGGGACTGGTCAATTCATTTTCTTATTATTCCGGAACGGTTTTCAAAGGCATCACAAAGCACTTTGGCGCGCCCATACTGGGCGGCGGCAGATATGATTACCTTTGCCGTTCGTTTGACAAGGACATTCCGGCAACGGGCTTTGCTATCGGCATAAAGGACTTGATGAGCGCCATAGAGCACAGCGGCGGCGAGGAAGAAAAACAACTTGTTCACCTTGTCATAGCCATGGCTGACAGCTTTGACGCGCTTGCCGCCGGCAGAAAAATTGCTCTTTCGGCGACGGATAAGGGGCTCTGTGTAGAATTGCTTTATCGCTCCTCAAAAGAAGCCGCAAAGGCGCACGGGGAAAAGAACGGCATAGACAATGTCATATTTATAAATGATAAGGGCAAGATTGAGGAGGACGAAGAGTGATTACCATAGCGCTGGCAAAGGGCAGACTGTCCGACAAAGCCGTCGAACTGCTGGAACAATGTGGCATAATAGCCGACGAACTAAAAACCCCGTCAAGAAAGCTGATTCTGAAGGATAATTCGGGAGTTTTCAACTTTATTTTAGTAAAGCCGGCAGATGTGCCGACATATGTTGAATACGGCGCGGCGGACATAGGCGTGTGCGGAAAGGATACACTGCTTGAAGAAGGACGAAATGTGTATGAATTGCTGGATTTGGATTTTGCAAAATGCAAATTGTGCCTTGCCGGCTACAAAGACAGAGATTATTCAAGAATAGATACCTTGCGCGTGGCCACAAAATACGAAAAGGTGGCAAGGGATTATTTTTATAAAAAGCAAAGGAACATAGAAATAATAAAACTTTCAGGCTCAATAGAATTGGGTCCGGTTATCGGGCTTTCGGATATTATTCTTGATATAGTAGAGAGCGGCAAAACTCTTGCCGAGAACGATTTGTCGGTGCTGGAAGTAATAGCCGAGGTTTCGGCAAGGCTGATTGTCAACAAAGTCAGCCTGAAGACAAAGGGCGACATTGTCAGACCGCTGGTGGCATGCCTTAAGGAGGTAATAACAAGAAGCGATGATTAGGCTTTATAATTATCCCAAGGACAGCATTCAGGAAGTACTTGACAAGTCAAAAATTGATTTTGCAGATGTGCAAAAGAGCGTAAGAGGCATTATAGCGGACATAAAAACCCGAGGCAACGAAGCGCTTTTTGAATATACAAAACAGTTTGACGGCATAGAACTTGACGAAAACTCCGTCAGAGTCACCCCCGAAGAAATAAAACAGGCATACGCAGACACCTCACCCGAGCTGCTTGCCGCCATAAAAACAGCGGCAAAAAATGTGCTTGAATATCACATGTCGCACAAGTCGCAAGACAAAATTATTTCCGACGGCGGCAGACAAAGGGGCATTTTCATTCGGCCGCTTGATACTGCGGGAATATATGCACCGGGCGGCACTGCGCCTTATCCGTCATCGGTAATTATGTGCGCCATGCCGGCAAGAGCCGCAGGCGTGAAAAAAATTATTATGTGTTCGCCAAAAATCCGCAACCCCTTGACTTTGGTTGCCGCAGATGTATGCGGAGTATCGGAAATATATAAGGTAGGGGGCGCGCAGGCAATAGCCGCCATGAGCAGCGGAGCTACATGTATCCCAAAGGTTGACATAATAGCCGGTCCGGGCAATATTTATGTCACAATGGCAAAAAAAGAAGTTTTCGGCGAAGTAAAAATTGACATGATAGCCGGTCCGTCCGAAATTCTTGTCATTGCAGACAAGACGGCAAGAGCGGAGTTTGTGGCGGCGGATATGTTGTCGCAAGCCGAACATGACATGCTTTCCCGAGCAATACTTATTACCGATGAAGAAAGTTTGGCTCATGGGGTCATTGCGCAGTTGCAGAAGCAGACTGAGCAGCTGGGCAGAAAGGACATAGCAAGAAAATCATTGGAGAGAGGCGGAGCGATTATTGTTGTCAAAGACCTTGATGCCGCAATAGATATCTCCAACAAAATAGCCCCCGAGCATTTGGAGTTATGCGTAGCACAGCCCATGCAGCTTGCCGAAAAGGTGACCAATGCCGGCGCCATTTTCGCCGGACATTATTCCCCCGAGCCACTGGGCGATTATTATGCCGGCCCGTCGCATGTGTTGCCCACAAGCGGTACGGCAAGGCACTTTGAAGTGCTGAATACAGACACTTTCACAAAGAAAGTGAGCTACATAAGTTATACAGAGCATGCTTTGAATGAGGCGGCTGAGGACATTGTCTTGTTGGCCAATACCGAAGGCTTCACAGCGCATGCCAATGCAATAAAAATAAGAACAGGAGAAAAGAAATGAGAAAATCAGAAATCACCAGAAAAACCAACGAAACCGACATAGCGCTGCAACTTTGCATAGACGGCGGAGGGCGCAACTCAATCGAAACGGGTATAGGGTTTTTTGACCATATGCTGACCTTGCTTGCAACACACGGTGATTTTGATTTGACGCTGAAGTGCGACGGTGACATAAATGTTGACGGACACCACACAGTCGAGGATATCGGCATAATTTTCGGAAAGTGTCTGGCATCTTGTTTGGGTGACAAAAAAGGCATACAGCGCTATGCCAGCGTCACAATACCAATGGACGAAAGCCTTGCAACCGTGACTGTCGATGTTTCGGGCAGGGCATATTTGGCATACAATGCACCCAGATTGTCAAACGCTTTTTCAAGTGATTTTGATTATCAGTTGTTGGAAGAATTTTTCCGCGCTGTTGCCACAAATGCAGGTCTGACTTTGCACATAAATTTGCACTATGGCGGCAACTATCACCATATGGCCGAGAGCATATTCAAGGCATTTGCCAGAGCGCTGAAAGAAGCCACAAAGGTAGTCAGCGACAAGATTCCTTCCTCAAAAGGTGTGCTTGATTGATGATTGCTGTCATTGACTATGGTATGGGGAACCTTCGTTCGGTTCAAAAGGCTTTTGAATTTATTTCTGAGCAATCAATAATTACCGCAGATAAAGAAGTCATAAAAAGCGCTGAAATGGTTGTGCTGCCCGGTGTGGGCGCCTTTGAGCAGGCAATAGCGCGCTTGAATGACAGCGGTTTGGACAAGACCATTCTTGAAGTGACAGAGAATGGCAAACCTTTTTTGGGCATATGTCTGGGCATGCAGCTGCTTTATGAACGCAGTTTTGAGGACGGCATTCATAAGGGGCTGGGCATAATAAAAGGCGACATCAGGAAGTTTTCCGGGGAATACAAAATTCCGCATATCGGCTGGAACAGCCTAGAAATAAAAAAAGACCGTTTGTTTGGAGAAATGAGTTCTCCCTCGGTTTATTTTGTACATTCCTATTTTGCTGAAGTCGGAGAGAGTACCGCAAGCATATGCCGCTATGGCGGAGTGGAGTTTTCGGCCAGCATCGAAAAAGAAAATATTTTTGCTACACAATTTCATCCCGAAAAAAGCGGAGATGTCGGGCTGGAGATTTTACGCAATTTTGTCAGGAGGAAGAATTGATGAAGCTGTTCCCTGCGGTGGATATACTTGACGGCAAGGCGGTCAGACTGCTGGAAGGTAAAAGAGAAAAAGTTACGGTATACGGTGAGCCTTTGGAGATGGCGCATAGATGGGCGGATATGGGCGCCCAATATTTGCATATTGTTGACCTAAACGCTGCTTTTGGAGAAAAAGGCAGGAATGCAAAGCTGCTTAAGTCCATTGCCAAAGAAATTGATATAACCTTAGAGCTTGGCGGCGGTATGCGCACACATGACGATGTGGCATATGCATTGGAGGAGTTGGGCTTTTCACGCGCGGTCATAGGTAGCAGCCTGGTGACCAATCCAAAAATTATTGACGAAATAGCAGTTTATGGCAACAGAATAGTTGCCGGACTTGACGCCCGTGACGGAAAGCTATGCATAAAAGGCTGGGTGGAACAAACGCAAAAAACGCCGCTTGAATTAGCCTTGCGACTCAAAGAGTCGGGCATAACCGACATTATATTCACCGATATATCGCGCGACGGTAAAATGACGGGAGCAAATGCCGATGCAACAATACAACTGCAGCAAAAAAGCGCAATGAATGTAATTGCCAGCGGCGGAGTCAGCAAGATTGAGGATTTGCTTGAACTCAAGAGCAAGGGAATTTACGGCGCCATTATCGGCAAGGCGCTTTACGAAAACACTATTGATTTGAGGGAGGCTTTGAAGCTATGTTAGCAAAGAGAATAATACCTTGTTTGGATATCGACAAGGGCAGGGTTGTAAAAGGTGTGAATTTTGTCAATCTTATCGATGCCGGCGACCCCGTGGAGGTAGCCAAGAGGTACAACGAGCTGAAAGCCGACGAAATAGTATTTTTGGATATATCGGCATCAAACGAAAACCGCAGCACCATGATTGATGTCATATCTAGAGCGGCGGAACAGGTTTTTATTCCGTTGACGGTAGGCGGCGGCATAAGGACAATAAAGGACTTTCGGGATATATTGAATGTGGGCGCAGACAAAATCAGCATTAACTCCGCCGCCATAAGAAATCCGAACTTGATTCAGGAAGCCGCTTTGAAGTTCGGGTCGCAATGCGTGGTAGTGGCTATTGATGTAAAAATAAACGCAGAAGGCAGATATGATGTATATCTGAACGGCGGCAGACAAAATGCCGGACTTGACGCTCTGGAGTGGGCTTTGAAATGTCAGCAGCTGGGCGCAGGAGAAATTTTGTTGACATCTATGGACAAGGACGGCACAAAGTCGGGATATGACCTTGACATTACAAGAGCCGTCAGCGAGGCAGTGCGAATTCCCGTCATAGCCTCGGGAGGCGCCGGCAAGATGGAACACTTTTATGATGTACTCAGCGACAAGGGCAAGGCTGATGCGGCCTTGGCGGCATCGCTATTTCATTTCAATGAGATAGACATAAAGCAGTTGAAAGAATACTTGAATGAAAGAAATATTGCTGTAAGATTGTAGGATAGGAGGAGAAAGCAATGAAAGTTGATGAAAAAGGTCTTATTGTAGCAATAGCGCAGGATGCGCTGACGGGCGATGTGCTTATGCAGGCATACATGAATGAGGAGGCGTACAAGCTGACTCTAGAAACCGGCTATATGCATTATTATTCACGCTCAAGAAAATGCCTCTGGAAAAAAGGCGAAACAAGCGGACATTTCCAAAAGGTGGTTGAAGCAAGAGAGGATTGCGACGGGGATTGCTTGCTTTTTAAGGTATTGCAAACAGGCGCAAGCTGTCACACCGGCAACAAGACTTGTTTTTTTACAGACATAATACCCAATACCGAAGTGGACTACCGCATTGTTTTTGATGTGCTGGACACAATTAAAGACAGGAAGAAAAATCCCGTAGAGGGCAGCTATACCAACTATTTGTTTAAGAAAGGTCTGGACAAAATCCTCAAAAAAATAGGCGAGGAAGCCACAGAAACCGTCATTGCCGCAAAAAACAAAGACAAAAATGAATTGACTATGGAAATAAGCGACCTGATATATCATATACTTGTTCTGATGGAGCAAACGGGGCTTGAACCGTCAGATATTTATAAGGAACTTATGCGCAGAGAGGGCAGAGCGCCGGAGGAAAAATACAAAAACCGCTAAACAGCCATGAAACAATAAGAAAAAGTAGCGAAATTTCCTTGCAATTTGTGTTTTGTTTTGTTATATTATTTATGTTGATTTTTTCACAGGATACAAGGCGTTCTTGCCCTGTGAATACGCAACTTGACAACATAAAGAAACAATATATCGGGTAAAGATGAGATACCTCTACCATATGTCATTCCGATTGTAGACCGCAAGAGGAATGGAGGAATCTCAATCCTTGTATAATTGCAACAAACCAACAATGCGGGAGTGGCTCAGTGGTAGAGCGTTGCCTTGCCAAGGCAAATGTCGCGGGTCCGAATCCCGTCTCCCGCTCCAACTACAACTAAACCTGATTGGATGAGGACCCGAGAGGGCGCGAAGGGAAACAAGGACTTGCCAGTGGCAAGTACGCCCTGAGCGGTGCGAGGGCTATGCCCGAAG
>JBNRMV010000004.1:0-34037 GCA_050309775.1 Christensenellales bacterium | reverse complement strand
TGAAATGTATTCCGTTTTCTTAACAACGATATGCTAATAGAAATCCCCCACAATTAAATCATACAATCTGAAAACCATTTGTCAATACTTTTTTACAAATTATTTTGTAATTTGAATACCTTCTTTCGGTAGTGTGTAGTATTTTGTGTAAAGTCCTAAATGCTGTACTTGATAATATATCATATTCATCTTCAGCTGCTTCAAGAGTTATTAGTCCTTGATTGTATCTATCCACAATGTCAGCATACAGCATGTCATATTGGCTTCTATATAGTCCGCATTCATGATTGCCTGTGCGTTATAATGCATTTCTGCATTGTATTTATTTACTCCACAAGCCGTAATGGTAGCTAAACTCATGATTATCAGCACCCCTATTGCTAAAACCGCTAATTTGCTTGTCCTACTTTTGAATTTGCTCATACTTTTATTAAATATTATAAATGCTGGTATATCCAACAACTTCTGCTTTTTCCACAAATTCTAGCGTTTTAAAATGTTCTATTGCGGCTAATACATGTTTTTTTCCATGCATTTTTAAATAAACAACCATCCCTCCTCTTGAACTTTTATCATACCATTTTCCATACGTAAACCTTTCCACATTATCCCATTCAAAGTCATCTAGGGAAAATTCCTCCGCTTCGAACTTTTCACGAAACTCTGCTTTAATCATTATAGATACTTTATCCGGAGCAAACTTATCTTTACATGAACAAAGCGAAAAAATCATAACCAATAATACCCCCATACAAATAATTTTTTTAATCATATTTATTCTCTTCTTACTCTCAAACATAATGGAAGACTCCCCGCCTTAATACTTATCTCTACTCTATTTATCCTTTTTTGAAATGCTTTCGACAACGCATATTTACTCACTCCCCTACTTTATTTTATCATACAAAAATCATTTGCCAATAAATGTATTTCAAAAAACAAATACTCTTATAATGGCGCAAGTGATAAATCATATTTGCCTCATTATAAGAGCATTTTCATCTATTTCTTATGGCGTTCTATGACCCAATCCGGCACAAAAAGCGCTAATAAAATTTTTAATTAGATTCTTAAATTCTCACACGCATATTACCACATCCTTTTAAAATTATTTTTTTGTTGAAAATCATTTTTTCACTCCACATATAAAGAAAGAAATTGATATTATTATTATAGGGAAAGTAAAAAACACAATCCAATCTTCATTGTATCTCCAATCATTAAGATAACCTATAAGCACTGTAATATAACAAATAATCAACAATATGTAAGCTATAATAGTTTTTTTATTCATTTGCCCCCCTAATACCACTATTTGCAATTTGATATATTTAAAATAATATATCTTCTTCATCGTTGTCAATGCTATTTTGAAAATATTCTTTATTTCTTCAAAATTCATTTCATATTCGCCTCATTATAAGAGCATTCTTCATCTATTTCTTATGGCGTTCTATAACCAAAATCGGCATAAAAGCGCTAAGAAAATTCTTTATTTCTCTTTCTTTTTCGGATGCTTGAGCAGCAGCATAAGCACGGCGCCCGCCACAGCGGCAGCCGAGGCAATGATAAACGCCGGCAGCATAAGCTCGATATTGTCCGCCGCCTTGGCTATATCCCGATAATATCCGGCGATATACGATGACGCTACGGCGCCGATACCAAAGCCGACCAGCACAAAGCCATAGTTTGAGCCCATATTTTTTGTGCCGAAATAATCGGCGGTAATGGCAGGGAAGGTACCTAAAAAACCGCCGTAAGAAAAGCCTATGACGCCTATCAATATAAGAATCCAATAACCTTTTGTGAAACTTACCATAGGTATGATACAAGCCGAAAGTATCAGCAGCACCAATACCGTTCTTTTTCTGCCCAGCTTGTCCGAAACCCAGCCCCAAAAAAGCCTGCCCAAAGAATTGAATATCGAAATAATCATAACGCCTACGGCGGCAACTTCGGGAGTGATGCCTTTTGCTTGAGCAATCGGCTTTGCAAAGCCTATCATCATCAGTCCTGCCATGCAAGCCAGCATCAGCGTGAAAGTAATCATATAGTATTGAGGAGTCCTCAGCATTTCCATAGGCGAAAACTGCTGCACCAGCACTCCTGCTTTGGGAGCCGGAGGTGTCCAGCCTTTTGGTTTATAATTCTCGGGCGGGTTGATGATAAAAAGTCCGCCGATTGTCGATACAACAATAAAAATCAGCGCAAGCAAAGCAAAGGTCTTTAGTTCGCCTATGCCCTCTACATTTTTGCCCAGAGTTTTTATAAGGCTTTCCGCAATGGGGGTAAAGATTACTCCGCCAAATCCCAACGCAGATACTATTATGCCGCTGATAAGCCCCCTCTTGTCGGGAAACCATTTTTGGCAACAGGCAATGGAAGTGGAATAAATGAAACCCATACCGATGCCTCCCAAACCGCCGTATGTCACCCAAAGCAACCAAGGCGCGCCGGGCTTAATAAGCGAAGAAAGGAAAAACCCCAGCGCCAAAATAACGCCGCCAGTAATAATTACAGGTTTTGGTCCGATCTTGTCTTGAATCTTGCCGCCAAAGGCGCTGCCCACCGACAAAATAGCCAACAGCAGTGAAAATGTCAATGCGGCGTTGGCATTGTTGACGCCAAATAAATAATTGGCTATGCCTGTCTGGAACACGCTCCATATGTAGGCTGTTCCCAGACACATTTGAATAGCTATGCTTGCAATAACCGGGATAATTCTATTTTTGACCTTGATGGAAAAAACCTGCGAAATTTTCATAAACTCTCCTAAAACTTCTTATTTTTGTAAAAGGTAAACATTAACCATTATAAATGATAATATCACAAAAAGAAAGCGTTCGTCAATGATACGAACGCTGTTGTTAATTATTCCTTAATTATGATTATTTCCCGTTGGGCTGAGGTTGCGCCGACGGCTGCGGCGGTTGTTGCTGTTGTTGCTGCTGTTGCTGTTTTGCATTCAACAAATCGGTAGTGGCTTTATTGACTGATTTATATCGGAAAAGGTATATCAGAATCAAAGTAAGCGGAAGGATAAACACTGCAGAAAAGACAATTGAAGAAAAAATGAACTGACTATTGAGATAATGCAATGTGGACATTCTGCCGAAAGGACGCAGCAAAGATAGTATAAACGCTGCGGCGGATATGGGTACGGCAAAATGCCTGCTTTTCAGCTTTTTGTTATTGACTATCTTGCTAAGCAAAAAGCTGCCCATATAATTATAAATCATCAGTTTCATAATTGAGCCGGAAAACCATGTGAACAATGTCAGCGCCTGCACTCTTTGCAGGATATCACCGCCACCCACCTGTCTTGCATAGGTTAAAAAAGGATTGTTCATCAGTTTTGCAACACCGCTACCCATCAATAGCAATGTCGACATTGTTATAATAACATTTATTGCGCCATAAATCGTCAAACCTTTGAAAAAGGTGCCGTTTATCGAATCTTTCTCTCTCAAATATAAGGAAAACAATCCCAATATTATTATTTCGGATACTCTGGCTCCGGTAAGGATAGCGCCGATGTTTAGTTCCAAAAAGGACGAATCGGCAAGTATCGGCAAAATATTTTCTACCTTCATGTCCTTGAGTCCCAATACAAAGAAAAATATTATTGTCGCGGAAATGAGAGGTACTATTATCATAGCCAATCTGCCGATTGTGCCGGCTCCTTTCATAGAAGCGTATGTCAGCGGAATCAGCAAAAAGGTGACCAGCACCCAAAGCGGCGTTTCGGCAAGCACATAGAGTTTCAAATACAGCGCCATAGCCAGCATACATGCTGTGAAACAAAACAATACAAAACACAGCATAAGGGCGTTTGCAACCCTGCCGCCTACTTTTCCGACAATTATTTCCGTCATTTCCCCGACATCCAAGCCTCGAAATTTGTTGCTCAATATCAGTATCGGGGTGCTGAATAGTATGCTGTACAACACCGACAGAATTACCACCAGCCAAGCGTCCTGATTCGCCGGCGGCACACGCAGCACAGGCAAAAAGGTGTACGGAAACATCAGCGAACTGGCTGCCATCATACACGCAACTTGCGTTGAAGTTAAATGAATTTTTTTTGTCATCAATATTTCCTCTGCTTTACATTTCTTTGACCGAATTTTTCCATAATCTGTCCGTCAAAATCAATACAAGTCTTTACCACGACATTTACTTTTACCTCAGGAAAGTGTTCGTCATCCCAGTTGTCACGGAATTTTCTCCATTCATAGGGATGCTTAATGTGTAATTGTTGTCCAAAACCGTATATGTCGCTTTTGTACTCTGTCTGAACTGTTTTTATGGAATCGCTTATTCTTTTAGCCAAATCCTCGCATATCAATTCTTCAAGAATTTTGATATCGTCCTTGTCCGATACATCGTATTTTGTGTTGTTTTGCGCAACCATCAGTTTGTTGTGTACGGTAACCTCAAATTCCGGCTTGCCGTCCTTCATCTCAACATCTACCTTTACATTAGTTCGTCTTGCTATTGCCGTCAGAATCGCGCCTTCCACATTGAATTCTAAGGTTGCGTCCTCAACCTTTTGGGCTATATATCTGTACGACAGCGTGTCGTCTTTGCTAAGATAGCCTACCAATTTGTCGCCTTTGAAAACTGCCAACCCTTCAAACGACGCATAGTTTTTCCATGGTTTGTCCTCCTCGTTTGCTTCGTCCAAGGATATGGGATTTGGTCTTATTTCCACTACCCCCATAACGCATTGCTTGCCCTCGGTATAATAATCTCTCATAAATTCCATGGTGCGGATAAAGACGCCGTTAAGTGTTTTATCTCCGCGGAATTCCGCCATCTCCACCACCACATCCCCCAGTCGGTCAGAAAAGTTTTTGTCGCTTTTATAGATAATTCCCGGGTCTTCGTTTTTGACAACAATCAAATACGGCCTTTCATCTGTGATATATCCTCTGGCAAAAAAATCAAAGATGTCATACACTCCCCTTTTGACCATTTTCTCGGAAAAAAATCTTACCTTATTGTGGGAGCCGAAAAAATCCTTTTCTACTACAAGTTCGGGATCTCTTACCGCCTTAGGCGCCGTCTTTCCCTTATGCTTCATTAAAATAAATTTTTCATTGCCGGTGGTGGATATCCCTCCGGCAGGTACATTCAGGTATTCCACTGTTATTACTATATCGCCGTTTTCATCGATATCATACAGATAGCTGGTGCCCACGGCAAGATGCTTCGGCTCCTTTCTGCTCCAGTTGCCGGTTAAGGAAAGTATCAAAACCCCTATGACAACTATATATAACAGCATCTTTTTTTTCTTCATTGTTCTTCGCTTGTATTCCTTCTTTTTCTGTTATTCTTTGCAATTGACGCAGGTCTGTATTCCATTTCAGGTAAGGGAAATCTGACCACAATGTCTTTCATTTCTTCTTTGGTGAACGAAGAAAGAATGGGTATACCAAAAGAGGTCTTTGAAACAACTTGGGTCAGCATGAACACAGTACCTGCGGCAACGCCTACAATACCCAATACCGAACCAAGGAAAAGAATGCCAAAGCGGTATGCGGTGGCAAACTCATTGACGTTTATCGTAAGCAGACTTGCCACAGCTGTTATTGCAATGATTATAACGCTTGGGGCGCCGACAACTCCGGCGCTGACGGCAATGTCGCCGAGAATCAAGGCGCCGACTATGGTGATTGCAGAGCCAATGGCTTTGGGCATTCGCAATCCTGCCTCCTTCAGCAATTCAAACATAATTCCCAAAAAGAATAGCTCAAAAGTAATCGGAAGGGGCGTTCCTTGCGTAGCGCGTATTACGCTGACTAAAAAAGTAAACGGCACCATTTCTAAGTTAAAGGTGAGTATGGCAACGGCTATTCCGGGCGTTAGAATACTTAAAAACAAAGCAAAGAGCCGAAGCAGCCTAAGAAAAGTTGCGTACAGTGTGCGCGCATAATAATCTTCAGCGTTTTGCAACGCTTCGACAAACAGTTCGGGGATTGTCAGCACATGCGGAGTGCCGTCAACGACAATGGCAACTCTGCCCTCCAGCACCCTTGCCGCAGCTACATCGGGCTTTTGCGTCAATCCGATGCCGGAAATGATAGACCATGGCGATTCTTCAATATATTCTTCAATCTGCCCGGTTTCAAGAATAGAATCTGTATCAATTTTCTCAAGTTTGCTTCTTACCTCATTCAGCACATCTTGATTTACTATGTCTTCAAGATATAGCAGAGCAATGGGAGTATTCGTTTGTCTGCCCAGCCGCATTTGCTCTATGCATAAATTCGGTGTACGCAGTTTTCGCCGAACCAAAGATATATTGGTGAGAAAATTTTCTGTAAAGCCCTCTTTGGGTCCTCTGGTCGTACCCTCCGAATCGGGAGTATCGACGGCGCGTTTGTCCCATTGTTTCAAATCGGCAATTGCCACACCCTTGCTTTTTGCATAAAATACCGCAGTGTTGCCGTCAAGCACCTTCTGCAACACATCAGGGATATCGTAAGCATAATCAAAAGAAACTTGCAGCGCTTTTTCATAATTGCCGTCAAAATCCTGAGCCCTCAACGGTTTTATTATATCTCTATCCACAAGGTCTTTGTTCGACAAGCCGTCAATATAAACAAGTACCGCCTCTTCAAAGTTGGTCTCGAAACGGTCTATAACTACATCAAAACTTTTGCCCAAGGCCTGCTTCATCAGTTGCTCATATTTTGCAGCTGATTTAGGAATTGCTTGCGGCTTTGGTTGTTCCGGAGCTTGATTCATAACATTTCACCCTATCTCTAGATTGGGCGAAATGGCAAAAAATACTCAAAAAAATTTGTTAATCTCTATTAAATGGCGCTCTTACGGCTTCAGAAACTAGCGGAGAAATAATATCCAGCAAAAAGTTGAAATCAACATTCTTGTCACCCGATGCCATAACAAAGATGGCGTCGCCGTCAAACATCGTATGTGAAGGGCTGATAGCGCTTTTGTACCCCTCATGCGCCTTATTTGCAAGCAAGTTTGCCTGCTGCTTTGTCAAAGTTGCGTTTGTAATTATGCAAGAAATGGTCGTGTTCTGTTTTTTCAGCATTTTTTCGTATGCGGCATAAAACTTTGCGCTGCCGACAAATGACTTCTTGCCCAGCCTTGCTCCGGCAATTATTTTGCCGTTGTCGTCAATTATGTCGCCCAAAGCGTTTACCGCCGAAAAGACGGCTATTTCCAGCCCGTCTTTTTCAAATGTTTTTACTCCCAATCCGCCTTTCATGGCGCATTTCATGCGAAATATTTTTCCTACGGTGGCGCCTGCGCCTGCGCCGATATCCCCCGATACAAAATTCCCCTCGACGGCGCTGTCCGCCGCCGCAAAGCCAGCCGCTTTGTCGGGAAAAGCAAAATTTCCGTATTCCAAATCATAGAGCGACGCGCCCACTACGATAGGCACTTTGTACCCTCCGGCGTCATATCCATATCCGTTTTCAAACAGCCATTGCATGACGCCGCAAGCCGCCTCCAAGCCAAAAGCGCTGCCGCCCGATAGCGTAACGGCATTTATTTTTTGCACTGTTTTGTCCTCCCGCAGCAAGTCTGTCTCCCGCGTTGCCGGTGCGGCGCCTTTTATCGAACAGCCTCCTACGGCGCCTTCGGTCGCCAGTATTGCGGTAACACCCGTTTTGTTCTTTTCGTCACTCCAATGACCAATCTTAAATTTTTGTAACATATTCCACCTTCTATTTGTTAATTCATTATAGTTTATTGCGGCAATAATTGCAATGCGATGCAACGATAAAAACCGCATGCAGCCAAGCATTGACAGAAAAAGAGGTTTAAGGTAGAATTATGGAGAAATAAACTATTATAAAGGATGTATCTATGAAAAAGATTGAAGTAACAAAAGATGTTTTTTATGTAGGCGCTTTGGACAAGGATATCCGCATTTTTGACATCATAATGCATACAGAAAACGGCACCACTTACAATTCATACATTTTGAAAGGAAGCAAAAAGACGGCGCTCATCGAGTGCGTAAAGACGGCTTTTTATAATGAGCATATAGAAAAAATCAAAGCCGTATGCGACCCGTCAGAAATTGATTATTTGGTCCTCAACCATACGGAACCTGACCATTCCGGCTCTGTCGAAAAGTTTTTGACGCTGGCGCCCAATGCTGTTGTGCTTGCAGGACAGACAGCCATTACTTTTATGAAAGAAATAATCAACAAGCCCTTCCCCCACCAAGTTGTCACCGAAAAAGACAGCTTTGACCTCGGCGGCATGACTTTGGAGTTTATTATGGCGCCCATGCTGCATTGGCCTGACACAATATTCACTTATGTTAAGGAGAAAAAAATACTTTTCCCGTGCGACTGCTTTGGTTGCCACTATGCCGATGACAACATATTTAATGACAAAATAAGCGGCGACTTTTTCGGCGCATACAAATATTATTTTGACAATATTATCGGTCCGTACAAGCTGCCGCATATGCTCAACGCCTTGAAGAAGATAGAAAACCTTGACATAGAAATTATCGGCACAGGTCACGGTCCAGTGCTGCGCGAAAACATTCCATATTATATTGACATGTACCGCAAATGGTGTGAGGTGCCAGAAAAGGTCGGCAAAAAAGTCACCATAGCTTATGTTTCGGCATACGGCTACACAAAAACCCTTGCCGAAAAAATTGCTCAGGGCTTGATTGACAGCGGCGTAAATGTCGAAATGTTTGACCTCGTAACAGACAAAAAGGAAGATGCGCTAGCTTCCATTAACAGCAGCGACGGCTTTTTGTTGGGCAGCCCGACAATGGTCGGCGATGCGCTTCCGCCCATTCTTGAACTGTTGCTTTATATCAACCCAGTCATTCACAAAGGCAAACTTGCCGGAGCTTTCGGCAGTTATGGCTGGAGCGGCGAGGCTGTGCCGAATATACTGGGCAGGTTGGCTCAGCTGCGGCTGAAATGTCCTCTTGAGGGCTTAAAAGTCCGTTTGAAGCCTGCCGAAGAAGATTTACAAAAGGCATACCAATACGGCATAGATTTTGCCGGCGCAATAGGAGTATAACATATGAAATGGAAATGCAATGTTTGCGGAGAGATATTTGACTATCTTCCCGAAACCTGTCCCGTGTGCGGCGCCAAAAAGACGGCGTTTTCAGCCTATGACGACACACCGCCGGCATATCAGAAAGACACTGACGAAAAGTTTGTCATTGTGGGAGGCGGTATTGCGGCATTGCAGACGGCAAAGGCAATTCGAGCAAGGAACAAGACCGCCGATATTACTATGGTTTTTTCCGACAAGCGCATTCCCTACAACCGTCCGGCTCTTTCAAAAGTACTTAACGGCGAATTGAAGTTTGCGGATATTGTATTGGAAAACTATAATTATTACAAAAACAGCGGCATAAAAATCATGTCCTCCACTGTCATAAAAGAAATTGACCGCCAAAACAAAAAGGTAATATATGACGGCGGAGAACTTGCTTACGACAAACTGTGCCTTGCGCTTGGCGCAACGGCTTTCTGCCCCTTCCCCACAACTGACGAAGCGTTACCGATTTATACTGTGCGTTCATTTGAGGACGCTGCGGCTGTGGCGGCGCAGGTCGCATCGGGAAAAAACAAAGTAGTTATAGCCGGAGGCGGCATTCTCGGCATTGAGGCCGCAGTATCTTTGAACAAAAAAGGACTGGATGTCACCGTAGTTGAACGCGGCTCTCATATCGTCAATGTGCAGCTTGACGCTTATGCCTCGGAGCTGCTTGCCCAAGGGCTCAAAGAATACGGCATAAGAGTTCTGACAAATACCGTCGTAGACGCCTGCCAAAAAAATGGCGTAGCGCTGAATAACGGCGAGTTCTTGAATGCGGATTTTATGATTGTCAGCATGGGCGTAAGAAGCGCCACACAGCTTGCCTCTGCCGCAGGATTGAGCGTAAATAGAGCCATTGTTGTTAATGATTATATGCAGACTGAGGACAAAGATATTTATGCCGTCGGCGATTGCGCGGAATACAAAGGCAGACCCGGAGGTCTATGGATAATCAGCACGGCGCAAGGACAAACCGCCGGCGCAAATATGTGCGGAAATGTCACCGAATATAAAACGGTGCCTTTTGCCACGGCTTTTGAGGGTTGCGGAAAAACTTTCTTTTCAGTAGGCAGCTGCCAAGCCGGCGACAGTGTGGAATCTGAAGATAAATCTAAAGGGATTTATAAAAAACTCGTCCACGACAATGGCGCGCTGCAAGGTGTAATTTTGTTCGGCGATACGGCGGACAGCAACAAAGCTATGGAGCTTGTCTATACCGCCGATATCGATACGGCGAAAAAGTATTTGTTATAAATCTGCGTTATTGCTGAACAATACGTCATCGACAGGCACGGCAAAAACCAGGCCGTTGCCTTCTTTGTCTAATCCGGCTTTTTCGTTTATGGCTTTCATTATGCCGCTCTTTCTCTCTTTGTCGGCAAGTATCATGACCAAGTCTTTTTCCGGTTCGATGCTGAGTCCGAGAAATTTTTGCGTTTCGGCGGTACTGGTGCCACGGGCATGAATGGTCGTTCCGCCTTTGGCGCCGGCAGACCTTGCTGCTTCCATAACAGTGTCGGCAAATCCTTTTTGCACAACGGTAATAATCAACGCAAAATCCGTATTATTCATTAGAGCTTTCCTCCTTTTCTCCGAGCATGTATTTCAATGTGCGCATACTCGACACACTCTTTATTGGTATGGTAAACGCCACGCCGGTTGCCGGCCTGGCAAAATCCAACTCTTCCTCAAGCGCCTTAAATATCTCCGCCGTTTGCTCCTGCGGAATGACGGAGAATATGACGCTCTTGCAGGTTTCGCAAGTGCCAAAAAGCGAATAAAATCCTGCGACAGCCGTTCCGGTCCCTATGGCAGCTATCTGGCTGGACAGTTCAAATCGGTTCAGCACTTTGATAGCTTTTTTGTTCTTTGCTTTTTCAACTATGATGACAAGCAATTTTACTGGTTTTGGCAAGGTTTCCATGGTTGTCTCCTTTATATGCATTATTGACATCTCATTGTCACTCAAAATCTACTGGCTCTTCAGCTGCAACAACTGCTTGCGGCGCAGTAACCGCCGCTTTCTTTTTCTTGGATTTTAGTTTTTGGCTATATATTACGCCAAATATTTGCAGCGTCAGCGGCGGCGTCATCGACACAAAAGCTACTATGCCGAAAGCATCTGTCATTATGTTTCCGCCCAGCGCTGCGGAGGCTCCCATAGCCAACGGCAACAGGAAAGTCACGGTCATGGGACCCGACGCTACTGCGCCCGAATCAAAGGCAATAGAGGTGAACACCGACGGCACAAATAATGACATCGTCAATGCCATGACATATCCCGGCAAAATAATATACCAAATACTAATGCCCGTCATAACTCTTATCATGGCAAGCCCCACCGAAAGAGACACCGCAACCGTCAAGCAAATCAAACTTATTTTTCTCGATATGGCGCCGCCTGTCAATTCTTCAACTTGTTTGACAAGCACATGCACAGCCGGCTCGGCAAGCACTACGACAAAACCCACCACCATGCCGAAAGGTATCAGCAGCCATTTGTAATTTGCGGCAATTCCGGCGCCAAGCGCCTTACCTGCCGGCATAAATCCGACATTTACCGCCATAAGGAATATGGTCAGCCCAAGATATGTATACAAAAATCCTATGAGTATTTTTACAAGCTGTCTTTTGGTTTTTTTCAGCGCAAAAATTTGGAACACCAGATACACCCCAAGAATGGGCGCCAGAGCCAGCCCTACCTCGCCCAGATACTGCACAAAAGCCGCGGCATATTGTGAAAGCAGGCTGCCTGCAAAGGGCGCCGCTACAACAGGCGTAATGTCGGCAGGTTTATAGATTATGCCAAGCAACATAACGGCAAACATCGGTCCAATCAAAGAGAACGCCACCATTCCAAAGCTGTTGTCCTCATTCGTTCCGCTCCTGACGCTGCCAAAGCCTATGGCAAGAGCCATAACAAAAGGCACGCATATCGGACCTGTCGCCACAGCGCCGGAATCAAAAGCTATGGGCAAAAAGTTTTTGGGCACAAAAATTGCAAGCACAAACAACAGCGAATATAAAATAATCAGCAGATGTGACATTTTTATTTTCGTAAATACTTTTAATAGGAATAGTACAAGGAATGCTCCCACCCCTATGGATATCGCCATAATCATGGTTAGTTTAGGCACGGTATTGATTTGCTCAGCAAGCACATGCACATCAGGCTCGGCAATTATTATGATAAAACCTATGAGAAAGAACATGGGGATAATCAGCCAAAGCTTTTTACTGGAAGCAAGCTTTCCGCCCATGGATTCTCCCATAGGCATCATAGCCATATCCGCGCCCAAGCTAAAAAGCGCCATACCCATAATAAGCAATATAGCTCCCGTCACAAATGCCACCATGGTTTCCGCGTCCATTTTGACGAAAGTCAACCCTGATATTATGACAATGGCAGTAACCGGCAATACTGCAAATGTTGAGTCTCTAAATTTCTGCCATAGGTTTTTCAGCAAACTTCACCTCTCTTAATATTATTTTTCTGTTTCAAAACGGGTGTCTCCGACAACCCTTATGTTAATCAAAATGCCGTCGGCAAGAGTTTCACTCAAATCTAAAGTGTATGTTCCGATAATAGGAACATTCTCTACGACAATTTTTCTTGTTTGATACACCTCCAACAGTTTTGGGGGTATGTTCTCAATGCCGTCTATGATATTGTCGGCCTCTTCCCACGAGATATACGCCGAAATGCTCTGCGTGCTTGTAATGGCTGAGATGCGGAATGACTTGTCAAAAACAACTTCTCCGCGCACTCTGCTGAAATAGGCACGATTTTGGAGAGCGTCCGACAGGTCAACATCTATTACTTTTCCTACAATGACTCCCAGCGTATCCAGCATATAGTCAAAAGCCCGTCTGCCCTCAATGGAATACTTGTATTCTTTATCGATTGAGATATTTTTGGTGTCATAAAGACTTACTCTGTTCATGGATATATCCATGCCCTTCAAATCTTCCGCCGTCAGCGTTTCTGAGTACCCGTCAAAATCGACAAGCCCTGATGTTTTTCTTATTTCAATAGTCGTATTCCCGTCTTTTGAATCCAATAAAAATTTCAACTTCAGTACGCTGGTATTCAGCCTTGCATAAATAAGGTCTATGTCATAATCAAAACTAAAACCGCCGCTATTGTAAGTCCTTGTACCCGTCGCTTGAGCAACCACCGTTTCGGTATTTTGGAGTTTGCCAAGCGTAAGTTCCAACGCTATGTCGTCATGCGCTTTTTTTGTTTGGGCTTGCTGCCAGTTGGCTTCGGCAATGAAATATCGGGTCTCCGGGTCAAAGCGTCGGTACAAGAAAATCCCCAGAAAAGTAGAGCCGATGATTATGGCGGCAACAAATATTGATAATATAATGATAAGTCTTGTTTTCTTGCTGACCTTTTTCATAGCTCCTCTGATGGTTCTAGTATGCGGCATGTTGCTTAATTAAATATTAATTTTTTCCTTTTCTGCAACGGGAAAATTCGGTTTCAAAAACACAAGCAACTGCCTCACTTTATTATCAGTCAAGGCAGTTGCAGTATTTTTCCAGACAGTGATATTAGTCGAAATCCTCCGGCAAATATATATTTGTCTCTCCTTTCTCGGCGTCAATTGCCAACTGCCGCGATATTCTGTCATAGTCCATGTTGCCCCTTGTTACAACCACATAACTGGGGTCATAGGGTTTGTAATAATCCGTAGTCAGGTTGTTGATGTCCAGCCCGTCTTTGTTGGGTTCGTCTGAATGCACATTTGCGGTTGCAGGTTTCCTTTTACTGTCATCGTCGCGCAGCATGCCGATAAGATAAGTCGTGATGACCATGACTCCGGCAAAAATCAAGAACAACTTGCGTACAGAGAACAGCGACACAATGGCAAATATCAGTCCGTTGCTGTCCAGCCAGCCCATGCGTTGATAGTCAAGTACGCCTCTCCTTTCGTTCGATGGCTCAAGGCTGATGACGCTGCCGTTTTGTAGTGTAATGTATATCGGAGAACCTACGACATTAGGGTCTTCAATTGCGTATGTGATATAGGAAAGGATATTGTTTATTGCGCCTTGAAGGGTTTTCAGGGTGTCTGCAAGGTCTTCATCCAAAAGCCCCATACCGTCTTCGCCAAGGTCAAATTCCATAGGCTCGCCCAGCATGTCAAGAATTGACCACATAACGGGGTCGTCATCTTCTCCTATGGGGAAAGCCATTCCTTCCATCTCCCTCTTGTTGACTATGAGGTGAATGAGCGTGGGTATGGTCAGTCTGTCATCGTTCGCCATGTCCAGCCATGGACCTACAAATGTGACATAACCGTCTTTATCTATGCTTTGGAATTTAAGTTTGAGCAGGTCCATTACTTTTTTGTTGCGCGCGCCCTCTTCAAGGAAAGGTTTTGAAAGTTGCTTTCTTAGCAAGGGAGCCACATCGGGATGCTGTGCGCCTTGCTCAATATATTTGCTCCTTTGGGAGTCTTTGAGATTGCCGTTATTGATATTCTTTTCAATGCAAGCGTCAATTTCTTCTTTGGTAAGTAATTGTCCGTTGGCTACATTGCGCATAATAAATTCATCAAGAAGGTTTTTGTTGACTTCGGCTCTTGCTTTGTAGTCGTCAGCAAGGTCTTCATAAAATATCGTCTTGGAAGTAGCGTCAGCCAGCACATCGGGAAGGAAGGCGTCAATTGCCAGCCACAGTCCGCCCAGACATGCCACAGCGACGATTATGGATACGATTGTTTGTTGATAAATGGTCTTTTTGCCGCGCTTTGCCATAAGGAAGAACACGAGATAATATATCAGCGCCATTACTACGGTGACAATCAGTCCGACAAAAACCATTACGCCGTAAGTTATACCGGCTTGAATGACGGGCAGTGTAAACACTACGATAAGCGCAATAAGCAAGGGAAAACCGGCTAAATGAAGTATAATTTTCAGTGCTGTTTTCATATTATTTTCCTCCATTCAAAAGCTCGTCAAATGCCGCTTTCTCTTTGTTGGCAAAGTGATAAGCAAGCACTACGCTAAGTCCGATTATGCCGGCAAACATATACATATATCTTCTTGCCGCCATCAACGGATAAAGCGTGGGTATATATTCCAGGTCGGCACGCATTTGATACAGCTGTTTCAGCGAATAAGCATAACTTGCGGGATAGCCGCTGGTATTCATTGTCACCTCGCCTATTTGGCTGTCGCTGATAAGAACAGAGCCAACTTTTGCGCCGTGAACAGTGCCGTAGTAATCGGCATAAGCGTATTCGCGCAGTCTTTTGTCTGCTATGAATTCAAATATCGGTTTTGCTTGAGGTGATTGATAGAAAGACAATCCTGAAAGCAAATCCATAAGGTCATCTGCAGTAATTGCCGGTGTAAACAAATTCAGGTTGTTCAGAATTGTTACTATCGTAGCCACATCGAGGTCTTCATTTATGTAAGCTAATAGCGCTTGGTATTCTGACTTACCTATCAGACCAAGCAATGAGCTGATACCGCTAAGACCGGGCTCAAGTTCTCTGCCCAGAGCCGAAAGAATGAGGTCAAGCCTGTCGAGGGTCAACATATATTTATAGGCCTCTCCGTTGGCGCCGTAAGCGGCTTTGTATTCATCCGTAAGTTTGTACTTGTTCCAGTCGGAGTTGGGATTTGATTCCAGCGCGGCAAGGGCGGCGGCAAGCTCAGTATCGGCATTCTTATTTATGCTTTTGTAGTATGCCTGAGTTTCATTGTAAGTAATGAGTATGTCCAAAGCCTTTTTTACGCCGAATATATAGCCGTCGGCAAGCATGCCGTTCGCGCTGTAATAAGCGTCATCTTCTTTGTTGTAAGTGTATTCTGAAAGGTCGGTATTCTCATCGCCGTATACCTTTGATTTGAATTTTATATTATACACGCTAGTAAATTTGGATACTCTGCCGTTAAATTTTTCGGCTAAGCCTTTGCGATTTGAGGTAAGGGGTATAAACCAGTTGACTTGATATGTATAATCTTTTATTTCCGCATCCTTGTCTTTGTACTCCTCTTGTACTTGCGCTATCTTGCTTTCGGCATAAAAATCAAAGCCTATGGCGGCGCCAAGCGGCAGCAAAATGGAAACAATCAGCACAAGGGCTATTCTGGCTCTTTGTCCTTTTACCAAAAAAGAAAAACCTATCTGAAGGAGGGTGGCAAGCGCCCAGACCGCAACGGCCGCCAACACTCCGTACCATGCAGTGGTACCAAATGCCGACTCTCCGACAAATGACTGCGAACTCAAATAAATCAAGAGCGTCATCAGCGGAAAACCTATCAGATAGGAAATTGTTTTCAAAGCGCGGTAGAAAGAATACTTTCTTTTTAACTTATCCATTGAAATCTCAATCTCCTTAAAAAAATTTATATAGCATTATTATACAATGGCGCTACCAATAAATCAAGGGCTAATTTTTGCTCGACAAGCAAAATAAGCGGTCATGACAAAAGAGTCCTATATTGGCAAAAAAGTGTGATAAACCGTAAAATTGCGTATTGACTTGAGGTTTCTGGTAAGGTATAATAGGTTTTGTATAGAATATAAGGAGGTCACCTATGGTAAAAAAAGATGTGACAGTCAATAAACTAAAAGAAATTGCCCGCCAACTCCGTACCGATATTATTCAAACGACGGTTTGGGCCGGCTCGGGACACGTTGGAGGCGCTATGAGCGCGGCAGATTATCTGACAGCGCTGTATTTCAAGTACCTCGACATTGACCCCAACGACTGCGGCAAAAAAGACCGCGACAGATTCATTCTTTCAAAAGGCCATTCAGCAGTAGGCTACATACCCTGTCTTTCATTGGCAGGCTTTTTCCCGAAAGACGAACTGAAGAACTTCAATCACTTCAAATCGCCTTTTGGCATGCACCCGGACGGCAACAAAGTGCCGGGCTGCGACTGCTCGACGGGTTCTTTGGGTCATGGTCTGCCCATTGGCGTAGGAATATGCCTTGGCGCCAGACTTCAGGGCTATGACTACAAAACGGTAGTTATGCTGGGTGACGGCGAATGCGGCGAAGGCTCGAACTATGAAGCAATGATGGCCGCAAACCATTATAAGCTGAAGAATCTTATCGCAATCGTCGACCGCAACGGTCTGATGATTGACGGAAGGACCGAAGATGTCATGAGTCTTGAGCCTCTATCGGACAAGTGGAGAGCTTTCGGCTGGAATGTCATCGAAGTAGCCGACGGCAACGACATGCAGCAAGTCTGCGACTCTCTCGACAAAGCGTGGGCTCCAGAGAATGACCAGCCCACCGTAATCATCGCAAAGACAATAAAAGGCAAGGGTGTCAGCTTTATGGAAAACGATGTGAAGTGGCACTACGGCGCCCTCGATTCGGACATGGCAGCAACTGCATATTCCGACATCGCAAATTCATAAATTGGGAGGACAATATGGCAGAAATTAAATCAACCACAGGAACCACCTGGAATTGCTATGACGCGAACACAATGTCAGCCAAAGAAATCTATGGCAGAGTTCTCAGAGAAATGGCAAAAACAAATGACAAAATAGTTGGCGTAACAGCAGACTTAGAAAAAAGCACAAACATAGGTATTTTCGGAAAAGAATATCCCGAGCGCTTCTTCAATGTAGGCATTGCCGAACAAAACCTCTTTGGAGTTGCCGCAGGTTTGGCAAAGACGGGACTTATCCCCTTTGCGTCGACCTTCGCAATCTTCGCCTGCCTGCGCGGCGGCGAGCAAGTCAGAACGGATATTTGCTACCAAAATCTTCCCGTAAAAATCATTGCCACTCACGCAGGCATATCTTTCGGACAAGCCGGCAGCACTCACCATTGCACCGAGGACATCGCAATTATGCGTTCTTTCCCCAATATGACGGTTATTGTACCGGCTGACGGCGCAGAAACCGGAAAAGCAGTTGCCGCGGCAATGGATATTGACGGTCCCGTCTATATCAGAGTTGGCAGAGGATTTGAACCTCCTTTCCACACCGACAACGAATTTAATTTTGAAGTCGGCAAAGGAGAATTGGTTCATGAGGGCAGCGACTGCACAATTATCACATGCGGCATAGGCGTGCTGCAATCGGTCATTGCCGCCAAAGAAATGAAAGAGCTTGACGGGTTGTCCGTGCGCGTCATAAACATGCACACAATCAAACCTATCGACAAAGACATCATCATACAAGCCGTAAAAGACACCAGAAGAATAATCACCATAGAAGAACACAATGTCATAGGCGGCTTGGGCGACGCTGTTGCTTCGGTTATCGCCGAAAGCGGCAAGGGCTGCGCCTTCACCAAGTTGGGACTGCAAGATGAATTCAGCGTCGTGGGATATCCCGAAGATTTGTATTCTTATTACAAACTGGACTCGAACGGCATAGCCGAAAGCATTCGTGAAATCATGGGTAGAGAGTTTGAAGCAGACGAAGACTGGGACGACGAAGTATAATTGGGAGGTAACAAAATGAAAGCATCAGCTCAAGACAAAATGGTAGCTAAGCTGTTCTTTCAGGCTGCATTCCCAGTAATGAGACTCGTTCTCGAAGAGAACCCCAAATTCAAAAAAACCTGGGAAAAGGTGCAGGCTGTAGTACAGTTTAGAGGCATGGATGACGACGGGGACCTCGTATGTCATTTGGTTTTTGACAACGGCGACTTTAAGGTCGTGCAAGGCGAATATGAGGGCAAGCCCAGCCTTGAGCTTACCTTCAATACCGTCGAAAAAATGGTAAAAATGTTCAAAGGCAGCATGACTTCGCTGCCGGACATGAAAAGTATATTCAAGGGTCTGTTCACAAAACCCGGACTGCTAATCAACACCATAATGCTGCTGTTGCAGCTTATGCTAATGATGCCCACCGCCGACCCGAAAGACGACCTCAGCAAATACCTGAAAGTAAAAATGTCTTTGTACATGATTACAACGGCGCTTTCCGTCGCCAACAAAATGGGTTGGGATGGCATAGCTCGCTGGACAAATCAGCCCGACAGAATTTATCAATTCGTAGTCGGCGACATGAAAGACCCTATACTTGCTTGCTATTTGAGAGTAAAAGGCGGCAAATCAAAAGCCGGCAGAGGCATCTATGCCAGGAAGAACGCATTTGTTTGCTTCAACTTCCTCAGCGTAGAGGGCGCTTTGAATGTGCTTATGAAGAAAAAACCTTTTGTTACCTGCTGTGAGGACGGCGATGTCCAAGTCATCGGAGCGCCTGAGTACGGCGTTCAGTTGAACGATATCATGGCGGTACTGCAAGATATGTTGACGACTTTGTAAGAAAAAACCATCACACAACCAAAAGAGATTGCGCCACAAAACGCAATCTCTTTTTTTTGCTTATGCTTCTAATATTTATTTGAAAACTTCCGCCGATTACATTTAACTATAATAATGTATTGTTTTTATAACCTAACATTATTCTGTTCGGTCTATAAAAATCTTGGCGACTACGAATTCATCAAATTGTCTTTTCAAATATTGGTCTGTCCAAAAAAAGCCCTCATAGCAAATATGGTAGGCATCATAACCGGGCAAGTATATGATTTTCGCGCCCTCCGGAGCATCGATAAGCCTCCTATCCGCCTCTTGCCCTTTTTCCAGTTCAATTCTCATTACCGGTAAGTCACCGACAAAATCAAAGCTCTTTTCCATGCTATCACATATTACCATTGCGGTACGGGTTTTTTCCATTTGGCTGATTTGGTATTCTTCACCGTTTAATTCAAAGCGAATGTCCGGGAACATATAAAATTCATATGCTATGGTATTTTTAGCTTTTTCGACTTCATTTTCAAACAGCTTTATAGAGATACTGTATTTGTCCTTCTTGAAAACAAAATCTTCTATGTTCTTTTCTTGCGCGTCTTGATAATATTTCAGACTTTCCGTTGCCTCAACCGCGCGGCCTTCCTTTGTGTTGTTGTAATAGTTCTGATAAACCGTAACATAAGGAACGATATTCAGCTGTCCGCAAAAATAATTTGGAATGTCCATATATCCCTGTTTTGTCAAGGCTATCTCATAGCTAATGATAGGATTGACGGCATTTATTTCAAAGGTATATTCTGCATTGCCAAAGCATGATTTGACTTTCAAAAAACTTTTACCTACCCTATGGGCACCAAAATAGTTTTGGGAGGCAATAAAATAAATAAGTCCGGTATCATTCTCTATTTCATAATAATAATCTCCCATTATATAATCGCCGTTCAGCACGACATTCGGCTTGAAATACTGCGTTGAGGCTCCCTCAGAATACTTTTCGGATACCATAACCTTGACTTCAACAGAATTGTTTGTTACGGCTCTGGCATTGAATTCAACGGCGTCTTTGATTTGATTGCTTTCAAGATGTTTTTCTTTGCCTGAAATAGACGGAACGCTTATGCCGTCAGGGACGCTCTTATTTATGGTTATCGCAGCATTTGTGCCGTCTATTGGACGGTACTTCAGGGCATAACCGAACTGTTGTTCTTCTTTGTAACACATCGCCAAGTATATCTCCGCCGATGTCTTCTTTGGGTCAAGCTGATATACCGTACCGTTGCTCACATAGTTGGCAAAGCTGCTTGCAACATCTGTGGCATACATATGTCTTTTGTATCGTCGGAATTGTGTATCGCCGTCACACTTAATAAATGCTGCTATTTCGCCTTCTTTTGGGTCAGTCTCATATCGCACCTCTATTATTTCTTCATCGCCGTTTTCAAAAACATGTTTGGCGGTGACAAAGTGCATAAAGTTTATGAGTCCGCCGTATTCCGCCGCATCAATAACGGCTACGCCGTCAATAAACTTGTCGCCATAATCAAAATGTAACCCTTGATAATTATTTTTTATCGTGATATTAAATCCTGCTGATTTGTCGGAGCTGCCTCCGGCATGATAGCAAGTATATGTAAAAGCATACAATTTTGTCGTATCTGTAATTTGATTGGGTATGTCAACAACCATTTCCCTTTCGCCGGTTTGACCCATAAACCAAGAGGAGGAAAATTTTTCGTTGTCCTCCGCAAGCAGCGTATCTTCAGAAAAAACTTTGGCAACGAGAATAAAACTTTCGCCGCCTTTGGCTTGCATGACTTTTTGTCGCTGCATGTTCAACAATTCAAATTCAACTTTGTCGGGATAGCCCCCGGGTTTTACATTAAGCGTAAATCCCCCCTGCTTGTTCTGCCCTCCGGGAAAGGTTGCATAGACTTTTATGGTATATTGTCCGGTTTTGTCCAACCAATAATTTGAGTACTGCGTACCCTGCGAAGACTTTTCGATACTGGCAAGCCTTGCGCCGTCATAATAAACTTCAAAAATCGGACTTCTTGTCGTAGTTGACGAAAAACTTATAAGATTAAAATTCAGCCAATCAAAAAGCAAAAAGCCTTTTTCCTCAACATCGGCGGCATTGTGATAAGCCGCATTATAATTGAGATTTGATATGTCAAAAAATGGTGGGTCCTGAGGGTCTTCGCCGCTCGGAGTTTCCTCGCCGCTGCTGGGCGGTTGGCATGCCGCAAAAGCAAAAAGCAAGAGAACGGAAATTATAACAAGCCAAAACTTTTTCACAGCGCATTCTTTCATAATAATATTATAGCATAAAGCAACAGTTTTGCCGCTAAAATTAAACTTTTAATTTATTAAGCAATAACAGCCGTTCTGGAAAAGTTCTTTACTGAGTTTATAATTTTTTCGCATGCCGCGCGAGTTGTGTATGACTCCCCGACATATACCGTGCTGAACCCAGCTCCCCTAAGTATGAAACGGAATCGGCCGAATTTGTCCTCATCAATAAGGAAGTTTCCGACATAGACGGCTTTCTTGAAGTTATTGATAGCTTCCTTGGCATAACTTGCCGAAGAATATCCATTGCTGGCAAACAGCAACTGCCCATTGTTGGCAAGCAAATAATAGTGATAGCCGTCGGCACCCTTGATTATTTCAAACTTTCCGCTTGGCTTTTTTGCAGCGTTTTCTTTTTCGACTTCTTCCCAATCCACCGTTGATATGACGGCGTTTTTGTCGGCGGCATACTTCTTTTCGGCTTCTTCGTCATATACATAAGGTATTATCGCTGCCGTTTTAGAGAAGTTTTTGACTGACTCTATGCTGCTCTCGCAAGCAGCTCTTGTATTATAGTTTTCTCCGACATAGCGCCTGTTCAGAATAAATCTGAATCTGCCGAATTTGTCCTCATCGACCACAAAATTGCTGTTATCAACGGCTCTTTTGAATGTATCAATGCCTTTCTCCGCGCCTTTTGCCGTACTGTATCCCATGCTTTCAAACAGCAACTGTCCGTTATTGGCTATTAAATAAAACCTATACCCGTCACATTTTAGTTCTATCTCAAACTTGCCCGATGCTCTCTTTGTGTCGTCATTTGCCGCCAGCGCTTCTGCGGCGTTCTCTTGTTTTGGTTCAACGGGTACTGCCACTTTTACGGTTTGCTTTTCAACGGGTTCTGCGACTTTTGCCGGTTGTTTTTCAACGGGCTTTTCAGTCGCCTTTGTAGGTTGCACTTCAAGAGGCTTTTCAGTCGCCTTTGTAGGTTGCTTTTCAACGGGCTTTTCAGCTGTCAGGGTTTTTTCAGCTGTCAGCGCAGGTTTTGTCTGTTCAGCAGGTGCCGTCTTTTCCGAATATTCTTCATTCTGAGGCTGCGCTGTTTTGTCTTTTTTGCCGCTTTTGGTGGCTGACGCAATAATTATGACAAGCACAATGAACAATACAATGCCTACAAGAATTAAAAACAGGGTATTGAGTTCTATGGGACCGATTTCAACATTTCTGGAAAAAAACTGTTGCGCAAACGGCAACTTGTTTGCCAATCCCACAAAAAAATCATTGAGTTTATTCATAAAATTACCTCCGAATATGCTATGAGCTTATTGTTTTATTATATCATTGCAAAATTTGTTTTACAACTAAATTATAAGTTTTATCAGTTTAATCTGAACCGATTTCGCCCATTTCTGCTGTTTTTGATGATGTAATGCGGTTTATATGCTCCACATCAACAAGCAATAAAATGCCCAGCGCCAACAATATGAAAGGCAAAATCATAAAAGTTGTGCGTGTGGCAACAAAACCCACAATCAGCTGAAAACTTATGGCGCCAACATAAGCAAATCCCATTTGAAAACCTATGATATCAGCGGAGTAACGGCTGTTGAAACGAGTTTTTGTCGAGTCAATTGTGCAAGGAAAAATCGGGGCAAACCCCATTCCTATAAGCAACAGCCCGGGCAGCATGAGCGCTTTTACCGGCAGCAACAACATTGTTATGCCGACTATGGCAAAAATTGTTCCAAAGCGTATAAGTATCTTATTGGACAGTTTTACCGTCAGAATGCCGGTAACAAATCTTCCTGCCATTATGCCGCCATAGTACATAGCAATGTACCTTGCGGCTGTTGCCGGCGAAAAGTCAAAGATATGTACGAAATAACTGGCGCCCCACACTCCAACAAGATATTCCATACCGCAATATATAGCAAGCGATACGGCGGCAAAAACAACGCCTCTTTCCTTAAAAATATTGAATTTTTTTGAGGATTTTTGCGGTGCATTCTCCGCAACTACTTGAATCTGGTTTTTTGCGGTAACTTTTTTCCAAAGCGGCAGAGAGATGAACATAACCGCCGCAAGACAAAGTTGAATTATGGCGGTTGAGCGATAGCCGCTGCGCCAGTTGCCTTGTTCCAAAAACAGCGACATAATCAGCGGACTTACCGTGACGCCTATGCCCCAAAAACAGTGCAGCCAACTCATATGCCTGGCTTTGTAATGTTTCGAAACAAAATCATTCAACCCCGTATCCACTGCGCCGGCTCCTATACCCATCAGTATAGAAGAAATAATTATCACTCCGATTCCGGGGGCTATGCTCATACCTATTAACCCCAGAACTGTCAGCATTACCGATACAGCCGTCACCCAACCTGTGCCTAGTTTTCGGATTATCGGACCTGCAATAAAGCTGACCCCGGCAGTGCCTGCGCCCACAATAAGCATATAAAGCGCGGCAAACCCTTCGTCAACTCCCAAATCAAGATGAATGACCGGCCAAGTAACGCCAAAAAGCGAATCGGGCAACCCCAATGAAATAAAAGCAATATAAATTACGACTAAAAGCAATCCGGCCATATACCTCTCCCCATAAATCAGCAATAATTATAACACACAAAAAGCCTTTTCAAGCTCTTATCAAATAGCTTTTTACAGAATTGCCTATATTTTTTGTAAATTGTGGACGCTTGCACCGGGTTTTGTTATAATGCTTTTATGGTACTAAAGATTTTTACAAATAACAAAGAGCATTTGATAGCCGCTCAGCCCGGTGAAAACTTGCTGTCGCTTTTGCAACGCAACGGCTTTTCCATTGAAGCAAGTTGCGGCGGCAAAGGCACCTGCGGCAAATGCAAGGTTAAATTGTTGGAGGGCAGCGTCTCCGCCGCCATTGCGGACGGATATTTTAATGCCTGCCGCCATACCGTTGACACGGATATATCTATTGCGCTGGAAAGCCCAAAGGGCGCTTTTAGTTTTTTTTATCAAACGCCTCAAAAAACAAAAAAACAGACGGGCTATGGCATTGCTGTCGATATAGGCACCACCTCGCTTGCCGTCTATCTTACTGACCTCTTTAGCGGCGCCATTATTGATACCCAAGCCGAACTTAACCGACAAATCAGCTTTGGCGCCGATATTGTCAGCAGAATGAGCGCGGCAAAATCGGGCAAACTGCAACTTTTACGCAATGCAATAAGAGAGCAAATTTCCGAAATCTCCTTGCTCTTGCGCAAAAGAAACGGCATCGATAATATAAAAAAGACTGTAATTTGCGGCAACAACATTATGCTGCACCTATACGCCGGGGCAGACCCGTCGGGAATGGGACAAGCGCCTTTTCAGCCTGTTTTTACAAAAACTCAATACGAAAATGACACAGCGCTTTTACCTTCGGCAAGCGCCTATATCGGCAGCGACGCCATTGCCGGCGTGTTATCAAGCGGTATGTGGCAACAAGACAACTGTCTGCTTATTGACATAGGCACAAATTGCGAAATAATCCTGAAACGCAACGGCAAGTACTTTGCCTGCGCTGCAGCTGCAGGTCCGGCATTCGAGGGTGGCAACATTGAGATGGGAATGGGCGGCGTTGAGGGCGCCATAGACCATATTTATTATAACTATAACAAACTTTCATATTCCACTGTTTCGGGTACTGCAAAAGGCATTTGCGGTTCCGGTTTGACCGATTTGATGGCAATCCTCACTCAATATAACATCATAGACCGCAGCGGATTGCTGAGAGAAATTGACAGCCCTTTGAGTAAGAATATATTTGAAGACAAGTTTTTTATCACGCAAGATGTCTACATTACACAAAAAGATATACGGGAGTTTCAACTTGCAAAAAGCGCTGTGCGTTCAGGTATCAACATACTTATGAAAAACGCCGGCTGTGACAGTGCCGCTATTTCAACCGTTTATTTGGCTGGCGGATTGGGACATTATATCAATATTGACAGCGCAACAAAAATCGGGTTGCTGCCTCAGGAATTTTCCTCAAAGACCAAAAGCGTCGGCAATGCCGGCGGCAAGGGCGCTGTAATGTGCCTTGTGAATGAGGACAATCTGAATATCTGTCAAAAGATAGCCGACAAAATCAGCGTTGTTGACCTTAACGAACAACCTGACTTCTTCTCAGAATTCGTTGACAATATGAATTTTTAATAAATCTCCAAAATTTTCTGCAAGCACTCTTTGTACTCTTCCGCCACGCTTGCAGGCGAAATTATACGCAGTTTTGGTCCGAAAGTAGCGCACCAACCAAAAAATACCGGACTGATTTGCACTTTTGCTTTCAGACGGCACTTGCCTTCGCCGACCCCTCTTATTTTTACTTCTGTGCCGAACTTATCCATCATCACGCTGACTAGCGACTTGTCAAACTCTATCTCAACCTTTACTTCTTTGCCTGAGGAATACATGGCAAAGGTTTTGCGGCGGTATTCGGCTATGTCAAATTCTATGGCGCATTGGGCATGCGTAATGCGTTCGTCCTCAATTTCGATATCGCTGATTCTGTCCACCCGATAGTTGGAAAGGCTTTGGTGTTTGTCGCTGAAACAAATAAGATAATAACAATCATTGGCAAAAGCCAACGCAACAGGATTGATTTTGTAGCGCGCGCCGTCTTTTTTATAAGAAATCTCTGCGTTCTCGTCATATGTGAAATATCGGAAAGACACCTTACGGTCGGAGTTTATGGCTTCGTCAATCTTAGCGATATTGTTATAAATATCCTCATTTTTATACTTTTGAATGTCAAAGTATACTCCGTTCTTCAAAGTGTCGGCCTTGAAACTGCCAGCAAGGTTTGCAATCTTTTCCACCAATTCTTCGGTCTTTTTTTCTGTGATGAAAATTGACGATTGCACCGCATCGATGAGTATGCGCAGTTCGGCTACGCTGAACTCCGACTGTTTGACATAATACAAATTGCGTTTGCTGCGTTTTTGATAAACTTTATAGCCATTGGCATTGAGTTCGTCAATGTCCTTGTAAAGTGTCTTTCTTTCGCAAGATATGCCCAGCTTTTTTAGTTTTTCAATAATTTGAATTGTGTCAAGCGGATTTTGCTCGTCGCTGTACTGCCGCAGTATTTCCCATATTTTTAATAATTTTATCTTTTGAGAACTCATCTCCTTGCCCATAAAAAACCTCCGAATTTAACTCGATTATACCATATCAGCGGCGCATTGTACACGCTGAATTGTCAATACTCTTGTCGACCCAAAGGATTTACTTTTTTTATACTTTTAATGATTTTCATTTGTTTTGTGTTCTGGCGGTTTTTTCATTGACGAATAGCAATGCTATTAGTATACTGTTGCTGGCTCAAGGAGCAATAAAAATTCATATATTGGAGGTTTTGTTATGTTTTCATTGAAAGATAGAGTAGCCGTAGTCACAGGCGCGTCCTCAGGTTTGGGCTTACAGATGGCGCAGGGATTTGCACAGCAAGGCGCGGATTTGGTGCTTATGGCAAGAAGAATAGAAAGACTTGAAGCCATAGCCGCCGATTTTAGGGCGCAGGGCGTGAGATGTCTGCCGATAAAGTGTGATGTTACCGTCACCGAAGAAATCAACAAAGCCGCAGAGCTGGCAATTCAGGAGTACAGCAAGGTGGATATTCTCGTCAACAATGCAGGCGCATCAAAAAATGCCGGCGTTTTGGCAATGACCGATGAAGAATGGGAGTTCACATTGGCTGCCGACCTTACCAGCGTATTCAAAGTCACCAGAGCCTTTGCCAAATATATGGCAGCCCAAAAGCATGGCCGCATTATAAATATTGCCTCCATATACGGTCAGGTGGGCAACACCGCAATGGATACCGTGGCTTATCACTCATCAAAGGGCGGCGTAATAAACTTTACCAGAGCCGTAGCCGCAGAGCTTGCAAAGTATAACATTACATGCAACGCTATAAGCCCGGGCTATTTTGAAACAGAACTGACTGCCGACACCCTGAACACCGAAGCGTTTACAAACTTTATGAAAGTTTCTGTACCTTTGGGACGCTATGGTCATGCAGGCGAACTCAACCCCGTTGCAATAATGCTTGCCAGCGATGAGGCCTCATATATCACGGGACAAAACATTAAGGTTGACGGCGGATACACTGCTGTTTAGGAATATTCAACAAAATTCTTGACGCTTTGCTTTTTGCAGAGCGTTTTTTTATTTTGCATACTATACTTTTATTTTTCAGTATGGTAAAATCTGATTAAGGAAATAAAGTGATATATGAAAGGCAATAAATACAGAACACTTTACCGCAGAAATGAAGAGAACGGTCGTATCATTATAGATATTGCGCTGGACGATTATCATGAGTTTTTTCATGAGTGGGACAATTCGGTTTTCAAGAAACGGGACCCCCACCCCGAATTGGCGGAGTTTCTTGACTTGTGCTCTGAAGATATCCCCTTGCGCAAGGATTTAGAAATTGTTTTTTCGCTGAGCGCCCCACAACCAAACCCGGAAAAGGAAGAGCAAATTCGCGTAAGCTATTTGAACTACTACAACTCCCTGCACCGTCTTGAAACAAGAAAAACCAAAAAATTGTTGCGCATATCGGCAATTATGCTTGTCATTTCGCTGACGCTATTGTTTGCATATGGTTTATTTTCGGATTATCGGGCAAGCAGCCTTCTCTCTAAAGTGCTTTTTGAGAGCATACTTATCGGCGGTTGGGTTTTTGCATGGGAAGCCGTACACACGCTTTTTCTCGACATCTTCGCTCCTTTCCACCGCTTTCGTGAAATAAAGAGATTTTTAAGGGCGGAGCTGAAATTTAAGTATTCGATGAATAATCAGATTATCTCATAACCGGCATCGGACAACACTGCCAATGCTTTGTCAAAGCTCTCTTTCCGTGTCAAAATGTAATCTGTGTTATATGTCGATATAGCAAATATTCCGATATTGTTTTCTGCTAACAGCGTTGAAATCTTCGCAAGAATGCCCACCAATGAGAAGTCCAAATTTTCCTCAATTCTACATGCCTTCCAACCATCGGTCCGACAAACCGTATTTTCCGGCACATTCTCCGTGATACAAACCAAGGAGTTCTCCCCATCGGTTTTTCCAATGAAAAAATACTTTGATTCAAAATCAAATAATGAAAAATCCCTCACCTTACATACCGAAAAATCACAATCAATTCTTTTTATCTTCATGTCGCCCTCAAATCCAAACGATATTCTATTCCTATAAAGAATACCACAACAAACCAAAAAACTGAAGATTTATCTCATAAAATATTGTTCTGGTCTTTATGAACTAATAAATAAAACGCAATATCCCTGCTTGGACAAATAAGGACACAAAGACCACAGAGATGTCTATGACTACCCCTGCAATCATGGGTTTTATGCCAACATCGGAGACTTCTTTGAGGCTGGTTTTATGAACTTCTGAAACTGACATTTAATGAGATAACCAATGGGGATTAAAACAAATTTTGGCAAAGCTGTTAGCCTTTGTTAAAATCCCTTCGTTCTTTACTTTGAGCCATGCAAAGGTAGTTGAGGAAATGATTTATTACATCGCATACCTTTCTCGAATACCCGGTGTGCGCAAATTTCAACCGCAAAACTTATTTATGGGTTTGCATAAAGGCAGACAATATGGTATATTTATAAAATGCGGTGAACTTTTGTAATCACCCAATCAAACCGATGCCTTTATTTGATGAACAGGGAGAATAATCTATGACGGAACTTTCAAACGGCACACAACTGACTTTGCCGAACGTGTACGGATACGGACAATACTTTGCCTTTTCCGCATTGGACGGCGGGACGTCTTTTCGCGATGACCTTGTGGGCACTCTGACCGCAAAACCGGTCGGCATAAGGTTTGAACTCAAAAAACCAGTGACCCTTTTCTTTGACGTTTCGATAGATAAATGCAAGGTCATAACAGGCGACTTGATTGACATAGATACGAAAAACGGTCCATTGACGGTTTTGTTTTCGTCTTGCCGCACCGTAATAGGCAGATCTCCCGTTGCTCCCATTCTTTTGACGGACTGCAAAAGAACAACGCGGGAAGATGAAACCGTGTGCAAATGCGGAAGTTCAAAATTGCTGTTGAGCTGTTCCGAAACGGATAACGGATATACCTTTGTTTTGGCGTGCGCAAAAACGCTTCAAACGGCACGCGCGGAAGCCTTGACCGCCTCAAAGTGCAGCTTGGACGAGCTTTATGCCAAGCGTTTGGACTTCTATAGCCGTATGAATTTGCAAAACAACGCTTTTGGTAAGCTTTATTTGAAGTGCCTTTCGGTTTTGAAAGCCAACGTGTATTCCGCCGAGGGCAAAATCCCTTGCCGGTTTACCACACCCGACAGAGTTCCGCACAAAAAAGCCTGGCTGTGGGACAGTGCCTTTCATGCCCTTGCCCTCAAAGAGTTTGACCCGCCCCTTGCCGAAGAGGCCCTTGAAGCGGTGCTATTTTGCCAAAAAAGAAGCGGAATGATTCCGCATTTGATGTCACCCCATGAAAAAAGCCGCATCACCCAACCCCCGGTTTTGGCGTATGGGGTGTGGGAAGTGTATCAAAAAACTCAAAACAAAAACTTTTTGGAAAGAACGACGCAAAAACTTGTGAAGTATTTGCTGTGGGACGCAAAGCACCGCGACAAAAATAAAAACGGATTGCTCGAATGGAAAACGGAAAACAATAAAGTCTGCCGTTGCGGCGAATGCGGAATGGACAATTCTCCGCGGTTCGATGACTCCGGCGCAATGGACGCCGTGGATTTTTCTTGTTTTTTTGCAAACGATTGCTTTTATCTTTCAAAAATTTTCGCCGAGCTTAACGACCAAGCGAACGCCTCGGTTTGGAAAACACGTGCCGAGGAAACAGCACAAAAAATTAACGAGCTTTTGTGGAACGAAGAGAAGGGAATGTATTACGACCGCTATCACAAAGGCGAACACAACCTAACCGATACCTGCGCTTCCTTTCTTCCCCTGTTTTGCGGCATTGCCGATGAGCGTCAGGCAAAAATGCTTGCCGAAAATCTTTCTGACGGCAAAAAATTCGCTTCCGCACTTCCCGTTCCCTCGCTTGCTCTCGACGACAAGCGGTTTTCTTCGGATATGTGGAGAGGCGGCGTTTGGCTAAACTATAACTACATGATCATTCTCGGGCTGAAACGCTACGGATACCATGAATTGGCGGAAGATATAAAAGCAAAAACGTTGGATGCGGTGAACAAATGGTATGAGTCAAGCGGCTGTATTTATGAATTTTATGACCCGTTTGACAAAGAAAGACCCGATAGACTTGTGAGAAAAGGGGTCAAACAACAAGACCCCGATTGGCGGATACATATGCACGCGATATGTGATTTCGGGTGGTCCGCCGCGATAACTTCGCTTTTGATAGCAGATAAATAAACTTCTGTGTTTTGAACTCCAAAAAGTCTTACAAGAAAGACGATTGAACTGTCAGCAAACCAATCAATACGAAAAAAATACCGAAAAATTCTTGACAAAGAAAAATAGGTAATTTACTATCTAAACAGGTAATAGGTTCTGTTTCCCGCATTTAATCTGTTTGCGGTGATATGTTTTATGGTATTATTAATTCACATTGATGTAAGCGTTCTTCTGCCCGCTTGTCCCCGCGTGGCCCGGTGTGAAAAATGCAATAAGAGGTATTTATGGCATTTTATAATTATATTCTGCTTGCCGTATTGTGTCTTCTGATCGGTTTTCTGATTGTATTGCTCATACGAAAGCCGATAAAAAAGAGATGGCTATCATAGCTTTCAAGCTTTTGAATTCCTGTATTGGTCAGGATATACTGATTCAGATATTGCAAACTAATATTTTCATTGTATCCTATAAAATATTTTTTTGGATTGCTTTGTTCTTCTCCGTATGCATTAGAACCTATATGTATTATTAAAAAATTTAATATACAAAGTAAAAACACCGCAACCATTATAAAAACATAATTTCTTCTTGATTTATTCATAATATCCTCCCTTAATGCCAACTTGCATACAATATAAGATGTTCTTCTGTATTTTCTTCATCTAAAGGAAAAGGGATATCATTATCAAAATCCCAAGCACCTTTATTCCACCAGCAATCAAACACCCCAGGTCCACCGGTCGGTCTGGGCGGTATTGTCTTTATCTTTTCACCTTTTTCCACATAGTCGATAAAATAAACACCGTTATTGGGAGCGTCCGGAAAATCATACATATAAGTGATATTGGCGGCTTTCAGAGAAGAACCCTCCATTAAATCAAAATCATACGGCACGTACCTTTGTCCTGTTCCGAAGATATCTGTTGTACTAATATGAAATTCTGGTATCATATCTGTCTGCATTACAGTCACATCCATTCCTGTTAAAAAATTACCGTCAATATACTCTAAAGTATAAGGCAAAACTATTTTTTTCAATTTATCGCTCTGAAAATAATTATCAAACTTATCATCTCCCAGCTGTGTTACCTTTTTATGGTTTATATAATTAGGAATAATCACTTCCTCCAGCTCCTTTCCCTTATCGGTTAAGCCTATTATAGCAATTTCTCCGAAGAAAGGATGGACATCATAGTATCTGAAATATTCAGTTTCCGTATAACCCAGTTTATCAGTTATGTCCCTCTCATTACATCCGAACATACTGAATATACTTAAAGATAAAACCACCGCAACCATTATAAAAACATAATTTCTTCTTGATTTATTCATAAAATCCTCCCTTAACGCCAACTTGCATACAATATAAGATGCTCTTCTGTATTTTCTTCATCTACAGGAAAAGGAATATCATTATCAAAATCCCAAGCACCTTTATTCCACCAGCAATCAAACACCCCAGGTCTACTGAACGACCATTTTTTAAGCCTTGTACTTTCTTTCAAATTGGGCGTCTGTAATATCGAGTTTTTTCATTTTAATTGTTTTACAGCGCTGGTTAGAACGTGCCTGCGCCGAACTTATCCGCGCCTTTGCCTCAATAGTAAATTTTAAGGTCAAACCGTCAATTCTCATATCATTTATTTTATATGAGGAAGGGGCCTCTATCCATTGCGACGGTTCCGCGAAAAAACACATTAACAGCATTTCTTTTTCAAAATCAAAATCCAACGGGAAATAATCAAACGCAATATCTGCCTCGCTTTGGTCTTTAATTATCAGCGTTTGCATATGAATAAGTTTTTTTCCGTTTTGATCATAATTCCACCAACCGTCCGTACCGTCAATATCGCCCCACCACTCATCTGAATTTTCAGGTTCATTCTCGACTCCAAATGTTGTTTTTAGAAATTCATCGTTAAAACTCGCAGGGAAATCATCCAATATTTTGGCATCATATTTGTTTGCTCCGCACCCTACAAAAAGTCCAAGTGCCATAATTATCATTAAGCTACCAAATTTTCATCTTTTCATTGTTTTTCTCATTTTTCCCTCCATTATAGATTTATACTTTTTTCCATTTCGCATAGAAAATTGTTTCTTCTTCATATTTTGATTTTATAAAGGTACTCAAATCCGCTATATTGATGCACCCTTCTTCGTAAAACCATCCCTCGAATGCATACCCTTCTCTCTCAGGTTCAGATGGTATGGTTTTTAATGGTTCTCCTTCATCTAAATCGTCTATCCAATAATAGCCTCCGTTAGAGCTTTCCTCATAGTTATACATGAATGAAACATTTGCAGGCAAGACGTAAAACCTTTCACGAAATTTATCAACTGATATTGTTGGAACATATTTTTCTCCGCCAGAACCTAAACCATCAGATAAATAATATATTGAATTTGATATTATTTTATCCAATTTAGGAAAACTATCTGACTTATCTTTTCCACCAAATAAATTAACTCTATCGCTTTCAACACCATCGGGGATAAATACCTTTTTGAATTCACCATAAAACATATTCCCCCCTCTACTATATCCTAATTTTACAACTTTATATCCATTAATATATGATGGAATAACAAGCTCCTCTTGTTCTTTTCCTAACTCCGTCAATCCGCAAATTTGAACTTTATCCTGCCAGCCAAAATCATCACTTCCAAGACGGATGCATTCAAAAAACTCTGTTTCAAAATAACTCTCGTTGTTACCGTACCATGATTTCCCAGGTAGACTACAAGAAGAAAGAATAAGCATAAGGAATATGACAACCATGGTTATGGATGCGAAAAAGAAAATGGGTACTCTGTGCATTTTCGTTAAGCCACTGCTTTTTTCTAATTCCTTTATTGTTTTTCCCATATCTCTACCTTATATATTTTTACATATCTATATTCTTTGAAATGTATTCCGTTTTCTTAACAACGATATGCTAATAGAAATCCCCCACAATTAAATCATACAATCTGAAAACCATTTGTCAATACTTTTTTACAAATTATTTTGTAATTTGAA
>JBNRMV010000003.1:0-61062 GCA_050309775.1 Christensenellales bacterium | reverse complement strand
AGCATAGCTCCTCGACCGTTCGGCTAAAAACAGTCACACAGGACTGTTTTCTTTACGCCAAACGCCCTCTTAGGGTTCAAATCCCCTTATAAGAACAATTAAAAAGACCGACGGTGCGGTCTTTTTTTATTATTGGTGGAGGTGCGGGGATTTGAACCCCGGTCCCTATGATATATGAAATGACTTTCTACATACTTAGCGTGTTGTTTATTGTCGTTTCCGAAAGCCCAACAAGCAAACCTTTCTTCAACCAAGCCTTAATTCAATGTCGCCGTACAAGACTACTCCGACGCATCGGACCCTACTTACGACGCCCTGCTTCCATCCGTAGGACTATGGAGAGGACGACAGCCTTAAGCGGCTGCGAGTTCTAAACTTCTGTTATCAGCGTTTAAATTTAATTTTCCGTTTTTACGAAGACGAGCCTTCGGTATGCTTATCATCCCCTATCCTCACAAGTCGAATCCAAAACACCCCCATATTGATAGTAGGACTATTATTATATGTCAGAGAACACAGTTTGTCAACAGCTGCGCCCATAATTGTTATTATCGTCCGTTTGCCTATGAAAATACACCGTATAGTTGTTTTTTGCTGTTTCCTGAACGGACAAATTCAAGTATTCGGAGAAACAAAAAGGCGTTTCATCTGAAAACGCCTTGAGTCTTTGGTGGGAACAACAGGGCTCGAACCTGTGACATCTTGCTTGTAAGGCAAGCGCTCTCCCAGCTGAGCTATGCTCCCTTGTATGGTGACCCCAAGGAGGTTCGAACTCCTGTTACCGCCGTGAAAGGGCGATGTCTTAACCACTTGACCATGGGGCCTTATTTGGTAGCGGCGGTCAGATTCGAACCAACGACCTGCCGGGTATGAACCGGCCGCTCTAACCAACTGAGCTACGCCGCCATTGGGATTATCTTTTGTAAGGTGTGGTTGCGGGGGCGGGATTTGAACCACACGACCTCCGGGTTATGAGCCCGACGAGCTACCAGACTGCTCTACCCCGCGACGATGCTTTAATATAATAAACTATTATTGCCTCCCTGTCAACTGTTTATCACCTGTTGAAAAGTATTTTTTATAATCCTGCGGCCTTATAAGCAACAGGTTTTTTAGGTCTATATCATTTGGCTGCGTCTTGTCTCCAAACAGACAAAAGTCCCTCAAAATCCAGCACTTCTTTGTTCATTTGCGCGGTCATGATGTCCCGCGCCACCAGTAATTCTTCCATTATTTCGCCGAAAGTAAGATGCTTTGCATACTCATGGAACTCATCTGCCGTCAAAAATGGTGATTTGAACGCCTGAAAATAACAAAGTACCAAATAAAGCATATCGTTAATGGGCATTTGTAACTGTATTGCGCTGTTAAAAACTTCGATGCAGCCTCTCTTAAATCTTTTGTGAATACAATTTGCAAGAATATTCATATTTTCCCTATTTTCCCTTCCTTTATTTATTTACTTTTGCCGAAAAAAGAAAGGCCTAAGGCTTTGGTTCCCCCTTCTGAATTTGCGTACAAAATACCGACGCTATATAAATGATATACTAAGTAGACAAAACATGTCAATATATAATTTATTATGTCAAACTAAATCTTCTCAGATAGTTCAATACCTGACAGCAAAACATTATGCACCGTTTATGCGTATCAAGGACTCGAAAGACCCTGATCCAAGCTAACCGCAGAGGTATCCCGCTCCGCCGACAAGGCGGTCGGAAGGAGCACCTCTTTACTTTTTCATCCCATTTTTTTCTTTATACATTTCAAGCAATCTGTCATAATCGGTCTGCCCTATATCGCCCGTTTGCAGGTATCTATCAAGAGAAATCTTATCAGTTTCGCCACCTCTTGCAATATCCTCTTCCAAAGCCGCCAATACTTGTTTCCTCGCCGCTTCTTCTGCCTTGCGTGTTGCTTCCTGCTCTCGCTCTATTTGCGTAGTACCTCAACAAATCGCCCTCTCTGTCTGCCGTGGTTTGTTGCAAGTCAAGTTGTTGCTTGCCGTAATAGTCCAATAACTGTTGTTGTCAGCTTCCAATATCGCCTTGTATCCCGCTGACTCTGGGTTCACCCCCACATACGTGGGGCATACTCCGATACACAATGATATAACTCAGCTAAATCAGGTTCACCCCACATACGTGGGGCATACTCTTGCCAAAGGGCAGCGAATTACTACCGCACGAAATATCGTAGAATGCGGCTCATAATATCAATCATAATTATTTCGTCCTTCTCATTTTTGAATGGTTGCCTTAAGCAATTTGACATTTGCGTTGTCCAACCTTTTGTACAATAAGTTTAAAAAAATATTAAGGCGGATTATTTAATGCGCATTTTAGGTTCTATATATGGCTTTTGAGTTTTTGTTTGGTTTTATTGAAATCTTTCCAAGGGTCATTTGACTTTTGTCTTGCAAGCGCCAGAGACATGTCAATTCCGTTTGGGGATATGGTATCCAACTCTTCCCAGAATATTGGCAATGCAACTTTGGCGCCGGCTCTGGCTCTTAGTGAATATGGGGCGATGCTGGTGGCGCCTCTGCCGTTTCGTACCCAGTCTATGAAAATTTTTCCTTTGCGTTTTTCCTTTCGGATGTTGCTTGTGTAGCGGTCTTGCCAGTTGTTTTCCATAAATTCAGCAATGTTTTTTGCAAAGGCAGAAAAAGCTTGCCAATCAACAGACGGCTCAAAAGGTACGACAACATGATAGCCCTTGCCGCCCGACACCTTTAAGAATGATTGCAATGACAGTTTATCCAGTACGCTTTTCAAATCCATGACCCCTTGCCGTACCTGCGCAAGCTCCATGCCTTCATCGGGGTCTAAATCAAAGACCATCGTATCGGGCATTTCCAAACCATCTATGCGGCTGCCCCAAGTATGGAATTCCAGCGTGCCCATTTGCGCCTCGTATACCAGACCGGCAGCGTCGTCAATATAATAATAATCTTCCTCGCCGTCATTTGTCGTGACAGAAAATATTTTGACTTCTTTTGCGTTCTGAGTAGGATGCTTTTTGAAAAAACAGTCCTGGTCAGCGCCTCTCGGGCAGCGTACGGCGCTTATAAGCCTGTTGGCAACATACGGCAACATTCTTTCAGCAACCTCGGCATAATATTCAATCACTTGAATTTTTTTGACTTGCGGATTTTCAAATATAATCTTGTCTGGACTGGAAATGCTGATACCCAGCACGCTGTCTTTCTGCTCTTTGCCGGGTTTTTTTATACCCTTTACTATTGATTTATTTTCTTCCATAATAGCATCCTCAGTTGTTTCAACTTTTTCTTTATCCATGCTTTGACTTTCCGAAACCAACTCTTTGGTTACCTGAAATGGCTTTTTATCGTCACGCAAGCCCAAAAAGCTGGGTTGCCGCAGCACATTTTCTTGAGTCCATTCGGCAAATTGTATTTCTGCCACATACTTTGGTTGCAACCAAAAAATTTGTTCATTGCTCCTTGCTTTTGCCACGCTTTTGAACGGCGGTTTGTCTTGTTGTATCTCTGAAAATATCTTGGCAAGCTCTTTCATACTGCGCTGAGTAAATCCCGTTCCTACTCGTCCGCAAAAAATCAAGTCCTTGTTTTCGTAATAGCCCAGCAGCAAGGAACTTATTCCCTCGGCCTTTTTGTCCGATAGGGTATATCCTCCGATAACAAATTCCTGTCGTTTGTAACATTTTAGTTTTATCCAGTCGCCGTTTCTGCTGCCGCTATATATTGAATCGGATTTTTTGCCGATAATACCTTCAAGGCGTAGGTCGCATGCCGAAGAAAAGTATTTACCGCCGTCGCCCTGTATGTGCCTGCTGAAATAGATGTTATCGGTAGCGTCTGCCATTATTTCTTCTAATATTGCTTTTCTTTCCAGTAATTTTTTTCCGCGCAAATCCTCGCCCTCAAGCGCCAAAATATCAAAGACCGCATATGCCAACTCGTTACCCTTTGGATTTTTCATATAGTTTTGCAGCGCTTGAAAATTTGTTTTGCCCTCTTCATCAATAACTACGGCTTCGCCGTCAAGCACCATTGCTCTGCCTTTTGCCCAATCTGTCAGCGCATCGGCAATTGCCTTTAAGCGTTGTGTATAATCGTTGTCATTGCGTGAAACAAGCCGTGTGTTATTTTCCTCTATATATGCCAATATCCTGTACCCGTCATATTTTTGCTCATACACCCAATTGCCGTTTTTGGGAGCCTTATCAACAAGTTTGGCTAACTGTGCTGCGGTTTTGTCAAAAGGGTTCTTGGCTAACATATTTTGTTCGCCTCTTTCAATTTCTGATTTCGTTCGTCCAGTCCTTACGCTAGTGTCGAATGGTGAGATGCCGTTTTCGTCTTGCGCATATTTATCTTTTTCTTTGAGCAACAACCAATTGTCTTTTGCGTCGCCGTCTTTTCTTTGCATGCGCATAAGCGCCCATTTGCCTTTTAAGCGCGTCCCGTTTAGTTCAAATTTTAATGAGCCTTTTGTCAGCCCATCTTGCACATCGGATTGCGGCGACCAACGGCCCTCGTCCCAAATCATGACAACGCCGCCGCCGTATTCACCTTTTGGAATGACGCCTTCAAAATTTCGGTAATCAAAGGGGTGGGGCTCAACTTCCACTGCCAGCCTTTTGTCTGCGGGATTGTATGAGGGTCCTTTGGGAACTGCCCAGCTCAAAAGAACGCCGTTCCATTCCAATCGAAAGTCATAATGTTCTCTGCGCGCCCAATGGCGTTGCACAACGAAGCGCAATTCGGCTTTAGGCAAGCGGTCTTGTTGGCTTTGGCCCTTAGGTTCGGAGGTTTTGTCAAACCGCCTTTTTTGATTGTATTCTTCAAGTTTTTTCATGTTTTTATTTTGCCTGCGCTTTCTTTGGCGCAGTCGTCGTCTTCTTTTCTATGGGCGCTGTTTTTGCGCTATTTGGCTTTGATGACTCAATGCTCTTTAATAATGCGTCCATAAGGTTGCCGATATGCCGTTCTGCTTTTTCTTTTGGCATAGAGAAGGCTTTGCCGCTTATTTTTGAGTCAATCAACGCTACCAGTTTTTCTCGATATTCGTCCTTATAATTTTCGGGGTCAAAATTTCCGCTCATATTTTCAATCAGACTTTTTGCCAACTCAAGTTCTTTTCCGGTGGTGACAGGCTTGATACTTTTTGCCGGCGAAACTTGAATTTCATCATTATAAAACAGGGTATTGAGCAGCATTTGGCCGTCTTTTACACGCAAAACAATTAAAGTATCCCTTGTGCCCAGTACTGTTTTTGCTATGCCTGCCATTCCTTTTGCTTCCATTGCGCCCATCAGTAGGCTGTATGCCTGTTCTGCCCCTGCGGGCGCCACAAAATACGCTTTGTCATAATATATCGGGTCTATATGCTCCAAATTTACAAATTTTTCTATGGCAATGGTCTTGTCTCTCTTGCTTTTAACTTTTTCAAAATCCGCATTTTCAAGAATGACATAATTGTCATCTTCATATTCATAACCTTTTACAATGTCCTCGTTTTTTACCTCCTTGCCTTGGCAGTCAAGACAGGTTTTTTTGTATCTTATGCGGGACATGGTGTTTTTATCGATAAGATTGAAGCTGATGTCATTGTTTTTCACACATAAATGCAGTGTCACCGGAATATAAACCAGCCCGAAGCTGATGCTGCTCTTGTAGGAATGCGCCATAATTACCTCTCAACATTATTATGGTGTTTTTCCTAATATATATAATGTATAAAAAATTGCTCAAACATTTTGCTTTTTTTGAGCATCATATGTTGAAAGATTTGATAAAAATTTTATGAATAGTAAAGGTTTTGGAAGTTATTTTTTGATATAGCCGCCTTTGATAACTTTTACATCGCGCACGGTTATGACGCAGTTTTTTATGGTTTTGTTTATGAGTTTTACGGTGGAGGGAATGCGGTTTCTCTTGAGGTGTATTTCAAGTACTTTGCGTTCGCCGTCCTTGCCTTCAGCGTCAATGACAGTGACTGCAAGATAGTTTTTGCGCAGCACATCAAGCAATTCTGTGCTGTCCTCCGATGTTATGATTTGAATGGTGCTGAGCCCCACGGCAATTTTATTTTCCAGCCAAGAGCCCAAATAATTTCCGATAGCAAACGCCAACGCAAAAACAAGTATTTTTATCGGTGCGTCCATGAAGCCAACAAGTACTGTACCGGTAATCATCAGCCAAAGTATAACTTCGACAAAAGCAACAAGAGCTCCTTTTGTGCGTTCGCCTCTGCTTATGAGCACGATTCTGAGCGTGGCAAAAGTGACTTCGACAATTTTTCCGAAAAAGATTACAAAGTATACGCCGATGTGGTTGCTGGCAAGATAATCCATAGTATAAACACCTATTATATTTTTTTAATTATCTTAACAAATATAATGTTTTTTCGCAAACTTTTTGAAGGAGTTTGTGCGCAGCCGACAAGGCTCCCTAATATGTTGCTTTTTTTTGCATTTGCGCCGTTGGATTTTTTATGATAAAATAAAAAGAAAAAAGAGGTGTTTTATTGAAGTTAACAAACATGATTGAATGGCAAAAAGAACTGAACAACAATATTACTTCTGTTGATACCCTTGCAGATTTAGGGTATATTGATGAAGAGACAAGGCAACAACTTAAGCCTTTGACAGAGAAGTATCCGATGTCTATTCCGCAGTATTATCTCAATTTGATTGAAAAGAAAGACTATTCCGACCCAATTTTCAAAATGAGCATAGCCTCGCTGAGCGAAGCGCAAGCCGGAGGCCGCGCCGACACCAGCGGAGAGGGCGTCAACACTGTCACCAGCGGCATTCAGCACAAATATGACAATACCGTGCTGTTGCTTTCAACAAATGTCTGCGCAATGTATTGCAGGCACTGTTTTCGCAAAAGGCTTGTGGGCTTGACCGAAAAGGAAGTTTTGCGCATCACCGATGAGGCGTTGGAATATATCGCGCAACATGAAGAAGTAGACAATGTGCTTATTTCCGGCGGCGATGCGTTGCTGAACAGCAACAAGGTCATAGAAAGATATCTGGACGGACTGACAAAAATACCGCACATAAAGTTTATTCGTTTCGGCAGCCGCACCCCGGTGGTTTTTCCGCAAAGAATAACTTCCGACAGCCGATTGATAGAGCTTTTTGAAAAATACGGCAAAATAAAAACAATTTATTTAGTTACCCAGTTCAACCACCCTAAGGAACTGACCAAGGAAGCGCTGCAAGCCACGGATATGCTGCGGCAGGCAGGCATTCCTGTCCTAAACCAAACTGTGCTGTTAAGAGGCGTAAACGACACCCCCGAAACGCTGGCGGAATTGTTTAACGGACTTGCCGCCAACGGCATTTCTCCGTATTATCTCTTTCAATGCCGTCCGGTAAAAGGCGTCAAAGGACTTTTTGCCGTACCGCTGCTGGAAGCATACGACATAGTTGACGCCGCAAGAAGTCAACTGTCGGGCATAGCAAAAAGATTTCGATTTATTATGAGCCATATCACCGGCAAAATGGAAATACTGGGCAAGTCGGATGACACAACTTTGGTATTCAAACAGCATCAAGCAAAAGAAAATGACGACATGAACAGAATATTTGCCATAGAAGCCGACGCCGATTCGGTTTGGCTTGCCGACGATTTGAGCGGCGCAATATAAATATTTGCTTTTCTTAGGGTTTTGATTATATAATATGAATATCCTATGTAAGGAAAAGCGCATGGAAAGATATCAAAAAATTGAAAGAAGCCTAATCACTACTTACCGCTCAAAAATTTGGCGCAAGTTCACAAGCGCCCTAAACGAATATCAGCTGATAAAGGACGGCGACAAAATCGCCGTCTGTATATCGGGCGGCAAGGATTCCATGCTGTTGGCAAAATGTTTTCAAGAACTGAAAAGGCACGGCAAGGACAATTTTGAAGTGGTTTTCCTTACCATGGACCCCGGATACAATGCCGCCAATAGAAAAAAAATTGAAAGCAATGCCGAATTGCTGAATATTCCCATTCAGATTTTTGAGTCGGACATTTTTTCCATAGTATCCAATGTTACGGACTCTCCTTGCTATCTTTGCGCGCGGATGCGGAGAGGAGCGTTGTACAGCAAAGCCAAAGAGCTTGGTTGCAACAAAATAGCATTGGGACACCATTTTGACGATGTAGTCGAGACCATTCTTATGGGGCTTTTCTATAACGGGCAGATTCAGTCGATGATGCCCAAGTTGCATAGCAAAAACTTTGAAGGCATGGAGCTCATTCGACCTTTATATTTAGTCAAGGAAGCCGATATAATAAACTGGAAAAACTACAACGGACTTGAATTTTTGCGTTGCGCCTGCCGATTTACCGAAAGTTGCGAAGAGGGCGAGGGCGATTCAAAACGGCAGGAAATGAAAGTATTGATGCGTAATTTGCGAAAAACCAACCCGAATGCAGATATTAGCGTATTCAAAAGCGTGTATAATGTCAATTTGAACACGGTCATCGGCTATAAAAAGAATGATGTGCGCCACCATTTTTTGGATGATTATGACGATTTGAAAGGCGCAGAATAAGCCCCGGTCAGATTTTGGGCAAATCCAAGTTTGTGTTATTAAAACATAAAGTTTGGCATGTCATTCATGGCCGTTTCGGCTCCTTATCTAAAATATATTTTTGTAAAATTTTTTTAAGAGTGTTTTAATTGTTTGTCCATATTATGAAATTAGAGAATAAGGGCGTAGATATAAGCCTTATCATATAATGTAGTGGGGATATAACTAAGGACACCTTAATTAACCGCCACGAAAAGCTCTGCAACAAAATAATAGTAAATAAAAATAAAGATAAATGAATAACTTGTGCTGAATATTTAGCTTGCAAAGTAACAGATTTTTTTACATCTTGACAAAGCGTTAGAGATTATATATAATTTAAGCACAAATCTTACTTATGGAGGATATATGAAAAAGAATCTATTTATCAAAATCATCATGGCTCTTTTAGTTGTTCTTCTGGCATTTGCTGTTGTAGCTTGCGGTCCCAAGAAGGGCGGCGACGAAGACGGCGAAAATGGCGGAGGCAAAAAAACAGAAACTGATGGCGCAACAATGGAAGATATTGCAGGTCTCCTGGCAAAATTCAAGCCGCTGTTGCAACAAGTTGAACTCATCGAAAATGAAATGCACATTGACGCTACGATTGCGTTGAGATTTGAAGATATGGACTATAAGGTTCGGGTCCAGGCTGACATTTATGGTGATGAGCCGGCAGAAAATCAAGCCGCTATCATCTTGAAAGGCAGCGAAGACGAGAAGCTTTTGGAGGCCTATCTGAAAGATGGTGTTATTTATCTCAATCAAAAGCTTACTGCCACGAAAGGCGCTACAAAGTTCACAAAACTTGAGGGCTTAGAAATTAACGAAATGCTTTCCAAAATACCCCAAGCTTTGTCCGACGCCGACCTTAAACTTGCCGACCTTATTGACAAATTGTCAACGTCACTTGCAGGACTTGAATTCGTAAATGACCTTATAGCCGAGGCATTTACTTATGAAGTAACCGACAACGAGTACATACTTGGCGTCAATGCCGAAGGACTTGGTAGTCTTGTCGGAGGACTGCTTCCGGTTGTTGCAAAAGACGGATTTGGAGAGTTCCAAGATTTGGTCGACTTTGGTATTGACTTCTTATTCGGAGTAACTCTGGATGAGCTTATTGACGAAGATTCGAATATCGACACCTCAAAATTCCCGACCATCAAAATCAGCGCTTTGAGAGAAGGCGACAAAGTCAACGGACTTAAGATTTATTACAAAGGCGATTTGGACAAGGACACCCCTGCTCAGGAAGAACTTGAGATAGGAATTATGGCAAATGTTGACGATGATGCGGTTCTTACCGGCGATCATGCAATAGCCTTTCCGAATTTCAGCAATTATGAAGAAGGCGCGCTGAAAGCCTCCCTTACCATTGACCTTGGTGAAAAAGACCTTTATCTGAAAGCCGACATTCTAGCAGACCCTGACTTTTCAGTGGTTGGCGGAGAAAAATCAAGACCCACCGCTTACTTGGCTGCTTATAACAGCGAGGGCGAGAAGATTGCTGACCTTGATGCGCTTTATGACGGATACACACTTTATTTTGACATCGCCGGACTTTATGAAATTGTCGGACTTGAACCTCAAGGCAATACCCAATACAAGGTGGATTTCGATTTCTTTGCAGAGGCTGCGCCCGAAGAAGACGACGGGGATGTTGACGGTGACGATACCCAAACGACCGAACCCGGCGCTCCGTTGCCCTTCAAAATCAACCCGAACCTCTTGACAACCATACTTGGCAAGCTGCCCGATGTCATTGATTTAGTCAAAGATGCAATACTTAACAAAGAAATTGCGCTCAATGTCAACCAAGTGCTCACCCTAATAAATGGTGTCTTGGTAGTAAACGACGAGGAAGGCAAAACAATATACGGCAAAGAAAATATAATAGCCGACCTTAACGAATTGCTTGCTAAATTTGCAGCTGACTATGACGAAGAAGAAACTTATTCTGACGAACAACTCAGCGACTTGGCTCAGTCCGTAATATTTGAATTCAGCGGCGTGGACGTCAGCGTAGCCGACATAGTCAATGCTACCAAATCGTCTGCAAACAATGTGTACGTAACGCTGGGTCTGTTGGAAGATGCGCTTGGCATCGAGCTTGACATCACAAAAGGCACAAGCACAGGCGTACTCAATGTCAAAGTAGAACTGGATATCGTAAAAGCGTCCGACTACAAATACACCGAGACATCAGAAGCCAAGGATTATGACGAAGCTATAGACCTCAATTCTGAAGATAATATTTATGAAGTTGATGGTGTAAAGCACTATGTCATTCTTGACGAACTGTTGATACTGCTTGACGCTTACAGAGCTTTGGGAGCCAAATAAGCTGACCCAAACTAAGCGCTAAACAAAACAAACTTTTACCAAAAGCCGACCGCAAGGTACGGCTTTTGGTGGTTATACAAAAAAAGCGGCGCGAAATGCCGTTTTTTTAATTCGAAAAACATTTCACCCCAAGCGGATAAATGACGACCCATTCCGCAAAAAAGTTAAGTTTCATTTAACATTAAATAAAATTCCGGCGCACTATTATTTTATACTACATTTACTTTAATTTATAATTAATTAGCATTGACTTTGAAAAGTATATATATTAGAATTAACTTGTATATATAACAAAGGGCGAACTATGCCCTTTTGCCGTCTTGACTTACGGTGTGGAGGTAACTAGTGCAAAAAAAATCCTTTCTTTTCAAAGCCATAATTCTCATTATGTTGTTTTTGCTGGCATTTACTGTTTCCGCCTGCCAAGAGGTTGAGGAGGACGACGGTCCGATTTATGGCATAAATGACGACGAGAGCAATCAGGTCAATAAGGACAAGACCGAAAAGAAACAAGCAATCGAGAAAGTTACCAACTCCATAACAAATCTCAAGAAGCGTCTGAACTCTGAAGATGTGGGCGAGGGCGGATACTACATGGCTTTTGATTTCCACATCAACACCGCCAACAACTCCAACTTTGTTATGCGGCTGCAGGCGCATTTGTTTACATACCCCTACATGAACGAATACGGCGTCATAAGAGAAGACGACCTGAAAAAGCACAACGAACTCATCAAAAAGAGTACGATATTGCTTGAATGGTATGACGGCATCACCAACAGCATGCTAATAGGCTTTTATTTTGACGGCGTCAAAGCCAACCCCAATGACCCGGGCAACATTCTTTATTTGAACCTGCAAGGCGAAAAAAGATGGTTTCCCGATTTCGGTGACAGCGTGCTTTATCAACAAATGATTAGGCTTATCACCTCATTCAGCCTTGACGATGTGCTGAAAAGCGCCGGTGTCGGCGAAGACGGCGGCGTGTCGGCAATTTATACTCTGCTTGACCTGGCTATCACCAACAACTACAAACTTGTGCTGAACCACAACGAACAAACCAACAAAGACGTCACATCTGTTTTGTTTAATTCCGTCAACTTAGATATCATAAAAGAAGATTTGACGAACATTTTGCAGAACATATTTTCACCGTTTGGCAACAAGATTGACCCCCTTACCAACAAGTATCTTGGCTTCAAGTTCTCCACTTTGGGCAGAACCAGCCTGCAAACCATAAATTCCGACATGCAGTTCTTTATAGAACCTGACACTGACGGCGTTGACGACATTCTTACCAGCGCTTATGTGTTTTTGGCAGGTTCGGCGCAAGTAGACAATGTGTCCATTCCGTTTACTTCGGATATCAGGATATATTACGGAGCGGCGCCGCCCAAACCCATTCAATTAGACAAAGAGTTCTACAAGTACTATGATTATGGAAAATATGAGTTCACCGGCAATCTGTATTTGCCGACGATGGACCTTAACCTTGACGCGCTTATCAGAACAAAAGTCAATGAATACGACAACACAATCAACCATGTTTTCTCTGAATTCAGAGATATAGCCAACGGCGACTTGATTATTGGCGCATATTATAAAAATGAGCTGGCGTACCTCGATATTGAGGGACTGCAGCATTTGTACGGCGGCATAAAAATAGAAGATATAGGTTTTCCGAAGGTATACATAGAGGGCTGGGACCTTGCAAAGATGCTGAAAAACTTCTTTGATATGGTCGATAATACCATTGTCAGCATAGTGGACAGCCTGCTTGACCCTGCGGATGAATCCGAAAAAAGTCTGCTTCTTGAAGTCATTATGGCAAAAATGGAGTCAACGGAGAAAAATCCCGATGACCCGTTGTCAAAAAACACGGTTATGATTCGTCTTGACCATGAATTGCTGAAAAATGTTTTGCGCGAGGGCGGGTACGGTACTTTCACCACGCGCGACTTGATTGACATAATGAATGCGCAGCTGCCCATAACGCTTGACGAGTTGGCTACCATTCTGGGCATAACCAGCGCCGAAATACTTATAGAAAAGACCTGGATAAAGATTACTCTTGATGTCGACACAAACGAAATCAGAATACAGCTTTATTCCGATATAGGACTTGTGGAAGGAGAAGAGCCCAGCAAGATGCTCATGCAGTTGGACCTCGTACCCGTCAAAATCGGTGAAGACATGGTCATTGCCGAGATTTCATTTGACGATTTCAACGAGTTGCTTCCGGTCTATACATATTCGGCTGAAATGAGCGGTCAGTTCCTTTTCTCAAATGCTGAGCGCGTTGACATGTCGGAGTTGCTGAGTTCGTTTATGGACGATATCTCCGGCAAAAACACGCCGTATGTGCTGCCCATGGAAACAAAACTTGATTTCACCCTGTACTATGACCAGTACATAAAAGAGCAGAGGTTGCAAAAGGTACCGGGCGGACCCAGAGACGGCAGATGGACGGCGGCGTCCCGTAATGCCTTTATTCTGAATGTGTTCATAAAAGGCGCCACCGAGGCAGATAACACCACTTTGTTTAATATTTATGCCAATGATGTGTCCTTCAAGAGCAATGCGCCTGAGGAGGAGTTGGGATATATCTGGATAGATTTTGTATGTTTGCGAAACGACCCGAATGTACAAAGTATCCCAAAATTCAAAATACGAGAGGATTATTGGCTGCAGTCCATAAACAGGTATATGAATCAGACCGAAGCCGGCGAAAATGTCGATAGTATGTTGAATCCTGACATAAGTCTGTCGATTACGACGATTATTTCGGCGCTTGTGGAGGATTCGTTTGTAGTTTTCCAGCCCGACCAGATAGAAATCACCACCTCGAACGAAACCGTACAAAACCTTTTCGGCGTCAAGAGCCTGATTGGAAACATAGGTACGCAGGTCGGTTTGGTGCAGAGAGTCTTTGGCGTAGACGAGATAGAGGACGAGTTTGCCCATTACACGGTAGCCGAGCTTACGGAGATTTCTGCCAGAGGTCCCTACACCACAAGATTGCATGACAGCATAGATGTGACTTTCACATTTAATCAGAACGGCAGAACCTGGAATGAGGTTGTGCCTATGAAGTTTGAGTACGACCCCGCTACTATTGAAGTTTCAGAAAACCCCATTGATGTTTATCACCCTGAGATTTATGGTCCGATAATAATCAGCGAAACCGTGCCGAAATTCAACAGATTTATGGGAGTACAAAGAAGTTATACCATACGCATGACAGGCGGCGCCACTTACCTGAAAAAAATAAGAAGGCTCAACACCGAAGATTTTTATGATGTTGAGGAGGACCTTGTCATTACGGCGGCAGACCTTGCCGACAGAACCAAATACACCGAAGAAGAGGCGAAGTACATACGAGAAAACTATATGCCCCATTTGCGCCTTGAACCGAGGGAGCCGCTGCCGGAGGCGCTCAGCCTGGTGTTGTGGGATGAAAGTATATATGACACGGGTTATGCCACCAATATAATTATTGACTGGGAGAATGTCACGCTGCAAGGCGGAGCTTACTTAACTGAAGTAGTCATTGCCGAGGGCATGATGGGCGAAACGGTCTTTCCGATATTCATTATTGTCACCAACAGAGTTGTCGACACAACAGGGCAAAACCCCAAGGTTGTCAATGTCACCGCCAACCCGAACAGCGATGAGCTGACCGAAGCGCCGGTAGTCGACACCATAAATATTGACCCTTATGATTATTTGTGGGCAAAAGCTGCATATCTGAAGAAAAACATGCCCAAGGTATTTGAAAATCCGCAAGAAAAAGAACTTGCCCGGCAATTGCTGGAGCCGCAGTTCCGTTTGGAATATTTCGGCTCATTCAACATTGAGATACGCTTTGTTGACTTTGACCCCGATGCTGTGGACTATCGCGACACACCGAACTACAACGGCGGACTGCCTTGGTATTTCGACCGTTATATTCCTACTCAGTACTATGACGAAACCGACATTGTTCTGACAGGTGGTTCAACATATATGCACGCAGACTTCCACGGACAAATTGTTGCGCTGAAGCTTAATATTCTGCCGCGTACCATTCGGGGCATATATTTTGACGGCGAAGAAGAAAACGATGTTTATACCGTAGACATGCTTGATGAGAGTACTTATGATATACCGCTTTATCCCACGATAGTTTTTGAGGAGAAAGACGAGGGCGACAGGTATATAACAAAAAAATTGTATGACGCCATCAACGACATATATGTGCCTATGATATGGTCAAACCCCAGAGTTACCAACCCGGCAATTGCCGGCACGGACACTCCCTTCCTTGGCACGACCAGCAACCTGACAAGCTCATACATAGACCTTTACAGAGCGCTTGAAGTCGGAGAATGGATATTCAAGGAATATTCCCCCATACGCACGGTCCGGGTTGACTGTCCGCCGAAAGAGATAGCCGAACTTGATTCAAGCACGCATAGAATGGGTTACAGCAGCCTGGAAAACTGGAACAGTGACACACAAGAATTGATTGTGCCTTCTTATATTTCCATAGGCTCAAATCCGTCGGGTTTTTATCATGTTGACCCGTTCAATCCGCAGACGGCAAAATTACCGGGCGCCATTACGGTAACATTCAAAGGCAGACTGGAGGGCGACCCCAACTATACCAAGAATTATGTAGTTAATTGGGAAGTGTCTTCGGGTCTGGTGGAATATGTGGCATCAGGCAACTATTATCGTCTTACAGTCAATTCCGATGACGAAAAATACCTAAAATTGACTACGAGCGTGGGCAACGATATCGTTGGCTACATTGAGATTACGCTATGCGTAAAGATATTGACTTCGCATTATACAGATATTACCTTCTATGATGTCGACGGTGTCGAAATGACAATGGAGGGCGACGCATCCACCGGTTATATCTACAAAGTGAACACTTATGCCGGCTTCCGTATTCCGCATTCTTTCGGCGCGCTGTTTGGCGAAAGCGACATAAGATACTATTATACCGACTGGAAAGGCAAGGATTTGTCGGGAGAATATGTCATTCCGCTGTCCCAGATTCGATTCCAGCCCGGCAATGTAATAGAACTTATCACAACGCTGCCCGGCGGCAACAATACGGTGCTTGAAGTGCGCATGACCGTTAATGTCGAGAACCTGTCGCTGGAGAATATCATATTCACCAATATTCCTATGTGGCGCAACGCTGACGGCGTTTTGGTCAAGTTGCCTTTGACGCTTAGGCTCAGCAGCATAAATGACTTTACGCTTGACGGCATCCGAATCAACACAGAGGGCAAAATCGAAAACTTGTATTTTGGCAGAGGCTTTTATGAGAACATAGACTACAACTTTACAGGCATAAATGTGCCGTTTATTGAAGGTGTGAAAGACGAGTGGGGCAATTATATTCAGCAACCCGTTCAGCCGGTTGCGCTGTATCCTTACGAATTGCTGACGATTATTTTCCAGAACGCATGTTTGGTATTTGACAACCGCGAAAAGCTGATAAAAGACCTTTCCATAGAAAACCTGAAAGGTATTATGAATACTCAGGACATCGTACAAAAAACCGGCGACACAATGGGCTTCAACTACGGCGACGGCAAATATATCATAAGGCTGGGACAAGGCGCCGGCGCGCATGACCTTCTTATCCGCATAAAATTTATCGAGGGTATTTTTGCTTTAGCGGGTACGGAATTGCAGACCCACCGCATTCAGCTCTACAACCCCAACGGCAGCGCAATTTGGGGCGTTGACGGCTTTATACTTGGCGACAATATCAGCGCCAGCGTCGATGCCTCAATCCAGGCCACCCAAACCCCAATTACTTTCCAATACGGACCGCAGTACGGAGAAAATGCGCCCAGGCTTAACGAATGGTATGTAGAAACAAGCAACATAGCGCTTATGCCGGCAGGCTCTTATATCACAAAAATTCCCATTGAAGTGCTGTACAACAGCGGACTGGATATCAGCCTTGAGATATCCTACCTAACTGAACAAGGATTCAGGCTCAAGAGAAACATAAATATAGTCAAGGTAAATTTTGGCAACCTATACAGAAGTGTGGCTTCGTACAATGACCTATTTGAGATAGTAGGCGGCAGAATAGTCATAAATGACCTTTATGAGTTCAATCCGCTGAATCTCTATTTGTCCAGCCCCGACTATTTGCCAAAGACCATAAACCGTTCGACCTCAATGTATGATATCACGGTATCCGACATTGTTTGGACAATACACGATGACTGGAGATATTTCCTCAACAACCACAACTACAAAGGCGACGACAGCGACATAAGACTTGCCACAGCGTCAATACTTGGGTGGTATGAGACGGTGCCCAACCAATACGGCGTGCCGGAGAGGGTATACCATGACAGAGAGACCATAACGCTCTATATCAGAGTAGAATCGGCCGAAGTGGTATCGCTGCCGCTGGAGCAGACTCATGGACTCAAGACCTCGCATTCCGACATAGTCGTGACATCGTCTGCCGCAGATGAGGAAAAGAGGGAGAGAATTCAGGAGTTGTTCAATGCCTCGACGGCGTATGGCGATTATTATTACCGAGAATTTATAATAAATGTCGACGCATACAGAAATTCAAACTATCAGGGGCTGTTCATTCCTCCGGCAAACCTGTCGGTGAAATTCCAGTCCGGAATAACGCATACTTTCTCAAGTTTGCGCTATATGTATAGAGGCGTGGAAATTGCAGATATCAGATACGGCATTGACGGTATCATTTATTATACCGACAACGACGGCGATTATATCATGATTGGCTCGCAAAAAGTACATCTGATGAAAGGCGACAACAAGTATAACATTACGCTGAGCGTAAATCTCGGTGCAGGGCAGACTATTGCAACCCGCATACATTTCTATGACAAGACTGTCGTGGCGGTTCGTCCGGTTATCGATTACAACGATGAAGAGATACGCAGCCATATTGCCGCCGAGCTTTCCGAGCTTATGGATGCAATAAAAGCAGAAATTCAGGGCAATATCAACCTGACAAAACTTGAATACGAGATAGGGCTGTGCCTTGATGTCAATTCGGCATTGAAAGAGGGCGTCAACAAAAAGAGAATAAGCAGCGAACTGAAGCGCTTGGATTTGGCAAGCATAGCCAGCGGAGCTGCGCGCGAAGTAATATTCGGGCAGCTCAACCAAAAACCAACGCTGTATACCGGAGTAAACCCCGACGAACCCGAAAAGATTATTCACAATTATGTGGCGAATATTCTTATCGCAGTCTTTGATGACATGTCAAATGCCGGCGCTGACGCCGTACTGGCGCAGTTGGCGGCTTATCTTGCTCCCGATTCGCAACTGTCTTTTGCCGATGTCGAAAGCGTTGTCGATGCGTTCTTTAACGAGGTATACAACGAGAGCGCAAGGCTTGTCATAAACAACAAAATAGTGGACTTTGTCGAGCCGCAGGTCATGTATGAGTTGCAGCAAATGGATATTGACCAACAGATTTATCTCATAAAACTCAAGAATGACATTGAAGCTGAGCTCAATATCAATGCTTTGGTCAGCGCCATAAATGCCATAACAGATACCAATCTGCAGAGCGTACGCAACGCAATCCGCACGCTCATAAATGACGAATTCACCAGAATGCTCAGCGTAGCGCTTGCGGCCAGCAATGACACAGAAGAACTTAAAAATGCCGTCAATACAAAGCTATTGGCAAGAAAAGAAGCAAAGAATGCCGATTTGACAACGCTCAGAGATAAGCTTGCAGACATTCTTCTGGGGACGGAGCAAGGCAACATAAAGAACCTTATTGAAGGTTTCTTCGCAGACTTGTTCTACTTTGTGGAAGACAATTATGCCATGACCATAGCCGCTGTACGACAAGAAATAGAGAGGACGATATCCAACCTTGTTGTTGAGATGCGCGCGAGCGTGGCGGCAGGGCTTGCCATAAACACAGGCGGCAGACTGGGCAGAGCCATAAACCTCAGCGTAGCCGAAGCCATCAACAATGTCATGGTAGAGGGCAGAATAATAGACGCTATGAAATTGGCGCGCAACCTGAATGTAATGAACCTTGGCAACGGACAATTTGCCATAGACCCGTACGGCGACTACATATATGTTCCGTCAAAGACCGAAATAATCTTCAGCGAAAACAACGGCGGTGACAGCTATATAGTCAACATAAACTGGTCAAAACCTGCGAACTGGTCCACCCCGAGAAACCCCAATGCAGGCGTCACCTATGCTGGAAATGAAGGCAATATGAGAGATGCTATGTCATCGGCGTGGGAAATACTTTATGCAGAAATAACCCAAAAGGCCGCCGAAGTTGCAGGCTCTGAGGACCAACTCAGCATAGAAGAAGATTTGCTTTACAGAAATATGAACGCTATCATAACCGCCATATATATGCAAAGATTCGGCACGGCAAACCTGAACGAAGCGCTGAAATCGGACGGCTGGCTGGCTCTTTTTGGAGAAATCAGCGAGGCGGAACTGTTGGCAATAAAAACCAGAGTGCAGCTGAAGTACCCCGGCGCAACGGGTACGCAGCTCAATGCGTTGTGCTTTGATATGTGGGCACACATAAATGCGTGGACTACGCTAAAAGACTATATTGTTGAAAATGAAGTCGGCACCCCCGAAGATGAATGGGAAATCTGGGAGAGCATGAAGCCCGGTTTTGCCAGGAGAGAACTTGCGCTTTACAGAAATGAGTTTACCTCAACGCTGTATAGCGAGGGCATAGCCTCTCAAGACCTCAGCCTTATCATATTTGTACATGATAGAAGGCTTGATAGCGGCAACTGGAACCTATACAATGACGAAACAAGCTGCTCCAAGACTGATCCGCTGTATCACATTGCCGACCCGTTTGCCGGCAGAGTTGCCGATTTCCCCAACCTCATAAATTTGGATGAGGGCATCATCATAAACGGCAACTTGGTACAGTTCTCGGATTTGGCTGTAAATTGGGATTTCAGCGACCAAGCGATTAGTTATTCGGGTTCGGTGGTCATAAACCAGAACACAGGCAAGATGGGCATTATCGTCAGAGGCTACATAAAGAACAGCAGAGTAGGACAGGAAGTTACATTGCGCCTTGTCGTAAACGCCTGGGAATACAATGCCACCAGCGGTAGCGGACTGCGCCAATACAGCGGTCCCGAGGGCGGCGACATACACGACACAAACAACTATACCATAATGAACCCCATAAGTTTTGTATTCTCCAAACTTGTGGACTATTCGGCGCAGAACCAGTATGAGGTCATGATAAAAGAGACCCAGTACAGGAACGAAATTGACATTCACGGCGAAATCGTAAGAGAATGGACAGAAACAGTATATAAGAATGTGCTTTTCTATCCGGAAGACAGCAGACTTATCCGCAGCAGCATAGACGATGCCGAAATGGAAGAAATCCAACAAAAAAGGAACTATATCCTTTATTGGGACGCCGAGGCAAAGAATATGGCATACAATAGCGGCGGCGTACCAATCACAGGCAGTTTCTCGTTGGGCAATGCGCATAAAAACAAACTGACCAGAGCCAACAGCGCAACATACAGGTATGAGGAATCATATATCAGCCAAGTAAACGCCACCGATTATACCGTTGAAGGGCTGAAAGAATGGTATATTGCGCAAGGCAACACCCCGGCGGCGGCAACCACCCTTGCCGAGGAGCAATACCAAAGACTTTATGGCACAACAGGCGCGGCAATGCTGATACTTAACCCGACAGACCCGATGTTGCCGGCCACCGTAAAAGCTATCGGAACGCTCAACCAAATGGCGGGTACAGACCTAGGCAATGTCAGAGTGCTATGGAACAGAACGCTGACAAAGGCTAAGGCTGATTTGACGGCATACATAAAATATATGTATCCCACGCTGACAAACAATGAAGCCGAAAAGGCTGCTATGGAGTTGCTCATAGATACCGGCAGAAGCCAAGCGCAACAACAAGAGCTTATCGCAAACATTGTAGAATGGCAAAAAATTGTATGGCAGCAAAACAATAATGTTCAGTTTACACAGTTTGACGACGAGTCATGGGGAATATACCTCAACCATTCCTCAACATCGCCGGCAACACGGACAAGAATGAACAATCTGCTGGATACCATAACCAAAAAACAAGGCAACAGAGTGACTGTCGATAAGAAGTTTGAGGGCTGGTACAGAATGTATATGTTCTTGTATATACGCAGTCAGACAACGCTGTATACGGAAGATGAAAAAGCTAATATTTGGGATTCCAAAGTTCAGATGGCGCTTGACCCCAACGAACTTTTGGCTATGATTGCCAGAATAGAGGAAGCCAACCCGACACTTACGACAATTGAGCTGAAGGCGTTGGCATATGACGAATATGTAAAGACGGAGAAATGGACAAGTCTTATGCTCAGCTATTCCGGTCATCCGGCATTGACGAACGAACTCAACGCCCTGCTTTCAGCTATGGCATCAAAATATCCGTTGCTCAATTCTTACGAAGTAAGAGCAAAGAGCTGGGATGCGTATAGCGTGGAGTTCGAGAATGAGGACATTGTGGCGCTTGACGCATTGAGAGAAAAGGTGGCAATTGACAATCCCTCTGTCGAAACAAATGAAGAACTCAGCGCCATTGCGTGGGATAGATGGCTGAAAGGCGAGGCTTTCCGCGCTTGGTTTGAGAAAGAGGCCAAAGCCATACTTTGCGTTGAAGAAAGTTATGATGTGCAGACGGCACCGGGCTATCTTGACGGCGGCATTGACGGCACAAAAACCGTCACGCTGCTGTTGCAGTTGACGAAAGGAGGGTATATATATACCCAGACTTTCAAGATAAGATTGCTTTTCTTGGATTTGTCGCCGTTGCAGTACTATTTAGACCAGAACGGCACACAAATGACGGTGACCATGCCCAAAGACGCGCCGCTTACACAGCTGTCGATTGCCGTCAAGACCGATTATAACCACAGCACTGACTATGTCGGCGGCATAAATCCTTATGACTCGCGTCAACAGATGGTGTTTGATATGCTGGACTACTTTGCAGGAGAGGAGTTTGAAGGCAGCATCATAACAAAGACTATCGGCGGAAAGCAGGTCAATGTAAAAATACTTACTATAACTAACATAAATTGGAACATTCCCGCAAACAGCGGCAGCGGCAGCGTAGTATACTCGTCTTCGTTTACAATCGGGAATGTAACATATCAGTCAAACCTGTTAAGGATGGTGTTGGCATAATTATGAAACAGCTATTGGAGGCTATACTGTGAAGAGAACGACAAAAACCATAGTTTTGCTTGTGCTTGCGGCTATACTGGCATTTACTTTGCTTGCATGCGCGCCGGAGGCGCCATTGCCAAGCCCATTGCCTGACGATGAAGGCACGACTGAGCCAATAATGAATGTTAACAAGAACCAGCTTATGAGGAAAATAAGCTCCGGTATGCTTGTGGGCGCCGAAAGACTTGAAGACAGTCCGGAAACTTATGTAAGTTCGGTTTACACCATACACACAGGATACATAAACTATACTATTGATTATAAGGCGAACTATGCCTCCAGACGCCAAAACAGTCAAATATATGTCAAGGTATTCGACAACAACTATCACATGAACCGTATCTTCATATATTACAACAACGGCGATTTATTCTTACAGTCACAGGACGAAAAACATAGCATACTTGATTTTGGCTCGACAAATATGTTCGACCTATTCTTTGAAATGGTGACGATGTTTGACATGTCGGGCACCTTTATTGGGCAGACTATGTCCGACCTCTTTGACCCCGACAATATCGGCGGTAACCTCAGTCCGCTTGTCGACCAAAGCCGCATGAAGTACATTAAGGTTACGGAAACGGCGGAATCCATTGAAATGAGAGATGTAAACCTGAATTACGGACAAATCAAGATTCAGGTAAACAATATGATTAAACAAACCTTTGACAAGTTTGAGCGCAAATTTGACTTGCTGAGTATGAAGTACTTGGGACTGCGCATAAGCGACCTTGCCATACTTGAAATAGCCACTATGACGGGCGACCTCATAAATATCAGACTGGACAGGCAGGGTGTAGAAACGGTTATATTTGAAGCCAGCGGCAGCATGGCGGACGGCATAAACACCTTTGACATAGAGATGGAAGTAGTCGCCAAAGAAGGTAAAGACGAAATAAAAATTGAGCCTGCCGAAAATCCCTACACAAACAACTATCCCGAAATGGATATGGGGCGCTATGACTACGGCGGTACGCTGTATGTGCCGTTCTTTGATATGACATATGACGCCACATTGCGCGCCATACTGTCTTCGACGGACAACACAGTCAACCAAGTGCTCTTCACCATAGACAGCGTAAATGAGGAAATGGGCGGTCTTTTCTATAAAGACCAAATGTTGTATGTGGACATATCGGGAATGAACCGCCAATTGAACGGCGCTATCGAACTTGAGAAGTTGAACTTGCCGAAAGTAAAGTTTGAAGGCATAAATCTGGCGCAGGAAATAACTCTGCTATTCAATGACATACTGAAAATAGTACAGGCTTTCCGCGAAGATGACGATTATGGCGAGAATGAAGCGTTGGTGCAGCTGGTTCTGGACAACATATATTCCGACGAAAAAACCAACACAATATCCATAGATATAACAAAACAGCTGATTGAGCAGCTTTATGGAGAGGATGTCGACCTTATCGATTTGATTTCCAAAAAGCTTAAGGTTGACCGAGAACTCATTGCGCAACTGTTGGGCGACAACGCTTTGCAAAACGCAGTGCTGGTGCTTTCATACAATGTAGAAAACGGCGACATCGGCGTCGACCTATATGACGGAGATTTTTTAGTATTCCAACTGCGGTTGTCCATAATTGACCCGTTGCCGGGAGATACTTTGGTTTATCCGGAGTCATTCAACCCCGATTATTTTTACTGGCTGGAGATTCCCGACAATACCATACTTTCAATAGACGGCACGCTGTCAATGCAAGAAGTGTCAAGCGTAAAGTTTGACCAGTTGTTCGGAGCGCTGTTCGGAGATATCACCGGACTTAACACGCCATATACGCTTTACAGCAATGAGGTGCTGAGATTTTCGCTGGATATTATGCAGGTGTTCAGTTATGTAGAGAACTCCGCCGGCGAGAATGAACGGCATATCGAACAGGTTATGAAGTTTGAACTCTTCAAAAGGGATGTATTGCAATTGGGTGTGTACTCTTCCTCAGACCCGAATTATTTGCTTGTCCACTTCAATGTGCCGATAGGACCGACGGGCAGCGACAAACAGGGAGCCCCCTACAAACAAAGCGCTCTGAAGTATCGCATAGAGCGCCAAAAGGTCAAGGACGCGTTCAATGAACTGCTGGGAGAGGACAATATATTTGTCATGGAAAACATAATGGATGTGCTGAGTACATTGCTCAGTTCCATTCGTGACAGCAAGAGTATGCAGCTACGCTTTGTCAATTCCAGCCTTGCATTTAATTTGATTTCTGATTCCGTTAAAGAAATCATAGGCATTGACAACATGAACGCATTGTTGCAAGCGCGCGTCAGATTTGCTATCACATCGGAAGAGTATCTGAACATCGCAAACATAGAAAGTCAGTTTGTGACACCCAATGTGCGGCCTTTAGAAAACCAAACATTTGAAAGTATTTATAAGACTCAATGGCATGAGTTTGCGTATACCTACTTTGGCGACAACCTGATGCGGCTTAAACTGACCTATATTCCCGATTCTGTGAAGATAATTTCGGGCAAATACTTTTATCAGCCCAGAGCAAAACTGTTGGATGTCATCTCAACTTACTATGTCACCATTCAGGACGGCGTAAACGGCATAAAAATAGTACAGTCCGTCATTGACCCCGACACCCCCAGGAACAAGGACGCTGTATTGAGCGCCGAGCATCCTTTAAGCATTGACCCGTCCAAGACATCCAGCCTGCCGGGCAGGATTTCAGTGTTGTATGATGACGGCACTTTCGGAGATGTCGAATACATAATCGAGGGCTTTGATGTCAGCAACATTACCATATCGGGTATGCCGAGAGCCGAGTACTGGCTGATTATCGGGAAGGACAGCGTCGCCGAAAAGAGATTTTATATTGCCGTAGAAGTACTGGGCAGAGTAATCGTGCCGCTGCAAGAAATCATAAAAGGCGAAGTGGTATATATGATAAGCGATGAGGGCGTTCCCGTTGTCGCAGAAGTGACGGTTGACCCGTATTCTTACGCAATACGCAAGTCTGAGAATGCGTTGTGGTCGCCGCTGCCCACCAGCCTTGTGCTGAGATTTGAGTCGCCCGACGGCATTCAGGACGGCGACATTGTGCCCATAACAAACATAGCTTGGGACTTTGTATTTTCAAACATTCAATACAATGGAGGCGTGTTCTTTACACATGCCATGTTCAACAATTTGCCCATTGCGCTGAAGTTGAATGTTAAATCAAAGATAGTGTCGCATTTGCGCTTTGTTGACGCCGTCAACACGCATTTGCCGATTGACGAAAGACCGTATACGGAAGCCGTAGGGCAGTATACCGTCGATGTGCTGCAGACGCAGACTTATACATTCCCCACCAGTTCGACGGCGACGCAAGAGCTCAGATTGTATTTTGAAGACGGCACTTACAGAATTATCGGCACGCGCGACCATACTTTGGACGACCCGAATTATTACAATAATTATCTTCCGTTGATATTGCAATGGAAACACGAGGCTGTCAACCAAAGCTCCATAAGGCTTGTTGGAACCAAAGCGCCGCTTGGAATTGAGGACAAAAACATAAATACCACGACGATAGGAAACGAAAGCTTTGCTATCGGACGACAGACCATAACTTTGAATGTGCTTATGCCCACCAGAGCCGAGGCAAGCATAGGCAATGCCGGCAGCGTTTTTGCCATAACAGGGTATGAAAGAAGGAGCGACGGCAACTATAACTTTGACGCGCCCATAAGAGAAATGACCTCTTATTCAAATGCCGGTTTCAGCGCCACCCAAGCGCTGGGCGCATTCTTTGAATTCAACCCCTACAATCAGATGCCTTTGCCGCAGAAAGTATACCTCAATGTCATCCAAGGCGGCGAGACGAGAATACAGCGCAAAGCATATGACATACAATGGAACGAATCCGATGTCCTGATGCCGAGATATACTTATGACGGTTCGGGGCATATTATCAATACGGAATATATATTGCGCAATGTGTCGACAGATGAGGAACTGTTGCTGGTCACCGGCAGAATAGGCGACGGCAATCATACCATAGAAGTCCGAATGATTGTGCGCAATCTTGACGCCCTTTATCAAGACATTACATTCGAGGGCATGGAGACAAACGAAACGCGAAAAACTATTGACCCGTATCTTGCATATACATTCCCGTCTTACTACACGCTTATGCTCAAGAACGGCACAGAAATAACCGTAAATGATGTTGAATGGTTTATTGTGCTGCAGCCGGGGCAGAACTGGATGCTTCAGTTGGACGGCAGAAGCTATCACTGGATTTATGACTATCTTGAGTATCTTGAGGATTTGTCGCAAGGCAACCCCGTAGGTTCGCTTGACGACATTATTCCCGACGGGTTTGCCGTTCCCACACCCGAAGAGTTGCAGTATTTCCGCATGCTCATCGAAAAAGGCGAAATACCTGTTGACAATAAGTTTGTATTCTCTCATTTGGGCGGAACATATACCATAAAGAGTTATGTTGCGGCTACGGACACTGTCATTGCGCAGGAGGTTGCGCTGCTGTTGACCGTCATATCTCGAAATGTGCTGCTGGTTGATGCCGACAACGGCTATACGCAATTGGAGATTTTTAACACAGAAGAAGCCCAACCGACGGAGCTTTATTCTCTTGATACCTATCACGAAGAAAGCACAAGGATGTTGACCCGTCTTGAATATCTGCGCAAATACAATGACGAATACGACCGCACTATTCGCCGCATAAACAATCTGTTGACCGACCGCAGAAAAGAAAACCCCCAACTTTCCAATGTGTTGCTGAATGCCTTAGTATACGATGAATACAGATTTACATCATCTTCCACCGAACAGACGCTGCTGACGGCGCATTACAACAGTGTTTGGGGACAGTATCCGAACTCGTCGGAAGATGAGCTGAAGTTCTTTGCTCTGCAAAGTTACATTTCAGCAAAAAATACCGAAATCAACAAGGCAAGAATAGGCATTTATTTCGGAGACAATCCGGAGACATCAATGAACAAATATTTGTTGAATGTCAGATGGACAAACCTTGACGAAATAATCACATTGTTGCAAAACAGCACAGGAGCGGCTTTGGGCGTGGTGCTGGAAGGCTATCTTGGATATGGTCAAATCAACCAACAAATAGTAAGGATTCCTTTCCGAATTACCCGCAGAGAGGTCACCAGCTTCAGCTTTAACAGACTGAATACGAGCAACAGCGAATTGCTTACGGCGGATTACAGATTTGTGTACATTGCCGACGAAACAGAGGCGGTATCGCTCATAAACACCATAACCGATAATGTGTTGATGGACAATGACATTCCGCAGCACCAAAAATCAAAGACCATTTTCACCAGATTGTATGATATATCTTCAGAAATTGACAGACTGATTATGGAAGAAGCCGAGCAGAAGATATTTGACTCCGACGAGGAGACGCGGTACGGGCTGATTATGGAAGAAATCATCCGCATGCGTATAGAAAATATACGCACGGTGTTCATACATCTGAAGAAACCCATGGGTTTGACGCAAGATGACGGCGACGGCAATATGGTGTTCTTGGCGCCTAGCGAATATTTTTATGAAGTGTTGTCACAGGTCAGTTTGGAATTTAACAATGACCGCAGCACCGCAGGATATTTTGCGCCCAGATTTGTTTTGGGCAACGGCGATACGCTGGTCCTACAAAAGAAGGATTTTGACGAAAAATTGCTGCTGCCTACCATAAAAGAGACGGACCCGTTGACTGGCAATGAATACGCCATCGTTGACATCTTGATGACGCATTTGTCAGCCGGCAGTTGCTCATATCCCGTTACGGTGCGTTTCAGGGCTATTGTTGACTCAAAGGATGTTCAGGACGGACGACCGAGCGAAAGCGAAATCGACCCCTTTGACGAGAACGGCAATATGCGATTTACGCAGGGATACAAGCTTCCAGAAAGAATAACCATAAATTACAGACACTCCCAAGCCGTAACCTTTAAGATACCCGTAGGCGAGGAGTACGAAAACAGCTGGAGAATAGGCGGAGTAGCCCTTGAGAACGGAATAATCCCCGTCACGCAAATAAATGTGTTGAATCCTCCTATTTTGGACTTCACAACGCAGTTGCCTTGTGGACAAGGAGAGTTTACTTATCATGTCAGCTTCCCGCAAAAATATATCGGAAAAACAAGATACGACGCCCAAGCCGAGGACAGAGCGTTCCAAGCGCTGGACATTCAAAGCGGAGTTATCGAAATCAACAATCTCTATGAAATTTATGACCCGACAAAGCCGGTGGGCTTTGACATATCGAAACTGCCGCATATCATAAACCCATATACATACGAACTGGGCGATGTGACATTTGACACGGGCGACGATGTCATCGAGACTTTCTTCACCCGTACGGCAAACAATTCTTACAATGTGGAGTGGACGCTGACCGAGGAGTGGGCAAACCGAAAAATTGACCATAACGGCACAACGGTACTCAGAAACGGAGAACTTGTTGAAGAAGCCGTGCTTTTTGCTACGGCAAAGCTGCATTCATATTATTACACCGTTGGCAATGAAGTCAGACAACTGATACAAGAAATTGAACTTTACATAAAAGTTAAGCAGTTGACCAGTCCTATCATAGAATATGAAGGATTGGTGGATTACAGCGACAACAACTCCATAAGTTTTGATCCGTATGACGACCCCAACAATTATGGCGGCAATTTGCTTTTGCCCAAGAATGGCCTGACGGTTTATTTCAATAATAATCTAGTTGATTCGCACACTTTTGACGCAAGAGCGTCGCTGAACTATGAGTTGCTTATGTCCGACGCAAAAGACATAACCAACGCTCACTTGTTTGATGCGCTAATGAGAAGGAGCGCTACCACTGATGCCGAAAAACGCGGCTATCTAAAAACACAACTGAGCAGAATCATTGCCACTTATGCCGCCAGAATGAATATTAGCATAGCGCAAGCAACAGAAGACATTTATTCCGCAGCCTTTGACACCATACTTGAGAGCGGCTCGCTGGCTTTGGCGGAACGGCAAAACCAAAGAAAATTTATTGTAGACTTTGCTTCCAGTTTGCTGTCGTCGCACTATGGACTTTCCGATGCCGAGGCTTGGCGCCAACTGATGCAGAACAACAACGGCGAGAGCGCAAGGGCAGCCATTGTCCTTGATTACATGCGCACGCTGCCAGATTTCAACGAAAGCGCCTTAATGAGGGATTTGCAAAAGCTATATGCGGCATACGATTATTATGTATTGAACGCTTCACAGGCAGTCAAAGAAGGTATGGTTGCGCAATATGTGGCGGCTTTTGATGACGCAAGGAAAGCCACCATAACGAACATTCTGAACGCAAAGGAAATGTTCGTAAGCGAAAGAATGCTTGCGCTGGAAACCATAAACCAAAATGGCGGCATAGCCGACCCGATTCTGCGCAATGCCACCATATTTAATATGGTCATGGAAATGAGCAGCGTCAACAGCAAGCTTGACATACTGCGTGTAGCGTTTGAGGAAAACGAATTATGCAACCTTATTGCGCAGGCCATGGCGGATACAGTAGAGAATGTGTCTAAAGCAATGCTGTTTGTCGAACTTGCCTCTGCCGTACAAAACAGGAGCGATTATCTTGAAGCGCTCAGCCTGAGCATCGTCAACACCATGAGCGGTTGGAGCAACGCCGAACAAACCCGGGCATATATGTGGCAGAGCCATGTAGCCGCCACAATATCAAGGGCAGACTATTCCGCGCTCAAAACACTTGTAGAAACCTACATGTCAGTGGCGGCGAATATGAGCATAAACCGCGCCAAACAAATAGTGTTCAGTCAGCTCATAAATGTCTATGACTACAACGCAAATGACATGAGCAACTATTTCACGGTATCGGGAGAGGCTATTGCGGCAAGAATACTCCAAATGTCCGTTGACAATGCCAACAGCCAACTTCAGGATTGGCAAATTCTTAGAGCAAAGTCCGAGGTCTGGCAGTCGATAACCGCAGCGCTGGAAGACGATGGCATTCTTGCAAGAGTATTGAACGGCGAGAACGACACAGATAATACCGGTAGAATTGATACCGTGCAGGTCAGAGCTTTGGCATATGAAAGGTTGCGCCTTTCGGAATATCTGCCCATATTTGAAGCCAGACTAGATATCCTTGAAGCCCAAATCACCGACCCCAACCAAGAATACAGGAGAGCAAACATTTACAGAGAATTGTACAATGGCAGTTCTATCAGCGAAAAGGTGATATTGGCAGAACTTATGGCGGCGGCATACCATTCTGTATATGACACACACAAGTTGGTCAATGCCATTGCGTATACGCAGGCAGGTCACAGCATTTTAGAGATTGACGACAAAGTGCTTTATTTGGTCTTGTATTTGCCTGACGGACAGCGCATAAACATAACCCTAAACATTTTCAGCAGAGAGATAAAAGAAGTTTTGGTGCCCAACATTGTGACGGGCGAAGTAGACGGCAATGTCACGATGTTGCAAGCCGACATTCCGAATATATACTACATTGACCCATACAATTCCCAAACCTTCAGACTGCCGTCAAAGGCGGAGTTTGCCTTTGAAACAGGATACAACCTTGAATTGGACATAAACGAATGGCTGGATTATGACGAAAATGTATTTTATACCAGAGATGAAGGGCTTGGCGACAACAAGGTTTATTATTATATCCACACCGAAAACAGCTATCGCGGAGGACACTATACCCTGAAGTCATACCTTACTTATGGCATCGGAACGGCAGCCGAAAGGCAGTTGTTTGAAATTCAAGTAATTGTGCTTAACCGCACGCTGAAACAGCAGTATAAAGAAGTCTTTAATTTTGACAATCCCATTGGGGGCAGGAGTATGGACATTCCCGCAAGTCTGACAAACGATATGTTTGTAGACATAGATGTCTATTACAAGAACCTCATTCCGCCGGAATATTATTATTCCAATTTCGGCATGCCTGTCGTGCCGCAGATAGACTGGAGCAAAACATCCTACAATCAGAACGGCATAAGCGATTCGGACATTTTGGTAGTCGGAGGCTTTGACATAGATGTGCAGGGATATTTGTATTACAGCAATACCTTGCTGACAAAAACATATCAGGAGATATGGCAGGCGCTGTACGAACAATTTGATACCACCACAAAGCCCATTGCATGGGAGAAGTTCTTTGAAGTCATGCTGAGCGGCGAAAGGGTCGTCAAGACGATATTTGCCGGCGAAGCCGCCGTACAAATAAAGGCGCTTGACGAGCAGATTTACGACGAGCTGTATATTGAAGCATACAAAAATACTTACAAGGACGCCAATGCCGATTTGCAATCAAAGATAACAAATCTGATGCAAACGCTGCGCAACAACAACATAGGGCTTATTTCTGATGAAGGTTCGGAACTTTGGTATATCGTATTCTATGAAGACCTTGCTGCAAAAGCAAAGAACGCCACTTTATCAGCCATGGAAATCGAGGTATGGAGCGCGCTTTATGCCACATATATTTCTCAGGAAATAGCCAACATAAACACGCTCAGAACTGAAAAATGGAATGAGCTGTTTGAAATGGAAGGCATCTGGCAAGGACAGCAAAGACAGATAGCTTTGAACAACTTAGACCAAGCCTACAACCTTTACAGAGATTTCATGTTGGTATCAACCTGGGAGACGCTTGAAAGGACAGTCAGAATTGACGAAGCCGCCATTATGGCGGAACTTATAGAAAGCCTTCGTCAGCTTTACGGCTCCGTTGAACAAGCCAAAATAAGGGGTTGGGACTTCTTGCGCAACGATGACCGCATAAGAGGCATTATAGGCGAGTCGGCCGAAGTAAAAGTTACGGCAAAGAGCTGGAATTTTGAATCGATACGCAATATGATTGGCGAAATAATCGACGAAATTACCTTTAACGCATTCACAAAAAGCAGCAATGAGGATACTTTCAAAGTGAACTTTGAAGTACTTAACACATTGCTTATCGAGCGTTTGGACCAGACGCTTGACAGCACCATACTTGAATACTATGACGCCTACCGTGACGACGCGTTGGATTTGCTCAAACAAATGCTGATGGACATGGCGCTGGAAGAAACCGCGGCAATAGACCAAGCTAACGGCGGGTTAGCGGGCAATGCGCGCAAAGAAAAGAATTGGGACGACTTGTATGCAAAGAGAGCGCACGAGGCGGCAAGCCCAATTGACGACACCAGAGCCGAGGTTGAGGCGTCGGGAACGACGGAACAATTTGCCAGAGATACTATTGTGTGGCAGAGATTGCTTGAAGGCGCCGGAGAATGGCTGGACGACATGATAGAGATTTATGCCGACACGGCGGATTTGGGCGTTCCGACATACCAAAGATATTATTATGCCGTCGACGCGTACAAAGAGTTGCGCATGTACGAATACACAAAGGAAATGAGAGGGCATTATGATGCGGCGTATCGCAAAGAAAGCCTTAATGCCTGGAATACGGTGGCGGCAAGCGCCCAAAACTATGGCGAAACCAGCGAAAGCATGGACTACATTTTACTCAAAGATGTGCTGGAAAAAGCGTGGATGGCGCTTGAAGGATATTCGACATCTCAGCAGATTTCCACAATGAGAAGTCATCTCAATCCTGCGGTTAATGGCGTGTTGCAATACTCCAGAGGTTGGATAAGCTATTACAACTCTCTGTCATCAGATCTGGCGCGCAAGAGCCTAATGGATGATTTGCAATTGTACTATTATGGTTATAGCAATGGAGAGTATGTCGGATATGCGGCGGTATATGATTATATTACGCTGTATCCCGAAAGCATAGGCGAAACAGCTGTTGGGCTGACAGAGCTGAAAAATGTTGTGGCTGCCCAAATGGCCGGCGCAAAACAACAGAGTATTGTTGTAGAAACCATAAGAAGGCTGATGAACTATGCGCCGTCAACGGCTGATATATATCAAAGATATTTGGACGATTTGAAACGGGACGCTTGGGAATACCTTCTTGAGCGTAAACTGTATCCACCGGACATGGTTGCACTGCTGCCCGACAGCATGCTCAAACCGGCGGCATGGGATTTGCTTTTGGAGGCAAGAACAAAGATAGCCACAGACGAGCATGCGCTGATTGACGACTACATAAACAGCGTAGCAACAGAAATGTTGGACGAACAAAAACAAAGCGCATTTGACTACTTATTGGCGCTCTATTCAGGAACAGAGGACGCAACAACGCTGAACCTGATATTGAGTACGCTGGACGGTGACGAAGTCAGAACAACGCTTTGGTACGAGCTATATATGGCGTCGTCGGCGGCGGAAAGGTTGTCGATGGACAGCACGCTCAATCAAGTTATCAGAGAGGGCAGAGAATTGGGAGTAGACGCCGAGGCTATAAGCTGGCAAAGACTTCTTGACAAGAACGAAACCTCCCCTCAAAGAAAAGCGCTCATGAATGAAATGTATGAGCGATACACAAAAGCAAGAGCATTTGAAATTTTCAGAGAAACAAAATATGCTGAGAGTTCGGCTGTTGAGGACCAAAGGCTTGAGTATTATGTAGTAAGCTACAAAAAAAGCATGGTTTGGGATGAAATTTACAGCCAAAGCGACGCCGAAAGGCAACAGCTTATGGACGAAATATTTATGGAGATCTTTGACCCCAACGAAAAGATTCACCGAGCTATGGCGCTGGATATTCTTGTACAGCGTGTGCCTGAAGAAGCCGACATCATTGCCTTAAAAGTCGCTGCGGCGCAGCTTGAATACGAGAACGAAGCAGTCAAACAGCAAATAAAAGCAGCCGAATGGGATGCGTATTATTCAGCCGGAAGCACACAGATAAGAAATGCGATGGACAGCATTAGGAATAAGTACAGAGATATATTCCCCATTGAAGTCGTGCAGAAAGCTGCGGCTCTTGACGATGTTGATTTCCGTAACAACATACTAGGCGCTCAGGAAAGCCAACTATTGGACAGCAGATTGAACGAAATGTTTATGATCTTGCTTGAAACATCTTTCTTTGTGACAGTATATAACGAATTAGTCGTCGAACCGTACAGCACCGAACTTACGCAGTGCTACAATTATGCATATCAAAGGTATTTGATTGTGCATTTTGACGGCGATGACACAAAGATTGATGAAGACATAATTAAGATGCAGGCGTTGTACAGGTTGAAAGAGCTTCACCTCCGTACCAGCGTCGATTATTTTGACGGAGTATTGCAGTCTAGGTTTGCAGTTTTTGAAAACAAATACAAGGCGGAGGCGTGGAGCAGGTATTATGCCCACAATCTTGACAGCGACCAAGATAAAGCAGAACTTATGGAAAACATACTACATAGTTCTGTCACATCCATAATTGAGACCCTGAAAGCAGAGGCTTTGGATACGCTTTACCAAACGCTTTGGGATGAGGCGACGTCGAGAATAACCGCAGCCGAAACCAATCTTGTTGATACCATAAAGAAAAACAGCTTATGGATAATACTGTTTGGTGAGCAACTTGACGCGCTGGAAAACATTCTGGACGGCATTCTTACCATTTCTGACGACAATGTTACGCTCAAGGATATGGCATGGAATGCTATGTATGCATTGCTTGAGCAGAGAGAAGTATATTACAGCTTGCTTGTCAGCCGCAAGGCGCAGACTATTGAGCAATATCCTTCGCTCACCCCCGACCAAAGAGACGCTTACAACTGGGAAGAATTGTACCAAATGCCGGTGATGGGATTGGCACAGCTTATGGACGAGGTCATGGCGGTGTATGGCCTGTTCGCAGAACAAAGCAAGCACTTTGCATTCAGAGACCTTGAAGCCATGCTGAATACCGACAAGAACCAGCTTGACACCATGGATACAATCTGGGCGGTTGTGTACGGAGAGAATACACAGATTACAAATGAAGAAATAAACGCTTTGGCATACGACCGCGCGCTTAACAATTATGCGCCCATAGCAGATAGGTTGGAAAGCGCAGTGCTGGACATCAAACATAATGCATGGCTTACCTTTGTAGACCAAAGCGCCGCAAACACCTTGCGGAGCGCCTTGCTTGGCGAAATGTATGCGCTTGAATTGGTATATCAATTCAATGACGAGCGCCGCGCCGCAGCGCTTAGCTGGGACAGAGTAGTCAATATGACTCATGAAATTGAAGACGAGCTTGCCTCCGTTGACCCGAGATATTCCGAAGATGAATTGAGAGCGTTTTCCATAAACTGCATACTTGACCTTTTGAGCGGTGACGAAAGAGCCGTACTTCAGAATGCGCTTGACGCTATTGTCATACCGTACACCCCCGAACAATTGGGCGCAATGGTTTATGACGCAGTATATAGCGCAAGCATTCCCGACGAAAAAGCTGTCATGAGCCAAATACATGACGACTTGGCGGAGGCAGGCGGCACGGTGACAGCCATTAAGGCTGCGGCTATTGTCGCATACAAGACCCAAAAAGGTCAAACCGCCGCCGGCGCAATTTATAATAACTTAGCGGAATTGAATACCCTTGAGAAAGCCGAACTTTTTGACGATTTGCATAACTCCGAACTTAGCGACCCCGTAGAGGTTTATACTCTTGACCTTGCCGAGCAGCATTGGGGAAAACAACGCGAAGTTGACACAAAGTACGGCAGAACCAATATATTCTGGGACCTTGAAGTACTGGAAGACGGCGGAGATATAGCAAAAATCTTCATCGGCAACGCCTACAAAGCGTATGACAACGAAGACGGTGAGTTTGATTACAAAACAAATGTCTTTGAAGTTGACAATCTCCTTTACAAGAATAGACAGATAATTATAGAAAAACTGGACTTCTATGGTCCGTTGAACATTTATTCAGGCAACGAAATTACCGATGTGGTGAGTTATTATAACCAGTTGGTAATAGACCCGCTCAGCCCGTATATCCCGACAAAGGTTGCCGCCTATGGGAGCATTACCGGACTTACCCCGGACATAGAGATTGACGGCGAAATGTACAGCTACATAGGCGAAGTCAGCGTCAGCTTTGAGAGCAGGATATACGAATTCCTATATGACGAAGAGGGCGTTGCCGGAGAGCAGATGACTGCTACGGTTTCTCCGGGATTAGGCGAGGGTTCGCAGAATATCACCATAACGGTACATTATCTCAACCGCCAGCCCGTAATGTACTATGTAAACAGCCCGAACTATACATTGGAGTCTTTGGACGAGGAATTGAACCTCTATCCGTTGGGCGTCAACATAGGCGACAACAAATTGCTTACTGTCGACCCACTGAATGAAAGTATCTACAACACCGATACCGGCTCATATATGCTGCCCAATTCTTTGGTGGTTATGTTCACCGAGGCTTATGCAGACGGCATAATATCAACGCTGTTCATGAACGATGTATTCAACAACAGGCTTGACATAAGCGACATAGACTGGAATCTGATGGGTAAGACCATTACTTTGGCAGGCTTGGCGCCGTCAAATATCAGCATAAACAGCTATACCGTTGACGGTCAAAGAATGGACGCTACGGCGCAGATGGGCACTAGCTTCTGGAAAATACAGCTGGATGTCCTAGAAAAGCATGTCGAAAGAACATTGCAGGTCAACCAACAGGGACAAGGCGGCGTCATATTGGCGAATTTGAGCGGCGGCGTGTTGACAGCCACAAAGAAGATTGACCCGTACAATGTCATGGTATCCTTCCCCGACCATGTGAGAGTAGAGTTTGAAGACGGTTCGGAGTCCAAATTGCTGACAAATATCTCATGGCAGTTTGCCGAAGGCCGCGGACTGGAGTACCTACAACTTCCAGAAGTTATTACCGGCACAATCGGCGAGAACGCCATGTACATTACCGCCGGATTCAGATGCGTAAGCGAAATCATCTGGATAAACTTCCCTATTCAGAAAAGACATATCGACATAAGTATTGAGGGCTCTGACGAAATAAGATACCTTGAAGGCGGCACAATATACCTAATAAAAGGCGTCGACCTTATGACCCAATTGAATAAATACAGCTCACTATATTACAACTTTGCCGATTACGGACAGCCCGAAGACTGGTCCGAGGTTCCGTTGGAATTCTTGCCCAACGATGTCAGCCAAGTAAGCACCGCCGAGGTAGGCACATACAGCGTACGCGGCAGGTTGGGACAAATAAATGACCCGAACATTATTTTTGAGATAATTGTCATTGACCCGAAACTTTATGCAATCGACGCCAACGGACAGTTGAACAGCAAGGTCTATTATGACAGCTTGACAGCAGCCATAAATACCTATGGCGTTCATCAGGCAGGCAAAGAAAACGAAGCTGATTTTCTGCCAAGTAGCCTGGTGCAGCTCAGCATCAGCGATGCCAACGGCAATATAGTCATCGGCTACAACGAATTTGATATAGTTCAAAGATATTGGGACATTGCCAACAAAAAAGTTGTATTTACTTGCGTGTACACTTTCTTAGACGAAAACGACGATATCGAAAGACTTGCAGGCGGCTTGAACGGCAGCCAGCAGTTGTACTTTACGGTTGAGTTGCCGCTTCATACATATTTGTATTCCGATATAGATGACAGCATGGTACTGCGTACTAACAGCGATGACGGCACGAATATTCTGAAACTTGAACTGGGTCAGCCGCTGAAGATGTCCGACCTTCCCAAAGCCATAATGAACTATGGCAGACAAAACGCTTTTGAAGTGCCGTTGCTTTGGGATTTGCGCAGCATAAATGTAAACAAAGCCGGCACATACAGCTTGTATGGATATTACAGAGATTACACTTCCTCATTCCCAAGAAGCAAGAATTTGGAGGTAGTCATCGAAAAGATTGACATAAGCGACAGCATATCCACGCTGTATCCGCTTACACAGACATATACCGGCTTGTATATAGAAGTTGTGCCTGTGCTGCCCGATGTATTGCGCGAGCAGGGCAATTATACACAGTTGCGCCTCGGCAGAGAAGTCATAGTCGAATATCTATCGGAAGAAAAGTATAATATGGGCGCTTTTGAAGAATTCAGTACCACACCGTACAAAGACGCCGGCGCTTATTATGTCAGAATAACAATCATCGATTATAACACCGTCGGAGAAAAGATATTCAGACTGGTCATAAACCCCATAGAAATAGACCCCAGGGATATTATCTTTGAGTATGGAGCGGGAGCATCAAATGTTTCGGTAAAAATTCCCGATTGGCCGGAAACGGTCGACGAAAAGAACAGATTGTTCTTCAATCAATTCCGTGTTTATGGCAATCAGCACCTTGGCGCGAATGTGTCGGCAAGGGCGCGCGCAGCGGCTTATGACACGCTTTATTCCAATGTCAGTTTGACGGCGCAAGAATTATTAACCAACCGTTACAATGCCGTGCTTCTCAACAATTTCCCGCAGTACGACAGCGCCGACGAGGAAGCAAAAGCCAATATGCGGCTTATGGCGAAGTCAATAGTCTGGGAAGAGGTAGTTCCGTACGGAGTAAGCGGCGCGCAATTGGTGCCGGGCTGGCCGAAGAACGACACAGAGAAAGAAGCGCTGTTTAATGCAGCAAAACAACAACTTGAGGGCGGCAGCAGCAACAAAGAGGCGATGGCGCAGGCATATGACAATTTGTTTGCCGTCGTAAATGACCTCGGCAAAGTTACGCTGCAAAACAGACTTGACGAAATTATCCTGACCCGTTTCCCCAACTTTGATGAGGCAACCGAAGCCGTACGCATAACTATGTTGATAGAAGCCAGGTCAATTGTTTGGGAAGAAATAGTGCCGACCGGACTTGTCGGACATGCGCTTATAAGCAACTGGCCGAGGGATATGGAACAAAAAGAATTGATGCTTGACGCGGAGTACGAATATATTCTCAATATATCGTTGGCAGGCAGCGAAAGAGAATTGTTTATAAAGAATGTAAAAGCGTTGGCATATGAAGAACTGCTTGCAAAAGTGTATAGCACAGCGCAACTAAAGCTGAGAAACGCGCTTGCTTCCATATTGCAAATATATTATCCGCTTTATGATACATATGGCGACGATCAAAAGGCGTTGATACTTACCGAAGTCAAGAGCCTAGTTTGGGACGAAATAGTGCCCGGCGATACTGTCACAGAAAAAAGTTATGTATATGACGGTGAGGACCATATGCCGGTGGTGACGGGCTTGCCGCAAGCAAAAATTATCGGTTGGCCGCAAACACCGGACGAAAAAGCCGCAATGTTGAGCTTTGCGCACACAGAAAACACGAATTTCACCGAAGAAGAGGCTAGGGCAAGAGCCTTTGACAACTTGATGCAAACGGTATATTCAAATATCTTTGCATTGCAAAAGATGACAGACATACTCAACTCAGTCATTGAAGAATCCTATCCTGCCTACAATTTGCCCTCTACTCCGTATGAACAAAGACAGCAGTTGCTGATAAAAGCCAAAGCGCAAGCGTGGGACACCAGAATAGTGTACGGCGACACCGTGGAAGAAACATATTATTCATTCTCATATTGGTATGCCGACATGAACAATAACGGCATGATAACCAACACCAGACCCAGAGCCGCAGGCACATATGAAATAACTCTCCTGATAGACCCGTTGCTGAACCGCAACTATCGGTTGAAAGCGGATACAACCATTATGACGACTATCAGCATCAGACGGGCGACCATAAACCAAAGTTTTGCCAATGAGATGGTATACCGCGGGACGGCGCTGATGCCCGAATGTTCGGGACTTCATGACGCCAACGGCGACTTGCCAGCAGGAGTCAGCATAGAGTATACCTATTTGTTTGAAGGGCAACCGGTTACCTCAATAAGAAATGTGGGAGAATATATATTCAGCGCTGTCATAAACGGCGGCAACAACTACCCGTCTTGGACTGTTGATTCGCAAGTAATCACTATTACGAAAAAGGATTTGACCATAGACATCGGCACAGTCGTAAGCGGATATCTGGAAAATACAAAGGCGCTCAACAGCAGCATTACATTTGACGGTGTTGTCGGCAGCGACCTGCCTTCGATGTTCGGTTACCTTGTTTGCGACAGCGATGTCACCAATAAACACATGGTTGGAGATTATGACATAGAGTTCGTAGGCTTCAAATCTTCTTATGACGGCGACAAGATTTATTACCTAAATGCGGCTATCCCATCAGACGATGTTCTGGCAATGAACCCCGTACTGTTCGGAAACTACAACATAACCGTAATAAACGGCACTTATACCATAAGGAAAGCAAATGAGAGCGCTGTCATCATAAATGACAAAACAGAGCTTGATACGCACTACAACGCTTTGACCGAAGGAACTTCTGTGATTTGGTACCTTGCTCCCGGCAACTACGGCGACCTTGTTGTCAACAAGAATGTCGGCATAACAATTATCGGTTGCTATGATGCAAACGCACAGTTTGAAGAATATGCGGACATTGAGGACACCCACGAGCGGACAATGAACATAGTAAAGTCAGACGCAGGGCATATTGTGACGATTTTTGAAAGCGTAACAATAAGCAGAGGCGCGCTTACTCTTGACATCGTAAAGATAGGCGGCAGAATAAACAGCCACTCAATCTATATCGGAGCCAATGCCTCCGCCATAGAAGTCAGAAGAAGTTCTTTGGTGCATACCGAAGTGTTCGGCGCAGGCGGCGTGGCCATACCGCAAAATGCCAGCGCCATATACTCTTCACCCTCTTTCAGAGATTTGTTGAGAATTGACAGAACCTATATCGAGGGCTTTACATCGGCTGTATACCTGAACGCAGCAGGCGCGTTGGAGGTTGTCAACAGCAGATTTAACCGCAACAACACAACGGCGATAAGATGTTTCAACAACACCATTCACATTGAAGGCAGCCGCTTTGAGTTTACTTCCGACAATGCGCTGTACTTTGAAATGACAGAATATACCGTCATAAACAGTTCCTTCCTCAGCAACAGAGTTGCCATAAAATCACTGACCACAAATACCTATGACTTGTGGTTGGAGAATACCTTTGTCAACAATGTGCAGGACATTACAACGCTATGATAAATGCCTATCTGCAACCCAAACCCCACACTTTGGGTTACAGATAGGCGAAAGTCAAAATAAATTATGAGCTACGGAGAATAGAAAAATTGACACTAAGAAGAGTTACAATTTATAATGTAAGTAACAAAGGAGGCATGCATGAAGAAAGCATATAAGTTATGTTCCATAACGGCATTTGCAGTGTTGCTGCTTTTGCTTGCGCTGCTGTCCTTTCAGGGGTATTATTATCAACAACCGTCCGCGGAGATAGTCGGACGCAATACCTTTACGCAAACAATGATAGAGGCTGACGGCAACGAAGTGTCTTTCTATGCCAGCGGCGACGAAAATTTCAACTATCTTCACGACGAGGACGGTTATATTCTGCTGCGTGACAACGGATATTTGGTTTATGCGCGCAATGAGGGCGGCAGACCCACCCCCACAAGAGTGCGCTACATAAACGGCGGCGAACAAAAAGCATCTTTGCAAAAGATGGTATATTCGGATATTGATTTTGCCGCCAATCCCGATTTGATTACGCATTATCCCCAGAATTCTCCTCCTGCGCAATTGTTACAAGCGGCGCCAAACGAACGGCGTACCATTGTGAACATAGTCATATACATATGCTTTGCCGGAGAAAATCTCAACCTTGACCGCCAGCATATTGACGGAATGCTGAGCGGACCCAGCGATTCGCTGACGGACTATTACCAAAAACTGTCCGGCGGCAAAATAATGGTCCACAACATAAACCCTCTGAATAACGAACAAATATTTGTTTATAGAGATGCGCAGCCCAGAAGCTATTATCAATTAAGAAGAGGCGCAGCCAGCAGAGCCGCCAGAGAGCGCACGCTATTGAACAACGCAGTATTGGCAAGCAGACAATATTTTGACCTGCAAGGGCTGAATATTGACTCTGACGGCGACGGATTTGTCGACGCTGTGAATTTCCTCATAGCCGGCTCACCGTACAGCGAATGGGGCGGCATGCTTTGGCCGCATTCATGGGATTTGGACGATATCTCAAACGGCAACTCAGCGACTATTCAGGGATTGAAAGTCAAAAAATATTCCTTTAACTTCCTTGCTCAACTAACCGTAGGGTTGTTGGCGCACGAATTTGCGCATGTGTTGGGCGTGCCCGACCTTTATCACTATGACGACCCGCATGTGGCAGTCGGCAACTGGGATTTGATGCACTTTGAGGCAGACAATCCGCAGTTTATGACGACGCATATGCGCTATAAGTATTTGCAGGTAATCAGCGAAAACCAAATAGGCGTAATTGATTATAACGGGGTATATTCCCTTAAACCTACGACGGTTGCCTCCTCCGGCGACTTGGTGGCATACCGCATAAACAATGCAGCAAGACCAAACGAGTATTTCATGGTGGAATATCGCAACAACAACATAACCGGATATGACTCATCACTGCCCGGGTCGGGGCTTATCGTGTACAGAATAAAACAGGGCATAACGGGAAACAGCCTTGCGAAAAAGAATGACAGGAACAACCCCGACGAATTATACATATTCCGTCCGAGAGCAATAACAACCGGCACGGAAGCAAATAATTCTTTGGCAAATCTCAACAAAGCCTTTTTGTCGCCAAGCAATCCCGACTTTTCTTCGCTGGGCGCCAGTCTGCAAGAAAAACCAGTATCAAGCTATGACCCGACAACCATTTATTTTACGGACGGGCAGAACAGCGGCATAGTAATAAACGCTCTTTCCATAAACGATGACGAGATAGTATTTGAAGTAAGACTTGCCGGCGGCAACAGCGTTGACGACGATTATTTTACAAACAAGATTTCTTTGAAAAACGCCGCGCTAAAAAATAACAGCCAATTCAGCGGCGTTTATGCGGACATGGATGTGGCAAGCGGCATAGCGTTGAGCAACCTGAACAGCATTGTCGTACAGCTCAAAACAGTAGACAACAGAAAGACCGCCGACATAAGGCTTGACAAGGCAAAGTTTGCAGTATCCTACAATCAGAATCTGCGCACCTTTGCATTGCGATTTGTCATAAACAACAAGGGCAACAGCAATTTGTCCTCGGTATTTTATGACAGCGATTGGCTGAGCTTTGACGAGCCGTCAAAGATGGAATTGTATGTTGTTGACAGCGACAATGACATAATTCTGCTTGGCTCCTACACAATCAGTCAATCCGAGGCTTCGTGGCAATCGGTGCAGATGACAAACATTGTCTTCAAACCTTCTGTTTCGGCATCCTTAAGAATGACAATAGGAGTACAAAGTGACGGAAAGGCATTGATTTCTTCTATTGACATCAACAGTTTGCCGACAGAAATTACCGATGTCATAGCCGTTTCGGCAGGCGCATACCACATGTTGGTACTAAAAAGCGATTTGAAAGTTACGCATTTTGGCAGTCTGGAACAAAACGAACACAATGTCGGCTCTTGGAGCAACATAATAAAAGTTGCCGCCGGAGAATACACCTCATACGGACTTGACTTAATGGGCAGAGTCTTTTATGCCGGCAGCACAGCCGCAGCAGGCGTTTCGGAATGGACGGATATCGTCGATATATCCGCCGGAAAGAGCCATATTGCCGGTGTCAAATCCAATGGCAGAGCCGTGGCTTTGGGTTCGGGGACTGAGACGCTTGCCGTCGGGACATGGGAAAATATCACTGCCGTTGCTTGCGGCGACAACTTTACCGCAGGACTGACAAAAAACGGCACGGTAATTATTGCGGGCGAATTAGAAAACAAACAGCAAGCAGCAAACTGGCGCAATATAGTAAAAATTGCCGCCGGAGACGAGCATCTGCTGGCGCTTGATAGCAAAGGCAGAGTATTTGCCGTAGGCAAAAACCGCGAGGGCAACTGCGAGGTGTCACAGTATTATGACATCATAGACATAGCCGCAGGATTTTATCAGTCGGTAATGCTCAGAGAGGACGGCATAGTATTTTTTGCCGGCGCAAATACCAATCTGACCAACAACATTTCACAAAATCTCATTTATTACAACAACGACTATGTAGAGGTAACTTCATTGCTTGCGCCGTTTGCGCAAAAAATCATGAAGATAGGGGAGAGTTATCAGCTGAATGTGCTGACGCTGCCTCAGAATTCGACTTATAAGAAAATAACTTACACATCCAGCGACACCGCCGTTGCCGAAGTGACTGATGAAGGGGTGATTACTGCAAAAGCCGCCGGCGTCACAGTCATAGACGCCACACACAGGGGTTCGGCGCTGAATGTAAAGATAAATATCACAGTCGTGGCGCCCTACCAATCAAAAGCTATGATTGCTGCAGGCGACAGCCACAGCGTAATATTGGACAACAACGGTACGGTAACAGCCTCCGGCTCAAACAATAAAGGTCAGCTCAATGTAAACATGTGGGGCAACATAAAGTTTATTGCCGCCGGCGGGAATACCACCGTAGGCATTGCGCCAAACGGCAATGTATTTGTCGCAGGAGAGCTGCAAGGACTGGGCGCAGAGAACTGGACAAATATGAAATACATTGATGTCAGCAGCCGCACTATTATAGGAATAAATAATGACGGCGTTGTGTTTGCCGTCGGTGACAACAATTTCAGACAGGTTTCTGCCGTTGCCGGTCTTACAGGCGTGGCGGAAGTCAGCGCCAGCCCGACGCATACCGTCATAAAAAATGAGGCGGGATTGCTTGAGGCATACGGCAACAACAGCAGAGGGCAGTTGGGCGTAAGCAACTGGAGAAACATACTTCAGGTAGTGGCGCAGGAGGGGTTCACCCTTGGACTTTCGGAAGACGGCACACTGCTTTATGCCGGATATTCACCTTATATTGAGAACATGTCGGCGGTGTCGCAGTGGTATGACATTGTTGCCATAAGCGCCAGCGCCGACCACATAGTTGCCGTTGACAACAATGGCAGGGTATATGCCGTAGGCAACAATTCTTTTGCGCAATCTTCTGTGCAGAGCATGACGCAAGTCGGCAGAATAGCCGCCGGCGGCGAGCATACCATAGCCATAAATTTTGACGGCACCATATCCGGAGTCGGACGAAACAATGACAGCAGGCTTGTACTGCCGTCAGTTGACGAGCTTCCCGAAGTGCCTTTGACGGAAGTAAAGTTCATAGCCTCAACATTTGGCGTAGCAGTCGGCAAAACAAAGAGAACCAACCTTGTTTTCAATGCCTACAACGCAACGGACAGAAAGGCGGAGAACATTTCATATTCTTCAAACCTGCCGAGCATTGCTACGGTGGATTCGCAAGGTTATGTAACGGGCATTGCGGTGGGCGACGCTATTATTACGGCAACCGTCCGAAAAAGTGACGGCGGACAGTATACGGCAAGCGTGACAGTCCATGTGTATGACACTGTGCAGTCGCTCAGCCTGTTGTCTGCTCCGACGAAAAAGACATACGGGTACAACGAAAGACTTGACTTGCTGGGCGGCAAAATCAGCGTAACTCTGGACAGCGGCAGAAATTTTGTTACTGCAGTCACGCCCGAAATGATAGTCGGCTTTGATACGGCTACTTCACAACTTGGCGTCAGGGAAATAACGCTGAAAGAGAGTAATGGCACTTTGACTTTCCCCATTACCGTCGTAAATACCGTAAAAGGCGTGACAATAAGCAATATGGCAAACATGAAGACGGTATACGACTATGGCGATGACATTGACCTTACGGGCGGCTGGATAGAAATAACCAGAGCCTATGGCGAAAAACAGACCGATACTATGTCCAACCTGTTCAGCAACGGCACGCTGGAGGTTTTTGCCGATACCAACATACTTGCCGCCACCACGGTCACCTTGAAGTATACCGACAGAATAGCCGAACAGGCAGGCATAACAAACATTTTTTATCTGTCATATGAAATAACAGTATTTGACAAGGTCATCGGGCTTACGGCAGAAATGGACAAGACGATTTTTAAGTACGGCGAGGACATTTTTGGCAACGGCAGATTGATTGTCAATATGAAGTCGGGCATAGACATAATTGAGGACATACAACAAAAGGACGAGATTGAGGAAGGCGTAGACTCCGTCATTACTATCGAAAACTACGACAAATATATGCTGGGCGAGCAAATAATAAAAATAAGGTATGACAACCCTGATTTTGACATTCCTTTGACATTCTACCCTACGCTGAATATTGAAGTTCAGGATTCCATTGCTCAAGTTGAAATAACCTCCATGATGCTTGAAGATGCCGCCGTATACGACAGAACAAAATCTGTCGACAGCTCCATAACGGTGCGTGTAACATTTACCGGCGGAGCGGTTATTGATGTCGGTTATGACGGCGAAAAACAAATGTTTGCCAACATAATTCTTGTTTTCGGAGAAGTCAGCGTCGGAGATTCCGAAGGCTATGCAAAAGTCAGCATGGAAATAAAAGTGCTTGAAAGACTCAACAATGTCATTCAGCACAACCGAAAATATTATGATAACGACCTGAAAGTTCTCGGGCTGGGCAGCATAAATTCGCTTGTATTTGTCGGCAGCAGCCAATTCCTCTATGGCGAAAACACAGACCTGATGTTGGAGATTACCACCGACAGCGCCGCCACATACCGTATAAAAATTGCCGATGCCAGACTGGGCATTGACAACACGCTTTTGACTACGCAGACTGTCAGCTTTACGCTGCTGGGCATTACCGCCACAAAGGACATCATTTTCCAGGATTATGTCACCAGGATATATACTCAGCACCTGAATGTCAGCGCAATTTACGGTCAGCCTCTGCAAGTGACGGTTTACAAAACCATGGCAAGCGGCGCCGATTTGGTTATAACAGACGGTTGGGAGGCAATGAACTACAATCCGTACCAAGAGGGCTTGCAGCAAGTCACCATAAAATATATGGGCATACATACTTATACCATAAATGTCACCGTGCTGAACGCCATTGACAGCATAAGTGTAGTCAGCACGCCGCGTACGACTTATCAAATACATGAAGAAATTGATTTGTCAGATTTCAGTATTATATTGCGTTTCAAAAAAGGCGATACTGAGGTGGTGCCGTATGCGCCCGACAAGTTCTCCGTAACGGGCTTTGACAAAAACATAATAGGTATACAGGTTGTTACCATTACTTTTGATTTGACCGGCGACTATTGGGAATATGCCTTTGAAGTGCGCAACCGCATAAAACGCATTGAAGTCAACAGAGAACTTTCAAAGACGCTATACACCGTTGGCGAAGATTTGGACATAATTCTCATTTGCGTTTATGAAAACGGCGACAGAACGCAAATAACCGATGAGTTCGTCAGCAATTTTGACAAATCGCTGATTGGGCAAGAACAGGTAGTCAATATCATATATTGGGGAACTTATAGTACGGCTCTCATTGTAGAGATAATTGACGCGCCGAGAGAGATTACCATAAAAGCGCCGACAAAGAAATATTATGAATACGGTGAGACGCTCAGCCTTGAGGGCGGCGTGCTGACCATTACCACACAGACAGGCAAGCGCAAGATAGAATCTTTGCAAGCGTACAGAAATTATCTCTCCGGTTATGACCCCACGCCGCAAACAAAGGGCGGACAGATGATTACATTGACCATACCGCAATACAATGTGTCGGCAAGTTTTATAGTATTTGTAAAAGACAAGGCCACCAGCATAATGCTTGAGGCAAAAGAAGGAACAAGCGGCATAAAAGTTGATCGCAACAATACAAGAGTACTGCTGGAGAACAGTGCCACTCTTGCCACTTTCAGCAATATGGTGTCCAGCTACGGAACGGTTTATTACAAGGCCGGGGACAATTATTTGGATTTAGCGACAAACCAGAATGTCTTTATATCTTCGGCTATCAAAGTGGAAATAAAGAATTCCGAGGGCGCCTTATTAGAAATATTCAGTGTTTATGTCAAGGGCGATGCCAACGCAGACGGCATATTTGACGAGAATGACCTGCCCATGCTGGGACAAACCTTGCTCCTGGGCACGGACAGCGCCTTGTTCTATGCAGATTATGATTCCGACAGGGAATATACTTTGTCTGACTTTGTGAACTGGGTAAAGAAGGCTGAAGAGCAACAAAGGGGTACTGCACAATGAAAAAAGCCGCACTTATATTATTATTGATTGCGCTTGCGCTGGTGATGCTTTCGGGCTGCGGCGGCAAGGAAATAAGAGCCGATGAAATAAAGTTTATAGAAATACGGGACGGCTCATTCAAGACTGCTTATGCCGTTGACGAAAAGATTGATTTCAACAATGTATATATTGTAGTCACGCTAAAAGACAACAAAGGCGAGGTGGTCGTAAAAGTCACCGAAGATATGCTTGAGGGCTTTGACACATCTACCACGACGGCATCTATGGAAATGCGGACTATGCGTGTTAAATACAAAGGACTGTATACCTCAAACTGGAACTATACCGTCGCCAGCCCCTATGTAATAAACACAAAGGCGCGCCTGAAACTCACATCGGAAAGAGCCGGCAGCCAATTTAAGGTGCGGCTGAGCATTGACATAGACGAAATACCCGAGATATATGCGGTGCAAATGGAAGTCAATTATGATGCCGCAAGATTGGACTTCAACGGCGAAACAGAGGACGGGCTGTCAGGCTGGACAAGCAACAGGGTCTCCACAAAGACGGGAGCCTTTGACATGCTCTATTATGCCGAGCCGGGGACATCTCCCATCACTTTAGACACCAGCTTGATGGTATTGGTATTTAACATAAAGGCAGAAGGTGAATTTAATATTCAAATAAAAAATATTCATGTCAGCTTTGGCGAAAGCGATATATATCTGCCCGACGCATCGCTGAAGTAAGGAGAAAAGAATGAAAATAATACCCTATCCGCAAGAACTTACGCTTAAAGAAGGTTTTTTGAAAAAACCCTACAAAATCAAAAAAATCAATGTCAACGGCGCAAATGCCGAGGAGTATAGGCTTGATATAGATGCAAGCGGGGTTGTTATCTCCGCTGCGGCGCCTCAAGGCTTTTTTTATGCGCAGCAGACGCTGCGGCAAATTGAGGAAGAATATGGCGACAACTTGCCTTTTGTCAGCATAAGAGATTATCCCATATTCCCTTACAGGGGATACATGTTGGACTGTTCAAGGCACTTTTTTTCTGTGGACCTGATAAAAAAACAGATAGATATTATGGCGCTGCTGAAGCTCAACAAGTTTCATTGGCATCTCACCGATGACCAAGGCTGGAGAATACAAATTGACAAATATCCATTGCTGACGGAGATTGGCTCCAAAAGAGCGCAGACCGCAGGTGACGGCAAGGAGGTGTCGGGGTTTTTCACAAAGGACGAAATCCGCGAGGTTGTGGCTTATTGCGCAGAGAGGTTTATTGATGTCATTCCCGAAATAGATATGCCGGGACACTTCAAAGCCGCGCTTGCCGCCTATCCGCAATTTTCCTGCCGTCAGCAGCCGCTGAATGTAGGCGAAGGTTTTGGCATTTCTCCCGACATTATTTGCGGCGGAAAAGACGAGGTGTATGGGTTCTGTTTTGATATTATTGATGAAGTGGCAGAGCTTTTTCCTTATGAATACATTCATTTGGGCGGTGATGAAGCGCTTAAGTTGCACTGGCTGCAATGTACCGACTGCCAAAAGAAAATGGCAGAGCTGGGATTAAAAGATGAGGAACAATTGCAAGGCTATTTTATGTCAAGAATGGTGGAGCATCTAAATAAGAAGGGCAAAACTGTCATAAACTGGAACGACGGCATGTTGGGCGAAAACCTTTCGGGCGACATGATAGTGCAATACTGGAAAGAAAACCGTTCGGGCAAGGAAGCCGTAAGAAAAGAGAGCGCAAAAGGTCGGAAAATCATACTAAGCCCGTTCTTTAGCTTTTATTTGGACTATCCTCACGGTATGACGCCGCTAAAAAAGACATATAATTATAAGATGGACAAAGAGATTGCGCCGCAGGTCATAGGGGTGGAGGCGCCGCTGTGGACGGAGCATGTAAAAGATGAGGAAACCGTTTGGAAACAGACCTATCCGAGGCTGGCGGCGGTAGCCGAGAGAGGTTGGAGCAATAAACAAGATTACCAAAGTTTCTTGACAAGACTGCAGAATTTTTATAATATCTTAGATAGGCAAAAAATTTCATACAGCAAAACCCCCAATCCTTTTTTCATAACAGGTAAACTGGAAGTGCTGAAATTTTTCCGCAACGCATTGACAAAAGTAGAAAAAGGTAACCTGACGGCAATGAAAAAAACAAAAAGACTCATAAGAAAAAAATATAAAAACTAACAAGGAAGTAGTAATGAAAAATTATTATAACATGTCCGGCAAAAAAGTACTGGACGCCCTGCAAACAACAGAAAGCGGTCTGACCGCAGAAGAAGCCAAAGCAAGGCTGGAAAAAGACGGTAAAAATGAGCTAAGAGAGGCCCAAAAAAGGTCATTCATAGCCAAGTTCTTTGACCAAATGAAAGATGTAATGATAATTGTACTTTTGGTAGCCGCAGCCGTCAGCGCAATTATCGCAATCGTGCGCAAGGAGTATTCCGAGCTGGTTGACAGCGGCATAATCCTTCTTATCGTACTCATAAATGCCTTTATAGGGTTGGCGCAGGAGAGCAAGGCGGAAGCAGCTCTGGAGGCGCTTAAGAATATGAACAAACCGCTTGCCAAAGTGTTGCGCGGCGGTGAAGTGCAGAAAATAAACAGCAGCGATATTGTCGTGGGCGACATTGTCATACTGGAAGCAGGCGATAGTGTGCCGGCTGATTTGAGATTGCTCACCAGCGCTTCGCTAAAAATAGAAGAAGCCGCCTTGACGGGTGAATCGGTGCCGTCCGAAAAGGATATCCACACCATCGAAAAAGAAGAAGTACCGCTTGGCGACAGGCATAACATGGCGTTTTCTTCCGGCGCTGTGGCATACGGCAGAGGACAGGGCATCGTAGTAGCAACAGGCATGAATACCGAGGTCGGCAAAATAGCCGAGATGCTCAGCCAAAGCGATGAGCAGCAGACACCTTTGCAGGTGCAGCTTGCCAAGACCGCAAAGATACTCAGCATAATGGTGCTGTCTATTGCCGCCGTCATATTTGCCGTTGCCGTCATAAAAGCCCGCTCATTTGCCGCAGATATCATCATTGACGCCTTTATGACCGCCGTAGCCATAGCCGTGGCGGCCATTCCCGAAGGACTGCCGGCAGTCGTCACAATAGTGTTGGCGATAGGCGTTCAGCGAATGAGCGAACGAAAAGCCATTGTACGCAATCTCCCGGCTGTCGAAACGCTGGGCTGTTGCCAAATCATTTGCTCAGACAAAACAGGCACACTGACTCTTAATCAGATGACCGTAAAAGAGTTGTACACGCTGAAAAAAGGTGTGTTTGCATTGCAAAACCACGAGGAATGCGTAAAGGAACTTATAAACGGTATGGTGCTTTGCAATGACACTGTCATAAATGGCGACCAGCTGCTGGGCGACCCTACTGAAACGGCGCTTGTGGCTTATGCCAAGACGGTGGGCGTCGATGTCGTAGCGCTCAATCAACAATATCACAGAATAGACGAAATACCTTTCGACAGCACAAGAAAGCTGATGAGTACGGTCAATGAATCAGCCGAGGGAAAAACGGCGTATATAAAAGGCGCGCCCGATATCCTTATCGGCAAATGCGGCTTCATTCAAGACGGCGACACCATAAGAGCTATTACAGAAGAGGACAGAGCAACCATTGCCGCAGCCAACAACTCCATGGCGACAAAGGCTTTGCGTGTGCTTGCCGTTGCCATAAAGAAACAAGACCTTGACATTAAGACGCTTGAGAGCGATATGGTATTTGTCGGATTGGTGGGCATGATAGACCCGCCCAGACCCGAAGTTAAGGAAGCCGTAAGAGTGTGCAAGAAGGCAGGCATGACGGCAATTATGATTACCGGCGACCATATAGATACTGCGGCAGCTATTGCCAGAGAGACGGGCATTTTGGACAAAGAGGACCAACTCATCATAACAGGAGCGCAGCTTGACAAATTAAGCGATGAAGAGTTCCATAGAAATCTTGAAAACTATCGTGTTTTTGCGCGCGTCAGCCCCGAAAACAAGGTACGCATTGTAAAGGCATTCAAATCAAAGGGCTACATTGTTGCCATGACGGGTGACGGAGTCAACGACGCTCCGTCAATAAAGCAAGCCGACATAGGTATCGGCATGGGCATTACAGGCACAGATGTCAGCAAGGGCGCGTCGGATATGGTGCTTGCCGATGACAACTTTGCTACCATAATCAGCGCTGTTGAGGAGGGCAGAAAGGTCTTTGCAAACATTAAGAAAGCCATTCAGTTCCTTCTTTCGGCAAATATTGCCGAGGTGCTTTGCCTATTCATTGTCACGCTGTTTATGCCGTCAAATGTGCATTTCTTAACACCGGTAATGATTCTTTGGGTAAACCTTGTCACCGACTCACTGCCGGCTCTAGCGCTTGGCATGGAAAAGGCGGAAAGCAATGTTATGGACCTGCCGCCCAGAAAACCCGGCGCCAGCCTATTTGCAGGCAAGACGGGGTCGGATATCATAATACAAGGCGTAATGCAGACTGTACTTGTTTTGGCATCATTCTTCATAGGGTATTATGTGCTTGAAGACTTCTTCCACATTGACGATAGACTGCCCATGACAATGGCATTTGTTACGCTGTGCATGATACAACTATTCCACGCTTACAATATGCGTTCACAGACCGACAGCCTTTTCAAGAGCAATCCGCTTTCAAATAAGTTCCTGAATCTGTCATTCATAGTGGGCTCTGTGCTGCTTGCAATGGTTATCGTGCTGCCGTTTATGCGCGGCGCATTCGGCACGGTATTTTTGCCGCCGCTTGCGCTTGTCATAAGTTTGGGGCTTGCATTCTTGATTATACCTTTTGTTGAAGTGCATAAGCTGTTGCATAACATTATAACAAAGAAGAAATAGCCATGGAATACAAATTACTGACGCCCTCCCAGGTATGGCAGGACTTTAACGACAGCCAACAAGACTTGAATCACCAAGTTCTTGAAGAATACCAAGAAGACGGACTTTCCGTCAGCTATGTGTCGTTCAATGCGCTTTCTGCCGCCGACGGAGATGTCATTGCCGTGTGCAAGGTCACAAAGGTTGAGCCTTCAGACAGATATATCCTGATTGCGCAGAATTATAAAAAAAGTGTGCAGGCAGAAGTTGTTGCCGACCTTGCAAGACGGGGGTATACCGTTGTGGTACCTGATTTCAGCGCCATAGGCGAAAAACACAAAACGGTGTTTCCCGAATCGCTGGCATACGGCGACATTGAGAAGGCAGGAGAGCATTTGACGGCGGTCAGCCCTACGGCAAAGGACACATGCCAGTATCTTTATTCCGTCATTGTGCGGCGTACAATCACTTATATAAAAGACATTCTTGTGGGCAACGAAATATTACTGATGGGTATCGGTGGCGGTACCGAAGTGGCTATGCAGGTGGCGGGTATGGACAAACGCATCTGCGGACTGGCGCTCATAAACGGCGCAGGATACAGAGAATACAAGAACCTCAACAAGTATGGCAATAAGCAAGAGTTGCAGATTGACCAACGGCTGCTTTGTTGGTTGACGGGTGTGGCGTCAGTGGCATACGCCAAACATATTGACGCGCCGGTATTTGTGGCAATTTGCTCAAACAGCAAGAGGGCGGACATAGACCGGCTGTCAAATTTGCTGGGGTTGTTTAAGGAAAACCAAGCCCGTATCAGCATTACGCCAAGGGGCGGCGAGACCATTCGGGCGCAATCCTACCAGTCTTTGACGATGTGGATTGAGGACATTTTCAACAAGAATGACATACCCGAAAGACCCAAAATTGACATAAGAGCCAGCGAAGAGAATTTATATTTGGACATAATAGGCGACGGCAGCCGCCACATAAAGGAAGTTACTGCTTATTATTCCTATGGCGAGTACGACCATCTGATACGCAACTGGTATGAACAAAAATGCGAAGCCGTAAGCAAAAATCAATATTTAGTCAAGTTGGACACCGTAAACGACAGCGGACCGATATTTGCATTTTGTCAGATAACCTACAAAGACGGGTTTTCTATGTCATCTTTTGAGGATTATATAGAACTTGATGAACTGCAGTTGAAAAAAACCGCCGACAACCTCAGCCGAATAGTATATGAGGGCGCGGCAGGCGCAGGCGGATTTGTTGAAGAAAGCGAAAAAGAAATATTTTTAGAAACCGGCTTGAATGAGCAGCGCACGCCGTTGGGACTAAAAGGAGTTGCAAGCAGTTCCGGTGTGCTGGTAAACTATGAAATAGGCAGAGTGGCAGCCTACAACAACGGCAGGATACTTCAGATTGACGCTTATTCGTCAAAGGAAGTGACATTGGGCATAAAGTTGTTGGTTAAGTTCGGCGACACCGTCGACGAATACACGACAGAAAGTCTGTTAAAAGCCTCCGGAGGCGCATTTGTCAGTCAGAAGTTTTCTGCAAATGAGTTCAAAAACAGCAAGATGATGGCGCTGGAAGATTGGGAAAAAGTAAAAGCCATAAAAATTTCCGGAGAGGATATTATCATAGGAAAGATTATTTTTATTTAGGAGTAAAATGGAAAAAGGGGCAAGAGGATTTGTTATATTTGTCGTAATCATATGCATAGCCTGCATGGCGACGGCGTTTTATATCAGCAGGTATAAATTGGTGGTCTTCCCCATAGAGGGTTCCTCAATGGAGCCCAATGTGCATAATGAGGACAAAGTTTTGGTCTACCGCACAAAAAAAATAAAGCACGGCGATGTCATTGTTTTTCACTCCGAAACTTTCAACAAGACTTTGATTAAAAGAGTTATTGGTCTTGAGGGGGACAGAATAGAAATAAGGTACAACAACGAGCAAGAGATTTATCAGATTTATCGCAACGGCACGCTGCTTGATGAGGATTATATAAAAGAACCTATGAGCAGGTCGTATTATGAAATAGAGTTGGTCGTACCAAAGAACAAAATGTTTTTCCTCGGCGACAACCGAAACTGGTCGCAGGACAGTCATTCGGGCGAAGTTCTTGAAGATGTGTCGGTGATTGAAGGCAAGGTCATTATGCGATATAATGGACTTGACATAGACTTCCTTGCAATAAGCGTATAAAAGCCTTATTTCTCCAAAATTAGTCATAGATTTTCATCATAAAAGCTCTACACTTATGTAAATGCAGAGCTTTTTTTGTGGTGGAAGATGAATAAAAAACCTTTTTATTATACCTCATATTTTGTCATTTTTCTCATGTTGTTTTTTGTGGAAAAAAACATGGGCATACGGCCGTTTGCGCTGGGATTTTTTATGGCGCTGCTGTATTGCAGGCAAAACATTCTGATTATTTGTCCGCTTTTTGCCGCAGCTTCCATGATTGTCCAACCGACGGTAATAAACCTTATTTTTGCCTTTGCGCCATGCATTGTCACGCTGGCCGCTTATTTTTTGCATTATAAGTTAAAAAAGAAAACTACAATGTTGTTTTTGAGCATTTATACTTTTTTAAGCTGTATACCGCTGCTCATTATGTATACCGCAGACATATATCAAATAACCAACACCGTCATAACAATTTTGGGCGCGGAGGCTTTCTTATTTTGTTGCGCGACATTTTTGCATCCGCTGTTGACAAGGGGGCTGAAATATAAACTGCGCCATGAAGAAAGGCTGTCGTTATATTTGTTCCTTATAGCGCTTTTCACCGCCATAAGTTTCTTTGAGCCGTTTGGCTATTCCATAATTTTTACCGTTGCCGTCTTTGCCATAATTTTGTGCAAACAAACTCTTTATCCGCTGACGCTTATAGCGGCGGCATTGTTCGGAATAAGTTCAGCCATAGCCACGCAGTCATTTTATGCGTTAGCAATGCTGGTGTGCCTTGCTTTGGTGGCGTTGGCTTTCAAAAGAAACAACATATACATAACGGCTTCGGCAGTCATACTGGCTTTTTTTGGAATAAATTATTTTTTAGGCGGCGGCGTGGCGCTTATGACAGTCTTGCCATTTGTTGTCGGCGGCGCTCTTGCGATGCTTGTGCCGCCCTCGCTTATACGTAAAATAAAGAAAATCGAATCAACAAACATGGCAGGTTTTTCTACCAGAACTTTGCTCAACCGTGATCGTGGAGATGTAGCAAAAAGGCTTAACAGGCTGTCGCAAATATTTTATGACATTCAGGATATTCTGAAAGCAGATTTGCATCGCAAAAAAACAAGCTATGACGAAAAACTCATAACCCGTGAGGTTTGTAACAAATGCTGTTATCAATGTCCTTACAGCGCCGTTTGCCGTGAAAAAATGGGCGACACCTCATATGCCGTATCGGGCTTGGTATTGGCGGCCATGGAAGGGGGCAAAGCCACGCTGTTGGACACTCCTCCGGTGCTGACAAGTCAGTGCAAAAGGATAAACAATCTTATCACTTCGACAAATGAAACGGTGACAAGATACAAAAAAAGGCAGCAGGTTGAGCAATCCATTGAACAGGGCAGGGAAATGATTATATCCCAAATGGCAGGCGTGGGGCTTATTCTTGAAAAGCTGGGAGAGGATATGAGAATATGCGTCAGCTATGATACTTTGCTGGAGAAAGCAATATTTGAAGAGCTTTGCCGCATAAATATTCTTGCCGACGACATTATTGTGTTCGGCAGAAACAAGCGCATTGACAGAATAACATTGAATGTCAAAGAGGGCGATGCCAACCGCGCGGAAATAGGCGAAATATTGTCGGAAATGATGAGGCAGAAAATGCAGGAGCATTCAAGAGAAAACAGCATAAAAGGCAATGTCATTTTGCATTATATTGTGGCGCCGGCTTTCGATGTCGTATATGGAGATATGGCGCTGGCAAAGGACGGTCAATGCGGCGACAGCAGAAAGGCCGAACGCATATCGGAGGACAAGATTATGCTTATTTTGTCCGACGGCATGGGCAGCGGACAAAGGGCTTATGACGCTTCTATGAATGCCATACTCATGATTGAAAGTTTTTATAAAGCCGGATTTGACCATAACACCGTATTGTCTTGCGTCGGGCGGCTATTGGGACTACGCGAAGAGGAGGAGTTCAACGCTTTGGATATCGTAGTAATCGATGTTTCAAACGGTTTTGCCGATTTTATAAAACAAGGCGGCAGAGAAAGTTTTATATTGTCAAATAACAGCGTAGAGGTCATACAATGCGGCAGCTTGCCGCTTGGTATTGTCGAAGATGTTTACCCCATAGTAGAGCAGCGCAAAGTATCGGACGGCGACATAATTGTGCTGGTATCTGACGGCATAGTTGATTTTTTAGGCGTGGATATGATAAAAGAAATACTTTTGACTTCAGACACCGTCAACCCTCAGGTTTTTGCTGAACTCATTGTCAACAATGCCGAAAGAATGTGCGGCGACCAACCGCCGGACGATATGTCGTGCATTGCAGCGCGCATAATAAAAACCTAAGCCTGCGGCAATTGACTGTTTATAGCGTTTTATCCTTGATATACCCTTGACTTTGGGTTTATAATATCAATATGATTATAAATTTTCCGAAGGGAAAAATCGGCGTCGGAGTGTCGGGCGGAGCGGACTCAATGGTATTGCTCAGCTTACTGCAATCCGGCGGCGCCGATGTTTTTGCCATAAATATCGAACACGGCATAAGAGGCGCCGAATCAAAAAACGACAGCAGGTTTGTCGCTGACTTTTGTGCGCAAAAAGGCATTGAGCTGCTTTGCTTTGCCGTTGACACCCCGGCGGAAAGCAAAAGAACAAAACAATCCATAGAGCTGACGGCGCGCCGTTTGCGGTATGAGATATTTGACGAATTGCTGAAACAAAAAAAAGCCGACCACATAGCGCTTGCGCACCATGCCAACGACAATGCCGAAACCATACTCATGCGCATACTCAGAGGCACGGGCATAAGAGGTCTGAGGGGTATTGTTGACAGAGAAGGCTATATTCACCCGTTAATAAAGTTTTCACGCCGCCAAATTGAAGAATATGCGGAAAAAAATGCCATTGCGTACATTCATGACAGCACAAATGCTGAAAACGATTATACAAGGAATTTTTTGCGCAACGAAGTTTTCCCTGTATTGGAAAAAAAGTTTGACAACATAGAAAGCAGTTTTTCAAGACTTGCCGACAATGCCGCCGAAACTCAAGATTTTTTGCGTACTCAGCTTTTGGACATAAAGACAGACGGCGAGGCGTGGTATCTGGAAATAGCCAAGCTTAGCCAAGCGCATAGCCTGATAAAAAAATATAGCATAAACGAATTGCTTGTCAGTATGGGCGCAGAGCAGGACATAGAGAGCCGTCATTTGGAATATATTGTCAGTCTTTGCGAAAAAGACAACAATTCTTTCATCAATTTGCCCTTTGGTATAGTGGCGGTCAGAGAGTATGACAGACTGGTTTTCCGCAGAGATTCACACAAAGAGAGTTTTTGCCAAGACCTGAATATAGACGGCGCATATGTTTTCGGCGGATATTGCATTAGTTTTGAAAAAGTCCAAAGTATTGAGAAAGGAACAACATTTGACGCTCAGAAGTTACCCAAAGGCGCTGTTATCAGAACAAGGCAAGACGGCGACATTTTCAAGCGGTGTGGCGGCAGAACAAAAAAGCTCAATGATTTTTTGACGGACATAAAACTTCCAGCTTATGAAAGGGATAGGTTGCTTGTCATAGCCGAGGGCAGCGAGGTGCTGGCGGTATGCGGCATTGAGATAGGCGACAGAATAAAAATTGACAAACAAACAAAAGAAATAACAAAAATAAAAAAGGAGTAACTTATGCACAAAGACATCAAAAAAGTGTTGATTACAGCAGAACAAATACAAAAGAGGACAGACGAGCTTGCAGAACTTATTTCGAAAGATTATCAAGGTCAGCCTATACTTATGGTGTGCATACTGCGCGGAGCAGTATTGTTCTTTGCTGATTTGGTGAGAAAAATAAATGCCGAAGTAAATTTTGATTTTATGGCGGTTTCCAGCTATGGCGCAGGTGTATCTTCCAGCGGAGAGGTAAGAATATTAAAGGATATCTCCGGCCCCATTGCCGGAAAGAATATAATCATAGTCGAAGACATTATTGACAGCGGCAACACCCTATGCTATCTCAAAAGGTTGTTGCAACAAAGAGCCCCAAAGTCCATAAAGGTTGCCGCGTTGCTTGACAAGCCCGAAAGGAGAGAGGCCGATATTGCTGGGGATTATGTGGGATTTGAGGTTCCGAACGAGTTTGTCGTAGGCTATGGGCTGGATTATAACGAAAAATACCGCAATCTGCCCGATGTCTGCGTTTTGAAACCGGAGGTCTATGAAAAATGAGCTTGCCACGCTAAAAAAGCTGGCAAAATACTTTGACAAACCACTTTATGTTGTCGGCGGAGCAGTGCGCAACACTATTTTGGGCTTGCCGACAGACGATATTGACCTTGCGGCGGCTATATCGCCGGAGGAAGTTTTTTGCGCTTTGGAGGGCAGCCCGTTCAAGGTAAGCCATACCAGTAGAAAACTCTTTACTTTGTCAATAAGGGGCGACGGCAAAAAATACGAGTTTACTTCTTTCAGAGTAGACAGCTATGACAGGGGGCATACCCCCACTGAAAGCAAACTGACCGACGACATTGCCACCGATGCAAAAAGGCGTGACTTTACTATGAACGCCATATATTATGACATAACAAATGGCGAATATGTCGACCCTTTGGGAGGTATAGCGGACGCAAGGAAAGGCATCATCAGGACAGTTGTGCAGCCGCAAGAAGTTTTTTCTCAGGACGGACTGCGGCTTATGCGGCTGGCGCGCCAAGCGGCAGAATTGGATATGGAGATTGCCCCCGATACCCTTGCTTCGGCGCAGAGCAACGCCGCGCTGATAAAAGACATTGCCGCCGAAAGGGTCAGAGATGAATTGATGCGTATCATAGCCGCCGACAGCAAATATGACAAACCAAACGCTCATGTGAAAGGCTTGCTATTGCTTGACAAAATAGGTGTGCTAGACTTCATTTTGCCCGAGTTGGTGCGATGCAAGGGTGTCAAACAGCGGCGGGATTATCACATTTATGATGTTTTTAACCATATCTTGAAAGCCTATGAGCATGCGCAGCAAAGGGTGCGACTGGCGGCGATTTTTCACGACCTTGCCAAGCCCATTTCCATAAACCCCGACGGTTCCATGCGCGGACATGACATAAAAGGACAGCAGCTTGCCCGAGAGGTCATGAACAGATTGGCATTCAGCAATGCCGACATAGAATTTGTCGTTCGACTGGTGGCGTTGCATATGTATGATTTGAAGTGTGACGCCAAGGAAAGCACGCTGAGAGCTTTTATACAGCAAAATCATGACATAATTGACGACCTTGCGGCGCTTAAAGAAGCCGACTATTTGGCCAGCGGCGTCAAGACGGGGGAATGCGTGTCGGCGATAAGACTTACGGAACTTTACAAAAAAATGAAATCAGAGGGCGTGCCGCTAAGCATAAAAGATTTGAAAGTTGGCGGCGCGGACTTGATTCAGCTGGGCATACCCGAAAAAAGCAGGGGCATTGCGCTGAAAAGGCTTTTGAAAGCCGCTTCGTTCGGCGGCGAAATGCTGGAGCGTCAAAAACAGCTTGAATATGTAATAAAAAACAAAGGGAGTTTTTAGAAAAAACCGTTCTCACAGGAAAATTCTTTTATGGAATGTCTTAACAAAGGTGAATATATATTGTGCAAATAAATTTTGAATTATGATTTTTGAAAAAAGTATTGAAATATGATTTTCATGTGAATAATTTTTTTAAGGGGAAATTTATATAACTTTAATACCAATTAGCAGAATAGACTCCCGAAAGATTATTGATAAAGATTTAAATTAGAATATAATGTAT
>JBNRMV010000002.1:0-116806 GCA_050309775.1 Christensenellales bacterium | reverse complement strand
GCATCATTATTTTGCAAACATTTTCTTTAAGTTCGCATGATTTTTGATTTGAATTCAATAATTATTACTCTAAATCCTATTGTCAGGTGTATAGAATGTCACATCCATTCTATCTCCTCAACCCTATAGATATATCTAATCTGTCAACTCAACCCTACCCATATTCTAGCTCAAATTTTGCACAAAAATATACCCTCGATATGTTTCCACGTACACATATCGAGGGCTTAAGTCGAGTAGACAGATTTACTTTCATTTTATAAAACTCAGTATTCTCAAGGCTTTCTGGACATCACTTTCTAGACATTAAACATACTATCTCCACATGCCTCGTATTCGGAAACATATCATACGGTGTTATCGAATTTATAGCATAATTGTCATTTTTTGTCAATAAAAATAAATCTCGGGAAAGGGTAGCCGGATTGCAGGAGATATAGATAAGGTTGAGTGGGAAATCTATATCGTTCAGGGTGTCGATGACGGCTTGCGTCACGCCTTTTCGGGGTGGGTCCAAGATGATACTTATGTTGGGCAACGGGGCATTGTTTTCTTTTATTTCTTTCAGCAACTTCGGCAACTCCTGGGCTGTGTCGCCGCAAATATTGGTCACCTTGTCGGATATGCCGTTTTGTCCGGCAAGAGCGTTGGCATCTGCTATGGCTTGTGGCACAAGCTCAATGTTATAGACTTTTTTTACGCCGCTCTTTGCCAGCACTGCGCCGATTATTCCCACACCGCTGAAAGCGTCGATAACAATGTCGCTTGAAGATGTTTTTTCTATCACAGCGGAATAAATCTCATCGCGGATATAATCATTTACTTGCAGGAATGACAAAGGGTTGAGCCTTATTTTGATACCAAGAACATCAATAATAAAAGGCTTGTCAACCACAGGAATAAGCTCGTTGCCTAAAATCACATTGGTTTTCTTGGTGTTCACCGACAAAAAAAGCGAAAAGTTGTCAAAGTCTTTTGAAAGCATCTCGATATAAACTTCCGACTTCGGCAACTGTCTGCCGTTTATTACCAACACAAGGCAAAGCTGATTATCAATATATCTTGCCACAAGGTGGCGCAACAGCCCTTTGCGGCTAATTTCATCATAGACCGATATGCCGTTGCCGTTTACAAAGTTCAGCGTTGTTGCGATGAGCTTTTCCAGCCAATCCTCATGCAAAAAACATTTTGTAATCGAAACAATCTTATGCGTATTCTCTCGAAAAAAACCCAGCGCCGCCCTGCCGTTGACTATGCCAAACGGCAACTGCACCTTGTTTCGGCTGCCCAAAACCTTTTTGCTGGGGATACAATCGGCAATTGCCAACTCATCGTAAATATTCTTTCTCAATGCGGTATCCAAAATACCTTTTTTCAGCCGCAACTGCTCATCATATTTGATATGAAGCAGGTTGCAACCACCGCAACGCATAAACCTGTTGCAAACGGGCTGCTGCCGAAAGGGTGAGGCTTTGATGACTTCCAGCAATTGCGCCGTGGCAAAGGCTCTTTTGACATAAGTTATTTTGACCTTTGCTCGCTCGCCTTTTATGGCAAACGGTACAAATATAACAACGCCCTCATGCCTTGCAACGCCCTCGCCGTTTGAGCCGTAATCTATAATATCCAATTCCAATATATCGTTTTGTTTTATCATTTTTTTATTAGCCCTGCAACAATTGATCAGTCGCTTATGCCTTTTAGTCCGCCTTGCCTTCTTTGAGATCAGCAGTTTTATATTCCATTATATTACAAACATATCCTTATAGCAAGAACAAAGCCACTCGTGTGAAACATTTTATTCAACGCAAAATACCTTGACAAATCATCATGAAATATAAGCGCAGAATGGGTACCCGAAAACATTGAAGTCTATTCATTATTTGGGTCTTTTTTGCTAAGTTGTCCACAATTTATGGCTGAGTTATCCACAATGAGGTGTAGTTATCCACAAAAATACAGCTTTTGTTGCAATCTGTTACAGCTTTATTTAAGATTTTGCTATTGGTAATTGTGTTTACATAGCAACACTTTTCAGCTATAATTAAGCTGTTTGGGATACCTTGAAGGAGTAAAATGCGTAAAGTCTGTCACATAACAATAATAATCTGTCTGCTGCTCGCATGCTGCGCGCTGGTTTCTTGCGCGCCAAAAATTTCTTTTGAGGATATCACTATCACCGGTGACAATGTTTACAATCTCCCGGAGGGTACCTATACTCTGCGTTATAGCATCGAAAACCTCGACAAGTTCGCCAAAAAACACGATTATTCGCTGGTAGTAACCGTAACCGATAAGGATAACAAGCAAATAACCGTCGAAAACAACCGCGTTTTGCAAATTCAAGCCGACGGAGAATACTATGTCACCATTTTGTTGCAATCCGACGGCAAAACAAAGACACACAATTACACAGTTTCAGCAATCAAAAGCGACATTGTGGTTACCTTTTCATCGGGCAACTACAAAAACTTTGAAAATATCATCCGCACCGTTACTTATGGCGGCACACTCACGGACATTCCCGAAATACCCGAATACACACCCCCGGCAATGACAGGACACACCGCCGCAGTCACCAAAGCCGAATGGGACAAAAAGGATTATACGAACCTTACACAAAATATCACAGTAAAAGCCGTCTATGAATACAACTATACCCCGAACAAATATACCATTACATACCACACTGACGGCGGCACAGAAATTGCGCCCATAACAGATTTTTACGGCTCCCAACTTTTGCGCCCCGATGCGCCAACAAAAGACGGGTTTGTATTTTTTGATTGGTACAGTGACGAGGATTTGAAAACCCGATTTTCTTTCGAGCTAAACTCAGTAATAAAAGCAGACCTAAACCTCTATGCCCTATGGATTACCCCCAACGCCGCTACCGATGAAGCGTATTTTACCTTTGAGCACAACAGCGGCGGAAGATATTACACCGTTCGCGCCAATGACAGACAAAATATGCCCGAAACCGTCATCATTCCCAACACTTACAACGGCAAAGCAGTGACAAAAATTGCGCCCAATGCCTTTGCGCGATGTCCGCAAATAAAACACATTACCATTCCCGAAACAATTGACGAAATCGGCGTAAACGCATTCAGCGCAAGAATTATGCAGGATGACCCTATCGTGACGGCTCTTGAGACGGTGACCTTTTTGCCGACCCAATATCTTGTAGCCATACCCACTGCGGCTTTTGACGGCTGCGACAAGCTGACCCAAGTCAACATTCCCGACAGCGTGGGAAACATTGAAATGAAAGCTTTTAATGGCTGCGTTTCGCTGAACAATGTTCATATATCGCCCGACAGCCGCCTGATGCAAGTCAGCGATAAGGCTTTTTATGGCTGCGCAGCCTTGGAAAGTATTACGCTGCCCAAAGGCGTATTCAGAATAAGCGAAGAGGCTTTTTATAACTGCACGGCTTTGACAAGCGTCACCCTGAACTGTGACGCAGCGCCTGCGCTTGAAACATACGCATTTAGTTTTTCAGACGGAGAAGAAATCAAAAAACTCCCCATCACCTTTTATGTGCAGTCAGAACTTCTTTCTACTTACAAATCTCTTCAGGTTTATGACGGATATACCATAGAAAGCATACTAGAATGAAAGCATTTTCAAACCGCAAAAGACCCTGCTTGCAGGGTTCTTTTTAGCGTATGGGTTTTTACATATTTATTGATTATATATTATACAATATTAAGGACTGGGGTTGCGGCATGTCACAAAATTAAACGGATTTGAACATCGGCATGCCCGGAAATTTGTTTTACTATTTATTTACAAGACAATAACAAAAATGTATGCGATTACATTTGACTAAAATTGGCTTTGGGAATATGATATTAACATCAGTTAGCATATGCTAACTCACGCATGGAGGCTGCATTGACGACACTACTGGATATAGGCGCCCGCAACAGGGCCACCATAAAAGATATATTGGTACGGGACGCAACAAAAACCCGTCTTATGGACATGGGGCTGACAAAAGGCGCCACGGTTTGTGTCAAAGGCACCGCGCCTCTTGGCGACCCTATATTGATTAGCCTTAGGGGGTTTGACCTTGCCATAAGAAAAGCCGATGCAAGGAACATACTTGTGGAGGAACAAAAGTGACTCAACAAAGTTTGCGCATTGCGCTGATAGGCAATCCCAATTCAGGCAAAACCACACTTTTTAACGCTCTGACTAAAATGCGGCAAACGGTGGGCAACTGGCCGGGTGTCACTATTGAAAAAAAACAGGGGGTTTATCACAAAGACAAATCCATCACAATAGTTGACTTACCGGGCATTTATTCGCTGACCCCCTATTCGCTTGAAGAAAAAATTGCTCGTGATTATCTGCTTGACGACAAGCCCGATTTAATAATCAACATTATTGACGCCACAAACCTGGAGCGTAATTTATACCTGACAACGCAGCTGCTTGAAACGGGCATAAATGTCGTTGTTGCGCTGAACATGCTTGACGAACTGGAAGCAAACGGCATAACCATTGATGAGAACAAGTTGTCCGACACGCTTGGCATTCGCGCGATGTCCATTTCCGCATTAAAAAACCGCAATATCACAAAGCTGATGGAGTTGTGCCGCAGTCAATCGAACCGCAAATCCGAAGCAAGAAGCATAGTTTTTCCGCAAGATATTGAAAAATCCCTTGCGGAGATTGCAAACAAGTTGTCAGCGGACAGATTTACCGCCATAAAATTATTTGAGCTGGACGCCATAATGCTGAATGAGGTCGCCGACAAGCAGTTTGTCGAAGACATAGTCCACTCTGCGCAATCCCGATATGGCGAAAAGAGCATAGAAATAATCTCCAACCTGCGTTATGCGTATATCGAAAAAATCGTCGCCTCCTTGCAAACAAAAAAGCTAAACAGGCGCGCGGCGCTTACCGAAAAGATTGACAAGGTAGTCACCAACAAATACCTTGCTTTTCCTATTTTTGCGTTGGTAATATGGCTGATGTATTTTATTTCTATCCAAACCGTGGGTAATCTGGGGCTGAACGCCATGGAAAGAGTGCTGGAAATGTTCACCGATTGGACAAGGCGGAGCATGGAGAATTCCGACATAGCGCCCTGGCTCATTGGGCTTGTAGTTGACGGGGTAATAACAGGCGTGGGCACAATATTGACCTTCTTGCCGCAAATTATAATGCTTTTTTTGTTCATTTCACTGCTCGAAGGCTGCGGCTATATGGCGCGTGTTGCGTATATTATGGACAGACTGTTCAAAAAAATAGGGCTTTCCGGCAAATCCTTTATTCCTATGATAATTGGCTGCGGTTGCTCCGTACCCGCCATAATGAGCGCGCGTACCGTCGAAAACAACGATGAGCGGCGACTGACGATTATGCTGACTCCTTTCATTCCCTGTTCGGCAAAACTGCCGGTGTTTGCGTTGTTTGTCGGCGCATTCTTCCCCGACAACGCCTTTGTAGCTCCTTCAATGTATTTGTTGGGAATTGTCATGGTTATTGTCGGCGGTCTGCTGCTCAAAAAGTTGCGCCTATTCAAAACGCAGTCGGATACTTTCATGCTGGAGCTGCCGCAATACCGTCTGCCACAAGCCAAGAATGTATTGCTTGAGTTGTGGGAAAAGTCAAAATCGTTTATAATAAAGGCCGGAACAATAATCTTTATTGCCTCTGTCGCGCTGTGGGCGCTGCAAAATTTCAACTGGAAATTCGAAATGGTAGAGGCTGACCGCAGCTTGCTTGCCTCAATAGGCAATGTAATAGCGCCGCTGTTCACACCGCTGGGCTTCGGCGATTGGCGCGCGGCTGTTGCGTTACTTGCCGGCACATTTGCCAAAGAAAGTGTTGTTTCCTCGTTGTCGATACTGCTTGGCGGAGGCGACCTGAATGCCGCATTGAGCGGAATGTTCACCCCCCTTGCGGCATATTCGTTTATGGTGTTTGTGTTGCTGTCTTTTCCTTGTATTGCGGCTTTGGGTGCCACAAGAAAGGAAATGGGGTCAACAAAGTGGATGTTTATTGCAATGAGCTTTCAACTGTCCACTGCTTATTTAGTATCATTCTTAATATACAACATAGGCGGACTGTACGGCTATAACAGGTGGATAGTGCTGGCGCCGCTAATAACAACCGTCGTTGCGCTGGGCGCAGTATACTTATACAAATACCTAAAGAAGAAAAAAGGAGTCGATAAATGAAAACCGATGTCGAAATCGCAAGAAGTGTACAAATGAAAGCTATCTCTGACATAGCCGAGAGGTTGGGTCTGAATCAAGAAGATATTGAAAGTTACGGCAGATATAAAGCAAAAATCAACTTGCATGACAAGGAACAGAAAGGCAATCTGGTGCTTGTGACGGCAATGAACCCCACACGCTACGGCGAGGGCAAAACCACAGTCAGCATAGGTCTTGCAGATGCGCTGTCGCTTTTGGGCAAAAGGTGTTGTCTTGCTTTGCGCGAGCCTTCACTTGGTCCGGTCTTTGGCATAAAGGGCGGCGCCTGTGGCGGCGGCTATTCGCAAGTTGTTCCTATGGAGGACATAAACCTGCACTTTACCGGTGATTTTCACGCCATAACCTCGGCAAACAATCTGTTGTCGGCACTGATAGACAATCATATTAAACAAGGCAACTCTTTGGGAATTGCAAATGTCGTCTGGAAAAGGTGTATTGACCTCAACGACAGAGCGTTGAGAGAAATCAGGGTCAGCCTCGGCGGCGATATAAACGGCGTACCAAGAAACGACGGCTTTGTCATTACGGCAGCGTCAGAGATTATGGCTGTGCTGTGCCTTTCTTCTTCAATAAGCGATTTGAAGGAGCGGCTGTCAAAAATAGTCATAGGCTATGACTTAAGCGGAGAAGAAATTACCGTTCGTGATTTGAAAGCGCAAGAAGCCATGACCATTCTTTTGAAGGAAGCCTTGAAACCAAACCTTGTGCAAACTCTTGAAGGCACCCCCGCCATCGTTCACGGCGGCCCGTTCGCCAACATTGCTCACGGTTGCAACAGCATTGTTGCCACCCGTACTGCTCTGGCGCATTCCGAATATACCATAACAGAGGCAGGCTTCGGCGCCGAACTGGGCGGCGAAAAATTCTTTGACATCAAGTGCCGCTTGGGCAATCTTTCTCCGCGCTGCGCCGTGCTGGTTGCCACAGTTCGTTCCATAAAATTCAATGCCGGCGTAGAGGATTCTCAAATCAAGGAAGAAAATCTTGAGGCTTTGAAAGCGGGTTTTGAAAATGTAAGGACGCATCTTGAAAACCTCACCTCTGTATTCAAAATGCCCGCCGTTGTCGCCATAAACAGATTTGCATCGGACACCGATGCGGAGATAACCTTAATAAAAACTCTTTGCGCTGAACTTGGAGTCAAAGCCATACCCGTCACCTGTTTTGCCGACGGAGGCAAGGGCGCAACGGAACTTGCAAAAGAAGTAACGGCGCTTTGTCAACAAAAAACAAATTTGGAATATGCGTATGAACTGACCGATACTCTGAAAACAAAAATTGAAAAAATAGCCAAAAAAGTTTACCGCGCAGGCAGCGTCAGTTTTTCTGAAGAAGCATTGCAGCAGATTAAAATCATAGAAGAAAACTTTGCTTACAGAACTTTGCCGGTATGCATAGCAAAGTCGCAATACTCCTTTTCTTCCGATGCAAACGCGCTTGGTTCGCCGAAAGGTTTTGATTTCAGCGTAAGAGAAGTCATAGTAAGAGCCGGCGCAGGTTTTGTGCTTGCTGTTTGTACAAACATATTGCTTATGCCCGGGTTGTCCGCCAGCCCCAATGCCGAAAGAATGAGCATAGACGGCGACGGCAATATTTTTGGATTGAGCTAAATACCCCCGTCAACGCCTATTACTTGTCCAGTAATATAACCTGCCTTGTCGGACGATAGATATGCCGCAAGATAAGCTACATCTTCCGGCGCTCCTATCTTTTGCAATGAAGTTTGTTCCAAAAAGCAGGATTTGTCTGTTATGCAGTCATTCATGTGCGTGTCAATCATGCCGGGCGCTATGCAGTTTACGGTGATGCCGCTTAGCCCCAGTTCGCGGCTGAGCGCTTTGGTAAAACCTATCAGACCGGCTTTGCTTGCAGAATAATGCACTTCGCAAGAGCCGCCAAAAACACCCCAAACAGAACTTATATTTATTATTCTGCCATATTTCTCGCTGACCATATACGGTATGATGGCTTTTGTCACCAACATTGCGCCTTTCAGATTTGTGTCAAGCATAAGCGAAATCTCTTGCGGCGATAAGTCCGAAAACAACTTCTGCTGCGCTATGCCGGCATTGTTTATCAAGATGTCCACCCTGCCGTATTTTGACGCGACTGCTTTTACAGAGCGCTCAACAGCGTCGGCATCTGTGATATCGACGCACATCATGTCGGCATTGGTTTGCTGACTGATTCTTGCGGCTTCTTCGACATTTTGTCGATAAAAGCCCACTACAAAATACCCTTCCTTTGACAATTGTTCTACTGTGGCTTTGCCTATGCCGCCCGTTGCGCCGGTAACTAATGCTATTTTACTCATATGTTTTTGCTTCCTTTTGCATTTATTATACAACAGCGGCGGCTTTTGGCAAGCGTTTTTATTCTTCCTCCTCTTCGTCTTGGTCGCTTGTTTCGTAAGCCTGCTCAAGCGCTCGGGCTTCGTCTTTCAAAGACATTATCATATTTTGCTTGTCAATTGAACGCATTTTTATGTCTTTTTTACCTTTCATATTTACCTCCTTTTTTGTTATTATTTGCAAATCAATTGTTTGTTTGCGGCATTTTTGCGGTATAATATATTTACTAAACCAAAGGCGGACAATTTATGCATATTGACATTGTACTGACAGGCGGTACAATCGGCTCAAAAGTTGACAACGGCAGCGCAGAGATTGCGCAGGATTTTGACTTGTCGGCGCTGACAGACGGCAAACCGCACACTTTCAGGCAACACTGCCCTTTTCTTATTCACAGCGAAAACCTTGTTCCCGAACATTGGCAAAAACTTTATGAAACCATAAATTCAATAAAAACCTCAGACGGCGTCATAGTGCTGCACGGCACCGACACACTGGTATATACGGCGGCCTTTTTGTCCTTTGCATTTGCCGACTGCCCATTCCCGATTATTCTTGTGTCATCGCATTCGCCGCTGTGCGACCCCACGACAAACGCAAAAAATAATTTTGATATGGCGGTATGCGCAATTGAAAACGCCGTCAAAGGAGTTTATGTCAGTTACAAAAACGACGGCGCTCCCGAAATGCTTTTTGCCGCCAACAAGATAGCAAATTTTTTGCCCTTCGTGCATACGCTGAATGCCGTTGAAGCGCCGTATGCCATAATGCAAGACAGCGATTTTGTCATTGTCGGCAAGCCTTTTTTTGAAAAGAAGATTGAGCCGAAATTCCCCGTAAACCGTGTTACTCTTATTGCCGCCGCCATTGCCGTGGATTTTTCAGCCTATCTGCAGTGCGACAATCAACCCGATTGTTATTTGGTGGAGCTTTTTCACTCATCGACATGCAGCGTCAGCCGAACTCACCCAAAATACTCTTTTGCCTACTTTTCCGAACAATGCGCCGAAAGAGGCATAAAGGTTTTTGTTGCGCCCTTTCAGGCCAGAGATTATTACTACCCGTCAAAATCCACCATACAAAACACCCTGTTTTTTGAAGGTATGACCCTGCATGCGGCATATGCCAAACTGCTTATTGGAGATTTGACGGAAAAATAACTATAAAATTTACCTTCGTTTTTGTTTATATATGTTATAATCTATATATGAAAAGGCTGATAATTTTTGTGGCGGCAATACTTGCCGTCCTGACAATATTTGCTCTTTCCGGCTGTACGAATGTCAGCAAACTGTCCTTTGAACAAAAGGACTACTTTGTGTTGCCCGACAGCACATTCACCCCGAACATCAAACTGACCCCAAAAAAAGCCGATTATACCCTGACTTCATCCAACCCGAAGATTGCCAAAATAAACGGCAACCAAGTCATTACGCTGCAAGAGGGCATCGTCACGCTTACTGTGGAGGCAGGCGGACGGACGGACGAGGCGCGGCTGGTAGTTATCAGCGACGAAAGCTACACCGGTAAACTGCCGCCCATTCAACCCGAATACAAGCGCATCAGCTTCATTGTTGAAGACTATATCTTTGCCTCCCCTATGGAAATACAAAAAGGTATGGTGCCCGGCACACCCTATCCTATACTCAGAGCCGGCTATGACCTTGACGGTTGGTACACCGACGATACATACACCGAAAAATTTGATTTCAACAAACCGTTGCAAGACGACACAACAGTGTACGGCTTTTGGGTAATGAGAGAGGCGGAGTTTACCTTTCAGACAATTGAAGGCAAGGCATATTTATCAGGGCTGCTGTTCCCAAGAGTACCCTACACTCAACTGACGCTGCCGCAGTTCACAAAAGACGGCACCGAGGTTTACGGCATAAAAGATTCGGCATTCAAAGGCAACGCCTCCTTAAAGAAAGTTGTCATTCCGGACAGTTATATCTCTATCGGTCAAGAAGTATTTCGGGATTGTGCGGCTCTTGAAGAAGTGGTATTTGGTCAAGATTCGCTTCTTGAGCGCATAGGTCCTTCGGCTTTCAACAACTGCGCCAAGTTGTCAGAAATTGTGTTGCCGCCATTGCTTACGGAGCTAGGCAACTTTGCATTCTACAAATGCGCCGCATTGGACATTGACAGTTTGCCGGCAGGCGTCACCAGACTTGAACAATATGTACTTTCCGGCACCGCCACGGACAGCATTGACCTCATAAATATCACACGAATTTTTGAGGGCGCTTTTGACAACTGCAAAAGCCTTGCCCAAGTCCAAAACACACAAAATGTCATCATATGCTACAAATACGCTTTTCGCGGCACGCCTGCGCTTGCCCATTCGCTATCGACTACAAGAATAGGCTATATTGACACCCTTCTTGTGGACGCTCTTGACGGCACTACTTCATTCACATTGAAAGAAGGCGTTACTATGATTGCCAATGACAGCCTTGTATCTGCCGGACTGGCAAACCTGTTTATTACAATAAACGGCGCTCCTCCGCAGTATGTGGGCAGCAATGTTTTTAATGCCACCACAACCATTATATTGGACGATGAATATTTCCAAACCGTCAGGACAGAGGACAGCCAATGGTATAACTATCGCGCGCAGGTCTGCACCGAACTGACACATAACGATTTCAGCCTATTGCGCTTTCAGTCGGCAAACGAGTACTATTATGACATAAGAAGGTATTCGGGTGAAGATGTGCATTTGGATTTGACAACGGCGCTGCCGTATGCTGTCAGAACAATCCGCACGGGAGCGTTTAGGGATACCGTCGAAAAGAAACTTAAGCTCAAATCGCTGACGCTGGGAGCCGTCGATAATATTGCCGATTATGCCATCAATAACATAAGCACGCTGCTGGCAATAATCATAAACAGCAACAGGGCGCCGACGCTTGGCGGAGTAATGAGCATTTCAAAAAATACATTGGCAAACGGTTGCGTAAAGATTTATGTACCCAATGCCCTATACCTTGAAAGGAATAAAATCTTTCTTGGACTGTTCGGCAACATTATTTTCTCACAAGACATTCTTAATGACGGTCTTGCTATCTCAGCAATCCCCGGTAGTTCCGACAATCATGTCATACAATACTTCGGCGACGCAAGCACTCTTATTATTCCCGACGACATAGACGGCACGCCCATAAATATTATCTCAGAGAACGCCCTGCGCTACAACTATTCTGTTCAGCATGTTGTATTCGGCGCAAATGTCACTCAAATACGCGAGGCTGCGCTGGCATACAACAACATAAAAACCATAGAGTTTCTTTCCCAAGTTCCGCCTACGCTGGGGCTGTACTTTATGTATCAAAATACGGGATTAGAAAAAATATATGTTCCCCAAGGCGCTGCCGAAAGTTATCGGAATATTTTGCCTTCCTCAATGCATAACCTTGTGCAAGAACGAGATTAAACATTGTTATTAGCGAAAATATAGGTTAGGAGCCGCAATGCTGGAAGTAAAAAACCTCAAAAAAACCTATCACACAAAAAAGGGTTCGTGCCATACAGCGCTAAACGGCGTTTCATTGCGCTTTGAAGACAAAGGCATGGTCTTTATTTTGGGCAAAAGCGGCAGCGGAAAATCGACATTTCTGAATGTCGTAAGCGGTCTTGACTCTTTTGATAGCGGCGAAATACTTATCTGCGGCAAATCGACTGCGGATTTCTCACAAAGGGATTATGACGCTTACCGCAATACATACATGGGCTTTATTTTTCAGGAATACAATATTCTGAATGAGTTTACCGTAAAAGAAAATATTGCATTGGCTCTGGAGTTGCAAGACAGAAGCGTGTCCGACAAAGATATTGAACAAATGCTGACTGTCGTCGGACTGGAAGGACTGGGCGAGCGCGCAAGCCCAACGAGCTTTCCGGCGGACAAAAACAAAGAGTTGCCATTGCGAGGGCGCTCATTAAGGACCCGGAGATTATTTTTGCCGACGAACCCACAGGCAATTTGGACACTGCGTCGGGAGTGCAAGTCTTTGAAACTTTGAAAGAACTTTCAAAGACAAAACTCATTATTTTTGTTTCGCACGACCGTGAATCGGCATTCAAGTACGGCGACAGAATTATTGAGCTGTCCGACGGCAAAGTTGTCACCGATTTATCTGCAAACAAAAATGGCGGTTTCTCTCCGACAAAAAAGATAATCATAAACAAAGACGACAACTGCCCTTTGATAGGCGCAAAGCTGCCCACTAAGACGGCATGGAAAATAGCGCTCAACAATATCGGCATGAAAAAGGGCAGGTTATTTTTTACCATTCTGCTGATTGTGTTGGCAATATCAATGTTCGGCTTTACGGAAATACTTGCCGAATATGATATGATAGACTCCTCTGTGTCCTCATTCAGACGGTCGGACATAAACAATGTTGTGCTGCGGCAAGGCAAAATAGGCGAATTCTTTGATTATTTTGAGCGTTCCTATGAGCCGTTGCAACCCGAAAACATAGAGTTATTGGAACAAGCATTTCCTGAGCTCATTTTCAGCCCGTTCCGCCCGGTGCGCGGCATTTTGATTCCCCTTGTAGGCGGAGCATACCTGCCGACAAACATAAACGGCGTTGTCGAAACTTCGGAAGAAGCCCTTGACCTCATGGGCTTTCCTTTAGTTGGCGAATTCCCGGCAGACGACAGTTCGGATGTTGTTATTTCCGACTTTTTGTTGTTTACCTGTCTTTCAAGAGACCCCTCTTTGATAGGGTTGAATATTGCTGATTTTGTCACCTTATTTTCTAAAATGAAGTTTGATATGACGATAGAAAAGGAAAAGGACGCCTTTGAAATGGCTCAGTTGATTGCAGCTGAAACGCTGCTTTCCGGCAAGGGCGGCAATGAGTTATTAAACTCCCTGATAACATACATTCTCGGCGACGAAAAAGACCCAGTGGACGAAGAAGCCTACAAAGAAAAAAAAGAACTGTTTGGCATCATTTGGCAAAAACTTGTGGCGGCAATTCTTGAAACCACAAACACCTTGAACTTTAGTTACCGTTTTACGCTCAGCGGCGTCTTTATCACGGGATTTGAAAAGTATATGGACTTTTTGCAAATGCGGACAGAGGAGCAAATAGAGGACGAAAGAGCAATGGAGCTTTCACACCTTATCAGCAATTATTTCAGCTTGTTCTATGTCAGCAAAGGGTTTTTGACAAATTGGTACGAAAACAGCGTGCGCATGACAAATTATATCCTAGCCGACGGAACAATGAGCGACGGCGGCGATTTGCTTAATAATATTGAAGTCATCTATAATAACAAATGGCTTCAGCGCAACCCGAACATGGAGCTTGCCGAGGACGAGATAATCATCAGCGATGTACTTTTCCATGATATCTTTGGTGGTCTTGCAACCTTTGACAACGGAGATACTCCGTCTTTGGATACCCAAGACCCAAACTATAAGTACCTTTACCGCTATACTCCGTACAACGACAGATTGGGAGTATACGGCAAAGAAATGACATTGAAAGTAGTCGGAATATTTGATTTTTATAAGGCTTATCGTCAAAACCTTGATGACAACACAGAAAACGATGTAAGCGTCATAAACATTCCGCGATACATAATTGCCGGCGAAGCCATTCGGAACAATGCAATAGACACCATGATGCACAGCGGCGGTCTTTATGTAGCGCTGCCAAAAGGTGACAGCGCAAGAGCGCACTTTTTGCGCTTTGCCTGCGACGGCGACTTGCTTATGTATCACTTTACGGCGGTTTCCAACATTATCTATACCATGAGCGATATGATTTTTGTCTTTCAAAAGGTCTTTAAGTATCTCAGCTATCTAATGGGATTATTCTCGGTTATTTTGCTAGCAAACTTCATGTCGACATCGGTTATGAACAAGAAAAGGGATATCGGTATACTGCGCGCGCTTGGCGCAAGGGGCAAAGATGTTTCAAAAATCTTTCTCAATGAGGCTTCGGTTATCGGCGCCATAACCACCTTGTTCTCTTGCTTAGGCATGGCGCTGCTTACTTCAATAGTAAACGCTACGCTGCGTGATAGCTTTTTGAGAATGTTCCGCAATGAGGCGGTGAACAATCTGACTTTGCTGACGCTGTCCCTGACGCCGTTTGCCATTGTCATATTCATGAGCGCGCTCCTGGTGCATGCGGCAACAATTATTCCAGCCAGAAAAATTAGCCAAATGAGACCAGTTGATGCCATAAAGAAAGCATAAAAAAATGAGATAACCGGCAAAAGTTATCTCATTATTTTATAAATATCAATTACTCTTTATCGAGATTATGAATCATTCTGAACGACTGCTCAACTATGAGTCCGTATTTGGTCGAGCCTTTGCGGTCCTTGAAAAGGAAGCGGAAAGTTCCCTCATCGGGTAACACCATATCGATGCCCTCTTCATTCTTTGTCGTGATTGTGTGCAGCGTCTTAAGCGGAATGCTGGGATTAAAAGGCTTACCGTCAACGGTGCCTCTTAAGCCGATAACTTCTTTGTCAATATAAAGTTCGCCCTCTCCTGCCGGTCTGTATTTGCGGTTTTCTTCGACAAGCACCTCTACATCTTTGCAGATATAGAAATCGGGTTTTCTTATTTCTTCGTCAACGCACTTGCGCTGCCAGTCATACCATAAATCTATTCTGTCGAATGCCTTGCTTTGCGCATCGGGAATGAGTTCGCCGTATTCGGTATATTCGACGCTGTTGCCGCAATAATCGCAAATTAACCGTCTGTCCGTACTTCTCATTATGTAGTCCAAATTGCACTTCGGACATCTGTAAAGAATATATTCCATGCCTGCGGCAGGTTTTCTGGAGCGGAAACGAATTTTGTTCTCTTTCTGATAAATATTGTCGTTAAACTTCAAAGCCTCGGTTACACGCTTATAGATTTCCGCAACGGATATGGTTTTTATTTCTTCGGCTGTAATAAGCAACGATTCTTTCAGAAACACTTTGCCATAGCGAAAACCTTTGAAATATCTTGGCTTGGTAAGGTATGCGCCCAAAGAGTGCGACAACACAACCGGCACCCCGAGATATTTTATCAGCTTACCTATGCTGGGCGAAAGATAGTGCAACTGCTTGCCGTCAAGGGAAGTCTTGCCCTCGGGATAAAGCGCCACGACTCTGCCCTGTTCAACGGCAGCTTTCATCATTTTTAGCGACATTATGTCAATTGCGAACTGGCTCTTAGGAATGCAGCCCAAACGCGTAATAAACGGCTTGAACAATTTCCATGTGAACAAATCCTTGCTTGTGAGAATATTCAGCCTATGCGGCAACAGCGCGCCGACAGTAAAAGCTATGTCCGTAACGCTGGAATGGTTGCCGAGAACAACAAAAGGACCTTTGAGCCCTTTTATGGCGCTTTTGTCGTACTTTACGCGAAAAAGCAGCTTTGCAAGAATCTTTACACTAAATGCGATAAGGTAATATAAAAAAGCGTTGGGCTTTCTTATTTTTATTTCGTTTATGTTTTTGTCTTCAGGTGTCATAGCCTTATACCTCAATTTATTAGATTTTCCGGATTTAATGCGGCAAGTTCGGGAAGAACAAATTTGCCGTCTTTTCTTATCAATTTGCCGTCAAAGTAGATTTCGCCGCCGCCGTATTCAGGCGTTTGTATCTGCACAAGGTCCCAATGCACGGCGCTTTGGTTGCCGTTTTCGCAGTCCTCATAGCAAGAGCCGGGCGTAAAGTGTATTGAGCCGCTGATTTTTTCGTCAAATAGTATGTCGCCGATGGGTTTGGTGATATACGGATTGACTCCCATGGCAAATTCGCCGACATATCGCGCGCCCTCGTCGGTATCAAGTATTTTGTTCAGTTCCTCAGGTTTGTTGGCAGAGGCTTTTATGATTTTGCCGTCTTTGAACTCAAATCTGACATTGGTGAATTCTATGCCGTTTTCGATCGAGGGGGTGTTGTAGGTTATATAGCCGTTCACGCTGTTGCGTACAGGCGCAGTATATACCTCTCCGTCCGGAATGTTGCGCAAACCGCTGCATTTCATACCGCTTATGCCTTTTACGGAAAACGACAAATCTGTGTCTTTGGCAATAACCCTCACCTTGTCGGTCTTTTCGATAAGTTCAATAAGCGGCTCCATAGCCCTATCCATTTTTTCGTAATCCAGCGTACAAACATCAAAATAGTACTGCTCAAAGGCCTCTGTACTCATTTTTGCAAGCTGCGCCATGGCCTCTGTCGGCCAACGCAAAACTACCCATTTTGTGTGGTTGACGCGTAATTCATGGTGTACGGGGTGAGAATAGTATTTGCTGTATAGCTGCATTTTCTCCGGAGGAACATCTGAAAGTTCAAAAGAGTTCAGCCCGCCGCGCAAACCTATATACGCATCCATTTCCGACATTCTTGCGGAGGCGTATTTTGCCATGCGTTCGGCAGTCTCTTGGTTAAGACCGTTGATAATTTCTCTCTTTATTTTGTTGTCAAATATCTCAACAAAAGGTAAAGCGCCCACGGCATACGCCTCTTTGACCAGCGCAGTTATCATTTCGGAATCGACTCCTGCCGATTCTATTAGAATCTTTTCGCCGGCTGACAGCGCGCAGGAATAATTTATGAGATTGTGCGCCAGCTTGCTGATTCTTTGGTCTTTCATTTTGCCTCCGTTTTTATTTTTTCAAAAAATCTCTCATCCTTTCAAGCGCCTTTTCCAGCTTCTCCATAGAGTAGGCATAACTTATGCGGATATGGTTCTTTCCGCATTCTCCGAAAGCGCCGCCGGGTACGACAGCCACTTCGTGGCTCTTAATGAAAGTGTTGGCAAACTCCTCGCCATCCATACCCGTGCTTTCTACACTGGGGAACATATAAAAAGCTCCCAGCGGCTCAAAGCAGTTAAGACCCATTTCTATAAGACTATTGAAAAGGAATTTTCTCTTTCTGTCATATTCTTCCTTCATCATCTCAACCGAAGCGAAGTTATCTTTGAAACCCTGTTCAAGGCAGGCAAGCGCGGCATACTGTCCGGCCGTCGGAGCGCACATAATGGCAAACTGATGTATCTTCAAAATTTGTTGCGCTATTGCTCTCGGCGCCGCCGCAAACCCTATTCTCCAGCCCGTCATGGCAAAAGCCTTTGAAAAACCGTTCAATAAGATTGTGCGTTCTTTCATGCCCTCAATGTTCGCTATGCTGACATGCTTTCTGCCGCCATATGTAAGTTCGGCATATACCTCGTCTGAAAGCACAAGTAAGTCATGCTTAATGATTGTCGGCGCTATAGCTTGCAATTCCTCTTTGGTCATGATGCCGCCTGTGGGATTTGTCGGGAAAGGTATAAAAATCAATTTTGACTTCGGAGTAATATATTTTTCCAGCGTTTCTTTTGTCAAAATAAAACCGTTGTCCGCCGTACAAGGTATGCTTATTGGCTGGCCGCCTGCCAATGTCACGCAAGGCGCATACGACACAAAGCAAGGCTCAGGAATAAGCACTTCGTCGCCGAAGTTCAGCACGGCGCGCAGCGTGTTGTCGATGGCTTCGCTGACACCGACTGTAATAATAATGTCGGTAGGCTCATATGACAAGTCAAACCGCTGTTCCAAGTACTTAGAGACAGCTTGGCGCAACTCAATCAAACCGCTGTTCGAGGTGTACTTTGTTTCTCCACGCGCAATAGAGTCTATTGCCGCCTGACGGGCATAGTCGGGCGTGACAAAGTTGGGTTCTCCCACGCCGAGAGAAATGCAGTTCGGCATAGCCGCAGCCACATCAAAAAACTTCCGAATGCCGCTGGGTTTTATTGACATTGTTCTGGTGCTTAGATACTTTTCATAGTCCATGGGATTGCCCTCCGAAAAAGTTTATTAAATTTTAGATTATTTTTACATAAAAATTTCTGTTTCTGGGCGGGTCAAATTCCGCGAAAAATATGTTTTGCCACACTCCCAGTACCAATTCTCCCCTATCTATCAAAAGCGTCTGGCTGACGCCAACTACGCTGGACTTGACATGTCCGCTGCTGTTGCCCTCGTCATGTAAAAACTCCTCACAATTCGGGAATGACTTATTCAATCCGAACATAATGTCCGTGCATACATGATCGTCTGCATTCTCATTTATGGTGATGCCTGCTGTCGTATGTGGGCAGTATACCACACAAAGCCCGTCGCGAACTCCGCTATCATAGACCGCCTCTTTTACTTCTTTTGTGATGTTATATAGTCCTTCTTTTGGTGTTGTCAGGTTGAACTTGTACATTTATCCTCCGAATTCTTGCCTTTCCATTGAAAAGAATTATACCATACTATCAACATTTTAGTCAATGTATATTATAAATTAAAAACAAGGGCTGCCATTAAAAGCAGCCTTGCAGTACGCATAAGATTTTTGTTTGGTAGTTATGAATAGCAAACTCTGTTTATGATTATTTTTTTCAGTTCATCTGAAAGTTCATTGAAATATGCGCAGTACCCCGCCACCCTGACCATGAGGTACTTGTGCTTTTCGGGGTTTTCGTATGCCTCGAGCAAAATTTTTCGGTCTATGACATTTGGTTGGAACTGCATGCCGCCGCTGGTTAGGAAAGTTTTGAATATGGCTGCAAGGTTGTCAACGCCGTCATGGGTTTGGAACAAAGCCGAATCTATGGTAAATGTCACCGTTGTGCCGTTTACGGCATAGTCTGTGAAGTTTACTTGCGCTATGGCGTTCAACGACGACAACAAGTCCGCTTTTTCCATGTTATAGTGCGGAGTAACGCTGTTTGCCAACGGTACGCCTTTTTTTCTGCCTGAAGGCAAAGCCTGCGTCTTTTTGCCATAACGGTCATTTACATTCAGCGCATAATAGCCGGCTGTATATACGCCGTTTCTTGGTGGGTTTGGTACCGAAGCCAGCGCTTTGTTGTATATTTCCATAACTTTGGTTACCCAAAGCGCAGGTTTCCTGTCAGAATCATCTCCGTACTTCGGTATGCTGAGCAAGTCCTGGCGCAGCGCATTGTTGAATTCACCTTCAAAATCTTCATCAATGGCTTTTATGACCTGTTCCAGTGTATACTTCTTTCTCTTGAAAACCAGTTCGTCAATGGCGTATAGCGAATCGGCGACATCTGTCACTCCAATGGCCTGTATGCCGCTGCTGTTGAAATCGCAACCGCCCTCATAACAATCCATGCCTCTGGCTATACAGCCCTTGTAAAGCGAAGAGGCAAGCGGCGTGGTAAAATATGTTCTCAACTGTTTTTCTATGTGTTGATGGTCGCTCAATATGCCTTTTGCCAGCGCATTCAAACGGGTTTGAAAACGCTCTATAAGCTCTTTCATATCGGCAGGCGGATTGTGGATATGGTAGCCTTTTTTGAAGTTTCTTTTCTTAACAATGGCAAAATGCAACTTTGACAAACCTTTAGAGATAAAATTCTTTCCGCTCAAAAAGTGTTCGACAAACTTCGTCACTATCCTTTCCATTTGGTCCCAAAAGCCATAATTCCATAAATCATGTTCATGTCCTTTCAGCGCCTGAAGGAATGGTAGCGTCAAATTCATATTTGCGCAGTCTGTATTGCCGAAATGGTCGTCTGATGCCACAGGCTCGACACAGCCCACAATGGAATAGTTGCGCGCGCTTTCAACGCTGACGCCATAGTGCCTTTGCAGCGTTTCAATATAAATATCGTCGGCAAACAGTTCAGGCATGGGGCAACCGTTTATGTAAAGTTCCGCCAGTCTTCTCAAATACTTTTCGGGGCTATTTTTGTGAATTCTTGCCGTCATGTTTATGGCAAGCGGTTGCAATTCGCAGGCGTCAAGCAGCATATATGTCACATCGTTTGTGGCGTCACTTCCGTCCTTGTCAACACCGCCAAAAGTCACAGCTTGGTCTGTTGACAGCGTTTCAAAAAGTTTGCTTATGTTCAGATATGAATCGCCGTCATTGACAAGAATTACTTCGTCCATCTTCAGCACCAGCAACGCCACAAGTTCTTTGGCTTCGTCATAGGTTATTTTGCCTTCGTCAAAATCTTTTTTGTAATATGGATAAAGCACTTGGTCAAGCCTGCCGAAAGAAACGGCATTTTCGTAAGCCTCAATGCACAGCGCAATCTGCAAGAAAGTTATGCACTGCACTGCTTCGTGGAAGGAGCTTGCCGGATATTTTGGCACTCTGCGGCAAACCGCAGCCATTTTTTCCAACTCCGCTTTTCTTTGCTCATCGGTTTCGGCGGCGGACAACTCCTCAAGATTGTCGGCATATTTTTCGGCAAAAACCTCCAGCCCTTTCAAAGCTATGATAGCGCCGTCATAAAAGTCTTGATTGTTCTCAGGTTTTTTTATTCTTGTCTCTTCGATTTCGGCTATTATGCCCGTCGTTCCCAGCGCCAGCATTCTGTCAAAGTTGACAATATAATGCGCAATAGCCGCCATATTGTTGTTAAATCCTGCCACCATCTCCGAAGAACGGGCAATGACCTGTATCAAATTCTTGAGCCTTGGGTTGACTTTGCGCAGCAAGCTATGTTTAAGCCAAAAGGGAAAAATGCGCGTATAAAAATACCATCTTTCCTTTCTTGAGCATTCAAAAGAAACCGGCTTTTGGCGGTTAATTTTATATAGGAACGATATGTCCAACACGCCATATTGCTCTTCCCATACCTGCCCTGCCACTCTTTTGGCGGTAAAGTTGCCTACAATGAGTTCTTTGTCCCAAATGCGTACCGATTTGTTTTTCAGCACATGCGCCAGCCGTTCGGCTCTGTGTATCGGGGTGGGTTTTTTGAAGCCGTTTTTTCTGTAATATTGAGTTTTTAATTTGGATACTTCCATGCAAAGCGCGCGCCTTGCCTCTCTGATATCGCGCTGAATGTCCAAAACTCTTTGGCTGAACTCGGCTTTATGTACCGGGTGCTCCAGGTCAGTGCTGAATGCGTCTATGCCGTGCTCCTTAAAGAGTTCAATACCTTTTTTTAGTGCTTCAAGGCTTTTTTCCGGTGAGATGTTCAGCAACGGCACTTCTATGCCCAGTTTTTTTGCCTTGTCCTCGTACATATTGTGGTATTTCAACAGCTCTATGGTGCGAATATCTCTTTCGATAAGGAATTCCGCTGCGTTCTTTATGCTGTTCGGGCTGTCGTTGTAGCCGGGTACCATAACCATTCTGACGCCGACATTGGGCTTTTTTTGCAGCAACTTGTCAAAATTGTTTTGTATTCTATAACTTTCCTGCTGTGTAAAAGTCTTATGCAGGTCGGCGTCGCCTATCACTTTGAAGTCAACAAGGAACAAATCTATGTACGGAAACACTTTCTCGATATGTTCCCAAGGGGTGTGCAGCGTTGTTTCTACGGCAATATTTATTCCCTGCTCCTTGAGGGGGCACAATAGCTCAATCAAGCTGTCAGGGTCTTGCATCAAAGGCTCGCCGCCCGAAAGAGTAACTCCACCTTCTGAAGAAAAATAATATTTCTTGTCGCGCGATACTATATCAAGTATCTCTGCCAAGCTATACAGCTTTTCCGGAGTGCGTGTAAAAGACTGGGTCTCGGGGTTTTGGCACCACAAACAGCGCAGTCCGCAGCCTTGAAAAAAAATCGTCGTGCGAATGCCGGGGCCGTCGTGAACGCAGGTGCGCTGAATTTTTACTATTTTGAGTTCTTTGGTGACATTGCCGTTCGTCGTGGCTTCTTCGTGCATAACTTTCTCCTAAATTTAATAATAAATTCTTTTTCTTAATAGCATTTTATTCCGGCAAAGTGAATGTATATACACCAAAAAATAATCCGATATGTCCAAAAAATGCGCTTTTGGTGTCGATATCTAACTAAATCATATAATACCTTTGCATAATTTGTCAATACATGTCTTTAATTTTTAATAAAAATAGGTATTGGAAAAACCCTTTTTTTATGTTAAACTTGATATTATTCTTTAAGACAAATGAGGACGAATGGAAAACATCAACGACAGAAAGTATTTGACAAAATTCAACACGGCATCCTTTGCGCTTGCAGGCTTCGGACAAAATCTCATAATTGGGCTTGTAAACTCTTTCATTATGTTTTTTTATACCAATGTTTTTCTGCTTGGCGCCGCCGCTACCGGCACACTTATGATAGTGGCAAGAATTTGGGACGCTTTTGACGACCCGTTAATGGGCACGATGATAGACAAAACAAACTCCCGATGGGGTAAAATGCGGCCTTATCTGCTTGTTACGCCCATTCCGCTTGCCGTCAGCACGGCGCTGCTGTTCTTTGTGCCGAAAGTCGACTATGTTTGGAAAGTGGTATATGCCTATGTCACCTATCTTTCTTGGGGTATGATTTATACGGTATGCGATGTGCCGTTTTGGGGACTTGCCTCTGTAATGACCCCAAACCCCAAAGAAAGGATATCCTTTATCTCGTTTTCAAGACTTTTTCACTCTGTCGGCGGCGCACTGCCCATAGTACTGGTACCGGCTTTTGTAGCGCTGATGGGCGGCAACGAAAAGGGTTATCTTACCGCAGGAATTTTTGTAGGAGTGCTTGGCGGTCTGTTGTTCTCACTGTCCTTTTTCGGCACTAAAGAACGCTGTACAATTGAAAAAAACTCCTCTACTCTGCGTGAAAGTTTGCGCTATCTAAAAATAAACAAACCGCTCTTGTGCGTCGTCAGCGCAAATGTGCTTGGTTTCATGAGGGCATTGCCCGTAGTATCAAGCCTCTATGTCGCAACTTATATACTAGGCGACAGCGCATTAAACATAGTCATTGTCGGAGGCTGGGGCGTAACGGGTTATTTGGGTATGCTATTTACTCCGCTAATCTGCAAAAAGTTCAATTACCGTCAGATATACTACATTGCCGCCGCCTTGGGCATATTCTCCAGCATGTTGCTTTTTGTGTTGGGCAAAAATATCTATGCCATCACGATTTGTCTTGCGCTGTGCGGCTTCCCATACGGAGTTGCCGCCAACATAAACTATGCCATGATAGCTGACAGCGTGGAATATGTTGAATGGAAAACCGGAAAACGCACTGAGGGCGTCACCGTTTCGCTCCAAACGCTTATGAACAAGCTGATGACGGCATTGCAAATCGGGCTGGTATCGATACTTCTTGTAGTTATAAAATTTGTCGAACCGATAAAAGTCGGCGACGAACTGATAACTTTGCCGCAAACTCCCTTTGCTCTGAACGGGTTTTTCTTTACCATAACGGTGCTGCCGGCAATAGGCTGGGCATTGAGTACCATTCCCATGCGCTTTTATTCATTTATCGGCAAAGAAAGACAGCAAGCGCATATTGAGTTGGGCGAGCGAAGAAAAGAGGCCTTTGAAAAAGCCGAAAGCGAGGCATGTCAAACAAAATAGCAATTACCTATTAAGCGGAATTTTTAAGCCCTATTATACAAAATAAATGGGATTGGTCAGCGCATAAATAAACGGCGGTATGGGTTCTTTGGCTTCTTTTGGCAGCATGAACTTCAGCCCTATTTTGTGGAAAATCCGCGCAATAAAACCCTTTTCGTACTCAATCTGACAGCGCACATATCCTTTTTTTCTGACGGGTAACGAAAAATTGTAGTCGCCGTCGCTTTCTGCAGTAAACTCAAAGAAAACGCCGTCGGCATCTATGACTTTCAGCCAATGCTTCTTTTTCATTGCCGTGACTTTTATCTGCACTTGAGAATCTTCTTGGAACGGGGTTTCGCTGCCTACTACGGTATCGCCGCTTGTCATTTCGAGCATGGTTGAATGAGCAGAGTGCGTCACCACGCATCTGCCCTGTTTAATAGCCTCCAAAATAGCTTCTTCGGAGTTGCTGTCGGTATATACGCGCAAAGTGGGAGATGCGAGCAAGTCGGTAACATAATAGTCCCTATGATAGTCGCTGCCGCCGATAGCAACCAGCTTTCTGCCTTTCTTCAGCTCATTGTCCCACCATTCGACTGCTTTCAGGTTGTCCTTACGCATGGGTCCGTTCCACACCTCAACGGCGTCATAGTGAAAGTTTTCAAAGCCCATAAGCCAAGGACAAAGAGAACATGTCGGATGGCATATAGATTGTAAGGCGCCCCTTTCTTTGGCTTGTGCGTTGCGTTTTTGGAACTCCTCAAAAGTGTTTATGGCATAGGTGCCGTCAAACGGCTTGCCGACGCCGAACATATTCATATGTCCTTTGTAGTTTGTGAACTCCACGCCCTTTATGACGGACAAGTCCTTTACTTCCGGCATGGGCAAACCCTCAAGTTTGTTGTTGTGGTCGGTGATAAAAATATAATCCAAACCCTTTGCTTTGGCTTTCTCCGCAAGCTGCTGACGGCTCAATCTGCCGTCTGAATGGGTGGTGTGCATATGCGTATCGCCTTTTAGCCAGCGAAATTTTTTCATATGGAAAGTTACATCATAAGTCACCGTTACGCCCTCTTTGCGTATCTGGTAAGCTCCGATAATAATCTGCCAAGTTCCGGCATTTATGTTCATGGCGCGATAGCCGTTTGTGGAGCTTGTCGGTGACAAAAAAACGCTTCTGACATTTGAGCCCCTTGTTCCGACGTCGTCGCCATTCTCATCAAGCAATCCGAAGTCAATGACATTCTTTTCTTGACCGGTAACCCGGGAGTCGGCGCTATCGCCGTCATATGAGTAACTGATTTCAAGTTTTTCTACATTTTCTATAACCTCAAACGGCAAAAAGAAATACTTCTTTTCATCAGTTTTTTCTATTCGGTAACTAAGCGAAATTTTTTTCATTATTGTTTTCCTCTTACTAAATTTTCCAGCGTTTGGATATCCTTAATATCTATTTTGTCTTTCCAAAAGTCAAAAATGCCCTCATCTCTCATTCGCATCATCTCTCTTGACATTGACGGTCTGCTGACATTCAGGTATGCCGCCATCTGGTTGCGGTCCATTCCCAATGAAATGTTCAAAGCCCCGCTCTCAAGATATTTGTCATATACCAAATGCGCAATCTTTTGGCGCATACCTTTTATGGTTATGTAACTGTTGTTGTTCTCCAGGTCATATATTTGGCGGCTGAGCGCGGCAATAACATTTGTTATCATGGCTTGATGGTGGGGACAGCACTGGCTGCACATGTTTACTATGGTAGAAATCTTCAGATACAGCAGCGTTATGTCGCTTGCAGCAACGACAAAATATCCCAGCGCGCTTGGCTCAAGATAACCTTGGTGAAGTCCGAACATATCGCCGGCGGCAAGGGTGGCTATCGGCTCCTTTTCGCCGTTAAGTTTGGTCAAAAATGACAGCGCCGTACCTTCAAGAATTATGCAGACATCTTCGGTCGGAGTGTCGTCCTTGGCAATCAGCATTCCTTTGGATTTCATGACAATTCTGCCCTGCATGCAGTCAAAAAGGTTGTTTATTTCCTTGTCGCTGAACTGCGAAAACAAGCAATTCTTCTTAATGAGCTTCAAAAAATTCATCTTATTGGTTTTCCCTCTGTAAATTTTGTTGCATTTGTTACAGAATTATTATATCGTCATTTCTGATTATGTCAAACCTTTTTTGTTGGCTAATAATTGAAAATGTACTTTTGCTGTGCTATAATTGTGGCTGGAGGCAACAATGCTGCAAGACGACATCGCGTTAATTAAAGAACTTTCCGCAAAACTCTGCGCCGCAAACCTGTTGGTGCTTGACAAAGAGATATCGGAGTTCCTTTCGGCTGTTTCAAAAAATTCCGCTCTCACCCAGTTATTGCTGGAATGCAATAGGAATTATCATTTTGATACCGACTGGCAGCGTTTTCTCACACAAAAAAAGTTTGCCATGCCCACCAACAAACGCCAGCTGGTGGCCTTTGTCTTTGGGTTGCTCTTCAAATTTGACATAAAAGAAATATCTTCCATAAACACGCTTTCGGCTTTTTATCCGCAAATAAATGACCTGCAAAAAGCCTACCAAACTTTTTGCGCCGAGGTTATTTTGCCCATGCAAGAAGCCGTCACCGTCTTATTGAAAGGCGAACCGGTCTTTGACGATGAAATGGCCGTGCAACCACGCACCCTTGACAAAATGGTTGAGGACGCCACGGAATGGATAAACATATTGTTGCGCAACATTCAGGTCTGTGACAGCTTTTCTGAAAACCGCTATGGCGAAAGAGAGTTGACCATCTTGCTGAAAGGTCTGCAAGAACTATTGGAGCGCAACCAAACGACATTGCTCCGCCCTTATTGGAACGGGCTGAAAAATACTTTCTCAAAATACAAACTCAATTACAACGAAATATATGAAATAGAAAAACTGTTCAGACTTTATGGGCTGAACACGGAGATTTGATGAACTTTCTTGTTGCGCTCCAAACCGTAGGCATTTTGCTGGCCATGGCTGTGCCGGGTTTCATTATAGTCAAAGCAAAACTCATAAAAGCAAATGACGCCATAAAAGTATTGTCTGTGGTTTTGCTTTATGTTTGTCAGCCGTTTATCACCGTAAACGCCTTTCTGAATACCGCATTTGACAGCCGCATTTTAGTCAACTTGATATTTATTGTGCTGATTACTTCGGTTTTAATGGTGATTTTGTTGTATTTGGCTTATTTTACCTTTCAAAAAGACAGGGGCGCGCAAAGGCGTGATGTTTATTCCTTTGCCAGTTCTTTCGGCAATGTCGGCTATATGGCAATACCATTTTTACAAATACTGACGAACAACAACAGCGAAATAATCCTCTATGCCACCGCCTCGCTTGTGGGCTTCAACTTTGTCGGTTGGACGCTGGGCTGTTTTTTCATAAGCCGCAACAAAAAGCATATATCGCTGAAACATGCCATATTGAATTTGCCCACCCTGAGCTTCTTAATCGTACTGCCGCTGTTTATCTTTAACCTGAACTTTATCCGTTTCCCCTCTTTACAACCGCTGGCAAACGCTTCATCGCTGTTTGCCAATATGATGGCGCCGATATCTATGACCATATTGGGAATGCAGTTCTCAAAAATAAAGTTCAAAGAGTTGTTCAACGATTACCGGCTATACATTACGGCGGCAATAAAGCTGATTGTGTCGCCGCTGATAGCCGTTGGGTTGCTGCTGCTCTGCAACCTGTTTGTGGATTTGTCAGACATAAAACTCAATATCGTTGTGCTAGCGGCTATGCCCTCCGCAACTCTTGTAATGATGTTCAGCGCAATATATGACTCCGACACCGCGTCGGCGGCAAAGTCAGTGCTGATGACTACGGTTTTTTCCGTAATCACCATACCGCTGGCAATACTGCTGCTATTATAATATGAAAAACCATTGAAAAAATGAAAACAATGGTATATACTATAATTCAATTACGAATAATAACCTAATAATAATTATTGGAGGTACCCCATGAAAATAACCAAAGACATGTTGTTGATAGATGCTTTTAAGGCGGGAAATACCGAAGCAATGGCGGAGGTGCTGTACGGTTTTGGAATGCACTGTCTGGGCTGCGCGCTGTCGCACGGAGAGACCATTGAACAAGCTGCCGCAAGCCACGGAGTAGATGTGGACGAAATGGTAGCCGCTCTCAACGCCGCTTGCCAAGAGTAACAACCAAAAGCGCCGATAAGGCGCTTTTTCTTTTATACAATAAAACTATGAAGCTTAATTGTCATTTGTTCACAAAAAAAGAAGGCATTTGCCTTCTTTTTTTTCATTACTTTATTGTACAGTTTATTTTCCCAAAATTCTGAGGCGCAGTTGTTTTGCCTTCCTTTTTGATACCACAATCAAAACTATTGCCAGCACAAGCAACACAAACACGGCGCCGATAACTGCATACACCCAAAGAACGGCTTGTTTGCCCTCGCCTATAATGACATATTGCGCCGCCGTATCGCCGATTTCTATAATGAGATAATCTCCCTCTCGGGCGCTTTGAATTTCGGTCAGACTGCCGTCTTCTTCCAATTTGCATACCTTTAGGTCCTCCAGGTATTTATGCTCCTCGTTTATGAGCATGCGAACAAGTATTTTTTGCCCTGAGGTAAGATTTGTTCCGGAGATGGATACTTCAAAGGTCTGTTTACTCTCTTTGCCTTTATACCCATCAGAAGTTATGACGGCCCTTTGGCTGACGCTATTAACGGTTATGGATGAGCCAGGAAGGAAGCCTGGGGATAGGCTTGCAATAACATCTTTTTCATTGCCTTTGGCATGTTCAAGCGCCGGTAAATAAACAATAAAGTTCAAGGTCGTTGCGCCTGAAAGCGTATAATTTGCGTTGGCTATCGTCACCGTTGCCGTATAATACCCTGCCTCAATTACTTCCTTGTCATAGGATACGGTAGGCTTTATTTCGGCTGTTTCCGCCGCAGGTATGCCGTTCAAACGCACACCGACTGTCTTTACTTTGCCGTCATAAACTAAGGCATTGTAATCAGAAAACGCCACGGTAAGCGGTTTTGGAACAATTGTGAATGTTGCCGACATTGCCTCGATAGCGTTGTAATTGGCTGTGTCGACGCTGAAGTTGGCAATGGCCTCATAGCTGCCGCAATCCCTGCGCGCATTGTTGGCATACGCCACAGTCACTCCTGTCGGCAAATTGCCCGACACTTCCAAACTTTGGATTTGCGCATTGAATGTCACAGTTTTGTTATTGAAACTTACGCCCGACATATCATGGGTTGCTTTAAGTATGGTATATGTGCCGTTGACAAAATTGGCTGTATAGTTGGGATTGCCGATTCTGCCGTTTATTTCATATGTCCCTGCTTTCATGTCGCCGCTCTTTGTCAACAGCAAATACAGTTCGTCGCCCTCTATTAAGTCGTATACCGCGCATGTCAGTTCCGCCTGCGGCTGTCCATAAGTGCTGCTCTTGTCATGAATTATTATGCTTATGGGGCGCGGCTCAATTTTAAGCGTAGCCGACATGTTGGGGATTGGGTTATAGTTGTATTCATTGTACTCAAATTCGGCTATTACGACGACCTCGCCGACTATTATCAATGAATTATTGATATAATTGACACTCAGCCCTCCTACCAGCGTGGGAAGTTCGCCGCTGATTTCCAGACTGCGGCTTTGACCGTTATACACAAATGTTCGGTCTTCAAACAACACTCCGCTCATGTCAACGGTGGCTTTATTGATAATCAGCAATATTTCAATTTCTGCCGCAAGATAATTGTCTGTTTCTTCAGCGCTCACCGTGATAGCATAACCTGCTTCATTGGCGTCTACATACCACTGCTGCGAATAGATCAGCGTTGTTTCGGTATGGTTGAGCGTGGCGGCGGCGTATTTTTGCAAGCCGTCAAATGTATGCTCTTGTGTGGAATCGGCGGTGATTATTGCCGCTGCCTTGTTTATTATTACCTCAATTGCAGTTTCCGCAAATTTTGTTTGTTCACCGTCAGTTGCCGCCACTCTCAGAATGTAGTTGCCGCTTTGCGCAACCTGTGTAAGTGTGACAAAGTTGGTGTCGGAAATAAGCTGTTCGTTAAAGTACCATTCATAGAAGAATGTCACGCTGGCCAATGCATGCGTCGGGTCCGCCTGAAGCGTCACGGCTTCGCCGTAGGTAACCGGCTGCGTATATCCGAAGTAGTCGACTTGCGGATTGAGCAAGGTATAAACGGCGTTTATTGTCATGTCAGCAGTGATATTGATTATGTCGCCTGCGGCTTGCCAGTCCACGGAATATCCCTCATTTGTTGACGGAGAGGGGAAATCCTCTGCGGCAATTGTCGCGCCATATATAACATAGACCGTATCCTCCTGCCCTTGCGATACAAAACTGACTTCAAGTAAATATGTCACTATATCGACATAAAAACTTGCGGTATAATAGTTGTCCGGGTCGGCGGGTATAAATACTACCTCTCTTGAGTTGAGCCCTGCTACATATATAATTTCCGAGCCGTCACCCCAAACAAAGTCACCGTCAACGCCGGTTATGCCGCCGGTAAGGGCGCTGGCGGACAAAGGTCTGCCTGCGGCAATGTTGGCTGCCAAAGGTAGTTCTTCAATGCCGGGGTCGGCTTTTTCTATGCTTACCTCAATCTCCAACTCATAGCTTACATAATTGTCAAAATCTTCGTTGTAATATGCATCAAAGCGCTGCGCCTCTCCGGCATAAATTGGCATATCGGGAGTCACCCAATAAAAGTTTTCGTCAAGCGGAATATCGGCAAGAGTCAGTCCCGGCACATAAGTTGCGTACAGCTCTCCGTGCGAAATATCGGAATACTCTCCTTGGTTTATCTCAAGTGTAACAATCAGACTTGTTGCTAAATAATTCTGCGTTTCTTCGGCAGAAACAACAATCTGGTATGTGCCGACAATGGTATACCCCTGTTGCGGCTCATATTGCAATGTCGTTTCATTATGGTTCAGATATGTCACAACCTCTTTTATTGCGCCGTCATAGGAATGGCTTTGGACTTGGGAGCCTAATACCATAGCTTGCGCCTTGTTTATGACAAGCTCAATCGTGACATTGCTGAATTCATATCCTTCTTCGGGAACCTCAGCTTGCGCAATATATGTGCCTGCATTCTTAAATTCATTACTTTCGCCGCTGAATATCACCGCAGTAAAGATTTGCTGATCGTTTATATCATAATAATATGCTTTGACCGTATTATGCTGCTCCAACCCCGTGTATGTATATGAACTCTCTGTTTGCCAAATGATTGTCGCCGGCTTTCTTATGGTATAGCTGCCATATTTCGGGTCAATATCGCAATAATCCGTTCTGCCTTCTCTGAATATTACATAATAATATTGACCTGCATCCGTGGGCATGGCAATGGCGTTGTTGCGTGAAAGCATATCACTGGCGTTTTCAAAATACTCCACATCACATTCGACATCCACAAGCTCATCGTTGATATAGGTATTGTAAGTGACCCCTTTCGGCGCGCCGTCATATGAGTAGTAGTCTTGCGTTGTGTCGGTTAGGGTGAATTTCGGCGCAACGACAGGGCTGTAAACATATTCTGTCGGCAAGCCATCAAAATAAATAGTCTGAACATTCCTGCCGATGTTTCCTTCCTCATTCCAGCCAAGTATGCCGTAACCGTTTCCCGGGTATGCTACTTCTGCGCGATCCGGGAATAAAAACATATGGATAGTTGGGCTTTGGATGAACTTATGCGACACCCCGTCATGGTAGTATTCCAATTCGGCTCCGTCAGTTCCCATCTCCAAAATACCAATCCAATCCATTGCCAACTCAAGAATATCCAAAATCAAGACCACATTGCTTGTGCCTGTAATGTTTATGGGATAATACTCAAACCTGAAATATATTGAGCCTGAGAGCGTCACCGTCTTGTTGTTTAATTCTATTCTTTCAGGACAATCAAAGTCGTCAAAAATGATGCTTGTCAGGCTGCTTACATCAATAATGGCAGACAGCGATTCGTCATAATCTGTACCGTTGATAAGAATGTTGTCTTTGCTTCCGGTGCTGAGGGTGATTTCTGTCCATTCCGCCCATATCGCAAAGAGCGTAATGTCGGCGGCAATCAGTGTTTCGGCTGTAACCGTTTCGCCCGAAGCGTCAGCTGAGGTGTTCCACTCAACAAAGTTATAACCGAACTTGAACGGCGCAGGCATTGCGCCCATCGCCATTTTGTTATAGATTGTTTGACCGTCATAAATGCCGTCTACCGTTGTTCTGGTGCTTTCGGAAAAACCTGCCGTAGCTCCTTGATACTCAAAGTTGATGACTACCGGGAATCTATAGTTATCCTCAAAATCGTCCCAGCCAGTGTTTGCCATATAATTTGTGTAGGCGGTATAGCCGGGCAAATCAATGATAAGGTTTTGGTTATTCATTGTGCCTTCTATGGGGTCAAAATACCTGAACATTGTTTCGTCAGGCGTGGCAATGGGAGCAGTATTGGTTATAATAACATTGTTCAAATTGACCAGTCCGAACAATGCGTATTCTCCTATATGGCTCAAGCCGTCAGGCATCGCAATCTGCTCCAAATAACCGTTTCCGCGTTGATATATGACATCACAAAAAGCATAGTCGTTTATTTCCGTCACACCGGAGGGTACAATAAGCGCCGTATCCTGTTTGTTTAACGGATAAAACAACAGCGTTGTCATTTCTGCATCATAAAGCGCTCCGTTTTCTGTTTTATGATATATTGCGCCGTTTTCCACGGTTATGCTTTCAAGCATAACCATGCCGTCAAAAGCGTTGTATGGAAGGGTGCTTATGCTTGAAGGAATGTTCAATTCTGTGATATAAGTGCCGTAGAAAGCCACTGCGCCAATTGACTCAATATTGCTGTTGGCGGCAAAAATCAGGCTTGTAATGACTTCTTTTTCGCCAAAGGCGGCTGTTCCGATATGTGTGACAAAATCAGGTATTGTCACAACTACATTTTCTTGCCCTTCAGCAATGTCAATGCCGGTGACATTTGTTCCGCTTATATCAAAAACCAAGTGATATACCGCCCATTGCGCCGTGATATATAAGTCGCTGCCTATTTCATGGGTATTAAAATCAAAGGCGTCGCCGCCCAGCCTCCAGCCGTCAAAGAGGTACAAAGGTTTGGATGGCTCGGCAGGAGCCTCCGCATATCGGGACTCCAAAGCATGTTTCATAATGTTGGGCTGGTCATTGTCAAAATCAATTTCTATCGTATATACATTCCGGCTGTAAGGATAGTTGCCGTTGTCATAAAAGACTTTAAGCTGCGGATAGTACCAAGCATGCTCGTCATTTGCAGGCTGAACCCAAACATCGGGGGTACTCGCCGCCAGAGCGTTGTAAAGCAAATTCTCATGGGTAAGCGAATTTTCGCCCACCATATAAACAGAATAAAACCCTGCTTCGTCTTCGTAATAGTATCTGTCAAAATAGCAGTCCTCTATAGATTGCGGCACAACGGCTATCGGCGCGCCGTCCTCAACAGCCGCCGCATTGTAGCAGCTGATTACGCTGCCTAATTGTGTAGTAATGCCGCCCAGCATAGCAAGACCGCCGGAATTGACAATCTCACCAAGGTTGTAGCAGTTTATTATTTCGCCGGCCTCAATCAAATCATAATCACAGTCGGAGCCGTCAGGCGCATACTTGTAGGCGTCAAAGTTGTAGGCGGCTATACCGGCGCCTGTTGTTGAGGCGGTGACCGTTGCGCCATTAAAGCAGTTTATTATTGTGCCGCTGTTTGTCAATGCAATACCTGCCGCAAGCATGCCTGTCATTGAGCCTTCAATGCCCAGATTTTTTATTGTGCCATAGTTTGCCATCATTAAGGCGGCAAACGTTGAATCTATGGAAAGATTTGAGATAACATATCCGTTGCCGTCAAATGTGCCGTAAAAATACTTGCCGCTGATATCGCCTATAATGTTGAAACCTGCTCCTGCGGTTATGTTGTTTGCTAATACAAAGTATTTATCTTTATATATTTCATAAACTTCAGATTCTGCGCTGAAAAGACCTGACATGTTGACAAGGTGGGCAAATTCTGAAATGACAAAGGGCGACTCCTCGGTACCCTCGGCGTCCTCCGTGGCAAAGTAGCCGCTCCACACTGCAAAGAGGTTTATATCTTCCGTCACCTCTTGCTCAAAGTCATACAATACAAGGTCGCTGCCGTCATCTATGTACCAGCCGACAAACATATAGCCAAGTCTGAACGGGTCTTCCGGCCTTGTAGCAGGTTGAAAGATTTGAACAGTTTGGGGAGCTTGCTCCGTATCGTTGCCGTATGCCACGCCGTCCTCGTCATAAAAGGTGACAATATTTTGAACGGTAACGCTCTTTGTCGGTATGGACAAATCAGTTTCGTTGTATGAATAATCTCTTATTTCCCCGTTGAACGCGTCAAAAATAATGGCGTCAATACCTTCGCCAAGAACGCCCTTGAAAACAAGCACATTGCTGCCTGTGCCGTACTGGTATACAAAATTTCCGCTGTTCGAACCAATATAAGTATCATCCAACAGGCTTGACGATGCGTCAATTATTTCGTCGAATATAAGACTGATATATATTTCATCTCCAACCTTTTGGGGGTGATTGAGTCCGCTGACATCTCGCAAAACAGGCGCTTGCGCATCATACGCTTTGCCGCTCACCGTTACGGACTTAACGCCTCCCTGTTGCGAACCGGTAGTTTCGACATACACAAAAATATCAAACAAAGGGTCAATGCCCATAACAACATGATTGTCGACAATATCCTTATTTGTTTTTTCGCTACCCATAATGACATTTGTTGAAGCGCCGCCGGGAAAAGCTGCTATGCAATCTCCCGCCTCATCTGCATGTACCTGAATGGCATATTGGGCAATATTCACGTCAATCAAATCGCCCATGGAATAGCTGTTATACTGTCCACCCAAATTGGGCTCTTCATAAGAAAACCCTAAAGTAAAAACTTCGCCCTCGGAAGCATTTTCATAAGTTACAGTCCCCTGCAAGTGGTATTCGCTGCTGACCGCAGCATGATAAGCCAGCCGCGGCAACATCAAAGAAAAATTCGGATTGGCGCTTTGGGGCAGTATTTCCGTATGATTCAGGAACACTGCGCCGTCATCAAAAAAAACAAAATCAACAAAATATTCAGGCTCCGCTGGTATTATTCCCTGACCCAAAGCATGAGTAATCTCATATCCTACGTCGCCATAAATTTCAAGGAAAAAATCTCTGTCAATGTTTGTGTAGGCGCTGGACAAACTGTCAGCATATTGGTTATGCGCGCCCAAAATTGCCACAGAAACGACTTTTGACGCCTCGCCCGGCGCAAAACTAACGCTGCCTTCCGCCGCAACAAAATGAGTGCCTTCAATGGCTGTACCCGAAATGGTTCTGTAATAAATGACAGCACTATTGCCGTTAGAACTCCTTGTTATAGTGAATTCTATGCTGTCTTCGTTCTGTACTCCGTCCGAAATACTGAATTCGTATATGTCGGCAAAAGCCTTGTCGGTATGAACTGATATTACGCCGATAAAAGCAGCTATCATTATCAACACAACAGCAATCAAAACTCCATTAAACTTCTTTTTCAAAAACAATGACATAACTTTTTTTCCTCAAACAGCCTTGTGTTTATATTATTTTTGTATTTAAATAGCACATAAAAAAATTATATCATATGGAAATAATTATAACAATAAGGAAAAATGCAGAAATTATCCGCAAATTTATGCAAATAGCGAACAATTATGAAAACAACCGCGCAAAAAACGCTTTTGTGGAAATTTTATGCCTGAATTACTTTGTTGCTCAGCCTGCCAATGCCCTCAATGACAATCTCTACAGTATCGCCTGCTCTTATTTGCCCGATATTTTCCGGTGTGCCGGTAAGAATTATGTCGCCTCTCTTTAGGGTCATGACGCTGCTGACAAAGCTGACTATTGTGTCTATGTCATTTATCATATCGGAGGTGTTGCCTTTTTGGACAACCTCGCCATTGAGCACCGTCATGAGTTCGACATTGTCTGCGTCAATCTCCGTTTCGATAACCGGACCAAGAGGGCAAAATGTGTCAAAGCCTTTGGCCCTTGTCCATTGTCCGTCAAGTTTTTGAAAAACTCTTTCCGAAACATCGTTTGCGCAGGTATATCCTAAGATTACGCTCTTTGCTTTGCTTTTCGGCACATTCTTGCAGTCCTCTTTTATGACAATGGTCAACTCCGCCTCATAGTCGACTTTTGTCGCCGATGGGGGCAATACTATGTCTTCGCCGTGGGCTATTATGGCTGTCGGCGGTTTAAGGAATATGCAGGGTTCTGGATTGATATTTAGTGACAGTTCTGCCGCATGCTTGCGGTAGTTGGCGCCCAGCGCCACAATCTTGGAGGGATTTACCGGAGGCAAAATATCAAAAGGCTGTGCCAGCGGTTTTTCATCAATTTTGCCCAAATCAAAACAATCGCCCTCCGCAAGATAATATTGTCCCTCTTTCAGAACAGCGTACCTATCTTGATTATTTATTCTTAATTTTGCTATTTTCATATTTATCCTCTATCTTTGCACTCTGCCGCTGCCGTCGCCGCCTATGAGTTTATGCACCTCGTCGGTGGAAACCATATTGAAGTCGCCCTCGATGCTGTGTTTCAGACAGCTTGCTCCAACTGCAAATTCTATTATCTTTTGGTTGTCAAAGCCCGACAACATTGAATAAATCAAGCCTGCGCCAAACGAATCGCCGCCGCCCACTCTGTCGACAATATGGATTGAATATTCCTTTGAAAAATAATAATCCTTACCATCATAGAGCATTGCCGCCCATTTGTTGTCGTTTGCAGAGATGCTGCCGCGCAAGGTTATGGCGGCATATTTGAAACCAAATTTTTTTATCAGCGTATTTGCCACCGACTTATAGCCCTCTTTTGACAACAGTCCGCCTGTTATGTCGCTGCCCTCGGCCTTTATGCCGAACACATCGAAGCAGTCCTCCTCATTGGCTATCAACACATCGACATAAGGCATAATTTTTGTCATGACCTCTTTTGCCTTGTCCTTTGTCCATAACTTCTTGCGGTAGTTCAAATCGCAGGACACAGTCAGTCCCTTTTCTTTTGCCATTTTTGCGGCTTTCAGCGTGATGTCCGCCATTTTGTCCGACAGCGCCGGGGTAATGCCGGTGAAGTGGAACCAATCTGCGCCGGCAAATATCTTTTGCCATCTGAAGTCTGCTGCTTTTGCTTGAGCAATGGCGGAGCCTGCTCTGTCATATATAACTTTTGAGGCTCTTTGAGACGCGCCTTTTTCAAGAAAATATATCCCCAGCCTTTCGCCGCCGCGCGCAATATATTTTGTGCCTACTCCGAACCGCCGTAAGCTGTTTATGGCAGCCTGTCCTATTTCGTTTTCGGGAATCTTTGACACAAACTCAGTGTCGCACCCAAAGTTGCTCAATGATACAGCAACATTTGCTTCGCCGCCGCCGTATGTAGCCTGGAACCGCTCCGCCTGCAAAAAACGGGTATACCCTTCTGGAGCCAACCTAAGCATTATTTCACCGAATGTAATTATTTTCATCTGTTTATTTCCTCCAACGCTTCTGCGGCAAGTTTTGTGATTGTATCAAAATCGCCTTTTTTTATTAGTTCATCTTTTACCATCCAACTGCCACCGCAAGCAATAATTTTGGGAAAAGACAAATAATCTCTTATGTTGTCCTTGTTTATGCCGCCAGTGGGCATAAACTTTATTTGCGGAAATGGCGCAGAAATGGCTTTTATGCTCTTCAAGCCGCCGCTGGTTTCGGCGGGAAAAAACTTTATGATTTCTATGCCTCTGCGCATAGCTTTCATTATTTCCGTAGGCGTCACACAGCCGCCGAAATACAAAATGCCAATTTCAAGACAATAATCCGCCACCACTTCATCAAAACCCGGGCTGACAATGAAGTCCACGCCAAGCGCTACGGCTTCTTTTGCCTGAGTAATGTCCGTGACAGTACCGGCCCCGATAATGACATCGGCAAAGGTTTTCTTAGCCAGCGCAATTGCCTCCGCCGCGCATGCTGTTCTGTAAGTGATTTCGGCAATATTTATGCCACCTTTTGACAGCGCGGCAAGCAACGGAACTATGTCGTCCGTGTTGTCTATTTTTATGACAGGTACAATCTTTGTTTTTGAAATGACTGATAAAATTTCTTGTTGGCTGCGCATAATCTCTCCTTATGCAATTTTTTTATTAAAAAACAATTTCCCTTTTTTTCATTATCTCAATTATATAATGACAAACAACCATAAGTCAATGAAATAGAATTCTCAAGATAACTGAAAAAAATTTGTTGCGGCGGTTTATGATTATTTGAAATATAAAATTAAAGGTTGTATAATATGTGTTATGAAGGAACATGTACGCAAATATTTTCTAGAAACGCTGGTACCCGGACTGCTGCTCAGCAGCGCAGCCGGAGTATTCACGGGCGCAATAGTTTTTTTCTACAAATACGCCGCGCAGCAGTTGCTTGAACACACGCACCGAATATATGATTTTGTCGCAGCAAACCCAATACATATGCTGTGGTTTTTTGCTGCGCTTGCGGCGCTGGCCTTGTTGACGGCGCTGTCGATAAAGGTTTTCCCCGATGCCGGCGGCGGAGGCATGGCAAAAGCCGCAGGCATTTTGCGCGGACTCATCACTTTCAAATGGCTGCGAATGCTAATAGGCTCGATTGTGGCAAGTTTGCTAGGGTTTTTTGCAGGATTGCCGCTGGGAACTGAAGGACCTTCCCTGCAAATCGGCGCCGCCGCAGGCGCAGGCGCCCACCGTCTTACCGCCAAGAAAAAACCAGCATGGAAAAGATATATCATGACTGCCTCGACTGCCGCAGGCTTTGGCGTGGCAACCGCCGCCCCACTTGCAGGTGCTGTCTTTGCCCTTGAGGAGATACACAAAAGGTTTTCACCCATGCTCATTATTGTTGCTTTCTCGGGTACGCTTGCCGCCTCGGCAACAGCGCAATTGCTTAGTTCGGTTTTTAATGTGCCTTATCGCATGTTTGATTTCGGGGCATTTCCGCCGTTGGTCATTTCTCAAATTTGGATACCCATAATAATTGGTATAGGAGCCGGAATTGCTACTTGTGCTTTCAACTCGGTTATTTTAATTACAGGCAGGTTTTTTGACGGCAAACTTGCAAGGATACCCACTACAATAAAATTCATTGCTGTTTTTTTGCTTGTCGGGACCGCAGGTTTGCTATATTCAGATGTCATTGGCGGAGGGCATATGCTGATAGGAAAAATAGCCTCTGCCGGCATAGTGTGGCAATCGTTGCTTGCTCTGTTCTTTCTTAAACTTATCCTTATCGCAATATCCTCTTGCTCGGGAGCGTCGGGCGGACTTTTCATACCCATGCTGGCAATTGGCGCCATTGTCGGCGGTCTGCTCGCGGAGGGGCTTGTTGCCGCAGGCATGGCGGCTGAATATTATAAGAGCGTAGTCATTATGAGTATGTGCGCTTTCTTGGGCTGCTCTTTGCGCGCTCCCGTCACCGCATTGGTTTTTATTATTGAAGCAACGGGAAACTTCAACGGTTTTCTTTTCAGCGCCTTGGCTGTAATTGCGGCATACATAATACTTGAATTTTTCAATATTTCGCCGCTGAATGATGTCACTCTTGACAGAATGATGCAAAAACTTGACAGTCGCCGCCGTTATACTATGATTGACATTGCAATGCAGGTAAAGGACGGCAGTTTTGCCGACGGCAAGTCTGTACGCGACATACTGTGGCCGCCAAATTGCATCGTCCGCCACCTCGTCCGGTCAGAGCGTCCCGAAACCGAAAAAAAGATGGTCAAAAGCGGCGACAAGAAATTGTTTTCCGGCGATTCGTTGCTCATTCAAGCGTATACCTTTGACAAGAAAAAAACCTTTGATGACCTTGAGGCGCTGCTGGGAGAGCAACACTATTATTGATATGCCGATTTGTTTCTTGATTGACATAAGATTTATATAAATGCTATACTTTAACTAATTATTATATTAGTTGAGGCCATAATGAAAAAAATCACTTACTTTTTGCTTGCGGTTGTTCTTATACTCATCGGATTGACGGCGTGCAAGGCAAAAACGATAAATATCACAATTATGTCGGACGGCGAACAGGCGCAAATTGTTGAACTGCCAAAGGGCGGCACTTTAGCCGATGTTACTCCCCCCGCAAAGACAGGTCACAAATTTATCGGGTGGTTCACAGACAGCAGTTTTACATCGGAATTTGATACAAGCACGGCAATAAAAAAAGACATTATTTTATACGCAAAATACCAAAAAAATACATATACACTGACTTTCAAAGCTGAGGGCAGCGAGGATATTATTCGTACCGTCCTCTATGGCGCGGCTTTGACGGACATTCCCTCTGTCCCCGCAAAGACAGGACATACTGCGGTTTGGGACCGTACAGATTTCAGCAACATTACTTCAAATCTGACAATCAACGCCATTTATACCCCCGAACAAATGACATTGACATTTGTCATTGACGGCGCAGATGACATAGTGCGTACTGTACCCTACGGCAGCACTCTTACAGACATTCCCACAGTACCCTCAATAGTAGGCAAAACAGGCGCTTGGGATACCGTTGATTTCTCAAATATTACACAAAACAAAACCATTCATGCAATATATACCGACATTCGGTTGACGATAACTTTTGTTTCGGCATTCGGCGAACAGCGTTTTGAAGAAACCAGAGAGGTATTATACGGACAAGACCTGACAAGCATACCTCAGCCAAAATCCTTTGAGGGGCATACCGGAGTATGGCAAAGCGCCATTTATACCAACATAACCTCGGACTTTACCGTAAACGCAGTATATACCCCCAACCAATATTCTGTCAGGTTTTATGACCCCATTGACGGCATGGTATTTTATACGCTCAACATAACTTACGGCACAAAAATATCCGAAGCCGCCGCTGAAATAGAGGACATAAACATCAAAACACTCATTCTCAATCCAAACAATGACGATTTGGCCGCCGAAAACCAAAGCCCAAACAATGTCAATTTCCGCTTCGGCAACAGGTCGATAAATGCCGACATAAATTCTCGCATAACACAAAACTGTGATTTTTATTTGATTTATGACATAAAAGTGTTCGTAACGCTCCATCTTCAAGGCGGCGAGTTTGCTCAAGAATCGCCATTCACCGACGGCGTGGCTGTGGAGATGCTTGCAGGCGATACAATAGCAGAACCCATTCTGAACTCACGATACGGCTTTCGGTTTGAGGGTTGGTATTCTGCCCCTGAGCAAGGCTTGCCTGTTGTTTTTGATGAGCCGCTTGATTCCCAAGGCCTTGTGGCTTACGCCGTATGGACGGAATTGTTCTGCGATGTGTCCTTTCCTGATATTGAAGGCATTACATTCCATTATGAAGGCTCCGCCGAGCATCTGAAATACGGCTCCACCCTGAGTTTTACTATTACTTCAGATGTAGAGATACTAAAAATAAAGGCCAACCTGCTTGAACTTATCGAACAAGACGGCGCCTATTTGCTGACAAATATTGAGGACGACATAAATATTGCTGTCGAAACGGCTGAATTGTCAATACATACGCTGCGTTTCTACAACGAAAATGACGACGAACTGCTTTTTACACGAAGCGTCACGCATGGACAATATCTCGGCAAGCAGCCTCCGCTGGCGCAAAAACCCGGCGCTGTGGGCTTTTGGTACTATGGGGACACGCAATTTGATTTTCTTGATGCGGCAATCACAGAAGACGACATGCGCTTCAACGCCCGTTATTTTGCCTCCAACTATACCATAAACTATCACATTGACGGCAACATTATTATAAACTATGTCGAATACGGCAACGCAGAATTTGAATTTTATTCGCCGCCAAGGAGAGAAAATCAGTTGTTTGACGGTTGGTTCTTTGATGCGGCGCTGACAACGCGCGCCTCAAAACAAGCGGTGGCAGAACGCGGCGCTTCGGTGGACCTCTACCCGAAATGGACGGATAAAAAAAGCATTTCTCACGATATTCTGGGCAAATGGGCGGGTGAACTGATTCTTCTTGAATTCCTATCCGATGGCAGCGTGCGCATAAACGATGAGGCATTTTTCTTTGAATGCGCTTTCACGGCAACAGAGGAAGGCATCTTTATTCTTGAGCAGCCGCTTGATTATGACGGCGCTACCGCTACCCTGATATTCCGTAATAGAACCTTAACAAAGACAAACAATTCATATCTGTTTGTTGATTTTGATGGCGCTGTCGTTATGGTCGAGGGCGACACAGTCGAACAAAGCGAGGAAACCGCCGGCAAATACTGGTATTATGACGCAGAGAGCAACATACGCTTTGAATTTGGCGCAACCATAAAATCACAATATGTACAAAACGGATATCTAAGGCTCTTTGCCTCCGACTATCGCAAAATAACGCTGTACTATGACGCTATGGGCGGCGCAACAGTAGGCAGCCAACAATCAAACGAAACTCAACAATACATATTTGTCAGCAAAGACCAAAGTGTTTTTCCGGCTATGTTTACCGCAGAAAAAAGCGGCTACACTTTTGTTTGCTGGAAACTGGCAGGCACACAAATACTTGTAGACATGCATTATCTGAACGCATTTGAGGTGTTCTCTTTGGAGCTGGAAGCCGTTTACACCGAGGGGGGAGAATACAGCGGCGATAAGTTTGACGGACAGTATTCTGCAATAAGGGGTGACGAAATAATCCTGGTACGCTTTGACGACGACGGCAGCTACCAAGTTATGTATTTTGACATAACGAATATGACTATGCGCCGCAGCATAAAACAATCTTACACTTACAGCTACGAGAACGGCAGTTTTTGGGACAGCCAATCGCGCGCCATAACACTTAGCCCAAACAACATTAGCCCAAACAACATAACAATGATATTGCCGAACGAAACACAAAGCATAAGTCTGAACAGACATGTGCTTGAATACGAATACAACCGCTATGTGCACGAAACTTACGGCGAACTGCTTATTACAGCTGAAGGCATAACCCTTGACGGCACAATTTATTCGACAGTTGTGCAAAGCGGAACCAAGTTTTATTATTTGCCAATCCAAAACTCTATTGAAGTGCTGACCGTCATTGACCTTACCGATTGGACAGCTGAGGAGCTGTCATACCAATTCCCTGTTGAATTTAGAGGTACTTATGAGGGGGTATATCCCACCGAAGAGCACGGTGATTTATCGTTCACCCTAACTCTGAACGATACTTTTGCCAGCTGGATAATTGTTGAAGAGCCGATGCTGATAGCGTTAAACGGCATTTTCGAAAACAAATATTATATGCTTGACGATATTGGAATGATGTTTTATTTCGAAAACGACAGCTATTTCTTGGCGGCTATCGAGGGCGACGACACGGTTATAGAGTTGACCAAACTGCCATAAAGAAAGCAATCGATTATTGAAATACCGTATTTTTATGATATTCTTTAATTTTGCGGTAAACTGAAAGCTGACTTTGCTCATTCAGCGTGGCAAGCATTATTTCATCATAATGCCGATACCCCTGCCGCAAAAGTTCCTTGTCCAGCCATTTTTCGTCCTTGCCCATTGACAAAAGGTTCTGCATTATTATTTTTCCGTCAATAATAACATTTGAACACAGACCCGGGGCCGACTGCTGCGCGTTTATATCCTCCGCCACTACGGGGCGTTTGTTTTCTTTGGGCATTACGCTGACCATGCCGTTAGTTTCAAGCACGACATATTCCAAATCGGCTACATTATAATAGCCTTGTACCCTCAACTCCCTTAAAAGGTCGTTGATGTTTAATCTGCCTTTTTTAAGCCCTTTATAAATTATCTGCCCTTTAATTATCAGCATAATAGGCTCGCCTGTGAAAAATCGTCTGCCCTTGATGCTTTTGCGCACAATATAGGATATTATGATATCCGATAAGGCAAAAATAGCCATGGCTATAAGCGCATACCAAATATCTATCTTATGGTCCAAGCTCAGCGTTGCTGCTATGGAGCCTATGGTTATTCCTACGATATAATCAAAAAAGTTTAATTGCGATATCTGTTTTGCGCCCATTGCCTTGGCAAGAAGAAACAAAAAAACCACGGCAACCGTTGACCGCACTATTATTCCCAAAAAACCTTGCATAATTTCCGCCTTTTTATGTAGTATTTCCTTACGCCGCAAGCATATACCGCAGGTTTATTTTTTGGCTTTTTGACAATAATGGGATTTATGAACAAACATATCCTGATAATCATTGCACTTTTACTTATTGTTGCGGCGGCACTGTGTTTTTTTACATTATACGAAAAGCCGGCGGAACAGGATTTTATCCGCATCCACATTCGGGCAAACAGCAATTCGGAACTTGACCAAGCAATAAAACACAGAGTCAAGGACAGTATAATAGACTTTCTTACTCCGCTGCTTGCCGAAACAAATAGCAAGCAAGAAGCATATGCCGTCATTAACACTAATCTAAGCGGCATAACCGCGCGCGCCTGCGGCATTCTCAAATCGTCCAACATTCCTTATTCTGCGTCGGCAAAACTATGTCAGGAAGAATTTCCGTCCAGAGCATACGGCGATGTAGTACTGGAAAAAGGAATCTATGACTCTTTGATAATCACCTTGGGAGAGGGGCAAGGCGACAATTGGTGGTGCGTAGCCTTTCCTCCCTTGTGCTTTGTGGCGGATACAGATGTCAGGTATAAATCAAAAATATTGGAAATAATCCATAATGCAAAGAAAAAATAAGGCGGAATAATTTATGGAAAAGCGAAAGCGAATTGAAAAAATCATTAAAATAGCCTTGGCACTTCTGTTGCTTATTTGCATAACCGCAGGCGTTCTTATCCTCTATACCGACATACTTGAAAAGGAAGAGGCAGAGGCGGTGGTGCTAAAACAAGGCAGTACCGGACAAACCACAAGAACCATTCAGTCACGGCTTAAAGCATGGGGCTATTACAAGGGCAAAGTTGACGGTATATACGGGCCGCAAACGGTTGCGGCGGTCAAATATTTTCAAAGGCGCAACGGGCTTGTGGCAGACGGCATTGTCGGAGCCAAAACGGCTGCAGCAATAGGCATTTCATTGCAGTCAAGTTCCTCATCTTATAGCAATGACGCTTACCTTTTAGCAAGGTGCGTATATGCCGAAGCCAGAGGCGAGCCATATGTGGGGCAAGTCGCCGTGGCTGCGGTGGTGCTTAATCGCGTAAGAAGCCCGTCATTCCCCAACACAATATCCGGCGTCATATATCAGCCGTGGGCGTTCACTGCGGTAAACGACGGACAAATAAACCTTGCGCCCGACAATACGGCTATACGCGCGGCAAATGACGCCTTGAACGGCTGGGACCCAACATATGGTTGCCTTTATTATTACAATCCCAAGACTGCGACAAATGCATGGATAAGGCAAAAGGAAGTTCATCTTACAATCGGCAGACATGTGTTTTGCGTATAAGGAGTGTTTATGGACAAGAAAAGAAGAATAATCCAAATGGCGGCATACACCGTTGCGCTATTGATAGTCGCAGGGCTGTCTGTGGCGCTGGCGCTGACCTTAAACAGACAAAAGCATTATGAGGACACGCTGGAGAACATATATCAAAAATCGTATTATGAAACAATGGATTCCATATCCAACATTGAAACAAAACTTGACAAACTCAGCATAATTGAAGGCAAAACCATGCAAAAAGCCATTCTTGGGGAAGTATGGAGGGAGTGCGAACTTGCCGAAAGCAATTTTGCGCAGCTGAGTTCCCGCAATGATTCTGTGGAAAGCATCATCAAGTTTTTTAATCAACTGGGAGATTATTGTTATTATTTAAGTAGCAAGATTGACAATGAAAACATTTCCGATACGGAAAATGAACGCCTGGACAAGTTTGCCGAAATGGCAGAGGCGTTGCGCGCGCAATTGCAAGTCGTGCAAGCGGAAATAATGAAGGGCGGTACGCTTAGGGGCGACTTCAATCAGGAATTGAATTATTTTACAGAGGCCTTTAACACCTACCGCAGTTCTTCAATAGATGTGCCCGAACTTATTTATGACGGTCCGTTCAGCGACGGTTTGACAGAGCGAAAGCCAAAAGCTCTTGAGGGACTCAGCGAGATTGACAAAGACGCCGCAAAGCAAAAGATTGAACAGTTTTTTGAAGGACAAGACGCCGTGGCAACCCTTAACGGCGAAACATCAGGCAACATACCCTCTTTTTTGTTTGATGTCAAAGTAGGCGGCAAAACCGGCAACATGCAGTTGTCTGTAAAAGGAGGCAAGCCTGTAATGTACGACTGTTACAAGGAAGTCGGCGCTCCTGTTCTTTCTGAAGATGAGTGCATAGCAAAAGCCGACGATTTTCTCAAGGCTGTGGGTTATGACAATATGGAGGCGGTCTGGGTCACCAACAACAACTCTACGGTGTATATAAACTTTGCTTATGTGCAGAACGATGTCATCATATATCCTGATTTAATAAAAGTAAAAGTAGCCTGCGACAACGGTGACATACTTGGACTTGAAGCGCAAAACTATCTTTATAATCATACAAACCGCACGCTTGCCATGGCTGACACAAGCTATGTGCCAAACAGCAAGTTAAAAGTAATCAGCAAAAAACTTGCGCTTATCCCCACCGAGTGGCATACCGAAAAAATGGCTGTGGAATTTATTTGTACCCGAGATGAAGACATTTATTATATCTATGTAAATACCGATACCGATGAGGAAGAAAGAGTGCTGGTTGTCATAGATGACAATGGCAGAATGCTGATATAGCTTTGTAAAATATAAAAATGCCTCGGTTTGTTGGGTATTGCGCTTACACTGTCGAGGCATCTTATCGTTTTATTCTTCTATTATTATGACCTTTGCCGCAATATCCTCTCCGTAAGTTATTTGGGCGTCGGCAGAAATATATATGTAGTTCACGCTGCTTATTATCGCATTGGCTATTATGCCTTCAACTACTCTGCCCTGCATGCGCATGGGAATATAAATCTCAGTCAAGAAACCTGCATATTGCAAAATCCTTATTTCTCCGGTATACAGTTGTTCAACAGCAAAGTTACCAAAAATGCTTTCTTTTGAAATTATTCTTGAGGCAAACTCCGACCAGATAGTCTTTGTGCGGTAGCTTTGGAGATATTCGTCTGCGGCAAATATTCTCAAATACGGCGAAGCGTTGAGCAACATACTGCTGCCGCCTTCAATGATGCCGGGGGTGTTGAGGTGAATTCTGTACAAGGAATGACAGTCTGCAAAAGCCATGGCGCCTATGGATGTCACCGTCGCAGGTATGTTTATTTCTCTGAGCGAATAGCAACGCTGGAATATGCTTGCAGGCAGTGTTGTTATGGTGGGAGGCAGTACAACAGAACGCAGCGCAATACAATTGTAGAAGGCATACGGAGAAATAGTTTCCACAGTGTCTGACAGCACGACTTTTTCCAGGGAACGGCACTCGCTGAAAGCAAATATGTTTATGGACTGCCGATATCCCTGCTGCATTGTAATGGTGCGAAGCTGATTGTTGCCGAACAGTCTGCCTATTGATTTGACATTGTAAGTGTTTGGTCCGATTGTTATGCTGCCAGGAATGACCAAATCAATTTCGTTGCCCAAATATTTTGTAAGTTCAATGCTGCTGCTGTCTATGATTGAATAAGCATAGTCGCCATGAATGAGGTTGGGCATTATATAATCGGGATATACAAGGGGGTCAAAAACGCCGTTGTCGCTGTATCCGGCATAAGTTTTCCAGTTCGCCATATTCTTGTATTCCGAAACGCTGTTCCTAGGCACATATATTTTTATAAACGGGTTGTTTATATTGTTGAGCAATCCCGGGCCTGTCGTCGTCAGGTTCTCAACCTGCGTTTCTCCGCCATCTCTGCCGCGCATTATGAATATCGATTCAAGCGCCGTGCAAAAATCAAATACTCCGGTATACATTTCCGTCACGGTGAAAGGTATGATAATCGATGTCAGCGCCGAGCATCCCGAAAATGCATAACTGTATATCGTTGTGAAAATACCGTCCGTAGGCAGCGTAATGTTGGCAAGCGCCGTGTTGTTTTGGAAAGCGTACTGACCCAATGACAACAGCCTTCTGGGCAAAGTAATGCTCTGCAATGCCGTATTGTTGCTGAATACATATCCGCCCAGAACCAGACCCGGAAGCTGAACATAATCAATTTCGAGAATGCCGGCTGCATCAAAGCTGATGTTGACAAGTTTTGTGGAGGCAAAAGCATAGTCGCCTATTGAAGTAACGCTCATGGGTATGGCGATTGTGGAAAGCTCAGACCCGTAGAATGCATATTGTCCGATAGAAGTCACCTTGCTTTCCGGCTCAAAATGTATGATTTCTATGCCGCTGCGATAGAAGGCATAGCTGTTTATGTTGATTACGGTATTGGGTATGGTAACGCTCCGGACCTTGTTGCTGAAAGCATAAGACGCTATTGACAAAATGCGATAGCCGTTTATTTGCGCCGGAATAACCACATTTGTTTCATTGCCGATATAATGTACCAGTTCTGCTGTCATTATGTCATTGTCAATTATACTGATAGAAAAACCGTTAAAGGTATTTTGCGAGCTGAATATACGGGAGATATATCTGTTCCAGCTTGCCGCACCGTCACGGTAATAGCTCAATTTGTAATTGTTTACATAAATCTTAACATAGTTGCAATCTTCAAACACTCTTTGCGCGCCGGCGTCAAGGTTGACGATTGCCGCCGTCTGACTGTTGTCATTTAGGTATACCGAAATCAAATATTTGCAGCCGCTGAACGCTCCCTCGCCTATTGATACAAGTTTTTCGGGAAGTACAATAGTTTCCAGATTTGTGGAGGCAAAAGCGTATCTGCCTATGTAAGACATTTTTTGTCCTAGGAATGTCACGCTCGAAAGCGACATTCTGAAACCGTTCTGACTGTCGGCGGCAAAGGCATAGTGACCTATTCTGTCTACTTGCGGCGGCACGGTTACTTCAGCAATGTCTATGCAGTTGAAGAATGCATAATCGCCTATTTCCATCAATCTGCTGTACTGAAGCGCCGCCTCCGTCTGTCCGATAACAACGCTATCAATGTGGGTATTATGGAAAGCATATGCGCCAATGCTTATTAACGAAAGAGGCATACGCACGGTGGAAAGCGAACTAGCATAGCGGAAAGCGTTTTCGTTTATGGAAAGTATGCCCTCCGACAACTCTATGTCTGTGATTTTGTTGCTGAAACTGTATGCGCCTATTTCAAGCACAGGTTTGCCCTGCATGACAGCAGGCACGGTTATGCTGGTTTGCTCTCCGAGATACTTTAGTATGCGCAGACCTTTGAGCGCCAAATCCAGTCGCTCTATTCTCACGCTGTGCTGTCTGTTTGCGCCGTCGGAAATAACTATTATTTGCGTACCGCCTACGGCAGAAAAACTTGAATACGGCGTGTCTATGAACACATTGTTTATTTTGTGCCGGAATGTTTTATTCTGGGAATTTATTGTGACTATGGGAATGCCCGACACTGTCTCCGGCGTGACAAACTGGTCTTGGAAACTCTTGTCGTACACCGAATTCACCGGGTTTAAGATGCCGAGATATTCGGTTATTCTGATGCCTTGGTAATTATAAGTCGTGTCTTCGACAGAATAGCCTTCTACTATGCTTTCCTTTGCGCCAATGCGCTGCGCATAGTTTTTCCAGTATCTTGCTTTAACATAGTCTTGCTTAGCGGCGGCAGGCACATAAATCATAAGCTCCACAGGGGTGTCTGCAAAGACGCTCTCGCTCTGAAGCTGCGTAATGTCCTGTTCCGAACCTCTGCTCAATATTACGCTGTTCAGCGCCGAGCAGTGTTTGAACATGTTTATTCCCATACTTGTCAGGCTCTTTGGCAAGGTTATTGTCACCAGTTCACGGCAGTACTGGAACGCAAAACTTCCTATTCTGCTGAGAACGCTCTTTTCGTGGAAAGTTATGGAATTGAGTTTCATGGACGCTTGTTCTGTGCCGGCAAAAGCAAATATGCCGATAGACGCAACACGTTGCGGCACCGCAAACGAAACCAACGACACGCAGTTTTGGAATGAATAATCCGCTATAGCCGTAAGCAGGCTGTCCTCTCCAAAGACGACATTCTTCAGCGCAACGCAGCCGAAGAAGGCATATTCGCCTATCGTCTGCACGCTGTCGCTTATGTAAATGTTCTCCAACGACACGCAATTGTAGAAAGCGTAACTTGAAATAGCCGTCACACCCTGAGGAATGGTAATCGTTCTTATGGTGGCATTATAGCTGAAAGCGTTTTGTCCGATTTCTTTTACTTTCAGACCTTTGAGCGTCACGGGAATGGTCAGATTGTCTCCTGCCTCCGCAAGTCCTATGTATTTGACTATTCTGCAGCTTTGGCTGTCGCCGGGTAACAGTTCTATAATAAAGTTGTCCACAGATATTGAAGAACTCTTTATTCTTGCCGCATAAGGTCTCCACGCAGGGTTTTGTTCATAAAGGAATTCCACCGTGCTTATTACAAAGAACTCAAGATAATCCGAGGTGTTTTCAAAGGTGTTGGCATGAATTGTGACAACGGCAGTTTCTTTTGCGTCAATGTTCAGACTTGTCAAAAATCTGTTGCCGCTGAAAGCTCTTTGCCCTATCTCTTTGGTATTTCTGGTTATGCCGTATGTCGAGCCCTGCTTGCCTGCGGGATAGAGAATCAACAGTTCGTCCTCTCCGTAGGTTTTCGGCAGACCGTCTACGGTGTATGTCACATTCTTTGAATACAACACGCTGCCGATTGTTTTGTAATAGGGGTTATCATTATCGACATATAGCAGTGAGAGGTTGTCGCAGCCGTAAGCAGGCGCATCGCCTATCATGGATACCATTTTCAGCGAAAGACTGGTAAGGTTTATGCAACCGGCAAAGGCGTAGCTGCCCAAAGTATAGCTGTCATCGCTCAATATGTTGACGGTTTGAAGCGAATAGCAGTTTACAAAGGCGCTGTCGCCGATGACCTCCACCGTTTCGGGAATATCTATATGCGTAATTTTTGAACAACCATAAAAGGCTCCCTCGCCTATGGAAATCAGACCTTCATTCAGCACAAAATCCGTATAAGTTGAAGAATTGCGGAAAGCAAATGCGCCCAGCGTCACCAGCGATTCGGGCAGCGTGATTTTGTGCAGCGTCTCCAATTCAACATAATTGTTATAGCCCGGTAATCTGCCATAGGGTACGGAAGCAGACGCCAGAGCCGCGCCGCCAATGTTTTCAAAAGCGCCTTCTTCTATTGAAGAGCAAAGCGAGCCTTGTTCAAAATTTATTATGAAAAGGTTTGGATTGTTGGCAAAAGCGTAAGCGCCGATTTGGGTTACTCTGACGGGAATGGTTATGTTTGAGAGGTTTGTTTCGGCAAAAGCATATTCGCCGAACGACAATTCTCTGGCGCTGTCAGCAAAGGTCAGACCGTCAGCATAAGCCGCGACATAGCCGCTGTCTTTTAGCATCTTTTGCGCCGGACGACCCAAGCCGCTGCGATAAAAAGCATAGTCCCCGACGAAAGTCGTACGGGCCGGCAATTCAAAGTCGGCTATCGATTGGCAACCGCTGAACGCATAAGCGCCTATTTCCAAATCAAACGAACTGTCCGCAAATACTAAATCTCTTATGTTGTTGCAGTTTTGGAAGGCATAATCGCCGATTTTTATAATATGGCTGGGCAGAATTACCGTTCTCAATTCGTTGCTGCCGGCAAAAGCCCGTTCTCCCAGTTCAACGCCTTCTGCGGCATAGATTATACCGTCAAGTTCTTCTATGGCGGCGTATTCAAGATATGAACAGTTGCTGAAAATGTTGCTGCCCATGGATACAAGACGGTTCGGCAAAGTTACGCTAGCCAGCAACTGGCTGTTGTCAAATACATAGTTGCCAAATGTCAGCGCTGTGTTGCCCTCTGCAAATATCAATTCCGTCAGCCCCACGCACCATGAAAATGCGTAATCATCAATGCGTTGCAACCTTGCGGGCAAAACCAATCGGCTTATTTTTGAGCATTCATAAAATGCGTATTTGTCAATGTGTAGACCTTCCGATGCCTGCTCCGTCTGCGTGAAAGTCACCTGAGCAAGGCGATAATTGCCGCTGAAAGCATACTGCCCGATGACATTTACTCTTTCGGGAATGTTTATTGAAGTGATTATATTATTATAAAAAGCATAGTCGCCTATGGACAACAGCTTGTCGTTGGCGCCGTCATTTATGGTGATGTCGGCAAGCCTTGTGCAGTTGTAGAAAGCGTATTGTCCTATTGATTTGACTCTGCTTGACAGCGTTGCTTGTACCAGCACTTTGCTTTCAGCAAAAGCATATTCGCCAATCTCCACCTCAGTTTCACCGCCGGCAAAACTCAGTTGCATAACTTTTGAGCTATAAAAAGCGTACGGAGCAATCCATTTGACATCCGCAGGCACTTCAAAATTCGTGGCTATTCCCGATGGGAAAAGCGCAATTGTCTTTTCGCCGAACTTGTACAGCACATTATAGTTTTGTTGAGGCGAAAAAATAACTTGGAAGTTCTGATTGTTTTCGTCAAGGGTAAAGCCGACCAGCGCATTGCATGCAGAAAACGGGTTGCCTTCTATCGTCGTCACTGAATTGGGGAAACGGAATGTTTGTAAAGCATTGCAGCCCTTGAACAAATCTCTGGACAGCGTTGTCAGTTGCGTGTTATTGCCGTATTTAATGGTATTCAGCGCTGTGCAATCGGCAAATGCCTCCTCTTCCAGCGTCACCAATGAATCCACAATACGGATATTTGTTAGCGAAGTGCAGCCGGCAAAGGCTCTTTTGCCAACATATACGGTGTTGGGGAAAAGGATACTTTGGTTTACATTGTTCTCGTTGCTAAGCAGCCTTATGCAACCCTCAAATGCCGATTCGCCAATATATGTTATGTCACTGGGAGTAGTCGTGCTGCCGGCTTGTGCCGTTGTTAAAAATGTGCAGCCATAAAAAGCAAAAGCTCCTATCCTTGTGACAGTTCTGGGAATGACAATATTTGAAAGCGTGGTACAGCCATAAAAAGTATACGGTGCAATCTCCTCAAGTACGGTGTTAAGCGCGCTGAACTGGATTCTGACTGCCTTGCAGTTGTAGAATGCTCTTTCGCCTATTGTTGAAACTCTTTCGCTGACATTGAACTGGTCGAGGAAAATACAGTTGGCAAAAGCTCCCTCACCTATTGTTGTCAGGTGACGGCTGCCCTGTTGGTCGCTCTCAATTGTTACGCTTGTCAACTGCATATTTATGGCAGCGCCATCGGCATTTGAAAAAGCATAGTCGCCTATTTCAAGCAGACTTGCGGGCAAAGAAAGCAATTTGATATTGTAGCACTTATAGAAAGCGTAGGCGCCGATTTTTTGCAGAACGCTGTTGGCCGTAACAAATGACAATGACATTTGCGAATTGCCGTAGAACGCCCTGTCTCCTATTTCGTTAACGCTTGCAGGAATGGATATCGCCATCAGCACCGAATTGTTTTCAAAGGCGCTTTCTCCTATGGTATTCAAGCCATGCGGTAGAGTGATTTCCCGAAAGCCCATAGACGGCTTTTCTATTGTGCTGAAAGCCGATATTCCAATGGTCCCTAGTTGGGCGGGCAATCTTAGAACCTCTATATTTGAGGAATCGGCAAAGGCAAAATCCTTTATGGTGCGCAGCTGTGAGTTTTCGGCAAAGGTCAGGCTCTTCAGCCTGGACATATTTGCAAAAGCATATTCGGCTATTTCGTCTACTATTGTAGAGATAACGATGTTGGTCAGCTTGTCATTGTTGCGGAAGGCGTTTTCGCCTATCTTTCTTGTGGTGTCGGGTGTTCTGTACTCATACTGCTGATTGCCTGCGGAGTCTTGACCGAGATAGCTACCGCCTTGGTTGGGGAAATAAACCAGCAAAACATTGTCGCTAGAGAACAGCACACCGTCAATAGCTGTCAGAGTCGTATGTCCTTGCTCCACATTAAAAGCCTCGATGCTGCTATTTTCAAACATCAGATAACTTATGCTAAGCAATGACTTTGGTATGGTAAATGAGCGCATATATCTTGTGCCATAAAAAACACCATCGCCTATTGCGGCAACATTGCTTTCGGCTTCAAATCTCACACTCGCCAGCCCGTGACTTGTGCCCTCAGGCAGATTCAATGCGGCAAATGCATATTTGCCAATGCTTTCCACGCTTGCAGGAATTACAACCTCTTCCACATAGGCGCAATCTACAAAAGCATAGTCGCAAATTTCTTTAAGCGATGAGTTTTCTTCAAAAACAACTCTTGACAACTGGCTTGCCTTGGAAAAGGCCCATTGTCCGATATATTCCACCGAGCGAGGAATTCTTACCGTAGTCAGGTACTCCGTTTCAAAAACGCAATAGTCGTCGGGTTCGGCTCCCGGCAGGTTGTCAAAACCGATATATTTGACATCCAAGCCTTCTATTTGGCGCGGAACGACAATATTGGTCTGGAAATAAGCTGCACGGGTTATGCCGGTTATTCTTATTACATTATTGATAAAGCCGCCAAAGTTGGCTGTTTCATAAACAAAATAATCCGAAAGGTCGCTTTCTCTCACCCACCATGCATAAAGCGTAACATTTTGCGCCGGCATGACGCTGGGGAAGCTGTACGGCGTGCTATATGTAGTATCTGTATACCAGCCGCCGAAAACATAATTTTCCCTTGTGGGGTCATCCGGCTTTGTGTAGGGCTGTCCCATCAGGCTGCTCACAATTTCGGGCGGTTGCGATTCGTCAGCAACAAATCTCATTTCAAAACTGGAAAGCGTGTACTCCGCCTCAATAGAAAAGTTTTCGCGTATGTTTGTCAGTTGTCCTTGGGTGTATAGCCATCTGCCGCTGTATCCGGTCTTTTCGGGAACCTGCGGAATGTCAGTCAGATTGGCGCCATAATCCAAAGTTCTGGTAATGTTTATGTATTGGCTCTCTGTCGGAAGTTTTGCACGAAATGTGACGGTTACTTTCTTGGTCTCCCACGCAGCATAAAGGGTAATATCCTCTTTAGGCAGTTGGTCCATGCTGAAATATTCTGTCCTGCCCGTATCAGTAAACCAGCCTGCAAATGTGTAACCTGTTTTTTTAGGGTCAGCAGGCATCTTGTCTATCAATTCTTCAACGCTTTTTACGGTAATGCTTCTTACAAGGCTGCCGCCGTCTGTATCGAATTCTATTTTAATTGCGCCTGAGTTACTGCAACCGGCAAATGCAAAAAGCGCCACAGCGACAGCTATAATCAAAAAAAGTATTTTGTTGGCTTTTTTTATATGTATCATTACCTGCTCCTTAGGATTCATCATGGCTGGCCCAATATAAATAATAATATATTTATACAGATACTATATTACAATAATAAGCCTTAAATTGTCAAGCCGGCAATTTAGTAAATAATACATATCACAAAAACAAAAAAATAGTAAGATTAAATGTGGAAACCTTTTCAGAATTGATGGTCGTCGGGGTTTGAGCCTGTCCTTTGATTGCGATTCAAGGAAGATATAAACGACATTTCTTCCTCTGACAATGAAAAGTCAAATACCTGCGCATTCTCAATTATCCGGTGCTTCTTTACTGATTTGGGAATGACGACAAATCCACGCTGCAAATGCCACCGTATGACAATTTGGGGCACTGTTTTTCCATATTTGGTTGCCAAAGGAAGCAGTTTAGTTTCATTTGTTATCTTTCCTCTTGCCAATGGGCTCCAGCTTTCTACTGCGATATTCTCTTTTTCGCAATACTCCGCCACCGCGTCATTTGGCAAGTATGGGTGAATTTCAATCTGATTAACTTCCGGAGTCAATCCTGTTAGTTTTTTTAGGTCTTTCAGATGGTGAATATGGAAGTTGCTGACGCCGCATGCTCTTATTTTGCCCTGGTCACGCAGCTTTTCTATCTCCGAATAAACATAAGCATTTTGTTCAGCCTCCCTCAACGGCCAGTGCATGAGATACAAGTCAACATAATCCATATCCAAAAGCCGCAGACTGTTTTCCAACGCTCCTGCCACGCGGCGGCTGCGCATGGCGTCAGTCCACAGCTTTGTGGTGACAAAAATCTGCTCCCTGTCAATTCCGCTGTCTTTTATGGCCTTGCCTACCTGCTCTTCATTCTCATAAACCTTTGCGGTATCAATATGCCTGTATCCTGCGTCCAGCGCCTGGCGCACAGCGGTATATGTGTCATCGTATGCCTTGAAAACGCCCAGCCCTAATACTGGAATTCTTGTTCCGCTTGAAAGCATTATGGTGGTGTCAATATTCATATTGTTCCTCCTTTTGAAAGACCAGATATTATATCGTAATGGTAACCTTTGCCAAGCCCCTTGGGTGGTCAGGATTTATGCCCAAACTTTCGGACATAAAAGCGGCATAGGCTTGAATTGCCAAAGTATATACATATATCTCAGACGGCATATTACTCGGCATTTTTATGCTAAACTCCGAAAGCTGCGCCACCTCTTTTATGTCGGTGAATGAAATTATTTTACCTCCGTCGCCGGTTATTCTATTTGCTATTGCTATGAAATCATTTGTGAAAGCGCCGTCGGGAGCCAGCAGTATGACTGTACGGCAAGGTTGTATCAGCGCATACGGTCCATGGGCAAACTCTGCCACAGAATAGCATCTGGACAATTTGTAACAGGTTTCAAGCAGTTTTAAGCCCATTTCATCTGCAATGCACTGCATCGGTCCGCGAGACAATATCAAGATATTATCTATATCTTTTGTGCTTTCTGCCAACTTTTTTATCTCCTCCAGTCTAGGCAAAAAGTCGGTGAATGCCGCAGTTATATTCTCAAAATCAGGAGCGGCTTTGGCGCACAGCGCGTTTGCTAGCTGCTCAAGAACGGCAAGCTGAAGCGTAAATGTCTTTGTTGCGGCAACGCTCCTTTCCTCTCCGCAGTTCAGATACAAGTGAAAATCGCACATCTTCGCCAGCGGTGAAGAGGGATAATTGGTCACGGCTACAGTCAGGGCGCCGGCATCTATTGCTTTTTGCATGACTTTTATGGTGTCAGTGCTTGCTCCGCTTTGCGATATCCCGACAACAAGACTATTTGCCAACTTTGGCGCAGAATCAAGTATTGTGGTTACCGAATGGTTGAATTTGGATACCATAGGTCCATCTTTCTGTTCACAGATATATTTGAAAAAAGCCGCGGCATGGTTGCTGGTGCCACGCGCAACGGTAACGACTGAATGAATATTTTGTGAATTTACCTTCTTTGCTATCTTCTCAATGACAGCGCTATTTGTGGCGGCTGCCTCGGATAAAGCTTGTTTTGCAGAAACAAGTTCTTCCAACATCAATGACATATTGCATCTCCTATGACATGTTCTATATAATTATATGGCAAATCCCCTATAATGTAAATACATTTCGGTAATTCAATTGACAACCCCCAAAGTTATCAATATAATATTAGTAGTCAAAAAATCGTCTCCATACATGCACCCATGTTTTGAACGGTTTTATTACGAACACCCAGCTATATACGCTGACGTAGCTCAGTCGGTAGAGCGCGTCCTTGGTAAGACTGACAGCTAAGGCAAAATAGGCTCAAAACTAACCAAAATGTACTGTGGTCTAAACCACTCAAAAACCATCAAAATCAGCACTCGCTGTTGTAGCTCAGTAGGTAGAGCGCTACCTTGGTAAGACTGACAGCTAAGGCAAAATAGGCTCAAAACTGCCAAAATGTACTGTGGTCTATGCCACGAAAAATTTAATAAAAAAGCACACGCTGCTATGGCTCAGTCGGTAGAGCGCGTCCTTGGTAAGGACGAGGTCATGGGTTCAAATCCCGTTAGCAGCTCCAAAAAGCATCGAAAACACGAGTTTTTCGGTGCTTTTCTTTATCTGAAACACTAGTGGTGCAAAATGGCATAAAAAAGGCATACAGCTTTTCACCAAAACCTTAGACCACAGTATTTCAACAATTGCACCATTTTTTTGACCCTGTTTTTAACTTAAGGTATAAAAAAGGCATAAAACTTTTAGTCAACTCATCTCTACCCAATATGGACACTACTGCTATGTGCTTTAAATATCTTTTGTGTCTTTCAATTCAGTTAAAAAAATAGTCTAAAATTAAACCTATCTCAATTTGAATCGGTAAATAATTTAAACAAACATAGAGCTATCTACAGTAAAAATATTGTTGTTTTATTTGTATACCATATAGTGTTTCTTTTACAAACATATTATAACATCCAACAAAACAATATATTATGTTAATATCTACTTATAAATTTTTTTGCGAACCAGTACTAAATATACCAAAGGAGGATACTTTTTTATGTAAAGCTAAAGCTTTTTGGTACCACCAGCATTGATGGTGGTTTATGATATATAATGAAAACGCGTCTCAGTGTTGACCGTTGACGCATTTATCGCATTCTTTTTATTTTACCGTCCGTGTCGCTAAAATCGCACGAGGCGCAAACGGTGTCGTTCTATATCCCTTTCATTCCCATCATAAAAAACTTTTGTGTAAATAAGAATATCAAAAGTATTGGTATCGTCGAAACTACCAAAGCAAGCATAAACATCCCGTAGTCCGCACTTTGGTTCGCTCCTAAGTTGTTTAGAAATAGCGGCAATGTCATTAAGTCTAATGACTGTACAATTATTAGTGGCATCATAAAGCCGTTCCACATATCTATAAACGAAATAATGGCGGCGGTAATAAAAACAGGTTTCAGCGTCGGTATGAAAACCTTAAAGTAAATCCCTACCTCGCTCATTCCATCAGCCCGTGCCGCTTTTATTAAGTCTATCGGGAATGACTTAGCGTTTTGAACAAGAATAAATGTTGTAAACGGTATCGAAAGAGAAACCAGTATTATCGTAAAAAGCGAATTCAGCATATTTACTTTTTGGAGCAACATGAATAGCGGTATTATCGTAGTCGCCGATGGAATTAGTATTGCAAAAAATGATAAATAAAAAATCTTGTTTGTGACCTTGTTCTTCAAAAGCGTATATGCGTATGCCGCCATTGATGACAATAAAACGCCCAAAAACATTGCGCCTATCGAAACAAAAAGCGTGTTTCCTATCGCAGAAAAAAATGCGACATTATCCATTAACGCTTTAAAATTCGCCGCAAAAGATGCAAAACTTGGGTGCGAGAAAATGTCACCTTTTTTTATGTTGACCGACGTATTAAAAGCCGAAAGCCCCATCAGTATATACGGCAACAAACTTAGGGCACAACAGCAAATAATAAATATATAGTTGAAAACTGTCGAAGCCTTAATGTGCATTTTTGCCTCCTGCTTTTAGTTGCACGAAACTTATAACGGCACTAATAACAAAAATTAAAATGCCTATAGCCGCCGCGTAGCCAAACTGTGGCACGTATTCAAAGCAAATTCTATAAATGTAATAAGCTAGTGTTAATGTCGCGCCTCCAGGTCCGCCTTTTGATATAATCGAAACCTCCGCAAATAATTGAAATGCCGAGCCTAAAAGCAAAATCGAGGAAAAAACTATTATATGCTTTATTGACGGAAGCGTTATTCTAAAAAATGATTGAATAACATTCGTGCCGTCTACTCGTGCCGCTTTATAAAGTAAGGGGTCTGTATTTTGCATGGACGACAAAAAAAGCAAAGTGTGAAACCCTATCCATGCCCAAATGCAAACAAAAGCAATCGCTATTTGTGCCCCCGTTTCGGTTAAAAGAAGATTTATCGGCTCATCGATTAAGTTCAGCCCGCCGAATATTTGATTTAGTATGCCGTCGGGAAGGAATGCTCGCCTAAAGAAAAAAGCGTAAGCGACTGGCGAAGTTATACTCGGGAAAAAAAGTATGCAGGAGAAAATCCCTTTTAGTCTAGGTGACTTTACTTTGTTTATTGCGTTTGCCAAAATCACGCTCAAAACAAGCACAATCGGTACGATGACTATTGCGACAAGTACGTTATTTATCAAGGCTTTTCTTATATATTCATCGGTAAAAAGTCTTTTGAAATTCTCAAGCCCGACGTATGAAGTGTCCGCACCTCGCCCGCCTTGAAAAGACATATAGACAGCATAAAAAAGAGGCAAGATAATAAACAAAAAAATTATTATTATGCTTGCCCCCAAAAACAAAGTTCTGTTTAAATTCAGTTTTGTTTTTGCTGTTAACTTCATTTCTTATAATGCTTCCGCATAGTCTTGTAGTTCCTGCAAAACCTGTTGCACCGTCTTTGTTCCGTCAAGGTAGCTCGTCATAAGTTCGCCGTGCTTATAAGCGATTTCGTACGGGAATTCGCCGTAGTTTACGAGTGGTGTAAGAACTCCCCATTCGCCGACAATCTCACAAATTCTTTGACCACCAAAATAGGGGTCTCCCTTTTGCGCGTTTTCACAATTTATTGCATTAAGCAATGTTGGCACGACTTGCTTTTTCTCAACCATAATATTTGCAAGTTCCAGGCTTGTGGCTATGGTTTGTGTCAAAAAGCTAATGGATTTATCCTTGTTCGGCTTATTCATTACGTACCATGCGCCACCACCTATCATTGAATAGTGAGTGAAACTATCATCGCCGCTCATCCTCGGAAGTTTTGCAATGCGCCAAAGCCCCGACTGGCTAGGATTCTCCGCTATGATGGGTGCCCACCATGTTCCACCGATGATTGAAGCTACATTCCCGTTGTAAAAGGAACTTATGATATCGTCCCAACCTGTTGCGCGATAGGCGATGCCTGAGTCGTTAAGCAACTTCATCGTTTCCATCATTCTTTCAAGCCCAATGTTGCCCACAATGTCCAAATTGCCATCTAGGTCGTAATACCACCTGCTTGCCGACTGAAGCATAACGCGCCCCTCGATGTTTCCCTCGGGGCAAATCGTAACCATGAGCTTTCCGGTAACCCTTTTTACCTCCAACCCTATCGCTACGAATTCCTCCCAAGTGATGCCCTCCATATCCGCCTCGGTGAAACCCGCTTGCTCTAAATAGTCAAGGCGGTAAAACAACGGTGCTGCACTGCTGTCGTAAGGTACGCCATATATCTTGCCGTTGTATGTGACGTTGTTTATCTTGTACGGAACAAAGGTGCTCGGGTCGATGTAGTCGGTCAAATCCACAAAGAAACTATTGTAGTATTTCAAATAGCCGATTGTGTTGTAGTCCTCCTCATAAATAATATCGGGGAGGTTTACCGCCGAGCCACTTGCTAAAGCGATTCTAAACTTTTGCACCAAGTCATCCTGCGCCAACTCGACTACCTCGAATTTGGCGTTTGGGTTGTTTTTCTTGTACAATTTAACCGCCTCCTGTGCTGCCGTAACACTTGCGTCGTAAGCCCAGATGACAATAGTGTCCTTGTCCCTGTTGTTGCATGCAGTCAATCCAAGTGTTGCACCTGCTAAAACTAACGCGAGGATAAATATTAAGATTTTTTTCATATCTTACTCCTTTTTTTGGTTTTTGCTGTTGTTATACTTGGATTGACCCGCCGTTCCGTTAATGCGTCAAAGAAATGCAGTTTCTCGATTTTAGGCACAATCCTTATTGCCTTTTTGTCGAAAATATCGGGGACGCATTCCTGCCGTACCAATAATGGTATTTCCTCATCGGCCTCAATTATTGCGCCGTGCATTATTACCTCAGACCCTATCATCTCAACCGAGGCAACCGTAAACTCAACGCCGCTTTCGTCTTGAACGAAATCCTCGGGGCGAATTCCTATGTAAATACCTTGCTCTGTATTTTCCGCATTCAATTCGTATTTACTGCTCCAAAAAGGCAATTTTTTGCTCCCCGCCACCTTGAAAAAATTCATTTTCGGAGATCCAATGAACCCTGCGACAAATCGCGTTTCGGGTCGCATAAAAATTTCATAAGGAGTACCGACTTGCTGTATTTCACCCTCGTTCAAAACGACAATCTTAGTCGCCAATGTCATTGCCTCGACTTGGTCGTGCGTGACGTATACTATTGTCGCCCCAAGGTCTCGATGCAGCTTTTTTAGTTCGTCGCGCATCTTGTTCCGCAATGCGATATCAAGATTCGACAGCGGCTCGTCAAAAAGAAAAACCTTTGGCTCCCTTACAATCGCCCTGCCGATGGCAACTCGTTGTTTTTGCCCTCCTGATAATTGGTGCGGCTTTCTTTTTAGATATTCCATAAGATTCAGCATTTCGGCAACTTCAGCAACTCTTGCTTTTATGAAGTCCCTCTTTTTTCGCCGAACTTTTAATGAAAAAGCCATGTTGCCGAAAACCGTCATGTGTGGGTAAAGCGCGTAGCTTTGAAAAACAACAGCCACATCCCTGTCCTTTGGGTCTACGTTATTGACGCAAGTATCGTCAATCCAAACCTCACCGCTCGTTTCTCGCTCCAACCCCGCCAAAATCATTAGTAGCGTTGTTTTTCCGCAACCTGAGGGTCCGACAATCACTAAAAAATCTTGCGCATTGATTTTCAGTTCTATGTCTTTTAGGGCTTGTACTTTTCCGTCGTAAACCTTGTTTATTTTCTTAAAGGTTACGCTTGCCATCGGCTAATACTTTTTGCTCCTGTCACGATGTAGTTTGTCGAGTTTTGCCTGCTCGGCAATCAATCGGCTATATGCGCCTATAACCAATTTCTTTTTTTCTGGCGAAACCATTTTAGAGTATACATCAAACATGGCAAGCCATTGTTTGTATGTCCATTCCGAAATAAACGCCTCCTCGTGAAGATCGATTTGCTTTCGTATCCGCTTTTGTTGTTCGTATGAAAAAACTTTTTTTGTTTTTTCCTTAAAAAATCTGCCTGGCGCGGAATATACAAAAGCCAAGAAATCCCAGTAGTCGATTAGCGGCAATTTTTTTATGTCGCAGTATTCTTTTTTGTGAAAGTTCACAAAAAATATTGATACATTCGGGCTTGGCGAAAAGTCCGCTTTATCAAAGTTGTGAATGACTTTGATTTCGTAAATCGGCTTAAAAAGTAGCGACTTAAATCCATCTTGGCACAAAGGCTCACCTGCGTACTTATATACCGCCTCTTGTTGCATGACGAGATATAAATCCTCGGGCGTCCTTCCCGTCGTCAAAAGTTTGCTCAAAATATCCGCAGTCATGTTGAATGGTATGTTAGAAAAAACTTTGTACGGCTCGCTCGGCAAATCTACTGTTAGAAAGTCCCTGTTCAGCAGAACTAAATCCTCGTGCCCCTTTAATTGCTCAAGCAATCGCCTGTACAATTCCGCGTCGTACTCTATCGCAACAACTTGTCTACAGCGTCCAAGTAAGGCTCGAGTGATAATTCCTTTGCCGGGTCCGATTTCATAAACCAAATCATCGCAAGTTATATTGCTAAGTCCGACTAGTTTATTTACTAGTTGGGCATTGTGTAAAAAATTTTGAGAGTCTTTTATGTTGCGTTCCAATAGCCTACTCCTTTACCCGTGTGGCTATTTGATTTTTTGTTGCCGTTGGGTGTATCGTTATTGGTAAACTCGTATTTTTCATAGAGTTGCGTACTCTAATTCTATACAAGGCAATACTTAATATATTTTAGCATATATTTTAGCAAATATATTAGGAAAACACAATACATTTTAGAGTGGTTTCGAAAATAGTTAAATAAAAATGACTTGTAAAGGATATTCCCCGCAAAGGTTCAGTTCTGCCGTGCTGAAAAATTGCTTACTCGTAAAAGAATAGGCAGCTTTCTTTTTTGTTCGCCCCTTTTATTTCATAGAGTACTCAACTCTATGAGATTCCGCTTGAAATAAAATGTGTCCGTGCGCTTAAATAGCGCATTAAATTTATCCATAAGTCTGCGTTTTTGCTCAAATAATGAATGTACGATGTTCATTCATAATAATCTAAAATAACGCCAATTTTTTACTAAAAGCATATGTTTTTTTCTTATATTATTTAGTTTATCATATAATTATACCAAAAACAATATTATATTCACAATAACAAAAAGAGTGGCAAGGTTTTACCCTCGCCACTCTGATTCTTATATATCACCCCAGTATCTCTCCCAGTTTGTCCGCTGCTGCCCTGTCGCTTGATTGTATCATATGAGCGTAGATGTCCGCTGTGACCTTTGTGGTGCTGTGTCCTGCTCTTGCTGATACGGTCTTGAGCGGCACTCCCGCTGCTATCTGTAAAGAAATATTTGTGTGCCTGAGGCTGTGGACATTAACTTGTTCTATACCTAGTTCATCTAGCGTTTTTGCCAGCCAATAAGCTATTGTTGATGGGTAGAGCTGCCTGCTGTCTGCTTGTATGAACAGCCTTTGAATACCATCGTATCTATCACCTAGTGATTTTGTGTATTCAAGCCACCATTCCTTATATTCTCTTAATATCTGTACGAGAGCCTGAGGTATCGCTATGGTTCTTCTTGAACTTTGGGTCTTTGTATCACCTGTCACAATGCCCATTCCTGTTACCTGACAGCATGAGCGTCTTATGCTGATAGTCTGTTCTTCTAGGTCTATGTCGCCCCATTCTAAGCCGCTCAGTTCTCCTCGCCTTATACCAGTGAATAGCAGCGTCATTAACGCCGTCTTTATCCTTATATCTCTATAATTCTTCAAACCCTCAATCAACTGTTTTGCTTGCTTATCGTCTAGGAATTTCTTCTCTTTCTTCTCATCTCGTATGGTGTCTATATACTCGCTCCTAGCGTAGTTTTGCTCAATATACTGCTGTTTCTTTGCCATTGAGAGCATTGCTCTTAGAGTTCTGCACCGCTTTGCTAAGCTTGATTTCTCATATGGTTTTTCGTCTTTGATTACTTGGAACAATTCACCTATTGGCTTACACAAGGCTTTTGCCAGCATTTTTGCTTTATCTATCTCTATTCTTCGACCTTCGATTGCTGCTGATATTGTAGCGGTCGATACTCCGCTTACCTTAGCCAGCTTTTCTTGAGAGTAGCCTTGCTTGGTCATTTCCTCTTTTAAGCCTGTTGCAAGACCCATTACATTGACTATTTTCTTGTTTCTTAGCGAGTTTATATATTTCTGTATGATAGCGGGATTTAACTCTTTTAGTCTGTATCCGCCTAAGCTTTCGCATACCTCGATGATTAACGGGCGTACACTTGCATAATATGACGGCGCTCGATTGGCTTGTAGGAAACTCAGCCATTTCTTTGCATATTCGTTTACGGTCAGTTCTTTCTGTCTTGTAAGACCAACTTCGTATTCGGCTCTTAGTGATTCTTCATACTCGTTAGCAAACTTTTCTAAGGCTCTTTTAACCTCTCTTTCCGTCATATGTTCTGGCCTTTGCCATGTGGTTGACATTGTTTCGTATTCGCCGGTGCCTTTGTTTTTTAATCTGACTTGTATCCTATAGGACACGCCTTGCTTAAGCTTTCTTTTTATTATTGTTGCCATATTTTTTACCTCCTATTTTCTTTGGTACACAAAGGAATACCGCACTAACCGAATTAAGTCAACTAGAAACCTCGCATAGTCCAGAAAGATATGTAATAAAGGCGTCAAGGTCTACTAAATACTTGGAATTGACCAATATGCACTTTATTTTTCCCGCCTTGCAAAGCGATCTGATATAGTGGTACGAAATGGCAGAACGAGGGTCTTGTACCTTGATTTCCTGTACCAATTCATTTATTGTTCTCATTCTAGGAATGGTCATTATTCTTATCCCCCTTATTGTCTTTTAGCTGTTTTATAATCTGATTGCATCCTGTAGCTGACAATCCGCTTGCTCCACCGCTTATAATTGATACCAAAACATTCGATGCCGGGATAATGTCTGGTACGCTGTAGAAGCAGATTATACCGAGAGTTGCTCCAAGACCTGCCGATACCAAAGGGATAAACCTCTTGAAATTTTCGCTGTTGTTTGTTGCGTGTTTAATTAGATTTACTGTCCAGTAAACAATTGTTGCGATAACTGGTACACTTATAATCTGTAAATAATCCATATTTGTTTCTCCTTACTTGTGAGCGTTGCGCTCTAGTAGATAGTTGTACATTTCCTTGTCAACTTCCTCGTACTCTTCAAGAGCAGAGTGCATCGAGCCGTTAGTTTTCCCGTCTTTTAAGGCTATTGCTGTAGCCTCTGTCAGCCGACCTATAGCGTTGATGCTCTTTATTATCAAGACATTCTCTTTTGCCATAACCTTATCGGTTTCAGCGTCACGGGTATCCTTTTTCTTAAACCATCTTTGTAATAAAAAAAGCGCAGTACCGCTGACTACGCTCCCTATTACGGACATTATTATTGTAAATACTTGCATTTTTTCTCCCTTAGCAATTCTCGGTTTCACCCATCACTGTTTTTAATCGCTCATAAAAGAACTCATATGTTATCGGCTCTCTGTTATAATCTCCTGCATACACTTCGCCACCGCCGTCAAGCAAGATAGGGGAATCAGTCCATTCTCTCTGATAACCTAGCGTCTCAATTTCCTCTCTCACATCATCGGGTATGACAAGTGTTTCCTTTTCAATGTCTTTGTACTTATACAATCTATCACCTATCATTTGTTCAAATGGTTGTAGTTCCAGCAACTTGTTTTGTAGCTCCCTAAGATTGGGGTACTTTGCCGAGTCAATCATTCCTTCTTCATTTTCAGATAATACTTGTTCTGTTTCTAAGCCTTCGTTACTAATGCTTTGCAATAAAGTATCGTATTGTGACTGTAGTTTTTCTCTAAGTTTCTGAAAGAACTCTGTCCATTTGCCCTGTCGCTCTTTCTCCTTTTGCCGCTCACTTATATCCTTATATATATTGTAATTTACAAAAACCTTTAGTCCTCGTACGGCTGAACGGTCAAAGTCTATCTTGTAATAATTATTTGTGGATTTTTCTAGTAATGCCATATTGTTTATCTCCTTTTTAATAAAATAATGCGGCATAACCGTTGCCGCCGCTTGCTCCTGAGCCACCCGCAAAGACAGCCCAAGCCCCACCGCCACCACCTGCACCGATACCGCCTGAACTGCCGTTTCCTCCATTGTTTCCGCCGGCTCCTCCGTTGTGTCCATAAAACCAACCGCCGCCGCCGCATCCGCCGCTGCCGTTTGGATTAGTTCCGCCGGCACCTTGACCATAATCTAATCGGTTGCTTTCCGGTGTATAGACTTGTGTTTGGTATGCTGCTGTACTGCCACCTGAATTTCCGCCTCTTGAACCGCCGCTTGTTCCTGTTCTTTCGTCTAACCTTCTTATGTAACTGTTATTGCTATCATAACTTGAAACTGTACCCCCGCTCCCGCCGACTCCATCGTTACCACCGCTTCGTCCAACGCCACCACCTGTAGCGTTGACTGTTGTCACTCCGCTATTACCTAGATTGTTGATATCTGTAAAGGTAGCAAATTGACAGTTGCTGCCACCACTACCGTTTGCGTTCCTTGAGCCTCCAGAGCCGCCTCCGCCTATATAAATTCGATGAACCCGACCTGCTACAAGTCTATGACAAAGGAAAGCAAACGACCCACCGCCACCTCCGCCGCCTGCTTTTGTGCCATTACCTCCACCACCACCTCCACCAGACCCAATTAGCAGTACGAACAGGAAGTGTATATCCTCTGTCGTTGTGGAAATCCTTGTGCCTGTACGGGAATTATATGTTGTACTTATCCAAACTTCTCCATCTGAAAACTTATTGACATAGTATGTACCCGCTGTGGAACTCTGCCATTTTCGCCTACTATATGTAGGACATGGACGGTATCCTCTTGCAGATATTGCAAAATATGCGCTACCGTTTCTCCTAAAGCTGTTTTTTATACCCGCCTCGTTTGAATACATATAGCCATCGTAGTTCATTATCATCTTTGTTCCATAGTGTGTTTCGTGAGTTTTGCCGTTAAATAAGTATTTTGAACTAGAAAAATCCGAGGCATTTCTTGGATCACTAGTTGGTGCTATTTCTGCAATGTTGCGTATGTTCACGCCATTTTTCAAGTATGCCAATGTTGACCTCCTATGCATCTACATCAAGTGTAGTTGCCCGTATTTTAGTTACTTTCTGTGTTCCTGCAAATACATTGGCTATGTAATTCAATACTCCTTGCAATGTTGTAGCGCTGCCAAAGTTTGAATTAGCCGTCACGGTTATACTACTTGCGGCAATAGTGCCAACGCTTGTAGATATACTTGCATTGCCACTACCGTCAAAAGATATTGAGCCTGTAACTGCGCCTGTTAGCGATATTGTTCTTGATGTTGTAAGCTTAGCTGCGCTTGCTACTGACTTAGCGCTGTCTACGGTGTTATCAACATTGCTTAGTCCTACATCGCCTTTTGCTAGAGTTACCGCTCCAGTCTTTCCCGCCACAGATGTGACCGTGTTCGCTTGCGCTCCCGTTTCTACTCCATTAAGCTTAACCTTATCTGCCGAACTCATCAGTCCTGCTGATGTTGTGGTTGCAGTTGCTGTGCTTGCTTTGTTATTCCATGTACTTTTCTCTGCGTCTGTAACAAAGCGGTTATTTGCGTCTTGAGATATTACGCTCGGTGAATGTGTTGAGGGGTGCGTATAATTATTGGCATTAGTTTCTATACCAGCCAACTTATTGCGCTCGGTATCACTCGTAAAGCGATTATTTGCGTCTTGCACAATTATGCTTGCGGGGTGCGAGGCAGGGTGAGTGTAGTTGTTGGCGTTTGCCTCTATGCCAGACAATTTATTCCGTTCTGCATCAGTCATAAAACGGTTGTTGCTGTCCTGTGATATTATGCTAGGGGAATGTGAAGCTGGATGAACATAATTGTTTGCGTTTTCAGCTATACCGTTTAGCTTTGATTTATCAGCTGATGACATCAATCCGTTTGCTGAGGTTGTAGCTGTTGCTTTTTCCGCTTTGTTGTTCCAAGCCGACTTTTCAGTATCAGTCACGAACCTATTGCTTGCATCTTGGGTTATAATGCTTGCCGGGTGGTTTGAAGGATGAGTATAGTTGTTGGCATTCACAGCTATCCCTGCAAGCTTGTTTTTCTCTGCTGTCGTATAATCTTCTGTGGACAAGCCTTTGCCCATTATTTTGTCTACCTTGCTATCTAGCAAGGGAGGTATACTTTCAGCTATAGTCTTAGCGTCATTCGCCGTGCTTTCTGCGTCCTGAGCTGCCGTCAAAGCAAGAGATGCGTTTTGCTCGGCTGATTCAGCATCCGATTGAGCATCACTAGCTTGGGCAAGAGCATTGTCTGCCTTTCCATCGGCAGTTTCCGCTGTAGCTATTGCCTGTTCTGCTTTGGCATCAGCATTCTCAGCGGATGTTTGTGCAGTATTAGCAACACCATAAGCTTGATTTGCTGTGGCTTGAGCTTGGCTTGCTACCGTTTCAGCATTTTCTGCTTTCTGGTCAGCATCCTCTATTAGGCTCATTGCATCTTGGGCTGTTTGCAAAGCTGTGTCAGCCTTAGTCTTGGCTACATCGGAATCATCCAAAGCGTCCTGTGAACGGGTCAATGCAAGTTCCGCTTTTGCATCAATTCCTGTAGCAATTGCCACTGCGTTGGCTGAATCATTCAAAGCTACCGTTATAAGGTTCTGAGCGGTCGTTGCTACTTGATATGCTTGGTCAGCTTTAGTCTTTGCTTGCACAGCCGTTGAGGAAACATCGGTTGCTATATCCACAGCCTCGTCTGCACGGTCAGATGCATAATCAGCTTTATTCTTTGCATAGTCTGCAGCGCTCTTTGCTAGGTCTGATTTTAAGACGGCATTACCTGATGCGGTTATTGCATCATTTGCTTTGCTGTCAGCAGTTTGGGATATTGTTTTAGCCTCTGTGGAAACGGTAACTGCTTGATTAGAGTTGCTTAACGCTGAGTTTGCCATAGATACTGCATTTTCTGCTAAGGTCTTTGCTTCTGTAGCTATATCAATAGCCTCTTCTGAGTTCTCTTCTGCTGTTTGCGATACGCTCTTTGCCTGTTGTGAGTTGAACAACGCCTCGTTAGCTAGGTTATAGCTTAGAATAAGTAGGTCGGGTGTGCTTTTCCCGCCTTTCTTAAAACAAGTTATGCCCTCGTCAACCTGTATTGGTATTATCTCGAAAGGCACAGCTGTCAGACTTTCGTCCGGTTTGTATGCCAAAAACTGCATTTTCAATTCTCCTGGTTTTGTTACTTCATCGGGCAAAGTAAATGAAAATACGGTTTTGTTATAGTCGGGCGGGTATTCTTCAAATTCGGGTGTAAACAATGCCTTTGTCCAAGGCTTCCCCTGTGAGTTTATGAAGTCTACTCGCTTTGAATAATCTTCGTACTCTTCGGGATAAGATACTGCTATCTCTGTTGCTTTGTTCTCTGCCGTAATCACTATACTGTGTTTTCGGTTTGAATATATAAACCGCCTGTTGGCAAGTAATTTAATCTCTATCATTCGATTCTCCTTATAGATTAATCTTGTAAATGCTGTCTATGGTGTATGCAGCATCCCCTAGCGAGATATTATGACCTCCGCTGTCATAGCTGTCGCCTCTTATTCTTGTTCTGCAATATCCGCCACACTTTATTTGGTTTGAGTTGTTGCTCAAAGTAAGGCACACTCCCATTACATCAATGCAACTGAACGGTATGCCGTTTCCGCCAATAGACAGTGTCACCCAGCCTTGTACTCCTGTTGCCATCCGCACAATTCCGCAGATTGTTCTGTTTCCGTAGTTGGTCACTCTTGCGTTGACTAACAGCAAGTCACCTGCGCTTACCGTTGCACCAGAATTGAGAGTATATGTCTGCTCTCCTAATCCATTGGTGTTGATTGTGTAACTTCTGTTTGTTAGCATTAAAGTCCATTTAGGCATTCTTGTGTTAACACTTGACTCAACATTAGAAAACTTAGACGCTATTCCACCGTTTGCAGTATAATTCTCTGCGGTGACTGCATCAGAAGGTTTTAATATAAATGAGCGTTTGTCCGTTAATACTATTGTTGATGCCGTTAAGGTGGTCTGCCATAAATGAATTTGATATTTGCCGTTAGGCGTATTCTTCAGATTGTCTTGTCTTGGTGTCCACCCCACTGTATTGCTCATAGGTGTTGCCTTTATCTCAAACTTGTTTGGCACGATTGACAGGTCTATTTCTGCGTAGATATGCACATAGCTTGTTGTACTTGGCATGATGAAATTTATCTGAGTATCGGTATCTGAACAGGCAAAGTATCCATAAGCCTGCATCATACCGCTTTTGACAATTACTCCTCTATCGATAATAGTTGCTGAGAATTCGTTGTAATCTCCTTTTATTATCCCGGCTGTATGACCGCATAGAAAACCGTTTATCCTTGCATCAAACCCCGGCAATATCTCGTTTGTTCTTAGGACAGAGTCGCCTATTCCTTTTAAGTAATTAGCCATTTATCCTCCTTTTTTGCATGAAAAAAGCAACCCCATTTTGAAGTTGCTTGTCTATTATTTTATATTTATTCTATTATTTTTTTAATAAGCTTTTAATTTTAACTACAAGGTCATCAATCGTTTCAATTCCAACGGCCTCAGCTCCAAGTGCTTCTTTTATTACTTCGAGCAAATTCTCATTATGCCATTCCATTTCTAATCGGTTTTGTTGTGCAATCATTTCGTTATATTGATCCCAAGTTATTGGCATTGACATCCCACGTTTACTCAATCCTTTAGTTGGAATGCTATCAATAAAAAAGCGAACATATTCATTTAATCCTTTTAATATTGGACTGAGGATTTCTTGATCTAAAACTGTTTTAAGTGTTTTCCCCACCATCTTCTTTGCCTTTTTTTCAAAAGAATACCTCCAACCAGCAAAATAATTTGAAATCCTTTGAAAATCAATCCTTAATTGTTTGTACTCTTTTGTATACTGACCTTGCTCAACTATAAATTTGTGTATTTCTTTTCGTGTATTTAGACTAAGAGTTCTAAATAAATCCTCATACAAAAGATGTCCTTGTGGAAATTTAGTCATAGAAGTAGTTTGTAACATATTCTTATAGGCATGAATAGTCTTAAGATATACTTCACAAGCAAAGGCGCCATTTACTGCCAAAGCTGTCATAAAACTACCCGTTGGTAAAGACAAACCATGATTCAATTGGTTGAAGTATACTTCCTCAAAAGCCTGTGCAGTCCAAAGCATTTCCCATATCTGTACATTTTTTATATAAACATCTTTCTTTTTTGCCATTAATCTATAGCCCATCACTTTTAGCTTTTTCAGTTAAATTATATCACAAAAAGCGATTGGCTAGTTAATTTTTTCTATATCTTTTATCAATATATTGTTTTAGTCTATCTGTAAAGTCTATCCGTGTTTTGCCAAACAGACAAGTTACATATGGATCATCTTTGTTATATTTCATTCCTGTGAATATGCTGTCGTACTCTCTGCCCTCATATATTATTTTTACGCCATCTCCATACTTGAATGAAAAGGGGTTGACTAGCCTTTGCTCTTTGCTCAGTTTATACTGAATGCAATGGTTGTATATATTGCCTTGCAGTTCGCTTGTAGCTACTTCTTGGGGAGTGTAACCCTTATCCTGTTCATACGCTATGTATTTTGTATGGACGGGTAACAGCCTAAGAGCATTGTTCGCATTTGTTGTCACCGTATTATTTGCAAGCAGATAATATGTTCCCAGTATAGTACCTGTGTCTTTATTGTATACTTCAGCTTTGTTGTATCCCGGCAACTCGTTCTTGTCAAAGGTAGGGGCGCTTAGCTTAATATTGTCTTTTATCACATAGCCTGTAGTCGTGTTTTTTATTATCTTGCATACCAATTTATTTAGAGTAAAGTCAATATCAAATTCTAGATATACATTGTGGTTATCAAAAGCCCATTGTATAAAATCTGCTATGTTCAGCGTATTCCCATCGTCAATCCATACAGCGCCGTTTGCAATGCCTCTTTTCTCTATAAGCAATGGTAATTTCTTTTTGGTGTCATTTGTTGTTATAAAGGCAAAGGTGAGTATGGTTTCTAAACCGCTTATCATCTCAAATTTATATCCTACCGTTCCTGTATACTTGAAAGGGTTCAGCACAGTATCGGCAAACAACTCTTTGGGATGCTTGAAACTAATCTGTAATTTTGTATTATCTACGGCTGTTATTATGCCTATAAAGGTTTTATCCACTCCTCTGAGTCCTACTATAATATCGCCTTTCTTTGCTATGGTTTTTTCGGTCAGTATTACAGCGCTTGCGTTGTTACTAAGATAATCAGCGTCTATTGAATAATCTCTTATAACACCACCATCTACATAGCCAAGACTTTGTCTGTCATAAACCCTGTATTGTTCCAAATAATCACCTCCCAACGGCATAAAAAAAGCAAGCCATTTTGACTTGCCTTGCTTTGTATTCTATACCTTTATTAATCCTCGTCTTTTTTAGCATCTTCATCACGATTCCAAAGCCGTTTACTTTCTTCTTCTAGTTCGGCTATTCTATTCTTTAATGCAACAATATCATTTGCCTTCCACTGAGTGCCGTCATCAAAATATACGATATTATCCTTTATTTCTTTTATCTTAGGCTGTTTTTTCATGCTGTCATTATACTTTATATCAACTCCTTTTGCAAGCTATAACTTAATGTTACACGCCCAAACTGACTGTTGCTTGCTGTGAATAAGAACATACTCTCGCCACTTGGTATTGTTATGAAATTGCTGTATGTATAATCCTTTTCACCAAGATAGTAGACATCTTCTCTGTTAGCTCCTGTATAAAGACTTGCCTCTTGCTCTGACGGGTCACTGTTGATAATCAGATAACTGTCATTTCTTACATATACATTATATTTAGCCTGTTCTATAACCCTGCCATTTTGTATGACTCTAAATAGTGGCGTGTCCGTTTCAGCTTCTATCTTTACAGTACAGTGTGTAGGCAAATTCCCTGTGTTGTCTATGACCACAGCTATATTGTTTAATCCGCCGTAATAATAAGGATATATATAGGGATAAGTTAATGCCTCTCCGAACGGTGTCAGCTCTAGCGTTATCAACCGGTCTTTTTTCCAATGCGAGAGCGTGGCAAACTTTATGTCACAAACAAGCGCTCCTGTCCTTACATCAATTTCTCCTTTTTTGAGTTCCTTTATAAGTACAAGTTTGTACCATTCATCAATACTTTCATAGTCTGGTTCTTCCTCTGTTGTTGAATAATAAAGACGGAGCGGATTGGTTGTTTCTATATAGCCTATGAACTCAGCAAATGATATAAATTGCTCGTAATCCTTGAAATATATCTTGCCGCTTATCTCGGCGCTTTCAATCTTAACGCTTTCTATAAAGGAAACCCTTTCCACTTCAAAGCTGTCTATCTTTGCCTTTACACCTAAGCCTTGCGGGTCACCCATAAAGTTAGCGTAAGGCTTGAATGTCGCAGAAGATAAATTCCATATAAGATTATTTTTCTTCAGCCAAAATCTTCTCATATCTTACCTCCGAGCGACATATTAATCCTGTCAGCCAAATCATCCGCCACCATCTCAGCTGCCTCTTTGCTTATGGGAGTATCTCCGTGTGCGTTTATATTAACATCGTAGTTGACGGTTTGAGTGTTAGTGTTTGCGCTTGTAACTGCTACAGTGCCGTCCATATCCGCCGCCATATTGCTATATGATTTTTGCATAGAATTAAACTGTTTTTGCTGCTTGTTAAGTTCTCCCGTTACATCCTTGCTTTTCCCCGCAAGCATAGCGAATAATAACACAACAACAAGTATTGCCGCCGCCACGGCAATGAGTATAGGCTGAAGTGGCAGACTTGCTGCGCTGACTGCGCCTACTCCGCCAGCTGCGCCGTAACATGCAAGGGTAATCGCCTTTACTATACCTATAACTGCAGTTATTATACTGATTATCTTAGGCAACAAGATTATGAGCATAAGCAAGAAGAACACAAATTTCAGTTGCTCGGAACTCATATTCGAAAACCATTCTGCAATTCTGTTTAGTATAGGTATAAGTGTTACTTTGGCTATTTCTATCAGTTCCATAATAACCGGTAGCAAGGCGATCATAAGTTCTGCGCTTGCTGCAGCTATCTGTTGTTTACAGTTATCCAGTTGGTCTGCAATTAACCCGGCTTGCGCCGCTGCCTCGCTTGACACTATTCCGTGCCTAGCTAGTTCTTCATTGTATGCGTTTAGTTCATCACGAGTAAGCCCTGCGACTAAAGCAACATTAAGTCCGTTTTCACCAAATACTATACTTGCCAGACTTGACCTTTCGGTTTCGTCAGTTACTTTGCCAAGAGCCACTACCATTTCGTCATACACTTCAGCCGCGCTCTTTGCATTCCCGGACGCATCCTTTGTGGATACCCCTAGTCGATCTAGTGTTTCTATGTAAGCCGTTCCTCTGCCTTTTGCAATTGATGCCATGACAGAGTTTAGGGAAGATAGCGCTTTATCATAATTCTTTGCGTCATCTGTGTTCTTTGCATACAGATTGCGTTGTAATTGTAATTGCTCTACCGAGATAGCAAATTTTTTAGAGGTGTCATCTAGTTCATCTCCGATTTGAATAAATGCCCCCGCCGCTGCTGTAAGTGTTGTCAGAACAACAGTAGCTGCCCTTGACAATTTTTGAGCGGCTGCCTGAGCCTTGCCCATACCAGTGGTCAGTTTATCAAAACCTGCTGCTGTCTGGTCAATTTTCATTTTCTGAGTCTTTACTATCTCGTTATTAAGACTCTTTAATTCATTCTCTGCCTTTATTACAGACAACTCTATCTTTTTATATTCTGCAGCGCTTATATCTCCACGCTGAAATGACCTGTTTGCCTCATCTTGCTTTTGCTTTAAGAGAGCCACCTTTTGTGTTGCAGTACCTACTGAGGTTTGCAAAGCGCTCATCTTCTTGGTTACGGCATCTGCGTTCTTGCTGTCTAATCTCAAGGCTTTGTCAAGTTCTCTTGTTTCTGTAGATGATGACCTAAGTGTCTTATTTAAGTCCTTGACCTTTCTGTCTATTTCCTCTAATGAGCGGGCAATTTCAACCGCCATATGCCATCACCTCCTTATTATGGGCATGAAAAAACAAGACTTAATGTCTTGTTTAAATGCCAGTTTTATTAGATTTATAATTTTAATTAATTATCATTCATTGTATTGAATAGGTTCATTTTTGTTTTCTTCAAGAATAACTGAACTATCTTCAATAAAAACTCCACTATCTTCATAAAAAACATTATTGCGTATAACATCCAAAAGAGTGCCTGTACTGACGGTATCATCTAAGAAATAATTTGCAATATCTGATCTTGTAGATATAATATAATTTGGTAATGATAATGTATTAATCTGATCGTAATAAGTATTAATTTTCATGTTTCCATCCCTCATAAAGTCGTTCGTCTTTTAATTGTTGTGTTGGCACTGGTACATTTCCTGGCGAGCTAGGAATCTTGTTCCCTTGCGACACTACCTTTATTATTCTCCCTTCAGTAAGAAAATAATCAGATCCACCATATAAACTTTCAATTACTGCTCTTTTAACATTATATGATGAATCACCTGTAGTTTGCGACATGGTTACAGGATTGAACGGTATTCCGAAACCAAACTCACTACTAAAATCATCATATATTGCTTTTATTATAGTATATAATTCATCATCTGGTTTTATTATATTTAAACCAAGGGTATCTTTTGCTTCACGTCTATTTATAGTATAATCATGACTACCAGAATCACTGCATAAAAATGCCAATATTTCTTTAATCTTAGCAGCATCCGTTACTTGTTGAATAAGCAGTTTTTCTGCAAGCATTTTTATTTGCATTCTTGCCCTATAAACCTGTCCTAGAACTAGAGGATGAACTTTTTCGGACAATTTAACCATTATATTCGATAATGCCATATCATCTTTTATTGCTAATTCTTCTTTGGCAAATGCTAAATAGCCTTTTATGGCTTCCACACTCACAGGAATCTGCACTGGGCCTTGTCCAGCTTGTACAATAGGATTTAGTGGAGTATTAACACTCGGATCTATCGGTCCTAAAGTAGCTTGTTTAGTCATAATGATTGATTCAGCCCCTAAGCTAATCAATGTACCTGCACTATGAGCTCTATGCGGAATAACTACTTGGAATTCATCGCAATACTGTCTAAGTAAATTTACTATATTCCAAGCGGCTGCGGTATCTCCACCGCGGGTATATAATATTAAAGAGATTTTTTCATTAATTCCTATTTTATCTAACTGTGCAATAAAAATATCAATTGCATCCTGTGCAATTTGAGATTCTGCTCCTCGCCTATCACTTGTGGCATAAAGAATAACTTTACTATTCAATTTAGATTCTAACTTTTTGTACAGTTCTTTTCGATTTGAAAACAAATTTATTCTCCTAATATTTTATTGATTATTATAACATAACTATATAAAAAAAGTCAATTTGAAATTTTTATTAGTTTTTCTTCAAGCCTTTTTGCCGCTCTATTGTCTAATCCCTTTAGCTTTTTGACAGCCTTCCTAATAAACCTCTTAGGCTTTATTGTACTTGTTCCACTGTTAAGTATATTTGCAATCTTAGCATAGGGCGTACCGTCTGGTGCGTTACCTTGATATTCTAGGCGGTAACCGTAGCGTTTACTGCCTTGTATCTTGGTTCTTTTAAGGCTTGCTTTAAGTCCACCTGTTGCCTCAGGGGTGTTGTTGCGAAGTTCCGTTTCTACATTATCTGTTTCAATATCTATTTGCTCTTTCAGACTTTCTACCGCTATCTCGCCTATCTTGACTATATTATCAAAATACTCGCCTAAAGATTTCGTAAGTCCGTCATTATATTCACTCATAGCCTTGTTCTCCCGCTCTTTGTCATTTCTGCTACGCTCATAGGCGCATTCTTTCTCACATTCTTGCCGTCAGCTACTTGAAGAGCCTTGCTGTCTATTTCCGCTGTATAGTTTAAAAGGTCGAAAAGAACATTTAATCCCATATCACCTATATGAACGCTTACTCCAGTCTTTATGCTTGCGTACAAAAGTTGCGTTGTAAAGTCTGTTTCTACCTCACAGTTAAAGCCCACCTCCGCCACTATGGGTCTTTCGATTTTTGTCGGTTATAAACAGCGATAGAAACTCCATCAGCTCTGACACGATAACCTTATCAGCTATCCACCAAGGCGGTATACCCACGATTAAGTCTGTAACATCTGGCTTTGCGGGATACTCTGCCGTTGCTATCAAAGCAGCTATAAAGTTAAGTACGAATTCCGTATCAAATTTATACTCGCTGACCGCAGACAACAGTTCCGCCTGCTCACTTTCGTTTAATGCTGTTAAGTCCTCTGTAGTCTTTATCTTCATTTGCCCGAATTTCTTTACTGTATTAGCGTCTGCGCTTTTCTTTGCGAAAGCTACAATGTCGTTGAGCAAATCTCTGCCGAAATATGATTTATACAATATAAAGGTGAGAGCATTGCCGACAAGCTTTATCCTGCCGCCGTTGCCGTCATCAAGGGTTTTTACTAATCCATACATTATTACACCGCCTTGTCGGGTATATAGATTTCATCTTGTACTTCCGACCAAATATCTTTATTGCTTTCGCTGTTTATAATGCTGTATGTCGCTTGCTGCATCTTTCCTTGCGCATCCGTATATGTAAATGGCGCAATCTTAACATTGAGCGTCAAATCTCTTATGGTCTTACCGTCAAAGCTTACGCTGTTTAAGCTCGGCAAGCTGAATGTAGCCTTATATATTGTAAACATACTCTCAGAGCCATCTCCCACCTGCGAATAGTATCCGAATGCGACTTGCTTGGGCTTTACGCTTTTTCCCGACACTACAACTGCGCCGTTCATATCCGTTGTGACATTGAAAAACTTTGAATATACACTGTACGGCAATACCGCAAACTTAACTGTTCCCTCGCCCGTTACAGCGCTTGCTAGTGTGATAAAGGCTGGGTTGTCATCAGCGTTTATTTCCGTAATTTCTTGCGTGAATTCAAGTTTGACTTCTACTAGTCCTTCGTGATAAGTTTTCTCTCCGTATGTTCCGTCCGGCTTTAATTCAGCGGCAAAAAACTTACGGTTACCTACTTCATATAATTGGCTTATGTCTATGTTATCAGCCATTTCTGTTCCTCCTTTAGAAATATATCTTTGTTACAAATAGAGTTTGGCGGTACAAGCGTGTATCCTGCTCGTACTCCTCGCCTTGCATATCGACCTCAAAGCGGTGTTCAACTAGCTTTTCTTCTAATTTCTGTATGAAGTTTGACAATTCCTTTGACTCAAAAGATCGTACGCTAAAGACATCAATTTGGGCGAAGAACTCTCTGCCGTACACTTGGTCATCAGCGCGGTGCGCAGGCTCTGAATCTACTATCTCGTATATCAGGTAATTGCCTATTGTGCCGTCACGATTTTTGTTATACCAATAAGAGAAATCATCAGACTTTATCTCGTCATCACCGATTCCATCTTTTATCCGCAAGGCTTTGAACACCGCTTTAAGGTCTTTCTTCCCCATCATTCTCGCCTTATAGTTCGTCATATTCTTCATAATCAGTTATCTCCGACTTGCATCTTATAGCCCTTAGCGTCAAGTCACGCTCATACCAACAATAACCGTCCACGCTCTGTATCATAAATGTGTCGCCACGGAATTCAAGATACATACCCGTTCTTACTTTCTTGTTATAATTAATCTTGAACACGGTGCTTTGCTCTGAGCCACAAGCCTTTGCCGCAAACTTTTCTCTCTCTGAGAGTTCACGAACAAATGAGTGAATTCGGTTTCGGTCGTGAATATATTTCTTTATATTACACTCGTTACCATGCAAATCCCGTCCCGCTTTAACTTCATATATTGATATAAGCTTGTCTTTAATCTCGCTCAAAACTGTTTCCTCCTTAAATCGGAAAGCATAACCGCAAGAGTTGATTCTAACTCAGCCGTATCAAACTCCTTGTTATCCCTGTGAAAATAGAATTGCCACACCGTGAACAGAATGGCTGTCTTTACTATCTCGGGGGTGTCAGCGTCAATGGGTTGTCTTAATACTTTCTCCACCAAATGCTCGGCAGAGGACAAAAAGACGGCGAGAAGTTTGTCTTGCTCCACGCCGTCCAACCCTAAGCATCTTTTTAATTCGCCGATTGTTGTCTTATTCATGGTATCTCGGTTGCGTTTGCAGTGCGAATATTGTTTCTACATTAGCATCCGAAGTCACCTCGACTGATACTCGGTCTAGTTCTTTTCTGCCTAATGAGTCAGCAGTGACCGCCGCAATAAAGACACCGCCCGCCGTGAGCATTTTCCCCTCTGTATCGACTTTTTCGAAGTCGATAGCCGTGTTTTCTTTAAGTAAGAATGGTATATATTCCGCTGTGCCGTCTTCTGTGTTGGCCTTAACCTTTATGGTTAATTCATTGTCTTGAGCCTTTGTTATGATGAAAGCAATCGCTCTGTAGTTGTCCAGAACAAACTCTTCGCTGTTAAGAGGGCTTGCTCCGCCCTCTATCTTAGTTATTTTAGGTAATCTTTCAAATATCATAGTTCAATCTCCTTTTAATTTCTTTTGGCAAGAGCCACGAAAGGTGACAGCGTTGCTGAGCCTTTATAGGGTGTAATAGGCTTGTTCCATACAGGCTGACCGTCAACTCTGTACACAAAACGGAAGACCGCCTCATCATAGAGAAAACGGACATGTATAGATGATGCCGCATTTATACCGCCCTTATCAATGAGTAAGTACTGACTGAGGTCTGCAAGTATAATATCGCCGACATCGCCAAGTTCCGAGCATTGCTCAAGTGGCACAACGGGTCTGCCGAACAGCGTTGCATAAGGGCTTTCTGATAATCCGCCCGCTGGTATGTAGACAGGCTTGTCACCTACTTGCAACATATACAAGAGCGGTTCTATTTGCTGATTAATGTACCAAACAGAGTTTGCTCTGCTGCGGCTCCATAATCTTGACCACATTTTGACAAGGTTCTCAACGGTTACCTTTGCTGTTTGTCCTTGCTCTAACTCTTGCTTAACCACAGCGTTGCTTTTGAGTATACCGAGCGGTTGACCTGCGCCGTTTCCGTGAAGGATAGCGTCATCAATCTTAAATGCAAATTCTTCTTGGAATGCCTGCCTTATTACAGCCTCCAAAGCAGCTGAGTCTTGCAATAGTTCGTCTGTTGCGTAACACAAGCCTGTGAGTTTCTTTAGGCTTAGGTCTATCTGTCTGAACTTAGGCTTGGACTCAGCAAACTTATCAGCTTCGTCTGTCCAGAATGTCTGCACTCCGCCGAATCTGTTTCCGTTAGTACGGTTATCATCATCTATAGCGTTGATTTTCAAACCGTTTGCGTTAGTGCTTATTGGTATCTTTCTCACCTTAGATGCAAGAATGCCAGTTTCAAATGTTTTCTTGAGCAGTTCAGATACAAAGTCCTTTTGAACCAAGAATCCACCGTCTGACGGGTTAGTTTCATTCAAACCGCTTGCCGCTCTTGTCGACAGTCTTTCATCAATTCTGCCGCCGGGCATAGCCGCTCTGTAGACTGCCATAAGCTGTTCGCCTAAACAACGGAATCCTTTATCCTCTTTTTTAGGCATTGGCTTGACTTCTGGCTCGTCTGACCTTTCATCGGTTTCGTCCTTTTCTGCTGAGCGTGTAAGCGCTCCGATACTCTCAGCGCGTCTTATGCTCTCGTCCCAATTTGCTATTTCAGTTTCGATACACTTAACCTCTTTATTCTCTTCATCACTAAGAAAGCGATCTTCTTTCTCGGCTTTGTTCAAAATAGCCACGGCTTGCAAACGCAGGTTCTCGCGCCTTGCTTTCATTTCTAACAATTTCTTGTCTGTCATTATAATGTTCTCCTTTACATAATTTTAAATTTTGTGAGTAGGTTTTGTTGTTTCCGCCTTTCCTTTGCTTTACGGGCAACTTCTGCCTCGTCTTCGGCTTTCTTTCTTAGTTCTGCCTTATACTGCTCATGCGCTCTTACGCCCACATCAGTCTGCGTATAGGCTGGGAATGTCACGGGTGACACATCAAAGAGTCGTACCGCTATGAGTTCTCTTGTATCAATACCATCTGCTGTAGACCATTCGTCTTTTTCAACGATAAAGCCGAAAGACATCTGTGTTATGTCACCTCTTGCAATTGAGATTTGCAAATCTCTTGCCCATTGCGTATCGGGTGGCATAATGCGTACAAATAAGCCTTTCTCATCTTCGTCAAGTTCCAGCGTTCCCGCTCTGTTTCTACCGAGAACATGGTTGGCATCGTGATTGAATAACGCTCTTATGTCATCCTTTTCGATGCTACTTTGAAACGCTCCCGCTCTTACCTTTTCCTTAAATGGAAAGAATCCGCCCAATGTTTCAGACCACGAGTCGAACACAGCAGCATGACCGCATATGACCTTCTTGCCGTCAGACTCCTCAGCTCTGAGTTCCGTCATCGGCAGCGTCCTGTATTCCTTTTTGCTGTCCATCAGTTCCTCCTTTTTCTTGATTTTTTGCTTGTACCATATTGCCGTTTACAAGATAAACATCACCGTTCGGTATAGGGTTCATTTCCTCTAGTTCTCTGATATCATTAGCTGACATCCATCCGTTTTGCCTTGCTGTAGCGTAGCCTTGCATTCGGCTTGCGTAATCACCCCTTAGGAGTCCGTCTACATTAAATCTGGCAAAGTACATTGTTCTGTCTTCATCCGATAATAGAGAACGGCTGATTTCCTGCTCCCACCTTACAAGCCACGGCCTTATGGTATGCTGCACAAACTCAATGCTCTGGTGTTCAATGTTTGAGAATGTGGCTTTTTCTAGGTCACCTACTAGGTGTGGAGGAACACGGAAGATTCGGCATATTTCGTTTATCTGAAATTTCCTTGTTTGCAAGAATTGCGATTCTTCAGGCGGCAGTCCTATCGTGTGAAACTTTGCTCCCGCCTCCAATACCGCAGTCTTGTTACTGTTCTTTGCGCCTTGAAAGACCTTGTTCCAAGACTCTCTTAATTTCTCGGGGTCTTTAAGTGTTCCGGGGTATTCAATCACTCCGCCGGGTCTTGCTCCGTTTCCGAAAAAGGCGGCGCCGTAGCTTTCAGTCGCAAGGGATAACCCTATAGCCTCTTTCATCTGCCCTATGGGCGACAGTCCTTTGACACCGTCATATGACAATCCTTTTACATGGAATATCTGGTCGGGTTTATACTTTATCGTTCCGCCATTCTCATCCGAATACTCATACTTTAGTTTCTTCGTAGTATCTCGGCTTACTGTCATTAGGTCGGGTTGCAGATACCAAAGTTCCTTGACATGCCCTTGCTTATCTTTGATAATCCTTGCGTAAGCGTTTCCCCATAACAATAGAGAAGTCATCATTACCTCTCGGAAATTAAAAGAGGTGGTTTCACCATTTGGAATTTCATATAGGCATGAAAAAAGCGGATGTTCCTCCGCCTTTACTTTCTTATTGCCACTCTTCTTGTATAAATGTAGTGGCAGGCTTGCTACTGTTTCTGCAAGAATCTTTACGCAAGCGTACACCGCAGATGTCCGCATAGCTGATTCTTCATCAACCGCTACTCCCGAAACAGAACCACCGCCATCGTCAAGATCTACTGATTTGATAAAGTCTTCCAAATTTTTAGGCAGTTCCCTTTTTTCAGTAGGCCCATCTCTACTCCTTTTAAATATGTTAAATCTCCCCAAAGTCAATCTCCTTTCCGTTTCTTATTAACCTTATTTTGTCGTTCGGAAACTCCTTAGCGTATCTCTTTGCAATGACATCGCAGTACCTAGCGTCAATCTCAGATGCGTAGCATATACGATTAAGTTGCGCTGATGCAATAAGTGTGCTGCCGCTCCCGCCAAACGGCTCATATACTAGGTCGCCCTCGTGGCTGGAGTTGTATATCAGTTTAGCGCACAGCATTATGGGTTTCATCGTAGGATGGTCTGGACTTCTTGCAGGCTTATCGCATCGGATTGCATCTGTCTGCAAACCACCAAAGATTCGCTCAAGCAACTCACGCATTTCATCCTTTGTGAGTTTCTTAATATCTACTTTGGCATCCTCAAACACATTGGATAGAGTCCTGTCATCAATAAAATAGTGCGGACATCCCTCTGCAACTTTCCATCCGTAAAGGATAGGTTCGGTTATGTACTGATAGTCGCTGCGCCCGAGCGTGAAATGGTTTTTCACCCATGTCAGCGTTTGTGATAGCTTGAACCCTGCCGTTTTCATAGCCGTTATGAAGTTGATTGATTCCTTGGTTGAGTGGAATACATATATGGACGCTCCGCCTTTTAATATGCCGTAAGCCGTGCTAAAGAATCCATATAAAAACTCGTAGAAGTCTTTATCTGAAAGGTTATCGTTGGCTATATCCGACACCACTCTGGATGACGAATATCCACCATTTTTATGGAAACTGACCGTGTCCTTATAATTAACATTGTAGGGTGGGTCTGTTACCATAATATCTGCCTTGCTACCCGCCATTAATTTGGCTATCTCTTCCGGCTTGGTGCAATCCCCACATAATAGGCGGTGCTTACCCAGATACCATATATCCCCTGTTTTTGTTATAGGTGTAACGGTTTCATTCAATGCCTTTTCTTCATCAAAGTCATCTTCGTGCGCATTTTCAATGCTACCGCTACCAAACAGCTCCTTTACCTCAGTAAGGTCAAAGCCTGTGAGTTCCAAACCAAATCCGCTTTGCTCCAAGTCTTTTAATAGAGCGGACAATAGCCCCTCATCCCAACTGCCTGATATCTTGTTTAAGGCAATGTTAAGCGCTTTCTCTTTCTGCTCATCTATGTCTACGATTACGCAGTCCACCTCAGTATGTCCTAAATGAGCAAGGACTTTATATCTCTGATGTCCTCCCACGATCCTGTAACCTGTTCTTTTATTGACAATGACAGGCTCTACATAGCCGAACTCTTCTATTGATCGCTTTAATTTTTCAAATTCGGCATCGCCGGGCTTTAGGTCTTTTCTCGGGTTGTATTCAGCCGCCTTCAGCTTGCTTATTTCAATTTTTTCTATTTGCATTATTTCCTCCGTTTTTTGATTTGTTGAGTTATGCAGAAGAATGACGAAGGAGAATGAAAGAGATGCAAATACCGTGTCATACGAACACCAACCGCATCACAATACAATGATTCCACGGGTGTCGTAGGGGCTAGAATCTCCTCCGCCGTTCTTTATCGCGCGGTCAAGCGCCATAATTAGAGCGACTATTCCGTCAATTTTCTCCGTTGATTTTTCCTTGTCAGGCTTTATATTGCCTGCAGGGTCGGTTCTTACCGTCACATTATCAGCCATCCAAGCCAAAGGCTCATTTCCGCCGTGCGCTAAGCGCTCTTCCAAAACTAGTTTCATTAACTCTTTTGTGGGGCTGCTCATTGATGCAAAGCCTTGCCCGAAAGGAACCATTGTTATGCCCATTTCGCCTAAGCGCTGAACAATCTGAGTAGCGTTCCATCTGTCATAGGCTATCTCTCTGATGTCAAACTTATCTTTTATTAGACCTATAAAGGTTTCTAATTCTTCATAATGAGTTACATTACCCTCTGTAACCATTACCTTTCCTGCCTTATACCATAAATCGTAGGGAACATGGTCACGCCTTACACGCAAATCAAGCGTTTCTTCGGGTAGCCAAAAATACGGAATAACTATGTACTTTTCATCAGAGCTTCTAGGTGGAAAGACAAGCACGAACGCCGATATATCAGTTGTTGATGCTAAATCAAGCCCTCCGTAGCAAGGTCTGCCGTATAATTCTTCTTCGTCCACAGCGAATGCGCAACGATTCCACTTATCCATAGGCATCCATCTTACAGACTGCTTTGTCCATTGCGACAGAAACATTTGGCGGAAGAGGTTTTCTTCAGCCGGGTTTTGTTTTGCCGATTCGCAAGCCGCTCGGAATTTAGATATATCAACCGTCACTCCTAAGCTGGGATTAGCTTTTTGCCATACTTTCTCATCCGTCCAGTCGTCGTCTTCACTTGCTGCGTAAATAACAGGATAAAAAGAGGGGTCTGATATCTTGCCTCTCAGAATGTCTTCGGCTTTTCTGTGAACTTCCCAACATATACTGTGTCTGTCAGTTCCTGCTGTAGTTATTAGAAAATACAACGGCTGTTTTCTTGCGTTACCCGAGCCGTACATCATAACATCGTAGAGTCTTCGGTTGGGTTGAGCGTGTAGTTCATCAAACACCACACCGTGCGTATTCAGTCCGTGCTTTGTTATGCTCTCCGCCGATAACACTTGATAGAAACTGTTTGTTGGCGGATATACTAGCCTTTTTTGCGAGGGTATTATTTTAATGACACGGTTCAGAATCGGGCATTGCCTGACCATCTGACTTGCTACATCAAACACAATTGACGCTTGCGCTCGGTCAGCAGCGCATCCGTATATTTCAGCGCCCTGCTCTTGGTCACCCGCAAGCAAATAAAGCGCAACAGCTGCCGCCAGTTCGCTCTTGCCTGTCTTTTTAGGGCATTCAATGTATGCCGTTGTAAATTGTCTGCATCCGTCATCTTTAACAATTCCGAACAAATCCCTTATAATACTTTTCTGCCACGGCAGCAGCTTGAAATACTTGCCTGCCCATTCGCCTTTTGTGTGTTTTAATACTTCAATAAAATTCACGGCGTGGTCTGCAAGCTGTTTATCGTACTTAGAGCCTTCCGACATAAAGCGTGTAGGCTTATGTTTTTCCACACCGAACCTCCTTCAATGATAAAAGGAACGGGGTTACCGCTCCTTTGTATTCTCTCTTGCTTGTTATCTCTAATACAGTCCGTCTAGGTCAATTAGGTCGATTTTCTCGCGTATAATCTTTAGAGCCTCGTCATAGCTGCCGCAGTTTGTTACCGCAAAGTATATGTCGTTATAGTCTGTTATCCGATGCTCTTTGCGGAGCGCTGAGCGAACCAGACCCAATATCCTGTATATGTTACCGCTTTCTCCCCGACTGTTGAACTCGACCTTAGGCTTTTTCTGTGTCATATTCTTTATCCTCCCAGTACATTCTTCCATCTCTCATTCGCTCTTTGGTATACTCTAAGGCATTTGTTAGATGAACTGTGTCCAAGCCTATATCCTCATAACCTTGCGCTATGGCATCAAGATACCATTTTGTAGGCATTGAGGGTAAGCCGTCATTCATAAGGTAGAGCATAACACTGACCTTTTCACCTTTAAGGATTATCTCTGCCGTTTCCTTTCGGTATAATCTTGGATATCCTTCATATCTGTCTAGGGCAGATTCGTCTTTAGGGGTTATTTCCCACACTCCTACAGGTGTTTCAGCATCCGCTTTAGGTTCTAAGGTTGCTACTCCTCTGAATGTTAGTTGCCAGTCCTTGAGCATTGCTTTCCCGACAGGCTTAGCGTCGGGGCAACGAACAGACATTTGTCTTAGGTTTAAGTTGCTGCCATAGGCTGCATATAATTTGTTCTTCATTCTTCCGTCCTCCTTTAAGCCGCTATTCTGCGGTTATCTTTCCATGCTATGTCGCCTTTGAGATTTGCGAGCAGGTGCAGTCTTGCTGTTTCGAACTCGTCGCCTATTAGTCCGAGCCTTAGTAGCCATGTTCTGAAGGTGTACTTTTCGTTCGCGCTCTCTGTCTTTTTGGCTGATGCGCTCTTCTGCTTTTTAGCTTGATGGCTTATTGCCAGACAGAGTTGGATGTAGGCTTTTACCTTGCCTGCATGGGTTGTGCTGTTGAAGCATCTGAACTCTATTGTGCCTTTCTGCCATACGCTGTGCAGGTTGAGTGCGTGGTATCTGCTCTCGTGGTAGTGGCGGTATGCTCCGTCCTCGCCGTTGTACCATATGTTGCGTACTTTGCTTTCGGTCGGTGTGCTTACCTTGTTGATTTTCTGCAGCAGGGTTGCATCCACTTTTTTGCACCATCTCATGGCTCTGTCGGGGTTTACTTCGAGGGACTTGAAGAGCATATCTTCTTTTGCAGCCATTATGTTGACTATGTTCTTTAGGCTTCTTGCTGTATGTCCGTCTTTCCCTATGTGGATGTGGATTCCAGTAGATTCGTTTACTCTCATTCCAGCCTTCCTTAGCTCCCTTATTATCTCCTGTACCGTTTCGATATCGCCGTAGCGGCATACGGGGCTTACGAGTTCCACTCTGTAGTCGTTGCTTGCAGTCTGACCTCTTCTTGTTTCGGGTCTGATGCTTGCGTCGCTCATCACCTTCCATGTGCGTCCTGCTTGGTCTTTTACTTCGTAGGCGCTGTAGCTTCCGCCCACATAGTTTTCTGTTGTGCCATAGTATTTAGCGAGTGCTTTTGCCGCATCGTATCTGCTTAGCCCTGTCATTTCGATTTCGATTCCGAAGGTTTGCTCTTTCATTGTTTTTCTCCTTTTTGAGCGCTGTTTTTTGCTCCCTTTTTGTAACACAAACAATACCGTCAAACGCAAACAATATCCAGTGAAACAGGGGTGAAAAACGAAAGAATATTAACAATTTTCAATATTTTTTTACCGTTTTTAATACTGCTGATTAACCGCCTTAAACTATCCGAAAATAGCCTTGCGAAGTTCAGAAACCTTATCCGCTTGCTCCCACGAAAGAGCATCTTTTCCAAAGTGTCCGCTTGATGCAAGGTCGGAATATATAGGTGTATTTAGATTTAGGTTAGTTATTATTTTTGCAGGGCGAAAGTCAAATATATCAAGCACAGCCTTGCGAATGGTTTCATCGTCCTCTCTGCCTGTGCCAAAGGTGTCAATATTAACAGCAAGCGGTTCTGCTTTGCCTATAGCGTAAGCTATCTGTACAAGGCATCTGTCGGCTATTCCGCCCTCGACTATATTCCTAGCTATGTATCGGGCATAGTATGCTCCGCTACGGTCTACCTTTGATGGGTCTTTTCCGCTGAATGCGCCTCCGCCGACTGCTATGCGTGGACCGTATGCGTCCGCTACAATTTTTCGTCCTGTCAGACCTGTGTCTGCATCAATGCCGCCCAACACAAATCTTCCCGATGGATTGATGAGTATCTCGGTAGCGGTTAGGTCGAATTCAGAGAATACATAGCCTATAACCTTTTCATTTATTTCTTGTCTTAGTTCATCTAAGTCCTTATTCTCGTTGTGTTGTATAGACACCACAATCTTAGTAAACTTATTAAAGCTGCCATCTATAAACTCAGCGGATACCTGGCTCTTTCCGTCCGAGCCGATGCCTTTGATATTTCCGTTTGCTAAAAGCTGTTCCAGCCTGTCGGTAATCTTTCTTGCATAAGCGTACTCCAATGGCATAAAATCCAAAGTATCGTCACAGGCATATCCTATCATCACTCCTTGATCACCTGCTCCTTGTTCTCCTTTATCATTGACACCGTCCACAGCCTCTTTGATGTCGGGACTTTGTTCGTTTACGGCTACAATTAGTTTAGCGTCTTCTAAATCATATCCGACCTTTGCTCCTGCGGCTTGTACAATCGCCTTATAGTCCGGACGCGCTTTTGTGGTGATTTCCCCGCCTACAACAATCAAACCTTTGGTTGCAAAGGTTTCGCAAGCGACTCTTGACTCCGGGTCTGTCTTTAGGCATTCGTCTAGTACCATATCACTGATAAGGTCGCAGAACTTGTCGGGATGTCCACTAGTCACCGATTCTGCTGTGTATATTTCTTTTCTGTTCATCTAGTCTCCTCCGTTAATAACTCCAGTTATCTAGTAATTCCTTATACGGAATGTTAAATAATTCTCCAAAGATAGCCATTAGTACTGTTACGGTGATGCCGTTGCCAGCTTGGCGGTATGCTTGAGTGTTGCTTATTCCAGCTGAGCGGATTTTTGATATCTCGCTGTCACGCCAACCTTGCAAGCGCAAGCATTCCCAAGGCGTTAGTTTCCTGATTCTTGTGTTGGCTTGTATCACATCCCAAGTGTGCTTGTAGTGCCATCCGTGACCGCCTACTCTGACGGTCTTTGACACCTTGTCCGTTTCAGCTTTCAGTATTCCTGCGCTGCTAGTTACAGAACCGCATTGGGTTGTGACTGTCGGAGCTTCTTGCTTTATCTCTGAACGGTTATATGCGTTGAACATCTCTGGGAAGTAGCCTTTCTTATTAACAAAGTCTTTATATCCTCGCCCCACAAAGGTTTCTTTTGGTTCTGCAACAAGATTATCCTTTTGCACGGTGGTCAGAGTATTAGACACATAACCGCCTGTCTCTAGTTTTTGCACAGTAGGTATGCCCGCTTTTCGGCTCTTTGGATTGTCAGGGTTGCGTCCTCGCATAGCGCATATAATAGGCTCGGTAATCTTTTGCAACAAATTATTGCTTTGGGTGTGAATGCAAGTGCATATTCCGTCTGGGTTTATGACCTCGCAAGCTTTACGATGCCAACCTTTCTTCTGTAATGGCTCTTCATAGATGATTTTGGGGTCTTTTATGACAGGCAATATTGCTGTCTTAAAGCCTTCGGGTCTAGTTGTCAAGGTTGGACTTACTCCTGTTTTGTTTACCCTTCGATTGAATGCATCTATAGTATCTCCGTGTTTGCAATCATTTGATTTGAGTGTTTCAAAAGCTTGCTTATAGAACCTTTCCTTAATCTCGGCATTTGGCTCTTCTCCTAGCGCAACAACTTTGATACAGTTCTTTCTGTCACCTGTAAGAACAGCATTTGATACTTCATCTTTTCGGCATTCAAAGTGTTCTGCTCTTGGTTCGTTATCCGCTTTGTAGTCACGGTTAATTGGCTGAAACTGTCCTGCGGTAACCTTGAAAGTTTGAGCGCTCCTTATGGTAGGAGCAATCTTGCCATACACTCTGGGTTCTCGGCACTTGTATGTATCATCAATTATTTTAGGTTCGGTGTTGCCACCGCCTGCGCAGTGCAGCGTTGGAGATATGCCGTCCGTTTGATATACTCTCCTTGATATGTCGTGCATCTTATCCCATTTGCCGCCACTCAATTTACCCGCTTGCTTGCAAGTAGGAACAACCGTTGGTGATTTATAGTCACGAGCGCACAAGGTTCTATGAGCGCCGTCCGGGTTTTGCAGACGCTCACGCTCCTGATTAAAAGTCGCATTGAATAGAGTTTTAAGCGCTTGTTCTGAAAGGTAATAACGCTCTTCGACTTCCGTGTCAAGCATATCTTTGAGCCTTAGCCTTAGATGCCTTTTCTCTGGGAACTTGTATGGCGTGTGTTCGCCACGAATAGAAACGCAGAAGACCCTTTCACGGTTTTGAGGTATACAATAATCTCGGGTATTTAATACCTGCCAATAGTTGGTATAGCCTATATCTGACAAAAAAGAAAGCCAACTATCATAGTCGGCTCTGAATCTCTTTCCTACTAAATTCTTAACATTTTCAAGCAGTAGATATTTGGGCAATGTTCCTTTTTCTGCGGCTACTCTCAGCAACCGTTCAACCTCAAACAAGAGTCCGCTCCTTGTACCGTCCTTGATACCCGCTTGCTTACCGGCAAGGCTGATATCCTGACATGGAAAGCTGTATGTCCATAGGTCTGCCTTAGGCAGTTCAGCTATCTTTGTTATGTCGCCGAGATTGTTTGGCTTTCTGTGCAATGCCTCGTAGCTTATAAGGGCATATCGGTCTATCTCGCTGATTGCAGCAACTTCGTGGTTCATCCCTAAATTAACAAGGGCCTGAGTCTGTGACCCAAGCCCTGCAAATAATTCTATTATTCTCATATTATATTCCTATCCTTTGCCCTTTAACAGCTGCGCCATTAGTTCATCGTTAGGGTTGTTCGCTTCAACCGCTACGCTACTGTTTTCCTTTACGATTTGGAATATCTGCCCCCATATGATATTTGCTTGTTTCAGAAAGTTAAGACCCATTGAAACATAAGGACTTGCAATCGGCGCTCCTGTTGTAGGGTGCTTAGCCAGCAAGCCGTAGGTGTTTATCCCTTCCTCGCATTGAACCCACCGCGCTATGTACAGCGCGTATTGTTCTATTAATTCCTTTTTTATGTAGTGTTCGCACCCACGAGCCTTTAGCCATTGCCAAGTCTTCTCATAAATATCCGGTGCAAGGTTCTCGTTGGTGTTCTTAGTCATTCTTCTTAGATACTCGGATATAGGTGGCATATCGTTTCCTGTAATGTCGGCAATATCGCTATCCGACATTTTCACGCTTTTTATCTCGTTTCCGCCCATATGTGAAACTGTTACTTGCTTGTTATCTTTTTCGGGTTCTTTTAATTTTGTTATCTTATGATGACCGTTCCCAGCTGTAAGAATTTTCTCTGAAAGCGCCTTTTTCTTACGGCCTGACCCTGGTCTTGCTCCGCCATGTCCGTTTGCCATTCTGCCTCCTCTTTTTCAAGTTTCTATATGCTTTCTTTCAAGTCTTAAAGTCCTTTTTTCAAGTGCAACTTGATTATCTTGATTAATATGTCAAGTATTTGGGTTTCGACCTTTTCTAGAAGGTCGGTTTTATCGTGTTTTCTTAAATATCTTGAAAAGGGGTTAATACCCCTCTTGAAAAGTGGGGGATATTGCGCGACGCTGCCCACTCGGTCATTTCGCTATATTTACTAGATATTAGATACCCCCTTGCTAGACTTTAGGCTACTCTTTACCGTGTTTTTTGTTATGGCAAGCGGCGCATAGGCTTTGCAGATTGTCAATATCTAGACGCTTGCTTGGGTACTCTCTGGCGGGTAGTATATGGTCTACTACAATAGCTTTTTTCAAGTGTCCGTGCTTGTAGCACTCTTCACATAATGGATTTTTCTTTATCTTTATTTCCCTTAGCTTAATCCAAGCTGTGCTGTGATAGAAGTTATACATTTCTCTATCTCGTTTGCTCTTGTCATATTGACGGTTAGCATCTGCTTTTACTTGTTTTCTGTGCAACTCGCAATATGCTTGCTCTGACAAATTAGGACAGCCGGGATGTCGGCAGGGTCTTAGTGGTTTCCAAGGCATTTTAGGTTCCTTCCTTTATTATCGGCAAATGAAAAGAGAGCGGTCTGCCGCTCCCTTATGCTGTTATGCTTATCCTTATGGATTCTATTTTGAGCCGTACTCTCTCTTTCTTGCCGTGTTGGATATTTATCTCCCTACTTTCTATTATAACTCGGATTTGGTTGATTCTTGGTATACACCGTGTAAACTTTGTATACAGTTTTAAGTTTTTAGTAGTTTTCACAACTTTTAGTAGTGTTTCGAATGAAATAAACCATTTCCGAATACGATTTGTTTAACCTTTTATACACACCTTGCCTTGTCATATATACATGTTTGGCAACCACATCCATTTCCATTCTCTTAAAGTATCGCATTTCAATAATGGCTTTACTTATATCATCTAAATGATTTACCGCTCTTTCTACTGCTTCTAACTTTTGCTTTAATGGACATTCCGCTGAACTCAAAATAGTAGCTTTGTAGAAATGCCACTTGTTCAGCAACTTCTTTATCTCGCTCACAGTTAAATTCATTAAGCACCTCCTTTAGGACTTCTTCGTATTTTGTCTTATTTGTTTCTTTTATTATTCTATTTACCCTGTTTGCTATTACCCAGTCTTGATCTTCGGGCAAATCAGTTACTCTACATTTTAGCCAATTGCGTATCTCACCATCATCTTCAACATCTTGAGTCCAGTCCTCAGCCAGACATATTCCAGCCAAATTCCAAAACTGCATTACACTCAGTCTTTCACCCTTGTAGAAGAACAGCATCAGCATCTTATCATTGCCTTCATCATAGTACTTACAACGGAAATATCCCCACCACGGAATTCGGTTTTCTTTTGTTTGATGAGTTATATACTCCTCAACCTCGGTTTTCAATTCACTCCAATTAAAATCTTGTATGTCCAAACACTCCCTTACATCGTACTTGGCCTCATCGGTTATATTAATCTTATGTATTAATATTTCTTTGCTCATATACATTACTCCTTGCTGAATGCCTCAATAACTTGCTTTACTTCTTCCACGGTTCGCACTACCAAAGCATAGCCACCAGCCTTTATTATTTTTCTTATCGTTACCGCCTGTAATACGGTTGGTTGTTTATTTCCTACTTTGCATTCGAATGCAATAAATCTTCCCCTATAACAGACGATAATATCGGGTATACCCGCTACACCATACTGCCCGCCATGTTCTTTCCAGTAAAAGCAGTTATTTATGGTCTTTAAATATTCTTTAATGGCTGCTATTATATCTTTTTCTTTCATTTCGTTTTCTCCTATAAAAAACTAATGTCATATATGTCACACATGTCACTAAGGTACATATAATTAAAAATGACATTAACTTCCAGTCGCATAGGGACTATTTTTATATAGGTGACATATATGACATGTGTGACATATGGTTTTATATAGGTGACAATTGTTTTAGTCTTTGTCATATATCGTCCCCTGAAAATAAGGTGGCAGAACTAATCTCTTCTTAAAGGTATGCTTTCGAGATGATCCTGACCTAGTGGTTTTATGCTCAATGTCATCGTAATAAAGCCTAGTGGAATACTTAAGTAGCTGCTTTCCTATTGACTGAGTAGAATCTACAACCGTTTTTCCAGTCACATCGTACACTGCTTTCATAAGGTCTTGCGCTGAACCGCTCCAACCATTTATTGGATTGCGCTTTACAAGCTCCTTTATGGTAAGGATATAGATGTTAGATTCATATTCTTCGAGTTCCCGCCTTGCCGCTACTTCTTCTGCTGTACCTTCAACTTCCCATCTATATTTGGATTTATCAAAAGCTACTACAAGTTCGCATTGCTGAATATCACGACCCGTTGATGATAGTTTTGCAGATTCGTCATTACGCTTTTTCTTTGATAGAATGAGTATGGTATCTGCTGCTCCCATCAAAGCCGTACTGCCTGATATCATATTAAATACATCCGAGTCATCAACCATCTTTCTAAGGTGATGAACAAACAGCATACAGATTTTATTCTTATCGGCGAATTCTTTTACGGCGGCCATTTGTCTGTATTCATTGCCGTAGAGAGTATCGTCCTTTGACATCTTGCCTCGTACCTTTTGCAGTGTGTCAATGATAACAAGCTTAATGTCGGGAAAAGCCTTGAGTTCTTCCTCTATCTTGTTTAGTAATCCTGTTTCTAGAGAATCAGCCTTTATTGCAAATCGGACGCTACGAGGAGCCGATTTGCCTTTCAGCATTTTTTTAAGCCTATCCTGTAATCTTGTTTTACCGTCTTCTAAAGCGTAATAAAGACTGCCGCATTGTACTGACTTAAAGTTTAGAAATGAATTGCCCTCTGCTACCGCTAGGCATAATTGCAACACCATCCATGACTTGCCGTACTTTGATGGAGCGCATAGCATTGCAAGTCCTGTTGGCAATAGATTCTCTACGATCCATACAACTGGCGCTAATGTTTCACTCACAAGTTCGTATGCATCAAAGCTATCTTTCTCGGTAATATAGTGTTTTCTGAGTTCAAGCACCGCTGCTTTGATATTTGATTCTAGCTGTTTAGAGTCTTTCATCAATAGCTCGTTTGCGTCTTTGCATTCGTCTGCAATGTTGTATGGAATAAACTTAATATTTAACTCAAACAACTGATTTGCTAATTCATGTTGCGCTTTCTGACCTGGTTCATCGTTATCCATACAAAGAATAAAAGCGCACTTATTTTTCTTTGTCTTTATCTCAGCTAGTAGCTTGTTGATTCCACCTGTACCGCAAAGCGCTATCGCTACACCTCCACACTGCATAATGCTCATTGCGCAGATAGGACTTTCTACTATAAATACCGTGTTGCTTGCTGTAAGCGCTTTTGCATTCCAGAGAGGTTCTGCTCCTGCATCGCTTGATGGGGGTTTTCTGAACTCCTTGCTTTCTATAGACCTTGTCTGATAGTAATCCAGCTTTGAAGAATATGGTATTACAACGCACCCTTTCTTTTCGTCATAGCCTAGCTTAAACTTCTTAATTGTTTCTTGGCTTAGTCCTCTATGTAAGAAATAATCAGTCTTGCCTATATCTGCGATACAAGCCTTTATGTAGTCTGTTATTCCTTGCTTTGATGTAATAGTCTTGTTAGCTTTTGGCGTTATTTTTTGCTTGCCTTCGCTTGCTGTATCCTTTATGCCGTACATTTCTGCAATCAGCTTTGCCGCCTCTAAACCCTCTATGCCTCTAATCTTTGAAACAAAGTCTATTGCATCTCCACTTTCACCGCACGAAAAGCATTTGAATATGCCCTCGCTTTCCTTAACTGAAAAAGATGGGTTCTTCTCTGAATGAAAGGGGCAACACGCCATATGACTACGGTTTAATTTCAGTCCTCCAAATCGTTCAACAACTTGGGTAATGCTCGCCGTTGTCTTAACTTTTTCGAATATGTTGTCAGACACTTGTCTCCTCCATATCGCTATCAAAGTAGCGGATTGGTAGCCTGAGTTCTTTAGCGAGTGCGATCTCAGCTTTCATTCCTTCAGATATGCGTTCGCCGAATACCCAGAGCTGCTTGTATTGCCTTACTATCTCTAAGCAGTACTTTAGCCCTGCCGCTCTTTCTTCTTTGTTATGCTCATTAAGAAACTGCGTAAAGTAGATGTGAGGAGCGACTGGTAGATAACCTTTATTGAATGCAAAGCGGCAGTATATTCTTGCCTTTGCTCTGTTAGGTTCTATGTCGCCTTTGAGCGGTGAGCAGATATACACCAATTTTGTTGGTGGTTGCTTTTCTGAAAGTTTAGGGTTCTTGTTTCCGCTATTTGGTTTCCCTTGTTGATGCTTGTATACTATTATCGTTATCATATAGACCTCCTATGCTTAAGGACAGATTCCCTTTGGCGGCAAGTTTCTCTCCTACCGCCTCAGGGTGAACTTCTGTTATTCTTCTGATTCTGTTTCAGCGAATCCGACATTGCCTGCAAATTTCTTTACTTGTTCAGATATGCCTTCAATCGCTGTCTTTTCTGTGGCGGTTAGTTCCCTGTCCATTACGCATACCACTTGGCTGTAGTTGATACCGCCCGCATTCTGCGCTTTCTTAAGAGTGAACTTTGTCACAACTGTGTTGGACTTTTTACCTTTGGATAGTAGTCGCATTATGTACTTTGAAAAGTCTGCAAGACTACCTGTAGGTAAGCTTAAGATGATAGGTAGTGACTCGTTTTCTCTCAAGATATAGACTCTGCGTTTCTGCTTACACGCCTTACCGCCGTTCTCACCGCTACCGAATTTGTTGTATGGACAGTCTTTACAATCCTTGATTTCGCCTGTTTCTGTATCAATACCGTTATGTCCATTAATAGAGCCGCAGTCCGGGGCTTCATTGCCGCCTGTGTACTTTTCTTTGTAGTAGCTATGAACGGGGTGATGATAGAGAATGACCGCCTTGACTTCCTTTGCCATGTCTGGACTGTCGGGATTATCGCCCGGCACCTCAAAAGCCAGTCCGCCGCCCGCCGGCACCTTAATACGGTCGAATGATAGGGTTAGACCGTCCATTTCCTCTGCGAACAATGCCGCTAGGTTTGCGCCCGCTGTCATATACCCGCTTTTACTCTCTGCTACTTCGTTTACTGCTGTTGTTACTAATTCTTTGTTCTTGTTATCCATCTTTTATATATCTCCTTATTAATAGTTTTGTCTGTTGACTCTTTTGCCTTTTGACAGGCGTATGCTTGGCTTTTCTGTTATCTTGACCAATCCGTCCAGCCATTCGGGGAGTTGGTCATCGTTGTTTGCTTTAAGGTCTTTTACCGTACCTGACAGCGTTTGGCTGTTTATTGTGAACAAGTCCTCAAAGCCATTTTGTTTCATCACCGCCCACAGATCGCCTTTACGCTCCTGCTCTGGTGATACAAACTCCCTCTGAACAAGGCTGCAGGTTATTCCCTTATGGTTGAATGATGCGTCCTCACTCTCTAACATATCTGTGATAAGTTCGCTCTCAACGCTTTCAATTTCTGCGCTAAGCGCCTTTTGCTTGCTATCAAGTTCCGCTTTCCTATCCCTTAGCTCAACTAGGAACTCAAGCAGCTCATTTCTCTTGTTTACTTCCATTACTAATACCTCCATTTAATTTGTTATATTGTGTTGATGTCCTCGCCTTTGAGTTTGCGCCACTCATCGACCAAGAGTTTTGCAGTGTCGCCTTTTTGCCTTAGCGCTTCCATGATTTTGCTGTCAACCGTGTCCTTTGCCACAAGGTGTATGTACAGCGTCTTTTGGGTCTGTCCGATACGGTGAATTCTTGCTCTAGACTGTTGATAGTTCGCATAACTGTAGTCGAGTGAGTAGTACACCGCTACGCTCGCCGCTGTCAGAGTTAACCCCATTCCTGTCGTTTGTAGCTGTCCTACGAACACCTTGCAGTTAGGATCGGTCTGGAATCTTTCTACTTGTTCAGCCCTGTCTGTAATTGAGCCGTGTATGATCGCATAGTCAGTTCTCCTAGACCTTAGCAGTTTTTCAATTGCCTCTATCTCCGGGATGAACCTTGCGAATACCACCACTTTTTTGTTCTGCTCTTCGCATTCTTCTAAGATGTCATCCAATGCGTTCAGCTTGGCTTTGCTCACAGCTTGTACTGTTTCGTCAGCATCTGGCCTTATGAAGCCGCCTGTACATTGACTGAGCCTTAAGAGCCTTGTCAGAACATTTCGTGTTGTTATCTCGCCTGCTGTGAGTTCTGCGTATGACTCTTTGTCTATAGCTTCATAGATTGCCTTTGCCTTTGGCTCTAGTGATACGAATCTCGTTTCATCTATGTAAGGCGGAAGATCTACAGCCTCGTCCAGACGAACACGGAACGCTACGCTATGAGCCTTTTCCACTAGTTCCGTCATATTCCGATAGCCTATAATCTGATGGTTACCGTACCCGCCGATGATTGCGTACCTCGCTCGGAAACTATAGAAACTTGAGCCGAATATGCTTTCGTCTAGAAAGCGGTATTGCGAGTAGAAGTCCAACGGGTTGTTTGTTATTGGCGTTCCTGTCAGAATCATATTAAACTGTGTTTGTTTGCCGAGCCTGTGCAGAGCCTTGCTTTGCTTAGCTTGCGGGTTCTTAATCTTTGATGACTCATCACATACGATCATGTCGGGTTTCCACCTTGCTATATCTGACTCTAGTCGCCATGCGCTTTCGTAGTTGACTACTACAATCTGTAGCCCATTACCATTCATTCTTTTAAGCGTTTCTGCTTTCTTTCCGCTGCCGCCCTCTAAGACAACTAAGCTGTGTTCGTAGTCGGCGAATTTCTCGTATTCACTCTCCCACACGCCTACGATTGATTTCGGACAGACTATGAGTAAGCGCTTAATTCTTCCTTTTTCGAACAATGCTCCTGATACAGAGATTGTCACTGCTGATTTGCCGGTTCCCAACCTACATATCAGCGAGTATGGCTACGCCTTTATGTCTTTCGCTGAATTTCATTTGCATCACCCCCTTTACGTTTCCGCCAATATTCTTTGAAGTGTAATGACGCGTGTTCGGACTGATTCATTACTTCTAGATTCTCAGGACGATTGTCTGTCTTATCGCCATTCTTGTGATGGACTATCTCGCCGGGCAAAAGCTTGCGCTTTAGTTGCATTTCAGCAATCACTCTGTGCGTATGGCGACCGTACACTTTTTTGTAGGCTCTGTTTTCGCCTTTACCTAAGTTGCGTTGCCGTGATTGAGCCCTGCGTTCAGCTGTCCAAAACTCTGTTGTGTTGACAATATTTTCTTTGCGGTTATATTCAGCCAACCGATTACGATTCCAAGCGTCCAGATGCGCTCTTGAGCAGAAATTGTTTGCTCTGGGTTTATCTTTCTTCTCGAATTCTATTCCGCAATAGTCACATTTCACTTTCATCCGTCACCTCCGAATAGCCGTAAGGCGAAGTTAAATGCTCGGACTTGGTGCTTGTATGGTTGAACCTTAATTGGCATCCTTACAATAGGCTCTTCATCAGCTACAGCATCAGATTTAGTCATACTGACCAAAGTCTTTAGATCTGAGTCAAGTTCTGCGCCGAGGGTCTGGATCAAGGCTGCATTTCCCATACACAACGGCACAAACCACTCTTTTGATTCTGCCTCATATCTTCTTCCGAGAATTTCTTTGATACTCTCTTTGTGAAGATACCCATCTTCTATGCGGATTTCTGTTCCGCTCTTAAATGCTTTCATGCTGCAGTCCTTCTCCAGTCAATAATCTTTAGCATCGCTCTAGCTCCAAAGGCTGCTATAATTAATCGTGATATGCTTTCGTCTGCCTCGTCCTTACCGTCACAGATTCGGTTTAGGTATTGCAGACTGCACTCCAATTCCTTTGCAAGTTCAATGCGGGTCATCTTGATTGCCGCAAGCAGTCCGTCTATTTTCTTAGCAATTAGCCACATGCTTTGCCTCCTTGTGGGGTCTTTTGATTTGGGATTTTTTTACCCCCTTACTCTTAAGCCACGAGAATGGCTAAAATTAACCCCCAAACTCAAAACTTTTTTCTGAGTTGTGCATAAATCTTGTTAAGACGGTTGATGATAGCGGGAGAACTAACTCCGTACTCTTCTGCTAAGGACTTTATTGAGCGCTCTTCATAGAAGACTTGTTCTATTAATCTTCTCTGCTCTGGTAACAGGCTTTTTATCCCATAACGGAGCGTGGCTATCTCCTCGCGCTGTATGTAGTTTTCTTCGATGTTTGACCGCTTGTCTTCTAATAGGTCAATGTGTTCAACAATGTCTTCAGAATCGTGATTCTTTACTGTCTTGTTGAGCGAAATATGCCTACGTGTTTCTTTGCGTTCATTGTTCATGTCTTGGCGGTCTAGTTCCACATATACCGCTGCGAACTCGTCGCTGACTTCTAGTGATACTTCGTAACCTTGTCTGTCTAAAAATTTGATTTTTGTCATTTTAATGACCTCCTTAAATTTCGTTTTTGAAATCCGCAGAGGCCGATCTTTCCACAAAACAAAAGACGGGCGAGAAACACTTATTTGTGTTATCCTGCCCGTCTAGCGGTTCTGCGGATTATATTTAGTTATTTGTTGGCTTTATGCAGCCGGTTTGGTGTTAAGGACTTCAACTCTTCCGTCCGCTTTAAAGCACACGATAGTCTTGAAACCTTTATGGACAATTTCCACTGTCTTCTTTGTCGCATCAACCTGGCATACAAGTTTGCCATTTGCATTCTTGACTTGTTTCATAAACTTTTACCTCCTTTTTCTTTATTTTTGTAAAGCTATTCTTCACTTTCGCAAATTGCATATTGCTTTTTGTAACAATTTTTGATAAAATATCATTATCAATAGCAATTTTGTTATTGCCTACTTTACAACTCAATTATAAAAAAGAATTTTATTAAAAAGAATGGGCGCACATGGGACAAATGGGACAAGCTTGGGCAAAATGATAAGGAGACAAAATTGAAATATTCAGAGTTTTGTAAGAAACTATACCCACATAAAAAAGTGATTAATACACAGGCTTGGTTTGTCCAAGCTATGTTTGTTGCTGGTGGTAGTAATCATTTCTATACTCGACCAGATTCTACTAATAGCTCTGAAAAAAAATTATATCAAGGTGCTAGACCAATCAACAGAAATATTGCTGATACTTTTTGCCCAGTAAATATATTAGGTCTTCATAATTTTTTTACTGAACACCTAAAATTTGAGAGCATAGCTCAACTTTTTGCTTCATTCTCATTTCCCACTGATATAGAACAAGACTTTGAATTTTTTTGCACTGCTCTCGCACACCAATTTGCGCTCTTTATAAAAAAAGCACCAGACGATGCTGATGATATTGTTTTAATTGAATATCAAAAACTTTTGGAAAACCCTGCCCGTGCCATTGTTATAACAAAGACCCTTAAAAAAACTGACGATTTTGATGACATTTTTATTCCAGTTTTACATAGCGAAAATCTTACAACAATTAATGAGAGTAAATTATGCCTTCGTCACCTAAATCATTCAAACAGTCGTTTTTCATTTAATGCAATGGAAAGTTTTCTTGTGGAGAATATAGTAAATTATGTACAAGATCGTATGACTATTGACCGCTTTGAAATAGATAGAGATATACCCACTATGGCAAAGTCTTTCGGCACATTTAAAAAGGTCGAGGATGATATATGGCTAGACAATGAACTTGGTAATATAATAATATATGCTTTTCTCGAACAGATTCTTGGCGCACCCAAGCTTTACAATAAAATTGAATTGATTGCAAGCGGACATGAACAAGTTGCGTTTTCAGGTGGAGGGGTGCATCTATATAATGCTGGAAGCGATTCATCACCAGACTATCAGCTTGTTTTCGGTAAAGCCAATATAGATAATGATATTAAATTAGCTATTGATAATGCATTTGATGCTATTAATAAAGTAATACACAATACACGCAATGAGTTGCTACTCATTGAAAATTCTATTCTATCTACTCGTTTCCCCGAAATCGTGGCAAAGAGGTTAGCAAACATTCTTAAACCACAAAAATCAATAGGTAGGCAAGCCCAAAATGCGTTTGGAGTATTTTTAGGCTATTCTATTAATCTTACGGGCGTTTCAAATGCTAATTTCCGTGCAGCTTTAACCGCTAAAATGCAATCGGATATAAAAGATCACGCAAAATACATATCAGACAAAATTGTCAAAGAGGGTTTCGAAAATTATTCTTTTTACTTTTATTTCTTACCTTTTAACGATGCAACCATAGAAAAAAAGTCAGTTCTAAAAAATATTCTGCAAGGAGGAAATTAACTTGAACGAAAAAACTCCTGGTGCTATTATTTTTGGTACGATAGACCAAGACCCCTATTTAAATGAACTATATGACAATATTTTGTATAACTATTCTATAAAGCTTTTTGGTATTGCAAGTCGTCGCGAGTTAAAGTCAATTAATATTGATGATGCCTTACGCTTTGCAGATTTATTGTCAAAATCCAATCATCCAAAGAAATGCGATGACCATAAAATTTGGTCTCAAGAAATTGTTGCGCTACTAAAATATATTTATACTAATCATCCTTCAATTGAGTATTACTTAGGTTCTGTATTGTCTAATACAGGAAACTACCTAGGTAAAGAAAATCAAACGCCCAATTATACAAGCAAAAATTTATTAGAGCGGTTTTATGCTAAATTTGCTGAAGATATAATGTCTATCCCCGCTGTACCTAACCAAAGATTCTTACGCTCACAAAAAAACATTTATGAAAGACTGAGTGACCAGTGTCTAAGCTATTCAGCGCCCACATCGATGGGTAAATCTTTTGTAATGCGAATGTTTATTAAAAAAAAGATTATTGATGATGCCCAATTAAATTTTGCTTTAATCGTGCCAACAAAGGCTCTTATAAATGAAGTAGCTCACAAGATCAATGAAGATTTGAAAGAGAATCTAGTTCCTAAAAATTATAAGATTGTAACCTCTCCCGGTTCAATATTTTTAAAGAAAAATCATAATTTTATTTTTGTTCTAACACCAGAAAGACTATTGTATTTATTAATAAGTTATCCAAATATTATAATAAACTACTTATTCATTGATGAAGCTCATAAAATATCTTCAAAGGATTCAAGAAGTCCGTTTTATTATAAAACTATTGATGCTTTATCTCGCAAAGAGCCAATCCCTCACATTGTTTTTGCTTCACCTAATATTCCAAATCCTGATGTGTATTTGAAGTTAATAAATTATTCGGATGCAGAAGAAAATGCTCTTGCGACAAAGTTTTCTCCTGTGTCGCAAATGAAATACTTTATAGACTATCCATCTAAAAAAATCTTTCTTTATAACAAGCGTACTGAAGAACTTTCTCTTTTGGTTAGAATTAGATCAGACCCTCAAATCAGTATAATAAAAATAATTGATCTTATTGGCAAAGGATGCAAGAATATCATTTACTGCAGATCTAAAGACAAAGCTATCGAAATGGCACGAGCATTTGCAGAAGGCAAACCCGATTTATCAAATGATAAAAATTTAATGAAATTGGCATCTGATATAAGCTACGAAATTCATGGTGACTGTTATCTTGCTAGCCTAATCCGAAAAGGTATTGGATATCATGTAGGTTATTTACCAGCATCAATAAGACTGCGTATTGAAGAATTATATAAAGAGGGTGCCATAACTACCCTGTTTTGCACAAGCACTTTAGTTGAAGGAGTCAATCTACCCGCTGATAATCTGTTTATTACAAGCTACAAAAATGGTCGCCCGACAATGAGCGATGTTGATTTTGCAAATCTTGTGGGACGAGTCGGTCGAATTGAGTATAACTTATACGGAAATGTATTTTTAACACGTATGGAGGATAATAGAGATAACAAAGTTGAAGAGTTCCAAAAATTTTTAAAAGGCAGAGTTCCCGAGCAGAAATTGTCAATAGTGGAATTGACAGATATCCAAAAACAAATAATTATAGGTTGTTTAAAACAAGGCAATATGGAATTCCCCAAAACCTCTGATGGCCAAACTGAAGAAAATTATCAGCTCATGCGTAAATTTGCAATAATTTTGGTGCGTGATATTATTAAGAACGTTAATAGCGTGGTAAAGCAGGAGTTTTCCGATTTTTTAAAGGATGGTGCTGAGGAACAAATACGTATCGCTTTTAACACAAATATGGATAAGTTTGACGATGACATTAATATATCAGTTGACCAAACTGAGAGTCTTTCTGAAGCAATAAAAGGTGGTCTATGCTATCCTAACCTTACAGACGATGGTTTTATATCGCATAGCGATATAATGGATTTTCTAAACAGATTATGTAAAATTTTCAAATGGGAATTATATGAAAAGCCTACCCTTGGCAAACTTTGTAAAAACTTTGAAATTCACCAGCAGTGCAATGAAGCGCCTGCATGCTATTATTGTAGAAAAAAAGAACCGCATAAGCAATTAAGCCTTTATGCCGTCATACTTTGCAAATGGATTCAAGGCCATGGTTTAAACTGGATAATTGCAGAAACTATAGAGCATAAAAGACAGAACCCCAAAAACGCAATTCAGCTCCCCAACAAAACTCTTATTGATTTCGATTATACCTCCAAGGAGCATAAAAATATTGTTATTGCCGAAACTTTGGATGTAATTGAAAGCATTATACTTTTTAGAATATCAAATTATTTTTTGAAGTTTTCTACTGAGTTCAAAAAAATTAATGGACCAGATTCCTTGAAAAAGGATTGGTATGAATATGTTGAATACGGCACCACCAATGACTTATCGATTTTCTTTCAGAAAAGCGGACTACTTCGAGAGGTGGTAAATTATATCAAGGATAATGATTATTATGTAAAAATCCCCGGTGGAGAATATAAAATAAAAAACTCTATAATGCAATGTGGTAAAGAGAGTGTACTTAGGGAAATTAACGATCTTTATTATAATGCTCCTGAATTATTTATTGATTAGAAAGATTTGCTCATAATAGAATAAGGTAAAATGAAAATAAGTTATTCTAAACTATGGAAATTACTCATAGATAAAAAAATGAATAGACAAGACCTATGTCGCATTACTGGAATTAGCACTGCCACAATGGCAAAACTCACCAGAGGAGATAATGTTAATACGAGTGTGCTATTGCGTATATGCAAAGCCCTTGAGTGTGATATTGCCGACATTATGGAAATTGAATTATAATGTAATTACTATTCTTATTAAAACGCATACTGGATTTCTTCTTTTAAACATAGATTATTGATTTATTAATAAATTATAAGTTATTTATTTAAACATTCTTAATGATATGAAAATGAGTAGAATTAAGTTGAAGTAAAAAATCATACATGCTATACTCTATACTACTGATAACTACTTTAAATGGAGATTATAGATCATGAAAAAAACAGATTTTAATGTGCATAAAAAATATACCGTTCTTTCTCTTTTTTCTGGTTGTGGAGGAATGGATTTAGGTTTTGAAGGTGGATTTAATGTGCTTAAGAAATCTGTAAATTTAAATATTAATAAATGGGATGTAACTCCAATAAACAAAGATTGGGTAAAGTTGCCTACAACGTCTTTCAAAACTATTTTTGCAAATGATATTAGACCTGACGCTAAAAGTGCTTGGGTGAATTATTTTACCAAGATGAATATTGACGAAAATGTTTATAAATTAGATAGTATAGTCGACATTGTTAAAAGATATAAACAAGGTGAGACTGATATATTACCTCAAGAAGTAGATATTGTTACAGGAGGATTCCCGTGTCAAGATTTCTCTATAGCGGGTAAAAGACAGGGGTTTGACTCAAAGAAAACTCATTATGGTATAAATAGTTTAGAAACTATTCCTTCAACAGAAAATCGCGGAAAGTTGTATATGTGGATGAGAGAAGTAATTGCGATAACTCAACCTAAAGTTTTTTTTGCAGAGAATGTTAAAGGTTTAACAACATTAGGTGATGTCAAAGAAATAATTGAACATGACTTTTCTAATATTTCAAAAGGCGGATATCTCGTTGTACCAGCTAAAGTTCTTTTGGCGGCAAACTATGGTGTTCCTCAACGACGTGAAAGGATTGTTTTTATTGGGTTTAAACGCAGTGCATTGTTACCCGAAGCCATTAATAGATTATCAAAGACAATTATAGATAAAGAATATGATCCTTATCCTTATATTACACATGATAAAAATCCTAGGGAAAATATTCTTCCTTTTGTTACTACTAATGATGCTTTTATAGATTTGTTAGAGCCCGAGAAAACAACAGATATAGAACAGCAGAAGTATTCTAAAGCTAAATATATGAATAAAGGACAAGGAAATACTGAAGTAAATTCTGACGGCATTTCTCCAACAATTAGATCCGAACATCATGGAAATATAGAATTTAGAAGATTATCAATAGAACATGGTGGCAAGAATTTCAAGGAATTAGAAAGTGGAATGAAAGAGAGACGCTTAACTATTAGAGAATGTGCAAGACTTCAAACATTTCCAGATGATTATAAATTTATTATAAACGGTAGATGCGGGTATAAAAATGTTTCTGCTTCAGATGCATATAAGTTAATTGGCAATGCAGTTCCTCCCTTACTAGCTTATAGCTTAGCTAAACGATTAGAGGATAATTGGAATAAATATTTCAAATAAATACATAGAATAGTTCTTCGACAAACACTTCGAATAGACAAAAATAATGTTTCGTGATACTATATAAATATCTTTGCTAAAGAGGTATTTATATGGCTGATGTGAAAACAGTGTTAAGAGAGACGAGTGTAATAATTGGTGCTTTACTATATACTAACAAAATAGACTTTGAAGAGAAAGAGATATTTGATAATATTACTTACAAGAATATTCTAGAAAAAATTTTGTGTAAAGATATAATTCATGCCGATAATGTATTAAAACTTAGCAAATTTTCTGACTCTCATTTAGTCATAATTAAGAATGGGCTCAAATTAGCTAAGAAAATTATAAATAGCTTAGTAATAAAAGATATAACGTATTATGAATGGTTAGGGCATATAACACAAAAAAATAATCCAATTGACATTTTAATAAATGATTACGGTTTTTCTCTTAAAGAAGAAAGTTACATTTTAGAAAACATGGGCTTATATAAATTTTTGACCATATTTACTGGGAAAACACATAATAGAGGTATAAATGTTTTTGAAAGCTTTGCAAGCAAGGAATATGATTCTTGGTTCAAATACACATGGGAAAAATTGGTTAAACATAAAGAATGGGTTCTAAATAATAATAAGAGTGTTTCTAAAATAATTGTGCAAAACAATATAGTACAATTGACTTTTATTAAAAACAATAATGAATTAAAATGTGAAGTGCCTATAAATATTTCAACTATCAATCAATATAATAAGTTTACAAACTCAATTATTCGTGAAAAAGTAGTTGGTAAATTTATTAATCAAGAATTAAAGAGTGACCAAGAATATCTCAGAATAAAAAAATATTGCGCTGAGGTAGCAGGAAAGAATTTAGTTGAATATCTTAAAACTAATCTCAATTATAAATCTGTGGCAAGGTTTTTACAAATTTATGATACGAGTTATTATTATGCTAAGTCTACATCAAAAAATACATATCTATTTTATGTTCCTTCAATAAGTGAATACATGAACACTATAAAGGTTAAATCTATTGTTTCAAGTGTTCCAATTTCTCAACTAAATATTCTTACAACTATAATAAATGAATCTACAGGTAAAGAGATTTTGCTAAGAAATGAATGTAGATTTTCTCATGGACAATTTAATGGAACTCCTGAAGCAAAAATGTATTACGATGCATCTTCCGATCTGTCTGTCTTATACGATACAATAGACGATTAAAAGGCTTTATCTTCAAAAGATAGAATCAATTTTTCTATCATAAAGATTTACTATTGCTTATTTTTATATTATCTTATTTGACATTTTATATTAAATCGTTTTTTATAAGGTTAAATAAATCTTGCTACCTATTGGCGTCTTTTCAACATCAATTCGTTTATCAATTCTCTCTCGGAGTTCAGATACATGAGATATTATCCCAATAATACGATTACTTCCAGCCATATCAGAGAGTGTCTTCATTGATAAATCTAACACCTCAATGTCTAGTGAGCCGAACCCTTCGTCAATAAACATTGCATCAATATGTACACTACCTGCACTTTGTTGAACGACATCTGATAGGCCTAATGCCAGAGATAGAGATGCTAAAAAACTCTCACCACCAGATAGGCTATCAACGCTTCTCTTTTTGGTTGTATGTGAATCAAATACATCAATTTCAAGGCCCATGCGTTGTCGTTTATCACCCTCATCGGATTTTCGCACTAAACCATAACGGTTTTGACTCATTGTTCTAAGACGCAAATTCGCAGCTTTTAAAACACGTTCAAAATAAGCAATTTGCGCATAAGTTTCAAAGTCAAGTTTACCGTTTGCAACATCGCATAAGCTCTTTATAGAAATAAGCTTTTTTTCGGCCAAAATAAAATCTTTTGCTGATTTTGTAAGCACTTTTAAATCATTGCTTAATTTGCTGATTGAAGATACTATATTATCTCGCTCATTTGATAATTTTTCAATAATTCCTATTATATTATTTTCCTTTTCTTTTAAGGTTTCAATGTTGGGCTCTTGTTTACCTTTTGTTTCATTTTCCAATCTAATAATATCACGTTTAATTTGCTTTTCGTTTTCGTCATACTCGTTTATCGTCTTAGTAATCTCGTCGAGTTTTTCTTCCCCTACTATTGAAAATTTATATTCAAGTTCATCAGCAAAGTTATTTTTAACAAGCACAGCTTCAAATTCTTTTACGACCTCGTTTAAAACTTTTTTAGTTATTTCCGCACGTTTTTTGCGCTCTTCAACTAATGCAAATGCCTTTGCTGAAAAAACAGAATTATCATTTTTCTTTTTTGTGGCATCAGCAAAATCGGTTTTAAGTTTTTTTAATGCTTCCTCTCTTGTAATACATTCCTTTTGCAAAGATTCAAGTTCGTTAGCAAGCCTTTTTATTTCCGTATTAAGCGTTGTTGTTGCATTCTCCACAGTAAAATTCTTAACTACTCTGGTTGCAGCTTTTATAAAGGAATCCTTAAGAGTCTTTATTTCAGATTTTAAGGTTGCACATTTTAGAGATATTTCATCAAGCTTCTCTTTTTTATTATCCCTAGCCTCTTGTAGTCTATTAAGCTCCTTTTCATTTATGCTATCATCTGTAATCATTGCTGGAGAAGGGTGGATTGAGGAACCACAAACTAAGCAAGGTTCTCCAGCCTTCAACTCTTTTGCTAGAAGTCCCGCTTGATTTCGAATAAACCTTTCGTAAAAATCTTTAAACTCTTTATCTGAAAGATTAAAGTCTACCTGTAATGATTCCACTTCATTTTGCATAAATTCTAATAGTTTTTCTTTATCTATAAACTCATCTAACTGCTTTTTTAGATCATTAACTTTTTCTAAATTTTCATCTGTTATTATACACCTTTTTTCTATTGCTTTATATTCATCTTCGACTTTTTCTATTGAAGGCAATTTTTCGAGCCATTCTGTTGTTTCTTTTAGCTCTTTTTCTGCTTTTTCAGCGTCCAAGATTGCATCTTCTAATTCTTTCCAAGCTGCAATATTTTTCTCTTGGGCGACATAGCACTTATCTGCTATCGGCTTAACCTTATAGAGCGCAACTTCTCCACGTGCTCTTTTTACTCTTAGTGTTTCAATTTCCTCTTTCCGGTCAATATGTGCATTGAAGTCATGAAGTGATTTTTTAAGCTCATTGAACAACTTCGCAATGCTCTCAGCAACTGCAATCTCGGCAGCAATCTTTTTGCTATTTTCACCCTGTTTTTTTATTATGTTTTCTACTTCTTTTTGTTGTTTCTCTTCTTCTTCAATTTGTCTTTGCCATGCTTTGAAAACGACCTCTCTTTCATATGGGTTAACTCCTCTAGTTTCGAAATCACGTTTTACTAATTGCAAGTTATCTTCAGCTTCCTTCTTTGAACTTTTTAATCTTTCTTGAAACCACTTTATATGCCCAGTATTGAATATACGCCGTAATATATTCACTCTTTTTTCTGTACCACTTTGCAAGAATCGTAAAAAATCATTTTGTGCTATCATTACTATTTGTGCAAATTGATCTTTATCTAAACCTACTACTTCTTCTATTTTTGCTCTTACTTCTTTATCTCTATCAAACATTGTGCCATCTTCAAGCGTTAAAACAACTGATTCATTTAATTTATTAATTTCTTTGGTTTCACGGTTAAGCTGAGGCTTAATCTCACGCCTAATATTATATTTTTTACCATTAGACATAAAATCAAAATCAACTATGGTTTTTTCTCTATTATCAACAAAATGACTTCTTAATTTTTCGGGTTTGTTACGAACACTACCACTTGCCTGGCCATAAAGAGCATAAGATATTGCATCAAAAATTGTTGTCTTTCCTGCTCCAGTCTGTCCAGTAATTAGATAAAGACCATTCTCACCAAGTTTAGTAAAATCTATTACCTGTTCTTCTGCGTAACAGATGAAGGCTTTAATTGTTATTTTAATAGGTTTCATTTTCACTCTCCTCATAAAGTAGATTGTGAATAATGGCAGTTTGATCCTCCGTCATAGTACAGCCAGTAATATCAGTGTAAAATTGGCAAAATAAATCATACTCGCTTAAACTTTTAATATTTTCTGCACTTGAACCTATTTTTTCCAATTCAATACTTGTTCGTGAATTCTCAAAACCTAGAACCATCGCATTAGGATAAATACTTCGCAGTTTATTCATAGGATCGATAATTTCACCATCATCTGTAATCACTATTCTTAGATAATCATCTTTATTCCCTACCATTGTATTATCCGCTCTTAACAATTCATCAAATTTTCCTTTTATCTCGCGTAAATCGTGTATCGCTTTTAAGGGAAGTTCTTTGACTGTAATGTCACCTTTTTCTTTTATGTCAATCATTAAGACACATTTGTTTTGCTTGCATTCAGAAAACGAATATTTTATAGGTGATCCCGCATAACGAATATTCTCTGCCCCCACTTTTTGACTACCGTGCAAATGGCCTAGTGCAGCATAATCAAATAAAGATAAAATGCTCGCATCTATTTCATCAATTCCCCCTACAATATTTATTTCCGAGTCAGATCGTTCTAAATCCATTCCTTTCTTTGTGAAAAATTGGTGTGAAACTAGAATATTGCGCTCTTCTTCTTTAATTTCAATGTTTCCTAAAATCATTCTTATGGCATCATCATAACTTTCAATTTCTTTATCCGTACAATACCCTCGTACTGTAATAGGCTTTATAAATGGCAGTAAGTAAAAATTTACTTTGCCGAATTCATCGCTCAAAGTTATAGGTTTCATCTTTCCTTCAAATGTTCCACATATATGCAATCTCATTTCTGATAGAATCCTACTTGCATAGTTTAAACGCTCAGGCGAATCGTGGTTGCCTGCAATAATTAGAACATCTATATTAGTTTTCAAAAGGTTTGTTAAAAACTCATCAAAGACTCTTACAGCTTCTACGCTCGGGATTGCACGATCATAGATATCACCCGCAATAAGCAATGCAGATGGCTTTTCAACAATTATATATTCTATTATCTGCCTAAATGCATTTTTTTGCTCTTCAAGCATTGAATACCCATTGACACTTTTACCGATATGTAAATCCGATAGATGTAGAAATCTCATTTTATACTATGGCCTCCTGGGCCAAGTCTATATCACTTTTTACCATCATTTTATAATGCTCAATATGGCCACTTACTTCAAATATTTGTTTGAAAACATCTTTAAATTTTAATACTTCGTTATCTGTTAATGGAGTATAATAGTCTTCATCTAAAGCACTATGCGATCCGTCATTAACCCAAGATAGTAGGGCCTTGCATTTTAACTTATCGTCGCCATTAAATTTATCATATAATTGATCCAAATTTATGTTTCCAAGCATTTTAAAGTAGTTTTCCAATACTCTTCTCATGGTATTTTGAATTGTTGCTTTATTACAATCCACATCAGCAATTTCTTCCCATAATAATTCGTAAGAAGTTTTTATAGGGTTATGGTTCATTTTTTCAATAATTGATTCATTATCTCTTTTTTTAACAATAAAAAAAGTTTCTTCACAAAGTGCTTTATCCTTTCTCTTTGTGTTAAATGTTATTTCTTTATGAAAATAAATATTATGTGTTAAAACAAAAACTTGCTTAATGTCGCTACCGGTGTTTCTAACTTGTGCAATTATTTCTCTAACTAATGTACTTACAATAAATAGAACATCATTATCAAGGCTTGAAACTGGGTCGTCAATTACAACAACTTTATTACTTGTTATCTCTGATTCTGAATGACTGCCTCTTAATAAGTGATAATAATACAAGAATGTAACAAAATTACGTTCACCTTCGCTTAGTGTGTTCTGGGCATCCGTTCCATCCTCACGAAGCATCTTATAACTTCTACCATCGTCTGCAACTGCCAATCTAAAACTATTGAATCCAAATGAAGAAAGTAATTTATTTATGCCGTCACAAGTAGGCTGGATGCTTGTTATTAATTTTTCAAGGTTTCTTATTTCGTCTTTTATTTCTTTTATATTATTTTTATTATCATTGATTTTTGTATTCAAATTACTTATTGCAGCTTCTAGATTTTGCTTTTCAGCTTTGTATGCTGTAATATTCGCTTGCAATTCATTAACGATGTAACGCCAAATTTTCTTAATTAAATCCTTGCGTTCATTTCCTATATTTTGTGCTATAACATTATTCTCAGAAATATTTGTATTTGCATCAATTATAATCTGCTGTATTTCTGTAAGAATATTTTTTGTATGTTCTAGTATTATAATTTGGCTTGCTTCTTTACTTTTTTTATCTAATTTCTGCTTATTGATTTTAACTAACCCCTCAAATGTCCGTTTCTTTTCTTCTAACTGTTTAATATCTAAGAATTTACCTGCATTTGCGTTACCAATAACAATTTGCACTGATTCAACAATTTTTTCAGATTGGCTATTATAATCATTAATTAAGTTTGCAATTTTAGAGGTTTCTTCCTCAAATGTTTTATCAAAATATTCCTCTAAACTTTGGCTAAAAGTTTCGCCGACCTTTTGTTGACAAAATGGACATATACTATTATTACTTTCAAAATAAGTTTTTCCTTGTTTTACCCAATCGCTATTCCCTAGTGATTTTATCATTGTCGCAATATCTACATCAGCTTTGCCAACTATAATTTTCTTTAAAATAATATCGTTTTCTAATTGCTCAAGCTTGGATATATCAGGAATCAAAAATTCATTAACTTTCATTAAGCCTTCATTAAAAACAGTCTTCGCTTTGTTTTCCAACTCAGACAAAGACACCAAAGCAGAATCATTGCTTAAATTTTCTAAGACTTTATCTTTGAATTTCTGTTGATTATTGAGAACACCTTGCATGCCTTTTTGAATAGGTGAATCATCAGCTTTAATCTTTTGATTCCAAAATATAGTTTTATACTTTTCCTCTAAGTTAGAAAGGTCTTTACACTTACCACTTTTTCCATCAGCACCTACTAATGTAATGTTTAATTTATCTATACATTCTTGAATATCATTTAATTCTTTTCTCTTTTTCTCAATTTTCTCTTTTGTTTCTTTACTCTCTTTTCCTAAAGTAAACACACCTTTAAGTTGTTCTCCAAAATTTTCATCGACAAAACAGCGATTATAAACTCTTGTTTCCAGTTGATTATCGTTTAACCATTTAATTGAACACTCATTAAATGGTGATTTACCTAAACTGGTTGAACTGGCAATAATGCTACTTATTGTTGTTTTCCCTGTGCCATTTGCACCAAAAAAATAGTTAAACTTTTTTAGATTTTCTAGCTTTTGTTCGGACTTATAAGTTGCAATCTTTTTTATTCTAATATTACTTATCATAGGTATTCCTCGCATTATTAACTAATTTTTTAGTGAAAAACTTCTATATTTACATATATTATTGCATTTATTCTCTCATATTTCCTTATGATTATCATTTTTCAAGGGAGAAACTATAATCATATGTTTTTGCTGAAATTTGATTTTTATAAAGGTTATATAAGAATAATTTTATATATAAAATACAGAATATTTTATTTTATTATAGCATTTATTGTTGTACTATGTAAATAGCCAGTATGTAATTATAAGTTAATAAATTTAGTTCTGTTGTTACCCTCTAGCAACAAAAAGGCATAAAAAAAGGCATAAAAAAAGGCATAAAATATCATCAAAAGTTAGAAAAGCTGTGAAAGCTGTGAAAGTAATTTCAAGAAATGCGAGATAAATCGCCCAAAAAGTGCAAGAAAGTGCTTTTTTTGTGAGTTTAGAAAGATATTTGAACGGTATTCCCGTTTTGGTAAGGTAGAGGTCACGGGTTCAAATCCCGTCAATAGCTCCAAAAAGCACCGAAATCAAGCATTTTTCGGTGTTTTTCTTTGTTTTTAGCACTCTACTTTTTTTGCCATATAAACTCCCTAATTCTTTACTTACCCCAAAACCTTAGACCACAGTATTTTAGCCATTGCACCATTTTTTTGACCCTAAATCTATCTTAAGGCATAAAAAAGGCATAAAATATTTAGTCAACTCATCACTAGCCAATATGGACACTACTGCTATGTGCTTTGAATATCTTTTGTAGGTTTTGTGTTTTGCAATTATAAAGGTATAAAAAAGGCATAAAAAAGGCAGCAAGCTTTTACCCTCGCCGCTCTTATCCTTATATATAATTACTATCCTAATATCTCTCCTAGTTTGTCCGCAGCTGCTCTGTCGCTTGATTGTATCATATGTGCGTAGATATCCGCTGTGACCTTTGTGGTGCTGTGTCCTGCTCTTGCTGATACGGTTTTGAGCGGTACTCCCGCAGCTATCTGTAAAGAAATATTTGTGTGCCTAAGACTGTGGACATTGACTTGTTCTATACCCAGTTCATCTAGCGTTTTTGCCAGCCAATAAGCTATTGTTGATGGGTACAGCTGCCTGCTGTCTGCCTGTATAAACAGCCTTTGGATACCATCGTATCTATCGCCCAATGACTTTGTGAAGTCCATCCACCATACTTTATATTCTTTGAATATTTGAACGAGTGCTTGCGGTATGGCTTTATTAACGGTATATTATTAAATATAATGCCTCAAAACAGAATGCCTTGGACGTACAGATTTAACAAACTCTAACTGTTCAAGATGTTTTACTGCTTCCAAGATTTTTTCCTTTCCTGATTCAATCAATCTAATTTCGCCTTCTTGACGCCCTTCATCATGTTCTGACCATCCCAAATGGCCATCGTCAGGAGTAGCTTGCAAGTACGCAAAACTTTTTGCATTTGATAGATTGAAATGGTGTATGCTAAGTTTCGGGTAAGTATTCGTCTTTTTGAAAATGACTATTATTGTTTCAACTTCTGCATACATGCTATCCGAAAACGAAGTTTCATCAAATAGAATCTTCGTATCTGTTAAATCAAAATGCTTTAATATTTCATCCATATTCTCCTCCTGCGGCAACACCTCACCAATCGCCTTCTTTGTCTCATTGACAATTGCATTTACGTCATCCTTATTCTCTGCTGCATCTACCTTTGCCTTTCCATTATCAACAATGCCGCGCACAATCGTCCAATCTTCCGAGCTGTAATTGTCGTGTCTTTCTTGAGCATAAGTTTCTAACATTGACTTAACTTCTGCTTTATGCTTCTCAATTCCACTTTCTTGTTTGCAACCCATAAGTGAAACCGCCATAACCAACACTACCCCCCAAAATATAATTTTTTTACACATATTAACCTCTTTTTAATTTAGATTGTAATACATTATATTCTTCCTTTAAGATAACATCTACTATACTTCATACTTTTGGAAAATCTATCTTTTTTTCTATCGATAATGTTTAAAGATTCCCCCCACCCTAATTTACTTATACCATGAATTAAATCTTGTTGTCACTACTTTTTTTCAAAATGTAACTAATATAATTGAACAAAAAAAGCGAAGCTTTTACCCCCGCCGCTCTTATCCTTATATATATTATCCTAATATCTCTCCTAGCTTGTCCGCAGCTGCTCTGTCGCTTGATTGTATCATATGCGCGTAGATGTCCGCCGTGACCTTTGTAGTGCTGTGTCCTGCTCTTGCGGATACGGTCTTGAGCGGCACTCCCGCTGCTATCTGTAAAGAAATATTTGTGTGCCTAAGACTGTGGACATTGACCTGTTCTATACCCAGTTCATCTAGCGTTTTCGCCAGCCAATAAGCTATTGTTGATGGGTACAGCTGCC
>JBNRMV010000001.1:0-178588 GCA_050309775.1 Christensenellales bacterium | reverse complement strand
TCCTTATGTCCGTTCGACTTGCATGTGTTAGGCATGCCGCCAGCGTTCGTCCTGAGCCAGGATCAAACTCTTTAGTTCAATCTTGACTTCCAACTTCTGCTGTCGCTTTCGTTGTGTTTCTTTTTTTTCTCAAATTATTGACAGATTCTTTTCGTTTATTTCTACTTTTTCTTATCTGTTCTATTGTTAAGGTGCATTGCCTCCGTTTTTGCGGAGCCTATATATCATATAACATATAAAATTTTCTGTCAACTGTTTTTTCTAAAAAGTTTCGACATTTTTTACCCGTCAATTTTATTGTCATTTTTTATAAAAAATAAACATAAATCATTGATTTTCGGACACTGTTATAATATAATAACAGTACTTTTCAGAATAAGCACTCGTAGCTCAGTTGGATAGAGCACTAGCCTCCGACGCTAGGTGCCGTTGGTTCGAATCCAATCGGGTGCGCCAAAAATATACGCAAGCCTTCCGGTCTTGCGTATATTTTTATCACCTCGACAAGGGAGATGTGTATTTGACCAGGCGTGAAGCCGCTTGTATCATTACCGCCTCACGCTTTTATATATAAGGTTACAATACTTATATAATAAGAAGTCGTTTATATACTCTTTGGAAAAAATTGTGTCAAGGTGCGACATTGACATGCTCCGATGTTTTTCTTAGAATTTTAATATAATTCATTAAAAAGGAGTACCCCGGTTTGAAACATTCTTTGAAAAAGCTGTTGACAGCTTTGGTCCTGATATTAATTTTGGCAAGCGTCGGCGCTGCGGCAAGTTTTGCTTTTGCAGGCGGACTGCTGAAAGTATCCGAAGACGGCGGAGCCTATCTTGACAATCCCGACATAAACACACCGGATATTTTTCCAGGCAACGATATGACGGACGAAAACGAAATAAACGCACCCACAGAATACCCCTCTCCGGAAAATTCGCCGCAAGAGGATTTTACGACTGAAATCCAAACAAAAGATACCTTGCTTAAAGCAACCGTTAATACACTAAACATTCGTTCGGGTCCGGGGACGGCATATGCAACCGTCGGCGCCATAAATGCCGGCGATATGCTGCCTTTTGTTGCCGAAGAAAACTCAAAGTGGTACAAAACACTTTATAAGGGAAAAACAGCGTATGTTTCTTCCTCTCTTGTTCAGATTGTAAGGTTCGACAAAGCAAGCGAAGTGATAGAAAAAGTCATCGATGAAGCAAAAAAGCTGCTGGGGTTTCCTTATATTTATGGCGCTCAAAGATATCATTGGGGAACTCCCAACGCAACGCTCAACAAAAATTTTGTCATGGGGAAATTTGACTGCTCCAGCCTGACCCAATACGCTTTCTATAAAGGAGCAAACATAATTCTTGACACGACAACAAGAACACAAGTTAAGCAAGGAAAACCTGTCGAAAGGCAGTACCTAAAACGCGGCGACCTAATGTTCTTTACGAATTCCTCACGCGCGCATCTCTCCGGCACAGAACGAATCGGACATGTGGCAATATATCTTGGAGATAATTACATAATTCACACCGCCAGCGACTATGCGGTAATTGAGCCGATAACAGCCTCAAGGTGGAAGAACTACATAACTTCAAGAAGGGTTTTGGACTGATAGTCTTCTAATCCGATACTTTCAAAGTTGACAGCTTCAAGGCATTGCCCTCTTCCAGCAATTCTTGAAGTTTTTTGCCGTCGCCGTTCTGTAAGGCTTGTCTATATTGTTGTAAGTCTTTCACAAGCCTGTCCAACTCGGCAATCAAGGGTCTTTTGTTCAGCAAGAACAGTTCCGTCCACATCGCCGCGTCCAGCCTTGCAACTCGGGTCAGGTCCTGAAAACTGCCTGCGCTGAAACCGCAAAAGTCTTTCAGATGAGGACTCTTGACATACCCATTTGATACAACATGCGCAAGTTGTGAAGTATATGCTATGATTTCATCATGCTGTTTGGGCGATGAGGTTGTAACAAGCGCAAACCCCATATCTATGGCAAGTTTTTTTATTGTATCCAGCGCTTGCGCATCGGTGTTTTCGGTGGGGGTGACAATAAAACTTGCGCCCGAAAACAGCTCCGCCGCAGAATTTTTGAAGCTGCCCACTTCCTTGCCAGCCATTGGGTGGCAGCCCAAAAAATGCGCGCCATGCTCTTTCAGCCGCATTTCCAAACTGTCCACAACAAATTCTTTTATGCCGCATATATCGGCAACAATTGCGCCTTTCCTGAAGTTTTTCAAATTTTTCAGCACATAATCTATGGTGAGGTTGGGAGTAAAACATGCAAAGATAACATCCATTTCCGGCATGGTCTTTTCGTCAAGTATTCCGTCTAAGTAGGATTTGGCCTCTTCTATGACTTTTTGCGTTCTGTTGTAGCCGAAACATTCGTGGGAGGTGTGCTTTTTTATGCTCTTGAGAATGGACCCTCCGATAAGCCCAAGCCCTGCAATACCTATTTTCATTGTTCCGTATATCCTCCTAGATACAACACCTTTTCGCAATACTCGTATATGTCAAAAAGCATGTCCTGAACAACCCTGTCTTTTATGTTGCCCTCAATGTCAAAGTAAAACATAAACTCAAAATTGCTGCCCGATATCGGTCGGGATTCAAGTTTTGTGAGATTGACCCGATATGATGCAATGATATTCAGCAACTGCGCAAGCGACCCTTCTTTGTGGGCAAGCGTCACCACAAGGCTTATCTTATTTGCCGTAGGTACCGCAAGGTTGTCTTTTGTGATTGCAATAAATCTGGTATTGTTGTTGCGCTCGTCCGACACCCCTTTTTCAAGTATGGACAGCCCATACAAAGCCGCGGTCTCTTCCGAAGCTATTGCCGCAAGCGACATATCCTGAAGTTTTGACACCTCTTCCGCCGCAAGCGCCGTGTTGGCTCGGTTGGTGGCTGTGATATTCCTTTTGCGCAAATATTCTTTGCATTGATAAAGCGCTTGAGGGTGAGAAATGACATTCTTTATGCTATCGGCTTGCGCACCCTTTATGCCCACAAGGCAATGCTCTATTTTTTGCACCCTTGCTTTGGCAATATACAGTCCGTACCTTGCCAGCAAATCATAAACCTCGTTGACTGAACCTGCATTTGAGTTTTCTATCGGCACTACTCCGAACTCAGCTTGTCCGCTTGACACCGCTTCAAAAACCTCGGAAAAACTTTTTTTATATTGCAGTTGCGGTTGCGTAAACATTTCTTTTGCGGCTATCATGGAGAAAGCCCCCTCTGCTCCTTGAATTGCAACAGTACGCTCCTTGCGGCTGCCGATATTTTTGGATTCAGACAGTCCGACCAGTTCTTCAATGCTTGTTGTTCTGTTTTGTGCCGCTTGGCGCAGTTTTGATATGTTGATTATTCCGCTGTAAAGAGAATATATATCCCTGCTATACTCTTCGCCAAACTTGGCAACAAGCCTGTCATAAACCTGCTGCTCTCTGTCGGCATTCAATATGGGCAGATTGTGCCGCTTTTTGTATTCGGCTATGTCATTAACTAGTTTTGTGCGTTCAATATATGCCTGCATAAGTGCGTCATCGGCGCAATCAATGCGGTTGCGCAAGTCTTTTATGTCCATTTTTCCTCCGACAGCATGTCCAATACGGCAATAGCCGCCGCAGCCTCGACAACCGGTGCCGCCCTTTGCACAATACATGGGTCATGCCGCCCTTTTATTTCGATAACGCTGTTTTGAAATGTGTCAAGGTTTATCGTGCTTTGCGGTTTTGCAATTGACGGCGTAGGCTTTATTGCCACACGGAATACGACGGGCATACCGTTTGTTATGCCGCCGGTAATGCCGCCATTGTTGTTTGTATAACAGCGCACCTCGCCATTTTCTGCGTATAACTCATCGTTGGCAGCGCTGCCTCTCTTTTTAGTAAGTTCAAATCCGCCGCCGAACTCTATGCCTTTTATGGCAGGAATGCCGAAAATTATTGATGAAATACGGTTTTCCACGCCGTCAAATATCGGGTCGCCAATACCGGCTTTTATTCCGACTATGGCGCACTCAATTATGCCGCCTACGGAGTCACATGCCTCCTTAGCCTGAAGTATTTCGGCTTTCATTTGTGTGCCTGCAAAATCATTGATAATAGGAAAATCCATTGCTGACAACCGTTGTAGCATCTCGGCGCTGATATCCGTTCCAAAAGGCTCATCGGCTATATGCGCTATGCTTTTGATATGGCTGCCGACAATTATTCCCCTTTTCATAAGCAGCTGACTTGCTATTGCGCCGGCAAAAACCAACGGCGCAGTAAGCCTGCCTGAAAAATGTCCGCCGCCTCTTTTGTCGTTTTTGCCCGAATATTTTATATGCGCCGCATAGTCTGCATGCGAAGGACGGGCAAGGCAAGCATTCTCCGCATAATCCTTGCTTCTTATGTCAGTGTTTCGGATAAGCATTGTCAACGGCGCTCCCGTCAGAACCCCGTCACGCATGCCCGACACAATCTCGGGTATGTCGCTTTCTTTTCGCATGGTAGAGTACGGGTCTTTACCCGGGCGGCGCCGCGCCATAAATCTCTCAACTCTGTCCATATCTATGGCAATGCCTGAGGGTAAACCGTCAATTACTGCGCCGATACAATCGCCGTGCGACTCTCCAAAAATTGTAACCTTAATACTATTTCCCCAAGTAGATGACACATTTGCCTCCCAAAGTCTTGTACTCAAAAAAGAAGTTCGGGTAACTCTTTCTGACTGATTGCGCATCCAAAACAGTTGTTTCCGCAATCGCCGTAGATACGATAGACATAATTATTCTGTGGTCCTGCTTTCCGCTTGCGCTGCCGCCCGAAAGCCGTTTGCCTTCAATAATTATGTCATCACCTGCAATTTTCGCTTGTCCGCCCAATGCCGATATTGTGTCAACAATGGCTTGCTGGCGGTCGCATTCCTTTATTCGCAATCTCTGTGTATTCTTCAATACGCTTTTTCCTTCGGCATATGTCAGAGTCAGCGCAAGCACCGGCGCAAGGTCGGGGATTTCCGAAATATCTGTTTCAATTGCGCTCAAGGCGCTCTTTTTGACTTTATACCCCTCTTGGGTGTCGGTAATTTGAACACCTGCTCTTTTTAGGATATCTACAATCTGCCTATCCCCCTGCAAACTGTGTTTGTTTAGTCCTGTTACTTCTATATCTCCTTTCAACGCCCCTGCGCAAAACCAAAACGCGGCATTGCTGAAATCACCCTCAACCGTATAATCGGCGCCACGATATTTCTGTCCGCCTTTTATGGCAAATCCGCCGTCAATCTTGTCAATTGTTACGCCAAAAGCCGCCATGCAACATATGGTCATATCCACATATGCGGCAGATTGCAGCTCTGAACTAAGCAAAATTTTGCTGTCGCCGCTAAGCAGCGGCAACGCCAACAACAGTCCGGAAACATATTGAGAAGATATGTCCCCACGAATTCTGTATTCCCCAGCTATAAGCTGACCTGAAGCCTGAACGGGCAGTCCGCTTTGACGGTCATAGATTGCGCCGCGTTTTGAAAGCTCTTGAGTCAACTCCGAATAAGGTCTGTCGCCCAGTCTGCCCCGTCCTTGTATTTCAGCCGCCTTGCCCAGCGCCGCCAGTATGGGCAGCAAAAATCTGAATGTAGTGCCGCTTTCGCCGCAATCAATTTTGTCAGCGCCTTGGGTTTTTTTGGGCTGTATTTTCAATACGCTATTCTTGTATTCAACTCCGCAGCCCAACGCCCTTGCAACATTCAGCGACGCAATAATGTCCTCGCTTAGGTCTACTTTTCTTATAACGCTGGGCTTTTCTGACAGCACGGCGCAAAATATTGCTCTGTGCGCCATTGATTTTGACGGAGGGGCGCTGATTTTGCCTGTCAGAAAATCTCCATTGACCGTTGCCGAAATGTCAGCAGCCGTCAAATCATTCACTGCAAACTGTTTCAAAACGCATTTTCCGATATCTTCTACTATCGACAGCGTTATATTGTCCCCCTTGCGCTTTTTGTCGCTTGAGGCTTGCTGCCATAACGACTCAATATCTATTGAATAATGCGTAGGCATTCCATACAAATGCAAAACTCGCTCTATTCTCTCAGCAGTTTCCGTTCTTGCCAAGCACCGTTGGCTTGCCCAGCGTGAAATAAGCGCCATGCCGATTCCTACCGCCTTGCCGTGAGCCACTTCAAAGTCAGAATGCTTTTCTACCGCATGACCCAAGGTATGTCCAAAATTTAGTATTTGTCTGATTCCGGCATCCAAAGTATCCTCTTCGACTACCTTTTTCTTAATTTTCAAGCAGCGGTAAATAACTTCCTCAAGTTTTTCCTTGTAGTTGCCTTTTTCCATAATTGAAAACAATCGTTTGTCCTTTATGGCGCCGTACTTTATTATTTCTCCTATGCCGTTTTGCCATTCTTCATGGGGCAAAGTATCAAGAAAGGCCGTATCAATAATTACTTTAGCCGGCTGATAAAAACAACCTGCAAGATTTTTGCCGGCAGAAAGATTTATGGCGGTCTTGCCCCCGATTGAGGAATCAACCATGGCCAGCAATGTAGTGGGTATCTGCACAAGTCTTATGCCGCGCAAATAGGTGGCTGCGGCAAAACCTGCGGTATCTCCGACAATTCCGCCGCCCAATGCAATAATTGTATCCGCTCTGGTCATGCCGTTGCGGCAAAGAAAATTATAAATACTTTCGATAGTCTCAAGCGTTTTGCTGTTCTCTCCGGGAGAAAAACTGAAATGGCACACCTCGTAATTGTTTTGCAAACTGCATTTCAAGCCGTCAAGATAAAGCGCTTTGATATTGTCGTCCGTAATGACGGCAATTCGTTTGCTCTTGTACTCGGAAAGCAGCGCGGGCAGGCTGCCGTCTTTAAGACAGTTTTTACTGAATATAACTTTATAAGGCGTTGCGACTTTTATGTTTAATTCCATTGTTGCTCCCGTTTACCATTTTACTTGTATCGTCAATATTTTTCAAGGTCTTTTCGGCAGTTTATAGTCCGCTCATAAATTCCTTTAATTTTGCAACCTTATTCATAACTTTTTCAAAACTTATCGGGTCCAGCGATTGCGCTCCGTCGCAAAGCGCAACCTTCGGGTTGTTGTGCGTTTCAATAAGCAATCCGTCTGCGCCTGCCGCAATAGCCGACAGTGCAAGCGACTCTACCAAATCGGCTCTTCCTGAAGCATGGCTTGGGTCAATAATTACGGGAAGATGCGTCAGTTTCTTAAGCACAGGAACCGCCGATATATCAAGCGTGCTTCTGGTATAGGTTTCAAAGGTGCGTATTCCTCTCTCGCACAGAATGATGTCATTGTTGCCGCCTGCCATGATATGTTCGGCGCTTAGCAACAACTCTTCAATGGTACTGGCTATTCCCCTTTTCAGGAGTATCGGCTTTTTGCAACCGCCCAACTCTTTGAGCATGGAGAAATTCTGCATGTTGCGCGCACCTATCTGAATGACATCGACCTCGTCGAAAAGTTCAATGTCGCTTATGCTCATCAGCTCCGTAACTATCGGCAAACCTGTAAGGCGCTTTGCTTCAAGCATATATTTCAAACCTATGCCGCGTAGCCCCTGAAAGGCGTAAGGCGAAGTGCGCGGCTTAAATGCGCCTCCGCGCAATAATCCGGCGCCGCATTTCTTGACATACTCTGCAATTGCCATCACTTGCTCCTGACTCTCTATTGAGCAAGGACCTGCCATTACTTGAAAATGTCCGCCGCCGATTTTTACCCCGCCGACGGCAACTACGGTGTCGTCCTCGTGCATGACCCTGTTGGCTTTCTTGTACGGCTCTTGAATCCTTTTTACTGCCTCGACTACGGGAAAGGTCGAAATGGCGTCCATATCAAGCGCCGCCGTGTCTCCAACAACGCCTAAAATGGTCTTTTGCACACCCTCATTTACCTGAATGGTAAAGTCCTTGGCTTCCATCCACCTTATGAGTTCGTCAACCTGCGGGTTTTGTCTGTTGCCTTTTACTACGATAACCATAATTCATCTCCGTTTTTATTATTTTATCTGTTTTTATTATTTTATCTGTTTTTATTATTTTGTCTGTTTTTCGACTTTTCGCGTTTTTTGATAAAAAAATCAGGCACCCTATTTCCAAAGTGCCTGATATATAAATATCGTATATTTCTTTCTATTCGGGTTTTGGCACTAGGAAATGAGGGTCTTATCGTAATAATAAAACCCGAAGCTAAACCCGAAATAAAAATTGTTGATGTTTTGTTTTTTCATATATTACCTTAGTATTAGCATATACACAATTACGCCGTTTGTCAACGGTTTTATGGATTTTTTTATTTTATTTTCAACAAAGCCATAATCTCGCTCACTTTGCTTTCAAGCGGCAGTGAGCCGTCTATTCTGAAATCAGCGGCTGCCCGGTAGATTTGGGCTCGGTCGTCGTACAACTCTTTTAGTTCATTTTTTGTCATGCTTGCCGCCACAGGTCTGCCTCCCTCGCCAAGTATTCTGGCATAGCACAACTCAAAAGGCGTATCAATATATATAACCTTTGCGCCGCGCATAAGTCTTCTGTTTTTTTCCTGCATAGGCAGTCCGCCTCCGGCGCTGACGATTATGCCTGCTTTGGTGCATAGTTTTGCAAGAACGGCGCTTTCCATTTTGCGAAAACTCTCCTCGCCTCTTTCGGCAAAGATTTTTTCTATGCTGCCGTATCTCTTGATTATTTCTTCGTCAATGTCCACAAAAGGCATTCGGCTTTCTTTTGCCACGGCTTTTGCAACTGTTGTCTTGCCGCTTGCCATAAACCCTATGAACACCACCGCCTTTTGCGCAAACTGCTTTTTCATATACAAGTTGGCTTTGGCGGCAATCTGAAGTATTTCTTGTTCTGAAAAGCTCCAACCATTCCAGATTTGCTGTGACTTTGCCGCTTGACACACCAGCATATACATGCCATTTATGGCAGGTATGCCTGCTCGTTCGGCATAAAGCAACAATCTGGTTTTCTCCGGGTTATAAATAAGGTCAAAGACGGCTTTGCTCCGTCGTATGACGTTTTCCGGCACAGGACAGTCCATAAAATCGGGATACATGCCGACAGGCGTACAATTTATTAGCAAATCAAATTCTCCCTCGATATGCTCAATGTCGACTAAGGAAATTCTGGCATCGGGATTTTCGGACACCGCCAATTCAATCAGCTCTTGTCCTTTCTCCAAGGAGTTCTTGCGTAGCGCAAGAGTAATGCTGCCGCCGCATTTTGCCGTCTCCGCAACAGCCATACGCGCCACGCCGCCGCCGCCAAGAATAAGTACAGAGCCTGAGAGCGTTGCTCCCAGCTTCTCTACGCTTTTTAGGAAGCCGTAAACATCGGTATTGTAGCCTTTGCCGCACTTGACGGTGTTGACCGACATATAGCTCTTTGCCAATGGGTCAAGGCTGTCAAGATACTTTATTATTTCTGTCTTGTAAGGTATGGTGACATTGTAGCCAAAAAGCCGCTTTAGTTCGGCGGTATTCTTACCGTCAAGATAGTCGAAATCATACAAAGAATATTTTGCGCTGATATTCTTCAAGCCAAACAAGCGCTTGTGAATAAACGGCGACATTGAGTGATTCAGGGGATGACCTACCAGTCCATACTTCATTGATTTTATTCTTCTCCTTAAATGAACAGTGACATATCCGATTCTTCAGCATGTCCCAGCATGGCTGCCACACCGCCGGCTTTTACGCCGTCAATAAGCTCTTCCATTTTTATGCCCATTATGTCCATGCTCATCGTACAAGCAACGATTTCAACGCCGTTGTCCATCGCAGATTGTATCAGTTCTTCAAGGCTGTTGACCTTCTTCTTTTTCATTATATAGCGTATCAGCTTGCCGCCCATGCCGCCCATATTCATCTTTGAGATGCCCAGCTTTTTGCTGCCGCGCGGCATCATCTTGCCGAACATTTTGCTAAGAAAATCTTTCTTTACTCCCACACGCTGCGGTTTTCTGAGTATATTCAGCCCCCAGAAAGTAAAGAACATGGACACCTTGCGTCCCATTGCCGCCGCTCCGTTTGCTATAATAAACGATGCGATTGCTTTGTCAAGGTCGCCGGAAAACACTATAATATTTTTGCCGTCGCCGCTGACCCTTGCGCATTGTGCCAAGCCGCCTTTTATGATTATTGCCTTTGACACTCCCTTTTCTTCGGTAATACCGCCAAAAGTATTGCCCGTCCTTCTGCACCATGCTTCGACATCGGCGCCAAAAGCAGGGTCTGTCGTGGCTATCTCAATTATTTCGCCTTCCTTTGCCGATTTTATGGCGGCAGACAGCTTCATAATAGGTCCGGGACATTGCAATCCGCAAGCATCCAAAGTTATGCTGACTTTTGCCGCATCTTGGATTGGCTGCATAGTTTCGCTGTTTATTTTGGTATCATTCATTTCGATAGCGTCTCCCATCTTTATGCTTTGATAAAGCCTGAACCCTCCGGAGAGGTTGTAGCAATCAAAGCCGTATGCCTGCAACAGTCTGGCGGCAACATAGCCGCGCAGCCCCACTCTGCAAGTGGCATATATTTTTTTGGTTTTGTCCAGTTTGTACAGGTTTTCTCTCAACTCGTCCAAAGGTATGTTTATGAAACCGTCAATTTTGCCGTTTTCGTATTCTTCCTTTGTACGCACATCCAGCAGTATGACATCCTTGTCATACAAGTCTTCCAGCTCATGCCAATGAAAAATCTTGACCTTACCGGTGACAATGTTTTCCGCTACATATCCTGCCATATTGACAGGGTCCTTTGCCGATGAATATGGCGGCGCATATGCCAGTTCGAGTTTTGTCAAATCAAATACCGTCATCTTTGCGCGAATGGCTGTCGCCAGTACATCTATTCTTTTATCTACACCGTCATATCCGACAATCTGCGTGCCCAGCAACCTGCCGCTGTCTTTGTCAAAAAGTATCTTTATTGACATATTCAATGCGCCGGGATAATACGAAGCGTGGGATACGGAATAGGTATAGGATTTTTCATAGGCAATACCCAGCGCCTTAGCCCGTGTTTCGTTGATTCCCGTCATAGCCACAGTAAGGTCAAAGGCTTTCAAAATACCCGTACCCTGAGTTCCTTCATACTTGCTGTTTATGCCGCAAATGTGGTCGGCGGCTATTCTGCCCTGTTTGTTGGCAGGTCCTGCAAGCGGCACATAATGTCTTTGGTCGGTGCAAAAATCCGCTACCTCAATGACATCGCCCACCGCATAAATATCGTCGTCCGAAGTCTGCATATTTTCGTTGGTTATGACTGCGCCGCGCTTGTTTACGGCTAAGCCGGCTTGTTTGGCCAGTTTGCTCTCGGGAGCAACCCCGACCGCCAACACCGCCATGTCCGCCGTCAATTCTCTTTCGCCCAGCATTATTTTCAGTCTGTCGCCGTCATCGGCAATTTCTTTTACGCCGTCATTCAAAATGAGTTTGACGCCCTTTTGTCTTATATGGTTGTGGACATCGCATGCCATATCATAGTCCAGAGAGGCAATGACATGGTTAGCAAATTCTACAATGGTCACAGCGATGCCTGCTTCAAAAAGGTTCTCCGCCATCTCCATGCCGATATAGCCGCCGCCTACGACAACTGCAGCGCGCGGTTTTTGGGTGTCTATGAAGTTCTTTATGCGGTAAGTATCGGGAATGTTGCGCAGACTAAAAACTTTTTTGTTGTCCAGCCCTTTTATCGGAGGTCTGGTAGGCTCTGCTCCCGGCGACAAAATAAGTTTGTCATAGCTTTCGTTGTACTTTTCGCCGCTGAGGATATTTTTTATAGTGACTTCTTTTTTTTTGCGGTCAACAGCCGTCACTTCGCTGAAGTTGCGCACATCAACATTGAACCGCTGACGGAAACTCTCCGGAGTTTGCAGCGTCAGCCTGTGCTTGTCTTTTATGGTTCCGCCTATGTAATAAGGCAGACCGCAGTTTGCAAAAGAGATATACTCTCCTCTCTCAAACATAATAATTTCTGCCTTTTCGTCCAGCCGCCTGAGCCTTGCCGCGGCGCTTGCTCCGCCGGCCACTCCACCGACAATTATTATCTTCGTCATAAAAATTTCTCCTTTGTGATGATAATATTATACCTTATTTAGGCAAAAAATTAAATAGTCTTCATCCTATTTCTTATTTATTGCCGAAAATATTACTGCCGCTAAGCAATTATAACACCTATTCCTATGTTGAAAATGCTTATATTTGTCGAAAGGCTATGGGCTATGGCGCTTTTTTAGAGAAATTTTGCGCCAAGAACTTATGGCAAAATAAATAGCTTCAGACAGCTTTGTTTGCCCGCTGTCGATTTTGTGAATTGCCGCACAACACAGCTTGTCGGCTGCTGATTTTGTGTAATTGTGCCGCAAAATAGAGAAAACGACCCTGCCCCAATGCTTTTCATCGGGACAGCGCCGTCTTGTGGGTTAAGTAAAATATAATTGATAAATTATAAGCTGATATTGTTGAGCAAGTCTTTGAGGTTTGTCAGCTCGGCGCCTGTGAATGTGGTGCCTTTTCCCATTCTCTCGTGTGACTCGTTCCAATCTCTTATGTCGTACTTAGGCTCGCCGTCGTTCCAGCTGACTAAGTTCAACTCCTTTTTCCAACCCTTGTCACTCTCTGATATTGTCCCCAGGTGTTTAATAATGTTATACTTGATTTCCATCTTTATCCTCCTTATTGACGAAAATTATGATTGAATTATAACACATTAAATTATAGAATACAATACTTATTTTAATAATATCTTAAAAAATAATTATTTTTTATTATAATTATAATACAATATAATAATATAAAGGATTTTAATATTTAATGGTATAATTATTATATGAAAAAAATAAAGAGGATTTTTGCAATATTATTGCTGCTTTGCCTAATAAACTCTGCGGGCTGCAAAGAAGACCTTTTGGCAGATGACGCTGACATAATATCGGTGGTTGACGCCGCCGAAGGGTATGTTGCCGTTGACATTTTGGCATTTGCCGACAATGACAGCAAAGGCACAGAAATAAAGAAAGTCTACAAAAACCAAAACAAACTTGTCATAAATACCATGACCCAAGGCGGATACAACGGCGCTGTGGAGCTGGTAATCCTGCTTGACGAGTACAAGATATCTGACATAAAAGCCATAAACATAAAAGAAACAGAGGGCATAGGCACAAAGGCATTCAAAGAAAACTTTTTGTCGCAATTCAAAGCCCTAGACATCTCCAAATCGCACAAACTTGCAGGAGGCGGTCGTCCCTCTCAAAGCACAGACATAATCTATGTCACCGGAGCCACCTACACTTCAAACACCGTCATAGCCGCCATAAATGCCATTATTGAATGGTACGAAAAAAATTCAGCGGCGCTCAATGCCGCATAAAAAAGCCTCAAAATCCTCTTTGTTGAAAGCTACGCCCCTTCTGGCGCACAGCAGTTGCACAAAGCTCTGCGTTTCAAAACCAATTGCACTTTCTGCCAAAAATTCAAGCAAAGAGCGGCAGAACGCCGTTTTCCTTTCATATGATACCGTGTATAAAAAACAAAATGCCGCAAACCTTGCCGCGCACTCTTTCAAGTCGCCTTGCGGCGGCTCGTCAAAATCTATGCCGTAGCATTCGCCGTCCTTTATAATAAAGTTTCGGAAGTTGGCGTCGGCAATGCCTGCGCCGCGGCGGCGATAATATGCCAACAAAAAATCCGCAAGACTTTTTGCCAGTTGCGGCAGGTCATTTGTAGACCTATTCAAAAATTCGTCCAGCAACAACGCTCCCTCTATATATGATAAATAAAGAGTATTCCTCTCTGACCTCACGATTTCGGGAACACGCAGTCCGGCAAGCAGCGCCAACTCCTTGCGCTCAATCTCAAGACTTTGGGCTGAGTCATAAACTTTTTTTATCAGCCTTTGTCCTTGCTTCTCGACAAGATATACGCTGTTCTTTTTGCTACGGAATTTCTCTATTGTTTTTTCTGTCATTTGATTTCGACTTTTATTGCGGCATCTTTCTTATAGCCCTTTAGTTCGGACACAACTCCAAGTACAGCGTTGCTCAAAATCCTTTCGACAAAAGGCACTATCGGCACTTTTGCCCCGTCCACCGTAAGCGATATTTTGGGGTTCCGCAATACGCATTCCTGCATATCTTTCTCGCCTTTCAGTACTTTCGCCAAAAACTTGCGGCAGTCGCTGCCGCATATGCCGCAACATTCCTCGTCCATGTCATACATCAATTCGGGTACCTTTTTTTCGATAAGGTCTGCCAACGCCGCAGTTTCCGTAAGACTGTTTATGACCGGCAAGCCCTCGTGGCTGCCCTTATGCGTGTTGGCAAAGCGCCCGGTTACGGCTATGCTCAGCGGTGAAATGTCGGGCTGCGCGTCCTCGGCGCATACGACAAGCTCCGGCACAACAGCGTCTCTGACCCCTTCAAGAATGACATAATCCTCTTTGTGATGAGAGAGTATGTCGTATATGGGCATTCTGCCTTTGTACAAGACATCGGTTTCGTACAGTCCGCGCGCGGTGACGGTGTTAGCGCCTGCCTGACGGTGACGCCATGTATTCTTGCCCTCCGTATCCATTGTGAATGTCTCAAAATGTATGTCCTTGACTGTTCCGACGGTATAACCTCTGCTTGTAAGCTCTCCGATAAGTCTTTCAATTGTTGTTGTCTTGCCGCTTTTTGACAAGCCCAGTACGGTAAAAACTTTCATATTAACGCTCCTTTCCAAAACATTATGACGGCAAAGCCGATTGTGCAAATCAATGCACATATTATAACAAAATAATCCAATACATTCAACTTCAGCGTTCGCAGCGCAGACCTTTTGCCGTATGCGCGGAAGCCTCTTGCTTCGATAGATTCTGCAAGCTCCCTGCTCCTAATCATGCTGCCCGACACCGTTGGCGCCAAAAGGTATGAATAAATTTTTAATTTTTTCATCAATCCTGCTTTTTTCAAATCACAGCCTCGCAGCTTCAGCGCATTGAGTCTGTTGGCAAACTCATCTCTGAAAATCGGCAAAAATCTCAAAGTAATGCTTGCCATAAAGGCTATTTCATACGGCACTTTTAATTTAATCAGTCCATCTATCATTTCTCTGCTGCTTGCTGTCATGGCAATCAGAGATGAAAGAATGACTATGGACATTCTCAATGCAAATTCCGCGCCGTATTGCAAGCCCTTTGTTGAAATAAAAACTGTATTTTTTATATACACAAGCGGCATGCCGCCTTTTACCGTCAGGCTCTGCACTATGCTTATGAAAACAATGAGAGAAATCAAATAGCGCATTTTTTTCAGTGCGCCCGGCAAATCGGAGCGCAGACATATGTTTATGACCAGCGCCACGCCAAATACGCATGCCAAATAAATTATGTCAAGCGCAAGCACCGCAAGCGTTGTAAGGCAAATTATCAGCAATATTTTTGTTCTGGGGTCGATTTTCATGGCGCCTCCCCCAACAAAATTATCTCTGCATCGGGAAGCATTGCGGAGACCTCCTCGTCATGGCTGATTACCAGCACACCGCCGCCTTGTTGAATAAAATGCCGAATAAGCTCTGCCAGAAACAGTTTTCCCTCCTTGTCTATCGATGAGGACGGCTCGTCAAGAATTAAGAACTTAATGTCACGAATGAAGATTGTAGCCAGCGCCAACCTTTGTTTTTCGCCGCCGCTGAGCAACAGCGGAAAGGCTGTTTTCAAATGTGACAAACCAAACTGCTCCAGCGTTTTGTCAATTTTTTCTTTTGCTTTTTCGTCCAACGCATTGTTGAGTTCGTACGGAAAGCTTAGCTCCTCCCATACCGTTGGCGCAAAAAGCTGAAGCTCTGCATTTTGAAAAAGGTAGCCTATATCCTTGGATATTTCGGCAACGCTCTTTTTTCTTGTGATTTCATTATTGATAACTATATCTCCGCTTTTGGGTGTCAGTAGTCCCAAAATCAGCTTGGAGAGAGTTGTTTTTCCGCTGCCGTTTTTGCCTCTTAGCAAATAGCATTTGCCGCCCTTGAACACATAGTCAAAACTGTCAATAAGCGGTGTTTTTTTGTTATAGCTGAAACAGATATTTCTTAATTCTATTTTCATACGCCGCCCATATCCACAACCTGCGAACAAATCGCCAATTCGTCTTGTGAGTGCGACACTAAAAGCACGCTGCCAAAATTCGTATATTCCTGCAAGGCTTGCTTAATGCGTTTTTTGCCGCGCGCATCAAGCGAAGAAAATATCTCATCGGCTATTATAAGCCTGGGCTTCATTGCCAGCACAGAGGCTATGGCTACAAGCTGTTTTTCGCCGCCCGACAGCTTATTTGTAAAACTTTTGCGCAGGTGTTTAATGTCGCACAATGACAGCGCAAAATCTATTCTCTGTTCAATTTCTTGTTGTGAAAGACACAGGTTTTCCGGCGCAAAGGCTATTTCGTCTTCTACTGTCGGAGAAAATAAGCGGCTGTCAGGTAATTGAAAAACTATGCCCACCTTTTCGGCTCGCTCTGCAATTGAAAGCTGCTTAACTTCCTTGCCGCCATAAAAAATTCCGCCGCTGATTTGCGCCTGCGTTTCAATTCCTGCAAGCGCAAGGCACAATGTGGTCTTTCCGGCGCCGTTTTTTCCCTTTATGCCTATTATGGTGTTTTTTGGTATGACAAAATTCAACTTATCAAAAAGCTTTCTTTCGCCATAGCTGATGGCTAGGTCTTTTACCTCAACTATCACATCACACATATTTCCACCAGCAGTTTGACACGGTTTTGACTGACTGTGTCTTTGGCTCTTATGACCACATACGGACCGCCGTCCTCTTGCGGTTTCGTGTAAGCAAGCGAATCTATGCCTTTGTTAAAGGACTGTCCGTTCACCTTGTTGGCAATAAAGACATTGTCCTCTTGCCGTACATCTTGCATCGAATAAATCTTTTGCAGCCCATCCGAAGCCGTAAAGCGTACTTCCTGCTTGTCGCTGAGGTCAATAGACAGCGCCTCAAGCAACTCTTTGAGTTCTATGCCGCTGTAATCGCGGGATATAGCCGCTTTGCCGCTGGGTTTGTAGACAGCCTTAAATGTTTTTTCTGCGCTTAGTTCGGCAAGCTGTTCAAATGTATATTCGCCGATAAGCTGCTCGCCGACAAGAATTCTTATTTTTTGTTCTTCGTAAGTCTGTTGGTTTTCTTTATTGTTAATGAGATAAACCGTCAGCAAAGCGCCAAAGGCTATTGCCAATACGGCAATTATTATTATTGCAATCAGCATTTGTTTGCTAAGCGGCTTTTTCATACTTTCTCCAAATTCAAAACATAGTACGGCACAAACATATCCTGCGGCGCAAACACGCCATGCTTGCCCTCTGTTTTTTCGCCGTTTGTCATTGTGACGGCGCCATGGTCGGGAACTATGATTACTACGCCGTCGAAGTCTGCTATAAGGTTTGCTATATAACCTTCAATTTCAATTATCTTTTGTTTGGACCGGTCGCTCAACGGTGAAAACTCATGGTTGACATCGTCAATGCCGTGAAAATGCGCAAAAATCAAACCTATCTCCCCGTCTGCAACGGCAGCCAAAGTATCATTGTACACATTTGCATCGGTAAAACCGTCAGGGTCGGGAGGGTTCAGCACCGGCTGAACGCTTGTCAATATCAGATTGCTGTTACCTTCGATATATTTAACATTCTTGTCCTTGCTTTGTGCATATGCAAAAATATCTTGACTTGCAGGCGCTTTGACACCCCTTTCGGTTATGCCGGTATGATAGGGCGACACGCCGGTGACTATTGTTGCCAGCGACACATTTGAAATGGCTGGGTTGACCGATGCCGCAACACTATAACCTTGTTTGAAAACCGTCAGGTCCTCGTTGAAGTGCCGTATCTGCTCCAGCGACAAACCGTCGGGCAAAATAAACATAACTCTTTTGTCTGAGTCAATTGCATTCTTCATATCCTGATAGGCATCGTAAACTATCTTTTCCGTACCAAACACTATGCCTTTCAGCCCAAAATATTGTTTCCCGTCCAATTCATACCCAAGGGAGCCTTCTTGCCATATAAGCCTGCCCGTGTCCTCCTGGGATTTGATTATGTCAAAGTTTTCAAAATAAAGCAGGTTCATATGTTCATTTGTTAAATCAGATACTTTGAATTCTTCTTTTAACGCATGCTTATATGCAGGTATGTCATTCTTTTTGTTTGCGGCTGTCTGATTAAAAAAAGCCATTCTGACTTGTCCCAAAGACATAATCTGTTCATCTTGCTGCTCAATGAGCTTTATGCCCGTTTGGACTGTGTTGCGTGACACCACGGTTATTTCGGCAATGTCTTTTATCCCCACTACCGGCGGCAGCTGCGGCGCTCTTATGCTGAATTTGTTCTCTTCATAAAGCACATAGCACAAGTCGGCATTTTCAATATTTATCCTCGCCGTTGTGCTGTCGGTTGCTGTTATCATAAGCCAACTTTCAGCGTCTATCAGCGTAAGCAAATCAACTATTTCGTCCAGTCTATACCCCTCGGCTACTATTTCTTCTCCGTCCTTTGTATAATTGAAGGAATGTTTTTCCATGCCGCTTATGTCGGGGCTTTGGTTTGCGTTCAATATATCACCGGTAAACAGAATATTTATACTTTCATGCTCATCTTCATTCGGCGGCTCAGGTGCTTCCTTGCATGCGAAAAGAGCCAGTATCAATATAAAAATTGTCAATAAAAGTTTAATCTTTTTCATTTTGGGCGCTCACTATTTGCTCAAATTGCTTGGGTTGTGTGGGTTGTTCGGTTTCTTTGGGTTGCTCGGTTTGTATAGGTTGTTCAATTGGTTTGGGCTGTGCGCTTTTTGGCTGCATCTTTATTATTAGCCCTGTTTTTTCTATTTTTTGAAAGGTGAAATACGCTATTACGCCGCCGACAGCACCTGAAAATGCCGCGGCTACAAGAGTAAACAGCAGCGGCAGCACCGACATTCGGAAAAACAGCAAGTTGCTACCAAAAGTTCCCACAATGTTGGCAAACAAAGCAGCTAATACAAAGTGTAATATGTTGGGTTTTTTGCCCTTGATAAAAAATGCTGCCTCAACAGCCGCAGCCGGCGCAAGGTAGGTTAAAAAGGTCCATATACCGTGGCTGCCTGGCGCGCCGGAAATCATCAAGACCACTGCCTGTATAAGCGATATCAAAAGCGCCGTACCTTTCTTTCCGGTTATGGCAAGCCCAAGCGGCATCCACAACATATACAGACCGCCGGCAAGCGCTCCCCCCGGTATGCCCAGCGGTCCTGTAATCATTCGTACAAGAATTCCGGCAATGGTCTTAAAAGCTATGCCCAACGCGCCAAGCATAGCTATGACCATGAGGTCGTAGACCGCATAAGAATTCAAAAACCGTTTCTTTGGCATAAGATGTTCTTTTATCTGTTTATTGTGATATTGACAGCATTTTTGATTGACTTGAACTCAGTTTCTTCAGCCATGCTGACAGCTCTTATCGGACCCTCGGGGTCTTCGGGATTGTTCTCGGGAGTCGTCATAATGACATATCCGCCTGCCTCTGTGGCGCTGGCAACTGTGGCAAGCACACAAGAGGATATGTTCGCCGCCTCCAAATCGCTGTCATAATCTCCGTCGTCAATGGTTACGCTTGTTATGCCTTCTATGGCAATATTCTTTAATTCCAAAATATCGCTAAGCAAAAAGCCTTTATAATAAGTTGTGACACCCTTGCTTGTACGGCTGGCGGAGGCAAAGCTTAGGGAGGAAACATCGCTCTTGGTCACGGTATATTCGCTTTCTCCGTCTTTGATTTTCAATTCAAATTCGGGAATGGCGTAAGCCGGCGTTTTGTCGTCTTCGTTGTTGTCCTCGGGTGTGGGCTTTACGCAAGCAACAAACGCCACAACTGACAGCGCAAGTATCAAAAATACTGCAATAGTTTTTACGGATAGGAATTTTTTCATAATGGTTCTCCTTATATTTATTTGTTTATTGAAATTGATTTTATTGCCACACTTTCCGCTCCATAATTCAGCGTGTAACCGCTTTGGGTTTTTGAAAGAGTTGCCGAGGACAGCGTATCGCCTGAAACTTGCACCTGAGCACCTGAAGCAGTCGTTATGGTATATGTTTTCTTATCATTCATCATATTGACAAGCCCCAATACATCTGACAGCATTATGGTATCGTCATTGTCGGTATCAAATCTTTCGTATGCCATATCAAGACATACCAATGCGGTGTTTTTAACCGACAATGAAAGCATATTTTTTACGGTCATGCCTTTCAATATGTTTTCGCCGTCCAAATTGGGCGCTGTGCTTTCCTGCTGTATTTCGCCGTCACCAACTTTATACTGGTACACAAGATAGGCATTTGAATAGTATTCATAGCTCTTCCAGTTCGTATATTCCCTATAAAATGAACTTGTGCCGTCTGTGATATAGTCCCACGCATTCAGGTACATTTTGTCGCTTTCCTCTGCCGCAAGTATGCCTGCCTCAAAAAGCGCGGCAAGGCTTACGCCATAAAAAGTATAAGCGCTTGTGCCTGCTCCCGTTGTGACATCTTTTTGGAAACTGCCGTCAAAGTCCTCGCCCAGCATCTCAACAAAATTGAGTGAAGTCGGCGCCGGAGGTAACAACTGCGCGTCGGTAAATATGATTTTCTTCAGCTTTTTTGCCCAACTGTTTGCTACTTGGTCGGGAAAAACTGCGCGGAGCGCGCCGCTTTCCTCTCCGGGTTTCAGTTCATGCCCGTCATATTCATAGGCGATTATCATTTTGCTGCCGCCATGTTCTACGCTGAAAGTATCCTGCGTCAGCTGATTTTCATAGCCGTCTTCGGCTTTCAGTACCATTGACGAATAATATCCCGAAACCGCGCCGTCGGCATATTCGGCAAGAATGTCGTCAAGGTATACTCCTTTCAACCAATGCGGTATAGGGTTGTTGTCTTCGTCGGTCTTGTCAGAGGTATAACAAGGCTCTTCTTTTGTGTACTCTACAAGTTTTGTCTGCGCCAAAGCTTTTATTTGCGCCTTAGTGACGCTTATTATTTCGGCGCCTATGCCCTCTATTTCCAGCACATAATCGTCATCGTTTTCAGTCGACGGCTCATTGTCTTCTTCATTGCTCGGGTTGCCTCCAGCATTGTCATCGGTAGGCGCTTTGCAAGCAAATGCCGATAAGCAAAGCGCGGCAATAAGCATAATAACAAACACAACAAGCAGTTTTCTTTTCATATGTCCTCCAAAAATAAAAAAACTCTCTTTTCCGCACGAAAAGAGAGCATACCCTTTTCGCACCGGAAGGTAAAGGCATTTCTGCCCTTGCCCTATCGTTCTAAGTTCCGTAGCCACTGCCTTAGGAAAATAGAATCGGATATGCACATATAATAACATATTTTGTTTTAGTGTGCAAGTATGACTTTCCCCGTTGTCATAGAATGGTATTTGCTGTATAATATAATTTGTAACATTATGTTTGGAGGCGCATATGAGCTTATATAGATTCTTAATAAAAAAGGTCGTTCCCATTCCAAAACTGTTAAAACAGCAATCCTTTGCTTTCATCGGTCCTCACCCTGACGACATAGAAGTCGGTTGCGGCGCTACCGTAGCAAAGCTGGCAAAAATGTCAAAGCGCATTTGTTTCATTATTGCCACCGATGGACAATACGGCAGCTTTGACAAGAACACCGATAAAAAAGAGTTGGTCGCCACCCGCAGAAAAGAGGCGCTAGCCTCCGCAAAGAGGCTGGGTGTCACAGATGTGCGTTTTCTTGATTTTCCCGACGGCGGAGATTATTCAGTGGAGGATTTGAAAAGCAAAATTGCCATAGAGCTTGCGGATTTTAAGCCTGACATTGTCTTTGCTCCCGACAACCATATGAAAGCAGAAACCCACCCCGACCACATCAAGACGGGCAGAGCCGCAGAAATAGCCATGCTGGTATGCATGATGCCGCTTATGCTTAAAGACTTGGGTGTCGAACAAGCCGCCGCCCCGAAAGGCGTAGCTTTTTATTATACCGACAGACCAAACACTTTCATAAATGTATCAGACACTTTTGCCGACAAAATGGACAGTCTGAAGTTGCACGAGAGTCAATTCCCTGAAAGTGAAGAAACACGCTTGATGATGCTTTATATGAAAATAACAGCTATTCGTCATGGACTGCGCCGTTTTTGCCGTTATGCCGAAGCATACCGCGTGCTGTCCTCCCTTCACCTGCACTGTGCGCCCGAAGCAAGCGACATATAATAACAAAAACCATAATTACAAATGCTATAACAACGGAGGCAACACATGGAAAAAATAAAAAGCGTCGAATGTTCCATAACTGAGCATACACAAATAGTATTTTCAGAATATATTAATGGTGTGGGCAGACTTTTTGGCGGCAAGCTGGTGGAATGGATGGATATTGTCGCCGCCGTAGTTGCGCGCCGCCATTCTGAACGGGAGGTTACGACGGTTTCCATAGAAAAAATGGACTTTGCTGCCCCTGCCAAGCTCAATGATACCGTAATCATTGTCGGAAAAATGCTGGCGGTAGGCAACACTTCGATGACTGTTCAAGTAAAAGCCTATGTCGAAAAACTGACCGGTGAAAGAACCACCATAAACCGCGCAAACTTCATTATGGTTGCCCTTGACGAACACGAAAAGCCGACGCGGGTACATCGACTGGCGCCATAACCCCAAGCATTCAAAACTACACTACAATATTGGAGGATTTTATGAAAAAGCGTTCTTTAGGAACAATGATAATTCTTGCTCTCATTACTTTGGGCATTTATATGATTTATTGGTATATTGATTTTCAGTCACAACTGAAACAAAAAACCAACGAGGGTTTTGGGGGCTTTGGGCATTTGTTGGCGACACTATTTACATTCGGAATTTATTATATTTATTGGCAGTATGCCGCCGGCAAAAGATTGGCAAAGCTGGGCGCTTCTGACAACTCAGTGTTGTATCTCGTGCTTTCCCTATTTTCATTGGGTTGGCTGAATGTGTTTTTAATGCAGGACCAAGCCAACAAACTTTCTGATTAAATTTACTAATAAAGAAGACTAAAACACAGTTCGCAATCAGCCTTTTGCTCGGTCTGAACAAAAGGCGGTTTTTTGCGTTGCGGTAATATGCATATCCGGTTATTGGTTATGATTCGTAGGTTTTCAAAATGCCTTCCGCCACCGCTGTTTTGCTGATACGCATATCCATAGCTTGTTTTTCTATGAACCTATGCGCCTGAGGCTCTGTCATGGAAAGGCACTGAATGAGCAGACATTTGGCGCGGTCAATAACTTTCATTTCTTCAAGTTTTCTTTGCAACTGCAAGTTTTCGTTCTTTACGCCCATTATTCTTCTGTTCATAGAGATTGCCAGTCGTACGGCTTGAAAGAGCGCTGACTTTTGCAGGGGTTTTGCAACGACAATGACTCCGTCGTTTTCTACCTTGCAGGCAATATCTTCGGCAAGTTCCGACCTTACCAGCATTATTATGCCGGCGTTTGTCCTCGTGGCATGCAGCGCAAAAGCCGTGCCGAACTCATCTGTGAGCGGAGTATTGATGATAATTACGGTTTTTTCGCCGCTGACAAGACTTCTGCGCGATTCGGCGCAGTTATTTATTATGCTGATTTGGTTTATTCCGCAGGTTTTTAGTATGCTGCATAGCTCTTCCAGACTCTTTTCGGAGCCGGATACTATCATAGCCCTGTCCATATCAGCCGACAACCTCCTCCCGTATTTTTCTTTAGAACGGCTATAATCTGTTAAAATAATAGTCCATTTCGGCGCCTTGCGCATCAATGCTTTCGGTAAACTTCTGGCTTTCCTCTTTTTTATATTTCAGATATTTTGACAACATTGATGCCGGCAGATGCGCCTTTACAAATTGGCTGGAGGCGGCTTTCTTTATGGCTTCGTCAAGCGTCTTGGGCAACTTTCGCAAGCTCTTTGTTTCCTTGCCGCCCTCAAAAAGATTAATGTTCATCGGGGGGTCAAGCTCTGCCTTGCGGTCAATACCCTCAATGCCGGCATATATCAGCAGCGCCAACGCAATATAAGAAGAACATGCAGGGTCTGGGCTGCGCAACTCCATTCTGCGCAAGTCGCCCTCTGCGGCAGGTATGCGCACCAATTGCGAACGATTGCCGCAGGACCATGAAACATATCTCGGCGCCTCGTATTCCCCAAGTCTGGCATAGGAGTTTTTTATCGGGTTTGTAAAAACGCTTATTTCCTCAATGCAGTCCATTATGCCGGCCACAAAACTTTCGGAGATGCCCTTTGTCGAACCTTTCATATCAAACACATTCTTATGCTCACGGAAAAGCGAAAGATTGATGTGCAGACCGCTGCCGCTGGAGCCTATCAACGGCTTTGGCATAAAGCTGGCATGCAGCCCGTGTCTGGCGGCAATGACTTTGACGACAGATTTGAAGGTGACAAGATTGTCGACGGCTTTCAGAGCCTCGCTGTACTTGAACACAATTTCGTGCTGTCCCCTGCCTTGTTCATGATGCGACATCTCGGGATATATGCCCATTTCTTCCAATGTCAGGCAAATCTCTCTGCGTACATTTTCGCCCTTATCCAAAGGCGCAATATCGCAATAGCCGCAATCGTCATGGGGCTTGCGTGTGGGTCTGCCATGTTCGTCAAGCTCAAACAAATAAAACTCGCACTCCGTACCTACCTTAATAGTATAGTCTTTTGAGGCGGCATAGCTGACGGCTTGTTTCAGCAAATTTCTGCCGTCACCCTCGAAAGGTCTGCCGTCGGGCATGCGTATGTTGCAAAAAAACCGGATAACTCCGCCTTGTGACGGCCGCCATGGCAATATTGCCATTGTTGAAGCGTCAGGCACAAGGAATAAATCCGACTCCTCCACATTCATAAAGCCTTTTATTGCCGAAGCGTCAAAAGGAATGCCCGTGTCAAACGCCTTTGGCAGTTCTGACGGCATAATTGAGATATTCTTCATTTCTCCGAAAATGTCGCAAAATGCCAGCCGAATAAACTTGACATCATTGTCCCGAACGAATTTTATGACTTCAGCCACAGAAAAATTGTTCATATGTTCCTCCGTAATTCAATATATTTATAATAACCTTTTTACGCATATTTGTAAACAAGGATGATATGCGATAAATCTGATTGATTTGTTTTTTTATTCAAGCAAGCCTGCAATAATCTTTCAATTATAAGTATACAGCTGCTTGTAAGGATTGACGGTATTGGGCAATATCATGTGATATGCGTCGCTAAGAATCTTTTTGTCGACATTCAGTAAGTCGCAATATTCTTCAAGATACGGCAAAATCTCCGCCATGTCGTTTGCTTGCGCCTTTTGCGTTATCAGCGTGGCGCTATTTATTTCAAGCGGCGTATTTGTGCGGAAAAACATCTTTCCGCCATGCATTCCCGTAGCGCAGAAGTTGCCTGCCAAACTGCCGGGCGTATCCGAAAGGTTGAGAATAATTATATAACCGCCTGCCTGATATTCCCCTAAAAAACTGCCACTCTTTTCTCCGACAATCAGCACGGGTCTTTTGTCTTTGTAAGCTTTCATATGTATGCCTGCGCGGTATCCCACGCTGCCTTTTATATATATTTTGCCGCCTCGGGCACCGTATCCCGTGCCGTCTCTTGCGTTGCCGTCAATGACAATCTTGCCTGCGTTCATAGTATCGCCGATTGCGTCTTGCGCATTGCCTTTGACAAAAATATCCGTGCCATTCAAATAGGCGCCGGTGGCGTTGCCTGCCGTACCCTCTATGTGTATTTGCTTGCCTTCTACTCCCGTTCCGATATAACGCTGTCCGTAACAGTTTTTTATAAATATCTCAGTATCCGGACTTTGCCTTATGGCGGCGTTGAGTTCGTCAAAATTTATGTTTTTCGCATTTATGACCATATGTTGCCTCCAAATTTTTTTGAAAAAAGTTTTTGCATTTCGGCTATTCCCCTGCATGCTTTATGCCGAGAATGTCCAATTCTTTTGCGTTCAGTCCAATGCCGCGCAGCATAAACCTGTTGCCTTTCAATGCTTCAATTGAATTTATGCCCATGCCGCCCATCATTTCTTTTATTTCGTGTTGCCAAGCGGTTATGAGGTTTACCAACCGCTTGCTGCCGATATCGGGATTCAGCCTTCTTACAAGTTCGGCGTCCTGAGTGGCTATGCCCCAGTTGCACTTGCCCATCTGACAGTTTCTGCACAAATGGCACCCCAGCGCAATCAGCGCGCTTGTAGCTATATAAACGGCGTCGGCGCCCAGCGCAACCGCCTTTACAACATCGGCGCTGTTTCTGATGCTGCCTCCGACTACTATTGACACTTCCTCTCTTATGCCCTCCCGCCGCAGTCTTTCGTCAACGGCGGCAAGAGCCAGTTCAATGGGTATGCCCACATTGTCCCTAATTCTTGTTGGTGCGGCTCCTGTGCCGCCGCGGTAGCCGTCTATGGCTATTATGTCGGCGCCGCTTCTAGCAACGCCGCTGGCAATAGCCGCCACATTATGCACTGCGGCAATTTTGACTATAATGGGTTTCTTGTAGTTTGTTACCTCTTTCAGCGAATAGACCAGCTGCCGCAAGTCCTCAATGGAATAAATGTCATGGTGAGGCGCTGGCGATATGGCGTCGCTGCCTTCGGGTATCATTCTGGTTTCGGAGATGTCTTTTATTATTTTATAGCCGGGGAGATGTCCGCCAATGCCGGGTTTTGCACCCTGTCCCATTTTTATTTCAATAGCCGCGCTTGTTTCAAGATACTCTTTGTGTACGCCGAACCTGCCTGACGCTACCTGCACTATGGTGTTTGCGCCATAGCCATAAAAATCCTTGTGCAATCCGCCCTCTCCGGTGTTGTAATAAATGCCCAACTCCCGGCTTGCCCTCGCCAGACTTTCATGCGCGTTGTAGCTTATTGAGCCGTATGACATTGCAGAAAACATTATCGGCACAGAAAGTTCCAGCACGGGTTTGTTCTTATACACTGTGTTGCCCTGAGAGTCACGCACAATGTCCGTAATTTTTTTACCCAAAAAGGTCTTTGTTTCCATAGGTTCACGCAGCGGGTCAATGGACGGGTTGGTGACTTGAGATGCGTTTATCAGCATTCGGTCAAAATACCCCGGATAATCCTTTGGGTTTCCCATGCTCGACAACAGCACTCCGCCGGTAGCGGCTTGTTTGAATATCTCGGTTATGTTATCCCTTGACCAGTTGGCATTGTCTTTGAATGTATGGCGGTTTTTGATTATTTTCAGCGCATTTGACGGACAAAGGCTGACGCACCTGTGACAATTTACGCATTTGAAGTTGTCGGCTTCCATTGACTTGGTCAGCTCGTTAAGTTTATGCACACCGTTGGCGCATTGCTTGGCGCACACCTCGCACCTTGAGCAGCGATAATCGTCTCTCTCTACTTCATATTCATTAAATAAGTATTCCATATATTATTCCTCTAAGCTGAACACCACAGCTTCTCCGCCCTTTGGCGCATACAATTTTGTTATTTGCGGCTCAAGTATTCTTATGGCGCACTCCTCGCTTGCCACATAAGCCATATCATCATTTTCCGCCACGACAAGCGAACGCAGTTTGAGCCTGTCATTAAGCGCCATCAGCCTGCCCTGACTGCCTACTAATATTGAAAAAGGCCCGGTGATAAGTAAACTGGCATAATTGTTGCGGAAATAGGTCAGTTTTTGTTGCTGTTCTTCGTCAAGTTTTGATATTGTCGACCAAAATGGCGCGGCAATTACGCCGGCTATGTCCAGAAAACTCAATTGCTGACGGCGGTTAAGAAAGTCAATGATATAGCTTATTACTTCCGTATCCGTCAAGAGATTACATTTATAGCCATAACTTTCAATATATCTTCTGTTTGCGTCATAGGAGCTTATTTCGCCGTTATGCACCACTGAATAGTCCAAAATGCCGAACGGGTGCGCACCGCCCCACCAACCCGGGGTGTTCGTGGGATATCTGCCATGCGCCGTCCAGCAATAGCCCTCATAGTTGTCCAGCATATAAAATTCTCCGACATCTTCGGGATATCCCACCGCCTTAAAAACACCCATATTCTTGCCGCTGGAAAAGATATAGGCGCCGTCTATCTTGCTGTTTATATTTATTACGCACTGCGCCACATATTCCCTTTCGTCAAGCTGCCGACTGGCAAGTTTTGTGGGCAGCGGCGTAACAAAATACCGCCAAATGAGAGGCTCATTCCTTATTTTATCAATTTTTTTCGTGGGAATGCGCGACAGATTTACTATGTCAAAATGGTTCTCTAAAAAAACTTCGCACCTTTCTTTTGCGGCTTTGTCGTCATAAAAAACATGGAAGGCATAATAATTCTTATACTCGGGATATATGCCGTATCCGGCAAAGCCACCGCCCAAGCCGTTTGACCTGTCGTGCATTACAGCTATGGATTTTATTATTTCTCTGCCGTTTATGTTGCCGCCTTTCTTGTGAAATATCCCCGATATGGCGCAGCCCGACGGAATTCTGACTTCTCCTTCTCTTTGCATGCTGTCTTTCTCCTTCTTTTGCTAAAATAGAAAAAGGCGCTCATCAATGCAGAAAACTCCCTTTTGTTAGGTCTTCTATATTGATGAACGCCTTTGTCCGTTTATAATTTTATATTACATTACCATATATATGATGTCAAATATTTTCGATGTACATTTTCAAAAAAATCTTCCAAGAAAATCTTACGGCAACAGATTATCATTTTTTTTGTATTTTTCTTATCAAAATACTTGACTGTCCGCAAAAACATATACTATACTATTACAAACAGCAATGGCGCTGTAGGTTGTTTCACCTACGGCGCTTTTTTTATAACATAAGGAGGTTTTGGATGAAAAATGTTAGTGAAATTTTCGGTTCGCTGGTCTTTAATGATAAGGTTATGCGCGACAGACTGCCGCACGAAACTTACAAGGCGCTGAAAAGAACCATATTTAATGGCGAGCCGCTGTCTGCAGATATTGCCGACACCGTCGCAAGCGCAATGAAAGACTGGGCAGTCGAACAAGGCGTGACGCATTATACCCATTGGTTCCAGCCGATGACAGGTATCACCGCCGAAAAACACGACAGCTTTATCACGCCGACAAGAGACGGCAGGGTCATTATGGAATTCTCGGGCAAGTCCCTAATAAAAGGCGAGCCTGACGCTTCAAGTTTTCCCTCGGGCGGCTTGCGCGCAACTTTTGAAGCAAGAGGCTATACCGCATGGGACCCCACCTCCTATGCTTTCATAAAAGACGGCACTCTTTGCATACCTACGGCATTCTGCTCATACGGCGGAGAGGTGCTTGACAAAAAAACGCCTTTGCTGCGCTCAATGCAAGTCATCTCAAAACAAGCCAAAAGAATTTTGAAATTGTTCGGTCACGAGGACACAGTATCTGTCACAACCACCGTCGGACCCGAACAAGAATACTTCCTTATAGACCGCTCCATGCTCAACCGCAGACCTGACCTTATGTATTGCGGCAGGACGCTGCTTGGAGCCAGACCGCCGAAAGGACAGGACCTTGAGGACCATTATTTCGGCGCCATAAAACCCAGAGTAGCGGCATTCATGGCAGAACTTGACGAACAATTGTGGAAAATGGGCGTGCTGGCAAAGACCAAGCACAACGAAGTAGCGCCGGCGCAGCATGAACTTGCGCCCATATTCCAAACAACAAACATTGCCACCGACCATAATCAAATAACCATGGAAACGCTAAAAACGCTGGCAAACAAGCACGGCATGGCGTGTCTGCTCCACGAAAAGCCTTTTACAGGCATAAACGGCAGCGGCAAACATAATAACTGGTCCATTATTACCAACAAGGGCATAAATCTGCTTGAGCCGGGCGACACTCCCTGCGACAACGCGCAATTTTTGCTATTCCTTACCGCCATAATCAAGGCGGTAGATGAGTATCAGGATTTGTTGCGCCTCAGCGTAGCCAGCGCAGGCAATGACCACCGTTTGGGCGCCAACGAAGCGCCGCCGGCTATCATTTCAATGTTCTTGGGTGATGAGCTTACCTCCATTCTGGAATCCCTTGAAACAAAAACAAAGTACAGCGCCAAAGCCGTATCCCGTCTGGAAATAGGCGTCGACACTTTGCCTTATTTCCCGAAGGATACCACCGACCGCAACAGAACCAGTCCTTTTGCTTTCACAGGAAACAAGTTTGAATTCAGAATGCCCGGCTCGTCCAGCAGCATTTCAGGCGCAAATATCGTCATAAACACCATAGTTGCCGACGCTTTGAAGGAGTTTGCCGACATTCTGGAAAATGCCGAGGACTTCAATGCTGAACTGAACAATCTTATCAGCCAAACCATAAAGAAGCACAAAAAAATAATCTTCAACGGCAACAACTATTCCGAGGCATGGACGCAGGAGGCAGCAAAGAGAGGGCTATTAAATATGAAGTCCACCGTTGACGCACTGCCCTGTTTCACAAACAAAAAGAACATAGAGCTTTTTGAGCGGCACGGCATCTTCACCGAAAACGAAGTGCATTCCCGTCAGGAGATTATGTTTGAAAACTATTGCAAAATAATTCATATTGAGGCGCTGACTATTTTGGACATGGTCAAAAAAGACATAATCCCTGCCATTGTCACCTTCTCAAAGGAACTTTCAGAACTTGTGGCAAGTAAAAAATCGCTGGGCATAGAACTTGACTGCACGCTTGAACAAACCCTACTGACAAAAATATCATCGCTGTCGGCATCAATGTACAGCAAAATCAACGCTCTGGAAATTTCCGTTCTGCAAGCCAGTAAAGACAGGTACTGCTATGAAACAGCTTTGCATTATCATGACAATGTCTTTTTGTCAATGCAAACGCTGCGCAGCGTTGTGGACGAACTTGAAACGCTGGTCGCCAAAAAATACTGGCCCTATCCGGCATACGGGGAGATATTGTACAGCGTAAACTAATGTATTTCACTACCATAATATGCAAAAAGGTTGCCTACATTCGGGCAACCTTTTTGTTTGTCGAGAATTGTATTTTATAAAAGTCTAACGACGGCTTTTATGGGAAAATGGTCGGACGGGTATGTGCCTTTTGGGTTGGGAGTGCGAATAATTTTGTAGGAATCCACCTCAAAATGCCCAGCCGTAACAAATATGAAGTCTATGGGTGAGGAACCGGCATCGCCTTTGAAACCATGAAAGGTACCGCCGTCATCTGAGTCGGCGGCAAGATACTTTGTGTCACGCATAATGTCGGCAACGGCCCATTCGTAATGAGGAGAGTTTTCGTTAAAATTGAAGTCTCCGACCAGTACGGCGGGACAGTTCATTGCGGCAATGCGCCTGTTGAGCAGCAACACGCTTTCGTGACGCGCCACATTGCCTATGTGGTCAAGGTGCGTGTTGAAAAAGGCAAATGTCTTTCCCGTGTGACCGTCTTTCAGCAATACCTGCGTCCAGATTCTGTTCATTGAGGCATCCCAACCTCTGCTGATTTCTTCGGGGGTCTCTGACAGCCAATATGTATTATTTTCCAGCGCTTTGAAACGCTTTTTCTTATAAAATACCGCCGTTGCTTCTGAAAACAATGGGAATGCGTCGCGGAATTCTCCGAAATATCCGTAGTCTTTGGACAAATTTTCTGCCAAGAAATCCAGCTGTACGGGTTTTAGTTCCTGAAATCCTATTATGTCGGGGTCATTCTCGGCAATGACTGCAAGGACTGACTCTGTTCTGTTTTTCCACAAGTTGAGCGAATTGCTCTCGATGGTGAAGGTACGCACATTGAAACTCATCACAGTGATTTCCGGGGCTTTGCCAACCTGGCTTTGAGCGCCTATCGTCGTGATCATAAATAATACCGCCAAACAAATAATTATTATTACTATTGCCAAAAGTTTTTTCATCGTTTCTCCTGTAAAACACAATAGCATATTTTATACCATTTGACAATAAAATCTCGGCAAAGAATGTTGGTATTATATGTTTAATTATTACCTGCTGATATGCCGCCGCCTTGTTGTTTAGTCTGCCTTTTTTATTGCTTCATAAAGCCCGGCAAGATACATTGCGCCCAGCGCCCTGTCATATAAACCATAACCGGCGGCGTTGCCGCTCTCTCCCCAAATCTGTCTGCCGTGGTCGGGGCGAATATAGCCGTCAAATCCGTTGTCAACAAGCGTTTTTAATATATTGTACATGTCAAGGCTGCCGCATTCTGACGGGTGTGCTGTCTCTTGAAAACTTTTCTCACCCGTAATCAGCACATTGCGCATATGCACAAAGTGTATTCTGCCTTTTGCAAGCTGCGCCAGTTCGGAAATGTTGTTGTCGGCGTCGACTCCCAACGAGCCTGTGCAAAGCGTCAGACCGTTGTTTACGCTGTTGTTCAGATTGAGGAACCTTTGTAGGTTTTCTTTCTTTCCTATTATTCTGGGCAAGCCATAAATGCTCCACGGCGGATCGTCGGGATGAATTGCCATCATTATGCCGCAGGCCTCGGCCGTCGGTATAATCCTGTCAAGAAAATATTTAACATTGCTGAAATATTGTTCTTCGGTAAATGTCTGATATGTTTCCAGCAATTCTTTCATGCGCTCTCTGCCGATGCTCTTGTCCCATGCCGGGAGGTTCAAATCATCGGAAAGCGTCAATGGGTTCAGACTGTTTACTACTTCATTGTCGTATGCCAGCGAAAGCGAGCCGTCGGCATTCTTTTTGTTGAGGTCGCTTCTCATCCAGTCAAATACCGGCATAAAGTTGTAGCAAATTACTTTTATGCCCGCCTCTGCCAGCCTTTTTATGGTTTCGATATAGTTGTCAATATACCCGTCACGAGTGTCGACCCGTCCCAGCTTTATGTCCTCATGCACGGGTACGCTCTCTACTACTTCAAATTCCAGACCGTTGCTTTCGGCGGCTTGTTTTATCTTGGCGATATCCTTCCGTTTCCAAACCTCCCCCGGCGGTGTGTCATATACCGAACATACAATACCCTTAATTACGGGTATTTGGCGAATTTTTTCCAGCGTTATCGAATCTTTTTCTCCGTACCATCTAAAAGTAAATTTCATAATAACCTCTCTTTGCATTTCATTATAGCATAACATAAAATCAATCAAAACACTTTTTGCCCTTTTTATTGCAATCCTGACCTCGGTATTGACCCATGGGCAGCTTTGGGCTTATAATATAAAAAACGATATAAGGAAAAGATATGGAACAAAAAATAGTTATTGCAAAAAACGGACCGTATATTGTAAGCGGAGGCATTCCGATAAGTGAAAAAATCATCACTCCCGTAGGAAACCATTATGTGCTGACCGAAGGCAGAAGTTTGCCGCAAAAACAGGTTTATGCGCTGTGCCGCTGCGGAATATCGGAGACAGCGCCTTTTTGCGACGGCAAGCATGTCCAAGCAGGCTTTGAAGGTGAAGAAACGGCGTCAAGAGCCAAGTTTATGGACAGGCTGCAAGAAAAGATTGAGGGCAAAATGATGGATTTGCTTGACGACGGCAGATGCGCTTTTGCAAGGTTTTGTCACCGCGAAAAGGGCGACGCCTGGATGTTGGCAGAGAGGGCAAATTGCGATGCCGACAAAAAGGAAGCCATAATAGCCGCATATGAATGTCCTGCCGGGCGTTTGGTGGCTATGGAGAAAGACGGCACAGAAATAGAACCGCCCCATGCCCCCTCAATAGAGATTTTGCAAGACCCCGAAGAAGGCGTCAGCGGTCCGATTTTTGTTAAGGGCTACATAAAAATAGTGTCCGCCGATGGCTTTGAGTACGAAAGGCGAAACAGAGTGACGCTTTGTCGATGCGGGCATTCCAACAATATGCCCTTTTGCGATGCCATGCATGTGGGAATCAGATATTCCGACAAATAGACAAATCGGCGGCCGTCAAGCCGCCTTTGGTTTATTTGAAAACCCTATTCCCCAAAACAGCAGTCTTTTTCTTCCAATAGCGCCTATATGACGCGCTGCCTTTTTTGAAAACTATGTCTTGACCATCGAACGGCAGAAGGTACTTTTCGGCAAGTTCTTGCGCTTTTTTCCATATTTCTTTGGACAGCTTGAGCCTGTCTTTTGCGCTATTTTCAAACTGTGTCAAATGTTTTTGTTCAAACGCATCTCTTTCTGCAATATATGCGCATTTGTCAATTTGTCCCGACAAAATCAATCTGTTGAGCCGTTCAAGGCGCAGCCAATACTTCCTTGCGCTCTCCTCGTCTTCCGTAGGTATGGGCATATCCTCAAACACAGCAGGTTTGAATATGCTGATACACGGAAGCGACGAGCCGGTGATAAAATAATACCTGTCTTTGCCAAGAGAAGCAACATAACTGCCCGTCGTATGGTCGCCTATCAGTCCACCTGCATGCATGCATATCGAACCGACTGAGTTGCCGTCCTCTTTGAAGTCAGCGGCATGAGTGCGCAAAATGTCCATCATAGTTGCGGTGGTGATGCCGCCGCGGTTTTTTTCAAGTTTTTCAATCGCCTGGCACCTTCTGTTCCTTGCCTTTGCGAAGTGCGTAAAAATCTTGTCGCTATAACTGGCGGCAAATGAAAACGGCGTGCCTGTTTTGTGGCGGCGCATTTTTATGGCATTGTTTATGGCGTCGGGGTGAATGATGTCATAGTCATCTTCAATAGAAAGACAATTCGATATTGCATAAAAATCGGTTACTTTTTTTGCGGCATAGTATGCGCCTGCCGTCTCCAACACATAAGCTTCGGCGTCGTCGGCTATTAAAAATGAATTGTGATAATGAAACTCATGGTCATAGCCGCAATTGCCGCCTTGTCCATACTTACCTAGCAAGTCGATAATAAGCTGCATTGCCTCGCTGGCTGTCTTTGCGCGTTCCAGCGCCAGCCGCAAGAGGTCCATGCCGATAAGACTGCGCTTGCCCTTTTTTTCTCTGGTAAAAACCGCCTCGTTGCCGATGTTCAGTCCGAATTCGTTGAAGCCCATTTCTGCGCCCCAAATCCAGTCGGGTTTAAGCAGTACTACCTCATGAGTATGCGCAACTTGGGGAATGCTGACATAAGTCAGCCTGACTGTGGGATTGTCGGCAAGGTCATAATCCTTGGCGGCATAGCGTACCACAAGGTGCGGCTCGTTGGCTGCGCGGTCTGAATTCTTTGCAAAAAGCATGGCTCCGTTTTTTGTGACGGAGGGCATGGCTACCATTGTATCACACATAATTCACCTCAAAATTATTCTGTAAATAAATGATAGCATATAATCAGATTGGGCGCAATAAGCGATGTTTTCAGCCCTTAACGATAATATTGAAAGTATCCCCGCTTGACAGCCTCACCGAAAAATTATGTATGCCGTCGCAGGCTTGTTCTTTAATAGATTCTACAGCTTCTATTTCTACAAATACGCATTCCGCAACTAATTCTGAAAATTCTGGTACTGACATTTTGTCCTCCTATAATGTGTTCTCTTATTGTATGTTTGCAGATTTTTATTGTCAACTTTTGCGCTGCATAAAAACGGCATAAATCTATGCTATTTTGTCGAATTTTCAAATATTTTGACAGAATTCAAATTATTAAGAAATGACGGCGCAGAAAGCCGCAGGTTTTGAATTATAATTGCATAGCTGCATATAATTATGATACAATAGAGAAAAAATAAGGTGGTAAGAAAATGAATCCTTTTGTTATTGTTCTCATAGTTATTGCCGCGCTTGCGGTGCTTATTGCAGTATGGTTTGTCTCTGTACGAAACAAGTTCGTCACCATGACAAACAATGTTGAAGAGGGCTTTGCGACGATAGATGTCTATTTGAAAAAAAGATATGACCTCATTCCCAACCTGCTTGAAACAGTCAAGGGCTATATGAAACACGAGAAAGAAACGCTGGAAGGCGTCATAAAAGCCCGAAACATGGCAATGAACGCCAGCGGCGAAGCCAAAGCCGATGCCGAAAATGCCCTGAGCGATACGCTGAAGACGCTTTTTGCATTATCCGAAAACTACCCCGAACTGAAAGCCAATACCCAGTTCACCGAATTGCAGGGTCAGTTGAAAGTTATCGAAACAGAACTTGCGCAATCACGCAAATACTACAACGCCGTCGTAAAGAGCTATAACACAAGAATAAGAATATTCCCCGACAGTATTGTAGCAAAAAGCATGAAACTTGAGAAAAAAGCATATTTTGAACTGGACAGTGCCGAAGAAAGACAAAATGTAAAGGTATCATTCAATTGACGCCTCATCAATAAGGAAAAGCTATGAACAAAAAAACCCTCATCATAATGCTGGCAATTTTTTTGCCGCTTATTATTCTGATGCTGGCGGTCATTCCATTCAATAACATTGAGCCGGATATCAACGAAATATATGACACGACTTTTGAGGTCTCAAATTATTATATCGAAATAAAGATAGATGAGTACAGACATGTACAAGTCAAAGAAATAATCGACATAAATTTTCTTGAACCGCGCAGCGCCATAATTCGGGATATACCCATAGTAAAAGGTTTGCAAATAAAAGACATTGACAGCCCCGACAGGGTTGTTTCCGTGGAGAAGAACGGCAAGTATATTTCCATTGACCTTGACGCAGAAAATTTTACCGCCTCAACACAACCAAGGCAATACACGCTGACCTATACGCTGATTTTGCCAAAAATAAAAGATTCAAAGAACACCATTCCACTGAATGTTATAGGCGTGGGCTGGCCGACAAAAATATTAAATGCCGAAATAGATGTCACACTGCCCTTTGACCCCGTAGGCGCATATTATTATGCCGGCAAGTGGGGCGAAAGAGGCGGCCAACAGAGGCTGGACATCACCACCGAGGGCAAACACATAAACATAAAGACAAAAGATACGCTTGCCGCATACGAAGGCATAACCATAAGTTATGATTTTGCCGACGGCGCGCTTAAACAAAAATTTGAATGGTCGCTGCTGCCAAAGATTTTGGTAGGGCTGGCGCTCATTCTTATATGCTATTTTATCTATGCCAAATACGGCAAGAACAATCAGATTTATCCGATAATAAACTTTACCGCCAACGGACTCAACCCTGCAGAGGCAGGCTATCTCGTTGATACAAAATGTCAGCCGTCCGACTTGACCGCTTTGATTTATTATTGGGCGGCGCAAGGGTATATCGACATAGCCGACAGCGAAAAATACAGGGATATCACGCTGACAAGACTCAAGCCCCTGCCTCAAGACCGCAAGCGCCATGAACAGACAATGTTCAACGGACTTTTTGCAAATGGCGAAGTCGTCAGAGTCGGCGATTTGCAAAACAAGTTCTATACAACAATGGAGATGACAAGGCAACAGCTTATTGCGCAATTCCACGGCAAATTGTTTGACTCCAAAAGCGCCGTCCTTTCAATTGTCCTATGCGCGCTGCCGATTGTTTTTGTGCTGATTTCTCTTGTTTTCAGTTCAACAGCCATTCACAGTTCCTACTTCACGCCCGATATTCTCATGGTGGTGGCGCCTGCCGTAGTTCTGTATTTTGCCGCAACGGCAATCTTCCGAATGGAGCCAAAAGTATTTGAAAAGCGAAAATACTATTATTTCGGATATGCGGCATTGATATTTTTGCTTTGTCTTTTCATGACGCTCTTTTTCCGAAGCAACTTTATTCCGAAACCCGATGTAATCGTATATGTGCTTACCTTCGGACTGGTCTTTACATTTGCGCCTTTTGCGCAGAAAAGGACGGACACCTATGCCGCACAGCTTAATGACCTGATTGGCTTCAAGAACTATATCGCAAGCGTAGAAAAAGACAAAATGGAAATGATGCTGCATGAAAACCCCTCATACTATTATGAGATACTGCCCTTTGCCAACACGCTGGGAGTGTCAAATATCTGGATGAGCAAATTCAGCGGCTTGTCCGTGGAACCGCCAAGATATTATGTCGGATACAGACCGTTTGACTTCATACTTTTCAACGCTATGTTCTCTCGCTCCATAAACAGCATTACCCGAACAGCTTTGTCCCGCCCTGCAAGCCAAATCAATAAAGGCGGATTTGGCGGCGGTGGATTTGGCGGCGGATTTGGCGGCGGCGGAGGCTTCGGCGGCGGAGGAGGATTCGGCGGCGGAGGGTTCGGCGGAGGCGGCGGCCGTTCAAGATAGTTTTGTAGCCGCTAAAAACCATTCTGTAACATGGCTACAAAAAATTCTGTAACATATGCAACAAAAAAGAACGGGTTTTCTACCGTTCTTTTGTTTTGGTTGCTTGAATTTTATGTTTTGTTGCAGCTTGTTTTTATTTATCGTTTATGCAATGTTCAATGAATGCCAAAACATCTTGCTGTGTTTGTTCAAAAATGGTTTCGTTCAGCACTTCGTGGCGCACTCCTTCATACAAGCGGTAAGTAATGTCCTTGACGCCGTACTTTTTATAGCGGTTCATAAGCGCCTTAACTTTGGTTCCTTTGCCGCCTATCGGATCGCCGTCGCCTGAAAATATGCCCAGCTTTCTGTCGGGGTTGAGTTTTTTTATATTCTTATTGGTAATATAAATTCCCCTCATCATAGAAAACACAAAATTTATGCTCATGTTGATACCGCAATATTTGTCCTCTAAGAATTCCTTACGGCTTTGTTTGTCGCTAGTCACCCATTGGCTGGGACCGTTGTCGCCTTTGTAGCGGAAAAGCGCATCTGTGGCTTTTATAAAAATCTTCGGGCGGCAACTGCCGAAAAGCAACTGTATGGGCGACATTATGGCAACACCGACGCCTACCAACGCATTGGGAATATATGCGGAGCCAAGAAGTGCCACGCCTTTTGCATCAGTATCTTCAAGGAAAAACGCCTGCGCCAAAAAACTGCCGTAACTGTGCCCCACCAGCACCTGAGGCAAGTTATATTTTTCTTTGAGATAATTATGTATAAATACCAAATCTTTCAGCGTGTTGCTAAAAATAAAACCCTTGTCATGTCCGCGGTTTTGGTCGGTTTCTGTCCTGCCGTGCGCTCTGTGGTCATCTGCAAAGACAATATAACCGTTGTCATTCAGAAATCTGGCAAATCGGTCATATCTGCCGGCATACTCGCTCATGCCGTGCGAAATCTGCACAACGCCTTTTGGGTTTTCGACTTCATCCCACAATGAGCAAAAAATCTCTTTGCCGTCCCATGACGGCAGTCTAAGTTCTTTCATATGTCCTCCGTTAGTCTGATTTGCAGCTTTCAAACAGCGCCGCAAAACTGCTGTCTTTCTTGTATAACACCGCCGGCGTGCCCAACGGTGCGGATATGGTCTGTTGCCCGCCTTTGTACAGTTTGCCGCTAAGGAGATGTATCCATTCTCCTTCTGGCACAAACACCTGTCTTTCATATGTATTTGGAGTGATAACGGGCGCCACAAAAAGCTCGCTGCCCAACATGTAAACATAGTCTTCTTTATAAAGCGACATGTCATTGTATTCATAAAAAGGCGCGCGCATTACGGGTAGCCCCCCTTTTGCCTCCGCCATGCAATGCTTTATGTACGGAGCAAGTTTTTTATGAAGGGTGGAGAATGTCACGGCATACGGCACAACTTCCGGGTGGTCATACTGCACATTTGCCTGCGGTCTTATGCTTTCATGCCCTCTCAAAAGCGGACTGAATGTGCAAAGTTCCAACCAGCGGACATATAGTTCGACATCCCTTTTCAGATTGCGAAAAGAGATAAAACCGCCGATATCGCTGTGAACTGCCGTCAACCCCGACATACCGAGGTTTATTGATGCAGGAATTATGCAAGGCATTCCGTAGTCTTGGGTAAAGTCAGTGTGCTGGTCGCCGTTCCACATAATAGTGGTATATTTTTGCGCGCCGTTGTATCCCGAACGGGTAAAAAAGAAAATTTCCTTTTCTCTGCCGCTCTCCGCTATAGCCTGACGATTTATTTTTGCCCAAAGCACCGGCCATTTGTTGTGCAGCTTGGTTGCGTCGCCGTCATACAGTACGCTGTCTGTCGGCAAATATTCGCCGAAGTCAGCCATATATCCGTCAATCCCTAGTTCCAGCATGTTCTTTTTTATTATGGTATCTTTCAGATACTTTACCATTCCCGGATTTGTTAGGTCCATCATACCGGCGGCAAAAGTCGTGCTTGTTATGTGGTATATACCGCCGTCAGCGTTCTTAATAAGATAACCCTTTTCTTTGCATTCGTTGTACAATTTGCCGTTTACTATCAAATATGGATTTATGTAAGCAAGAAAGCGCACTCCCTTGCTTTTCAATTCGGCAATTTCTTCTTTCAAAGCGGCATACATGGTTTCGTCAGCTTGCCAGTTCCAATAAACCTGACTACCGGCGGCTGTGACTTTCTTGCCAGACCAGTCCTGACACCAAACGCCAACGACCTTTGCGCCCTGACCCAGCATGTAATACGCTTTCTTTTTTACCGTATCAATGCCGCCTTGCACACCCAGAATCATACCCTCATAAGCCCAGTCCGGCAAAAACGGGTTTGCTGCAATGTCCATAGCCAGCTTTTTTGAAATATCCTTGAAACTGTCCTCTGCGACATAACAAAACCCCTCGGGTATGCCCCAATAGGTAAATACCGATTTATCATTTTGTGTAAAGTCCTGTTCTCCATAACCGTCTGTGTCAAAACGCAAAGCATATTTTTCACTTGAAACAAAGGTCGACATAGGGCTGTAAGTGGTTATTTCGCTGTGATTTCTCACACGGTATTTTTTGAATTTGCGAAAAATCGTCTTTTCGGCAATAGGCATGACCTTTATGTGTTCCGACACAAAGTTTGTAACTATTTCGCCTTTCAGATTGAGTTTTCTGTACTGCTCGCCGCCGCCAAAGAACATTTCGTCCTTGTTGCTGTCAAAGCAAAATGATATGCTGTCAATGGCTCCGCCGGCGCTGATTTTGGCATAAAGCATGCCGTTCTTTTCGGAGAATTCAAGCCTTACGCTTGCGCCCTCCCCAAAGATTTCAAGACAGTCTGTCAAGACCTTGTATTCAGGCAGCGCAATGAGTTGTCTTTTTTGCTTTTTAACGGAAAAACTGCCGTGGCTGCTCTTGAATTTTACTCTGCCTTTGGCAACGGTAACAAAGGGGGCATCGGCGCTGTGCGAAAACACCTTCCTGCCTTTGAATTTCAATATCGCCTGTCCGTTTATGTCAATGAGTTCCATCATTTCTTTCCTTTTCAACGCTTTTTCTACAACATCTCTATTCCGTTCAGTCTGGCAAATATCTGCATGGCTCGGGTATAGTCGCCATAGACCATAGAAACATGATGCGCAACGCCGTTGTAGACCACCTTGTCCAGCACCTCTTTCATGGGCTTGTCAAAACTGACCTTGGCATATGTTCCCGTCAACAGTTTTTTCATAGGCACGGCTTGACCTTTTTCTTGGAACAGTCTATACCGTCCGTTTATGCTGTCCAACCGCGCCATGTTTATTGCGCCGCTTCTCATGACAAAGCCGGCTGTCACTCCTTTGCCCCCGGCAAAATAAGTGTCCAGCGTCGCAGCGCATTGTTTGTCGCAAAGGTTGACCGCCGCCACTCCGCAATGCCACATAAGCGCAAAATCCTCTGCTAAGTTTACTTGCGACAGGTCTGCCATAAAAGGCGTTTCTGCGCCTGCCGCCTGATGACAAAGCATAGTCAACGCGCAGTCAATATCCCCCTCGCATGCCAGTACAATATCCTGACTTTGCAGCAAACTCATAGCCGCGCAAGGCGCCACTCCAAAGCCTGCGGCAAATTCCGGCCAGCATCTGATTGCCAGCGCGTTCAGACGATTGTCTTGGACAAAGGCTTTGAGTTTGGCTGCCAAATCCGCCACCAACGCAGCTTGTTTGTCCGTTATCTCGGAGGCATCAAAGCGCTGTTTCATAATTTCGGCATAGGTAGTCCTGTCTTTTTCGTCAAATTTGTAGTTCCAGACCTGCTCCAACTCAAAATGGTCTATAAGTATGCCGAACTTTTTGTAAAGCGCCGGTTCGTCAATGTCAAGATTAAAAAACCCGTGCGCGCGATAGCCTAGAATACCCACCTTGGCATTTTTTAATGCCGCCGTCATGCGTACAGCGTCCAACCAGTTTTCGTCAATTTCAGAGCTTATGGTATAGGTAAAGTCGTTTATGCCGCCCTTTACGAGATTGGACGCGTTGAGGTTTACGCCGCAAACTGAATTCAGCCTTATTTTGCCGCCGTCATAGGGTAATTCTGGCAAACCCCATAGCAAAAGCGGCTTGTCTACTCTCTTTTTTATTTCCAACGCAAGATGCCCAAGGTGGAAAGTTCCGCTGATTACGGCTATGCCGTCAACTTTGCTGTCATACAGTTCCGATGCGGCTTTCTCGGCGTCGCAGACCTCAATTACAAGCTGTTTTACAGCGCAAACGGTGACATTTTCAAGCGTTTGCAGATTTTGCAAAATAATATCATACAGCTGCGCCGCCGCCTCAAAATCAAAGGTCTTTCTTGCCAGGCACACTACGCCCAGTCTTATATGTTTTTTCATTTATGACCTCATTAAAAAAAGTCTTTCTCTATTTGCGCAAAATCTTTTTTGTCCTGTTCGTCGTATTCCTCTCCGCGATTTCTCTTTTCTATGAGATATCTTACCTTTTCGCTTATTGCGTTGTTTAGTTTGAGCCTGCGCATGGCAAAGAACGCCAGTCCCATGAATATTACTACCGAAACCATAATGAGCAACTTTATGCCCCATACGGCGATATCGGTCTGTACAAAGTCCTCATAATTTATTTTTCCCGTTGTCGGGTCTGCCTTAGGCTCATTGAACCCGACAAGTTTCAGCACAATGCCGGATAAGAGTATGGCTATCGCCGATGTGGATTTTTTTGTAAAAGTCATAACTCCGCTGAAACTGCCCGTAGGTCTGTTGCCGAGTTTTAATTCGGCTATGTCGATGATGTCGGGGAATATTATCCATGGCATAAGTTGTGAGCCAGCCATGCCTATGCCTATGAGAAAGCAAAAGAATAACACCAGCGGCAGGTTGTTAAGCGGTACCATGGTCAGCAAGACAATTCCTATGATATAGACGGGTATACCCACCCTAAAAATAAATGGCTTGGCAACGCCTTTTTGCATCATAAGGTAATACAGCGGCAATGTGAAGAAAGTAATGACCATGACTGTGCCTAGTATAACGGTGCCGCCTACCTCCACATCCAAAGCGTAGTTTGCAAAATAAACTATATTTGTGCTGAGCAAATCCATGCACACATAAGCAAAGAGATAGCCGCAAAGCAAATAAATGAATGCCTTAACTTTCAGCGGCGTAATGAAAGTCTTGAATGTGAAAGTTGACTTGGTTTCAGGCAGTCTTACTCTTTCTTTGGTGAAAAGACCTGTAAGTACGCAAGGCACAGTGTACAGCGCGCCGAATCCGAATACCACTATAAAGTACAATGTGTTTATGGAAATGGCTCCCGTAAGCAGTTTATCAAGCAGTAAAGTGCCGCCTATTGCGGCTATGCCGCCCGAACACATGGAGAATATAAGGCGCAGCGTGTTGACCTGCGTCGTCTCTTTGGGATTGTTGGCAAGCTCTGTCGAAAAACTCGAATAGCTGACATTTATGACTGTTGACAGCGTATTATAAAAGAGATATGCCGCCATATATACGGTAACTTTCAGCGCTTTTGAGCTGACCGATTGCATAGGCAAAAACAACAGCGCAAAGCTGGCAATAATCAGCATTCCGCCAAATAATATGTATGGCCTGCGCCTGCCCCACTTTGAACGGGTGTTGTCGCTTATGACGCCCATGAACGGGTCGGTAACAGCGTCCCATATCTTTGCGACTGCGACAATTACTCCCGCCCAAACCGTACCTACGCCCATAGCTACCAAAAAAGCAAAATACAGCGTATTGACAAGAGAGGGGGCGCCGCCGCCGTACAAATCGGCTGAAGCAAATATCATTTTCTCTTTCAGCGCTACCTTTTCGGTAAACAGTTTTGGGTCCTGATAAATCTTTTTGTCTTGGCGCATGTAGTCCTCCTTACGCTTCAAAGAATACTTTGTTAAAAACCAGTCTGGCGCTGGCAATGCTTTTTATGTTGACTTCCTCTGACAAAAGTTCAACCTTTTCGGCGGCTTCTGAGTCTATTTCACAAAGTTTTTTATACAATTCTTCGTATATCAACTGGCTATAAAAAAATCCGCCGCCCAGAATAATTTTTTCGGGGTCTATCAGCTTGTTCATGTTTATTACACAATAAGCCATAGTTAAGATGCACTCGTCCAGCACTTCCGTTGCTTGTTTGTTTACCCTGTATGCCGCATACAGTTCCTTTGTGGTGCTGAAGTGCGTTTTTGCCAGCAACTCATCTTCCTTCAAATAGTCTTCCAGCTTGTCCGAAGCGCAGGAAATGCGCACTTGGGACATTTCTCCGGCTTTGTTGGTATGCCCGTTCAGCACCTTGCCATTTATGACAATGGCGCAACCTACTCCCGGCCCGTGTTTTATGTATAAGAAATTCCTGTTGTCCATACTTATTATTGCCATTGCTTGCGCTCGTACATTGTTGGCAACATATATCGGCACTTGAAAATATCTGCCCAGCTCTTCTTTAATGTTCAAGCCGTTAGGGAACAAGCCGTATGAATTAACCAATTCGCCGCTCTGTTCGTCTACGGCGCCCGTCACTCCTATGCCTATGCCTACAAGCCTGTGCTCATAGCCTCTTGTTATACGCTCAATGTTTATGCGTAAATACTCTATGCCCATCATCTCTTTTGTGGGTTTTATGGATTTAAAGACAATGCCTTTCAGACTGCAAAGAGAAAAATGAATGTTGTCCCGTTCAATATTTATGTTGCAGGCAAGGTATTCGTTATAGTTCAAATCAAGCAATACCTCTTTCCTGCCCTGGTGGTTGCGTTGCAACCTCTGCCCGTTTTCAATAATTTTCCCGCTTTCAAGCAGTTCTTTTACTATGATTGTGATAGCCGCACCCGTAAGACGGCACTCCTTGGCAAGCTCAACTCTGGACATCGGACCGTTGTTGAACAATTTCCAAAGGATAACCCTCCTGTTGTTGCATCTCAGCGATTTGCTGTTTGACCCTTGATTAGTCATGTCACCTCAAATTTTCAAAGATTTTTATCATGGTACTTTTGTCTATTTTTACGGGATTGTTGTTCATCAGCGGATGAGCAACGCACTTTTCACTAAGAGCGGAAATGTCCTCTATGCCGCATTCGGCAAGCGTACATCTCAAGCCCATAGCTTTTTTCATTGCGTATATCTTGTCCGCCATTGCGTCGGCGTTCTCAATCCCTATTTCTTTTGCCAGCCTTTCCACCCGACCGCCTTCGGCAGCGGCATTCAAACGGGTTATGCTGTCAAGAGTAAAGGCGCAAGCTTCCCCGTGCGCTAGGTTGTAATCTGAAGAAAGCGGATAGGAACAAGCATGGCAAGCCGCCGTCTTTGTTTGGGAAAAAGCCAGTCCGGCGTAAAGAGCCGCCAAGGACATGTTGTGTCTTGCGGTAGGGTTTCTGCCGTCTGCATACGCTGTTTCCAGATTGGCAAATATCAACCTGCAAGCCGCAGTTGCCAGCAAGTCGCAAATAGGCTGATGATTGATACTCCAAAAAGCCTCCAGCGCATGCGACAAGGCATCCATGCCCGTCAGCGCTGTCACAAAAGGCGGCACGCTCAGCGTCAGTTGAGAATCTACAATAGCTATTTCCGGTAAAAAATTCTTATGTAATAGCGGCGCCTTTATGCCGGTGTCGTCGTCGGTACATACGGATACTGTGGTAACTTCCGAGCCTGTGCCTGCCGTTGAAGGCACGGCAAAAAGCGGCAAATGTTCTGATGAAAATGTTTTCTTTCCAAAAAAATAATCTCTTATGTCATGCTGCGCATAGACCATGGACGCGGCAAACTTCGCCAAATCCAGCGCGCTGCCTCCGCCCAAAGCTACGACAAAATCCACTTGCCATTCTTTGAGCTTTGCCGCTGCGGCAAGCACTTCATTCAGCATAGGGTTTGGCGAAAACTCAGAAAAAACACCTATAATGCATGGTGTTTTTTCTTTCAGGGACTGCGCCAATCCGTTTTTAATAAAAATTGAGTCGGCTATCAAACCGCCTCGCTTGTAGCCGTTTTTTTCGGCAATTTCGCCCAACTCATTGAGCTTGCCTGCGCCGAAATAAATCTTTACGGGTTGCGCATAAGTAAAATTATCCATAAATGTCCTCTTCAATATCTTTTAATTTTTGCGCCGCATTAGTCAAAAACTGTTGCCGCCAGTCTTCCAACCCCTGCAAAAATTCCGTATTGAGAAAAACCTTCGTCATCTCTATGCCCATTTCGGTTGCAATAATCCAGCCGCCCATACAAAGTATTTGCGCATTGTTTATTGCCCTTGCCATTTTTGCGCTGTACACGCTTTCAACGGCGGCGGCATATACTCCCTTGTGCTTGTTGGCAACAACGCTCATTCCCATGCCCGTTCCACAAACAAGTATAGCTTTCTCATAAGTTCCGTCAGCTACCAGCGGAGCAATTTTGCTTGCTACCTCAAAATAAGGAACACCTGCGTCCATGCTCTGCGTTCCGAGGTCGTCAAATGCAAAACCCTCTTGCTTCAAAAAACTTTTTATGCTTTCCTTGAGTGCAAACCCAGACTTATCAGAACCGATTGCTATCACAAAAATACCTCTACAATAATTAAAAGTCTTAATTATTATATAACTATAAGCCTGGCATGTCAATAATCAATAAAATTCCATTGTCGCAGCAATCCAAGCGTTGCAGTTATTTTCTTTCCCAGTTTTCTTTCAGCACTTGTCTTGACCTTGCTATGCAAAGGTTGCCGCCCGGGACATCGTGAGTGACTGTGCTGCCGGCGGCAATATAAGCGCCGTCATGCACTACGACAGGCGCCACCAGATTGCTATTGGCTCCGATAAAGACATTGCTGCCTACGGAACATCTTTGTTTTATTTTGCCGTTGTAGTTTGCAAATACCGTGCCGCAGCCTACATTGGTATTCTGACCGACGGTAGAGTCGCCGACATAAGCCAAATGCGCCATCTTTGTGCCGTCGCCTATAACGGAGTTTTTGACTTCGACAAAGTCTCCGACACGGCAATATGCGCCTATTTCTGCGCCTTTTCTTAGACATGCAAAGGGTCCGACAGTAGTATATGACCCTATTTTGGCATCGATGGAAAATGAAGAGCGAATGTCAACGCAGTTTTCGACTACAGTATCTATGAGTTCTGTTTGCGGGAAAATAACGCAGTCATTGCCCAGCTTTGTCTTTCCGCGCAATATCACCATGGGGTGTATTATGCAGCCGTCGGCAATTTCAACAGTCATATCGATATAACAACTGTCGATGTCATAAAACAATATATTCCTGCCGCGAAATTTGTCCAGCGTTCTTTTGCGCAATTCTTTATAAATGGGAGCCAGCATGCCAAGATTTTTTATTTGCGTGGCTCGGACATCGTCGCATTCTTTCATTTCGCCGGTATAGCCCTTCTTCTTCAGCCAACCGTCGCCGATTTTCCAACCGTCGCCCTTTGCCGCCAACTCCTGCAAAAACGAATCGTCTGCCAAAGGAGTGTCATAATAAAGTACGGCGCAAAATTCCGCGTCATCTCCGTCAGCCTCGGCTATGTTTTCTATCGTTGAGAAATTCTTTAGTCCGTCAGTCAGGATATCCTGAGGATGTTTCCCCAAAATGTCCAAATGAGAATACCTATTTTCGTTTACTACATATACTTTAATCATATTTAACAGCCCAATCTCCTTGTTAAGAATTCTTTTATTTCTGCGGCTTTCTGTTCGGCAAGCTGCGCGTCGGCAGCCTCGACTAATATTCTGATTTTTGGCTCTGTGCCGCTGGGACGCACCACACTCCTGCCTTCAAATTTGAGGTTATTCAAATAATTTTGTATTTCTTCATCGGTATAAAATCTTTGCGCTGCAGCCTTGTCACACATATAGCTTTTTATTGCCTTGGGGTACTCGGCTATGTCGTCAAGAGCGCTAAGCGAAATCTCTTTGGCTAATATGGCCGTAAGCAGCGATGCCAAAATGCCGTCGCCTGTTTTCATATAATCGCTGAATATGATATGTCCAGACTCCTCTCCCCCTATGTTGTAACCGTGTTTCATCATCTCGCGATGAACATATTTGTCCCCTACGCCTGTTCGTAAGAGTTTAATTCCGCATCTGTTGCAAGCTGCTTCCGTGCCCATGTTGCTCATAATTGTGGCAACTATGGTGTCATGCTTCAAAGCGCCCTTTTGTTTCATGTTCCTTGCATGAACATACATAAGGTGGTCGCCGTTGAACAGCTTGTCTTTTTCGACAACCATAATGCGGTCACCGTCACCGTCATAGGTGAATCCAATGTCAAAATCTCCCCCTTCCATGCTGTTTAAGAGATATTCCGGCACTGCGGCTCCGCAGCCGGCGTTTATGTCCTCACCGCTTGTATTACTGTTGTGAACAGTCACCTCGGCGCCAAGTTTTTTGAAAAGCGCCGGCGCAATTTTTGAAGTTGCGCCGTTTGCGCAATCCAAAAGTATTTTCATGCCGGCAATATTCGGGTTGAGCCTATCTATGAGAAAATTTATATAATCCTCATCCCCATTATAATAAACAACCTCTTTCGGCTTTACGGCATCTGCAATACCTTTCGGGTTATCAATAAAATGCTCTATTTCTCTTTCGGTTTCTTCGCTAAGTTTTTCGGCGGTGGAAGAAAAGAACTTTATGCCGTTGTATTCAGGCGGGTTGTGGCTCGCCGATATCATTATGCCAAAATCCGCCGCCTTTTGTTGTGTCAGGAAAGCAAGCGTCGGCGTAGCCGTCATGCCTACAACCATGACCTCTGCGCCTTTTTGCGCCAGTCTTTTGGCAAGCTCGCTCTCTATGAAAGGGCCGCTTGTGCGTGTGTCCCGACCGATTACAATTTTTGCATTCGGTGATGCCGACAACGCCGCATCGGCTATTTTGTGCAAATACTCAGTTGAAAACTCCGACGCCTTGGCTCTTATGCCGTCGGTTCCGAAATGCGCCATTTATGATGCTCCTTTTGCTTGTTCGCGATATTCGCTGGGGACTATCTCAAAAATGATTTTCCCCACTTGTTCTTTTTCGTTCCTTTGCGCCGACTCTTTCAGCTGCTGCAATTTTTTGAAAAACTCCTCGCAGTCAACGCCTGCCAACTTGCATACAAAAATTCCGCTGTGTCTGGTGGCGTTTACATCTTCGTCGGAATACTGCAATTCTTCAAAAAGTTTTTCGCCCGGGCGCAATCCTGTATAAATAATCTTTATGTCTTTGTCCGGCACAAGTCCGCTGGCTCTTATGAGGTCCATTGCCAGGTCTTTTATATATACCGGCTCGCCCATATCAAGCACAAACACCTCTCCGCCATTTGCCAATGCTCCGGCTTGAATTACCAGTCTGACGGCTTCGGGAATTGTCATAAAATATCTTTTCATCTCGGGGTGGGTGACTGTGATAGGTTCACGGTTGTTTATTTGTTTCATAAAGGTGGGGATAACGCTGCCGCTGGAGCCTAGCACATTGCCAAATCTAACTGCCGCCAATTGTGTTTTTGAGGTGGCTGACTTGCACTCAAGCACCAATTCCGCAATGCGCTTTGTGGCGCCCATAATGTTCGCCGGGTTTATTGCCTTATCCGTTGACACAAGTATAAACTTCTTTACGCCGCTTTCATTGCATTGGTCAATGACATTTTCCGTGCCCATTACATTGTTCTTTACGGCTTCGTCTGCGCTGATTTCCATCATCGGCACATGTTTGTACGCTGCCGCATGAAAGACTAAGTCGGGTTTATGTTTCTCCATGACTGCGCGCACTTTTTCGCGGTCTCTCACAGAACCCACTTCAAGGGCAAACAGGTCTTCAGAATAACCTTTTTTGAACTCCTCGCCTATTTTGAACATGCCGTATTCGTGGTGGTCAAAAATAATCAGCTTCTTGCAATGGTACTCCAAAGCCTGACGGCATATTTCGCTGCCGATTGAGCCGGCGCCGCCGGTTACCATAATAACTTTGTCATTTATGAAACTATCCAGCAACTCCTTGTCTATTTTATGCTCCTTTCTGTGCAAAAGGTCCTCGATTTTCAAATTTTTTAAGGAAATTACATCGGAGTTCAGCACCGAATTGGCGCCGCTCATATTGCTGGTGATTTTGATTTTTATGTTGAATTTTTTTATATAAGTATAAATCGATAACAACTGTTCACGGGTGATTTTTGAAATGGCTATGGCTATTGTCGTCGCCTTGTACTTCCTTATGGCATAACCGATGCAGTCTCTGCCGCCTATTACGGGTATGTTGCTGACAAACTTGCGGTGTTTGGTCGGGTCGTCATCAATAATGGCTACGGGGTCAAATCCCTCTTCGGGTTTCTCAACAAGTCTTTTTACCAGAGTGGCGCCGGTGTAGCCTGCGCCGTACACAATGATATTCTCGTTGTTGCTGCCCACGACGCGGAATCGCTTTTTCAGTACCAGCGCAAACCTTGCCGACAGCCGCCAAATCAGAGAAAAGCCAAAATAAAAGAAATAAAAGAGGAACAGCAGGCTTAAATATACATCTTGGAAATAACTAATCTTCAATATGGTGGCAATTACTCCCGATACTATAAAAGCCAGTACGACATTTACTATTTCGGTAATGCCGGCATAGCGCCATTCCACCCGATAACTTTTCAGCACCGCCATGGCGGAAATAGTCGTAAATATGCAGATAAAGAAATATACCCACAGCAAACGCAGGCTGGGAAGCGTTATCATGCTGCCTCGATTGACCCAGTATGCCGCTACAAACGCCAGCGCGCCCAGCCCAATGTCGCGCAGCAGCGCAAACAACATATTATATCTTTTTACAAGATTCTTTATCTTCATCTTTTTACCTGCTTATGTATATTTTGTATCATTATAGCTTTTCAATTACGCATTGAACGGCTTTGTATGTGGCTATGCTTATTTTTTCTGCCGCAGTCAGGAAATCCACAGCCGCTTGCCCGTCTGCCGAATCGCTTATGGCTCGTAATACGGCAAGAGGCACGCCTGCTATGTGCGCCACCTGCGCCACAGCCCCGCTCTCCATATCGCAAGCAATTGCGCCGAACTGCTCGGCTATGGCTGCTGAGCTTTTTTTGTCGGCAATAAACTGGTCGCCGCTGGCAATAGTGCCGATTTTTGCCGCCGGCAGCGTCTGGGAAAACTTATTGAGCAATTCGCTATCGGTTTCAAAATACACCTTATTCACTGTCGAAACCATGCCCTTCGGGTCGCCCAACGCCGTAGTGTCGACATCGTGCTGTACCAGTCTTTCGGCAAGCACAATGTCAAACTGATTCAGAATGCCCAGCCCCCCTGAAAGCCCTGTGCTGATAAGCACCGTAGGCTTATAGAGCTGCACCATTAAGGTCGCTGCGTACGCAGCGTTTACCTTGCCGATGCCGCTATGGCAAATAACAATCTCCTGAGCGCCGATTGCCCCTTCATAAAAATCCTTGCCCATAAGCCGCTTTGTTGTTTTTATGTGCGGCTTGTAGGGCGCCAGTTCTTGGGGCATTGCTATTATTATTCCTATCACGCCTGCTCCCTGGTGATAACTTTTATGCCATGGTTTACTATGCCGTTTGCGCCGTATTGTATGGTTGCGGGTATGACAGCTTCATTCTCGTCAAGTTCGGCATCTCCGACAAGCCCCATGTTGTTGACAACTTTCTGGAAGAAAGCGCCGAAAGTATCGTTGAAGTATTTGACTGGGTCTTCGGATTCGGACGCCTCGGCAATTTTGCCTGCAAGCGCATTTATGACAATGGCGGTAGTGGCGCCGTCCATGCCGTTTATGACTATGCCCGAAGACTGTGTCGAAATAATGCCCTCATTCGGAGCCGTCTGACCAATAGTCATCTTGTTTATGCTGTTCAGGTACACGACGCTGGGAAAGCTGTTCTGAACAATGGACGGCAGTTCATTTCTTATGGAAGATATGTCAATTTTCAGCAATATTTCCAGAGTGATGTCCGTGCCCTTTGTTATCGTAACTTGGGCTATGGATGCGTTCAAATCCCTGACCACCTGAGCCTCCTCCTCGCCCTCTGACTGTTCTGACGCTTGCATTACGATGCTGTTCAATATAAAAGCTATTTCTGTATCCTTGAAAGACAACAATTCGGGGTTATCCGTTGCAATCGGCGTGTCACCCACCAACGCCAAATAGTCATATTGTCCCCCTTCCCCCTGCGGAAGCCCCATTTGGTCGGCTTTGCTGTCAGCGCCCGCCTTGTCCTTTACGGGGTCAAAAACATTGTTAAGTATGGCCTTTTCGTCGGGCTTAAATAGCTTTCTTACAATGCCTATAATGTCCTTGATTTTGGTGTTTGCAAGTCCCAATTGTCGAAGACTCATTCCCTCGATTTCGTAATCCGCAAATCCAAACTTTTCCGGTGTTTGATTTATTGCCCAAATAATGGCGCCTGCTATCAAAGCCAAAATAATTACTATTGAGATAATTGCTTTCAGCAGACAGCCGCCTGCGCAACAGCTTTTTCTTGCTGCCATAATATGCCTCCCTAATTTTCAATTTTGTTGGTTGTGGTTGGTTGTTTTGTTGGTTGTGTTGGTTATTGTTCTTCCGGCACCGGATGAAGCCTGTCGAACAGTTCTTCATTTTCGGGGCAATTGTCTTGCGGTTTAATTACCGGACCTCTTGTTTCGTCAAACTTATAAGAGAGCAGATAACATGGCAAATCCATATCTTTCTTAAGAATACCTTTGATTAACCATGCTTCGCTGCTGTTAAGTTTTACGGGCACCAAATAAAATTCTGAATTCTTGGTGAAATCAAACGAATTCGGGTCAACCGTTTGGCACAAGCCCAACGCAAACATATTCATAGACACCCATCTTTGTCCGCTGCTGTCGGTATAAACAGCGCTCTTGTAGGGTTCTTTGGAGAAGTATGCTTCCAGCAAACTGCCCAGCAATCTACTGAGAAAGTCTCTTGCAGCTTCCAGCGGTCCCAACATACTGCTGTCTATGGCGTCAAATATGCCTTGCAATTCCTCAACCTTTCTCCAGTTGTAACTGTCTAAAAAGCCTTCAAAAACAACATTGGCTACATAGTTCTTTTTGTTGTCCATCTGAAAATCGCGCGGTGTAGTCACCAGCGACGCGCACTTTGTTTCGCGCATGACGGTATTCTTTATTATCATGGTGCCTTTTTCGTCTTCAGACTCAAGATAATCGTCCGTAAAATATATGGCGGCAAAGCCTGCGGTGCCGAGAATGCAACCTTCGACTTTTAGCACGCCTTTATTGCATATTACATGCATTGAATTCCAAGAATACCTTGATATGACATATCTTACGGTGCCGTCAATTTTCATGTTCTCCAGGCAAATGCCGTTGCCTCTGCGCAACCCCTCTTCAAAACTTGGCGCGCACTGCACTGTGAAATTCTCAAGGATATAATACTGACTGTCTGCGTTGAAGTCGCCGTCACGCACCCACAATGCGTAGGAGTATATGGATTCTCCGCCATACTGAACATCAAACATATAACCGTTGCCATAAAGGTTGTTGTTGACTTTGGTTTCCCGTCCGTCGGCTACAAGGATATCGTTTTGCAAAGCAACCGGTCTTTTCCCCATTGCCTCGCTGTACGCCTGCTCCATCTCCTCGATACTGTCGATATTTATGGTGCCTTCATCTGCCATAAGGAAAGTATACCGTCTATTCAATGCCGTTCTTATGCCATGCACCATCGCCGTAGCCGTGACATTTATGGTTTGGTTTGCGCAGCCGTCAAGGAATGTAATCTTGCCTTTTTGGTCTATTTCGGCAAACTGGTTGTCAACTTCCCATAGCAATTCAAAATCTTTTGCCGCCGGGTGTACCGACGCTGCGTCATACCCCAAATCAAAAGTATTCGTCAACTTTCCATCTTCAAGGAAATGCTGACCCCACACTCTTTCTTGTTTTATGCCCCTGTTATTGTCAAAGTTTGACAAATTCAGCTGGAAGGAAATAACTCTGGTCCTTACCGTAAGATTAACCGCGTCCGTGCGCCGTCCTTCTTGTTCGGCATATACGGAGCATACGCCTTCTTTCTTGGCAATAATCCTCCCGTTTTCAACGCTCAATATCGATGGGTCTGAAACAACATAGTTTACTTTGGGAATGTCCTTTCTGCGGAAATCTTTGTATCGCGGTATTAAAGTATATCCGCCGTTTTCTATATAAATCTCACTCAAATAACCGCTTTTCAGCATTATGGCGTCATAATCGTCCAGCAAATCTATTCTCAGCGGTATGCCGTCAACTTCAAAATTCATAAAATCATCGTCGGCAAAGGTGCGTACTATGTCGTTGGTTGTCAGCGGCGGCAAGTCGTCATATTTGTCATAATTGTTGACGACATTCTTCAAAATAAATTCCTTCTGTTCATGTTCGTCAAGCGAACTGAAAAAAGCCTTTTCCAAATACAATTGATGCTGTTTGAGTATGATATCCTCTTCTACATTGACATGAATAAATGAAAAATGCTCTGTGCCGGTCTTGTCTTTTAGCCAGCAAGTTATTTTTGTTCGGCCTTTTCCTGTGGCTGTGACAACGCCGTTTTCGTCAACTGTGGCAATTGTCGGGTCGGCGCTCTCCCAAACGGTAAAGTTTTGTCCGATAGCTTCGGCAGGATAAGCATAAGCATAAAGCCGCATCTGCTCTGTCAAATCTATGGTGTCGTCCTCAATTACTCTTTCGACGCTTTCTCCGTCATCGGCAAAGATGTTTATTTCGGTAACCAACTCCGAAGTGATATACACATTCAGCATCTTGTATGCATTGTTGTTGGTTACGGAAAATATCTTCATCAGCACGCTGCCGCTTTTTTTGGCTATCAATTTGTACTTTGTCTTGCTGACATGCACCAGTTGGCATTCGCCGTCATAGCCCTCCTCCGCCGAAACTACATAATCGATTTCGTCAGAATAAGCCACGCTGGGATAGACATTTATATAAATATATTCGCTGCCGTCGCTGCCGTCATTGAAGTAGCGCGGAATGATAATTCTGCCGCCGCCTATATAGTCGTTGAAGCTGTCTCTGATTTCAATATTTTCAGCGTTAACCGCAGGCGCCCACGCTTCTATTACGGCGCCCGTGCCCTGAATTGCAACAACAACTATTACGGGAATGAGGAATATCAAAGCAATCAAAAATTTTTTCATATGCTCCCTCTACACAATCTTATTATATGCGGCTTTTAGTTTTATGAAATAAAACAGCAATGAAAATACAAAAAACAGCGCAGCGCCGCAAAGCAGGACATAGAACATTATTCTTAATCCTAGGTCACCGAAAACATAAGGCATAAGCATGCCCGTCACTCCGAAAACCAATGCAATAATCAACCCGACAATGACCGAGTGCGTAGTGTTAATGTTGTTGCTGACCAATTCGCCGTCGCCGCCAAGATTAAATCTCGGACGGATTATGTCTATTTTCATAGAATAGAGCGTCAGCCCTACGGAAAGCAACAATGACACCGCATAAATAGCAAGAGGCTTTATGTAGTCCATGCCGGAGCCGTCAACAACCATTTGTTTGGAGAAAATGATTATGGCGATTGTCACCGTATTGGCTATGAAAGACACCAAAAAATACATGACGAACTTCACCGCAAGCTGCGTCTTAATGGAAACGGGCATAACCTTTGTGTGGTAGAAGTTTGCGCCCTCCCTTGTTATGGATGAAGCAGAGAACGAAATGATTACGGTATTAAAAATCAGCATAATAAGCAAGGTCAGCCCCGGCACTATTTTGTTGCCGATGTCGTTCAGCCCTATGCTGATGGCTATGCGATTGCAGAAAAATACCATAACCGGCATGGAACATGCCAATACAAAATATTGAAATGAATAATTAACCGAACGGAACACTTGTATAAACTCTTTTCGGAACAGCGTTCGGAAAATCGGCAAGACTTTGTTTTTGGTCACTTTGGTAAATGCGCAACCCTCTATTTCTATGTTTAAAAGCAAAGTCTTTTGATAAAGGAATTTTATCACTAAGAATGACCCGATTGTTGCCAGTTCAAACAAAATTATGATAGCCGAGAAACTAAGCGCTCTGTTGTCGCCCACCGTAGCCACAATGGTTTCTCTGTTTATTATTCTCGTTACCTCAAATTCACCCGTCATCATGCCGGCAAAATATTTTGTCGGTATAAAATATTTTATCATGTTGCTGATAAGCATGACGGTGTTGTCGTCAAAAACCGAAAAAGTCTGCTCGTCACGCAAATATATTACGGCTTTTTCAAAAAGCAGCGTGTAAATAAAAAATATTGCCGTCATAAACACTGCAAGAGCAATTATTATTGTGCCGAACTTGTACCTGATTGAATTGCTGATGTGCATAAAAGGTATGGCAAGTATGTTTGAGAGAAAGAAAGGTATCAGCACCATGAAAATCATGACAAAGGGTATGGCGCCGAAAAACATGCCGCCGGCAGACACAACATTGCCGTAAGCAACAAGAAAAGGTATGAGTATCAGCGAAGTAATGACCAGTTGGGAAATCAGCAAATAAATTGTCTTTGCCCAGAACACTTCCCAGCCGGCAACGGGAAAACGCATGAGTATTTCGTTGTCACCTTTATAATAAAGCACTTTGATGGTGGAACTTATGTTTGTGAACAGCAAAAAAACAAAGACAACGGTAAAAAAAAGCACCAGCACTTCATATGCCAGCCCTGCTTTGTCGAACATGCTGAAAAGCACATTGGCTGCCCAGTAAACAAAGGCAAACAGCGCAATAGAAAAGATTAAGGAAAAAACGCCCTTGGCAATGGCTTTTGTGTCTTTTATGTCAACCTTGCCAAAACGGTTTATGAATTCCATTTTGATGAGGGTCAGTACATTATGCATCGTCAGTCACCCTCCCTTGCGGTTGCAATGGCTTCCGAATCTCCCCCTTCGTCTTCCCCATAGCCGGTTATGCGCAAAAAGTTTTCTTCCAGCGCTTCTTTGTTGCCCGGTTCGTGGAGGTCTATTATGCAATGCAGTTTGCCTGCATTTATAATGGCTGCCCTGTCACACAGCTTGGCGACTAGGTCAAGATTGTGCGAGGAGAAAAAAACCGTATTGCCTTTTTCGCAGTGTATCCTCATATATTTGATAATCTCAACCATTGATTGCGGGTCAAGTCCCATCATAGGCTCGTCCAGCACCCAAAGTTTTGGTGAGTGTATCAAGGCGGCTATTATGCAAATTTTTTGTTTCATGCCATGCGAATATGACTTGATTTGGCTGTCAAGAGCATGGGTTAGGCGAAAGAGTTTTGCGAACTTATTGAGCTGCTCCTCTCTTTGAGCTTTGTCAACTCTGTAAAGGTCCGCTATGTAATTGACATACTCTCTGCCCGTAAACTTCTCGTATACGGAATGGTTGTCCGGAACATAGCCCATATTCAGCTTTGCGTTTATGGGGTCTTTTGCGATGTCATGACCGCAAATTTTTATTTTGCCGCTATTGAAAGGATAAATACCTGTCAGGCATTTTATTGTGGTGGACTTTCCGGCTCCGTTCATGCCAAGAAAGCCGAACACCTCCCCTTCTTTCAAACTTAAACTTAAATCTTCAACAGCATATCTGTCACTACGCAGATACTTTTTATGTAAATTATTTATTTCAAGCATTTATATCCTTGTGGGTCAAAGCCCCCCGTTTCCTTATTATTATATAAACCATTATAACATTGCGCAGTTTTACTGTCAACAATGTTTATACTTGCCAGAATCTTTGTCTAATTTTTACGAAATTTTGACAAAACTGTCAGTTTGTCGTGTCAGCCTTTTGGTTGCGGGTTATTCTCAACAAATCATGCCTTGTTTTTATGTCTAAAATAATTTTGTGAATAATATCCTCTATGCTGCTACCCTTTGTATAATCCGTCGGAGCATAATAGTTTATGCGTCCCTCAAGCAACAGCCTTTTTACCAGCTTGTTGGCGTCTTCGTCTTCGGGATTAAAGACCCCGACGGAATTGCCTCCATAAGACTTTATGAGACGCATGCAAGGAATGTCCGTCATGCTGTCGCCTATATATATGAAGTGAGTAAAAGGCACACGCCTCAACTCGTCCGGCATATACACATTTACATCGTCGGTACTCTTGTTTATTCTGAACAAATATTGTGTTTTTGAGGTGGAATTCACGGCTTTTCTCGGCCAAATCGCCTTGCCCGACTCATCGTAAAAAAAGCTGGACGCGTATATCCTCTTGAACTCGTTGGCAATGGATATACCGCCTATTATTTCCTCCAATCCCGAAGATATTATATAATGTTCGGTAATTACTCCGTTCTTTACGCCAAAGTCGTTTATGCGGTCAAACCAATCCTCAACGCCCTTAAACAATGTTATTTTTTTGCCTAAATCGCGCATATCTTGCATGGTTATGTCAATATTGCGCTTTTTTGCCTCAAAAATCATCGTATGCATATATGCCATAATCATATCCATGCCCCGATTCTCAACCAGATTGTTTGACAAACTCCAGAATTCGTCCGGCGTCATTCCCAGCCGCTCAATAAAGCCGTATTCCTGCATATCTCTGGGTGACAGCGTTTTGTCAAAATCATAGCACAGAGCCACCACAGGACAGCCCCTCTTTTCCATATCTTCAAATTTTGCTTTATAACTTAAATTCATATTACCCCTTAAGATATCATTTCTTGTTGTCAATTTTATTTATTGCTGCATTTTTTCCGTTGCCCAGATTATATCAAAACTTCCTCCGTGCTTGCCCTCTACCTTAATTTTATACACTGCTTTGTCTTGTCTTGCAGGAATATCATATGCGGCTTTATCGGTTGTTTTTGTATCCTGGGATACCAAAACAGCGTCGTTTTCGTCAAGCACTTGCACGGTAAGACTGCCTGAGTTGGTCTGTGTAGTGATAGTTATCACAAACATTTCACCTGCCGGAATACGTACTTTTCTGGACAGGTGACCGGAAAAACTCTCATACCGCATATACATTCTTTGTGAAGAAAACTGCTTATATGCGCGCTTGGTGACATAGCTGCCATAAGTACATGACACCAAAAGAATTGCCACAAGCAACAGGCAAATAATTGTTATTATTTTCTTTTTATTCATTCTACTCTCTTTCTATACTTATATTATTATATACCATTTAAGATAAAAACACAATTAAAGGATTCTATCAAGAAAAACCTTGCTTTAATGAATTTTATGTTATACTTACTATATGATAAAAATCAATTATCAAAAGGAAATGAATAAAATTTTCGATGGGCTGACTTTCCGTCCGAAATTGCTGCTGCACAGCTGTTGTGCTCCTTGTAGCAGTTCTTGTCTGGAGTTGCTCAAAAAGCATTTTGAAATCACCGTATATTATTACAATCCGAACATTGACACGACAGAGGAGTATTACAAAAGGCTTGCCGAACAAAAACGGCTGATTGCCGAAATGGGCGGCATAAATATAATTGAAGAAGATTACAGCCCTGATGATTTTGCAAAAAACACAAAAGGTTTGGAAAGTGCGCCTGAGGGCGGAGAGCGTTGCAATATATGTATAAGAATGCGCATGGAAAAAGCCGCTCAGTATGCCGCCGCAAACGGCTTTGATTTCTTTACTACGACGCTTTCCGTCAGTCCGCTAAAGAATGCGCAGCTCATCAACCAAATAGGCAGCGAGCTTTCAAAAATTTATGACATTGCATTCTTGTTTTCAGATTTCAAAAAGGGCGGCGGTTATTTGCGCAGCATAGAACTCAGCCGACAATTCAATCTCTATCGTCAATCCTACTGCGGCTGTATCTTTTCGCTGCGATGATGTTTGTATTTATATGCAAAATACTTGCATATAATTTGCATTTTTTGTATAATTGATAGATATAAGAGGTGAATAATGAATATAAATGCAAGCATAGTCGGAGCAAACGGCTATACGGGTCTTGAGCTTATGAACATTCTGGCAAACCACCCGAATGTCACGCTGAACAAACTTATCTCCCGTTCAAATGACGGCAGACCGATATCGGAGCTTTATCCCTCGTTGCTGGGCAAGGTAGACAAATGTTTTTCAAATGACAGTTTTGAAGAAATAGCAAAGGGCAGCGACATTGTCTTTTTGGCGTTGCCTCACGGTGAAAGCGCAGTTATGGCAGGCAAGTTTTTTGACGCAGGCATCAAGGTTGTTGATTTGAGCGCAGATTTTCGATACAAGGACATACAAAAATACAATGCGGTATACAAAATAGCGCACCCCCGACCCGACCTTGCTGCGTACTGCGTATATGGACTTTGCGAAATTTACAAAGATGATATCAAGAAAGCAGCCTTGGTGGCAAACCCCGGCTGCTACACCACCTGCTCAATTATGGCGCTTTATCCCTTGTTGCAAAAAGAGGCAATAAGCGGCAACAATATCATTATTGACGCAAAAAGCGGCATTAGCGGCGCAGGGAGAAAAGCGGCCATAGATTACATAATGACCGAATCCGCCGAAAACTTCAAGGCATATTCTCTTACAAACCATCGCCACACTTCAGAGATTGAGGAAAGGCTTTCCGAAGCATACGGACAGAATATTGCTTTGAGTTTTTCACCGCATCTTTTGCCCATAAAGCGCGGCATTTTGTCGACAATCTATTGCGAATTAACAGATTTTGATGCCGATATTGCGGCAATTTATAACGACTTTTATAAAAACCAGCCTTTTGTGCAGATACTGCCCGAAAACAAGCTGCCCGAAATAAAAAATGTTGCCGGCAGCAACAATATTCAAATAGGGTTCATAAAAGACAAACGGCTCAACCGTCTTATCGTAGTATCCTGTCTTGACAATTTGGTAAAGGGCGCAAGCGGTCAAGCCGTACAAAACATGAATATAATGTTTGGACTGGACCAAACGGTGGGGCTGAACTTTGTAGCGAGGTACATATAAAATGGATAAACTAATAGAAAAAGCCAACATACTTGCAGAGGCGCTGCCTTATATTCACAAGCTGGCAGGAAAGACCGTCGTCATAAAATACGGCGGAAATGCCATGAATATTTCCAATGAGCATACCATTCTTGAAGATGTGGCAATGCTGAAAATTGTCGGAGTAAATCCCATACTTGTTCATGGCGGCGGACCGGAAATTAACCAATATCTAAAAAGGCTTGATATATCATCAACTTTTCACGGCGGCTTGCGCGTCACCTCCAAAGAAGCAATCGAAGTTGTCCAAATGGTGCTTTGCGGCAAATTAAACAAGGACATAACGGCAAAGATGAACACTTTGGGTGTCAAGGCTTTGGGCATTTGCGGCAAAGACGCAAACCTTATTGAAGTAGAAAAAATGAGCGCCGCCGACGGTTTTGATTTGGGATATGTCGGCAGCATCAAAAAAATCAACGCAAAACTGCTTGAATTGCTAATCAGCGACGAATTTATACCCATCATTGCGCCCGTAGGAACAGACGGGCAAGGAAACAGCTATAACATAAACGCCGACACAGCCGCCGCAGAGATAGCCGTTGCGTTGCGCGCAGAAAAGCTCATTTATCTTACGGATATTGACGGCGTATTTACCGACAAAAATGATAAGAGTACTCTGCTGAATTTTGCTTCCGCAGCAGAACTGCAAAAAATGATTGCCGAGGGCGGTATTGACGGGGGCATGATTCCCAAGGTCAATGCCTGCATTCAAGGAGTTGAAAACGGCATAAACTGCGTACATATCATAAACGGCAACATTCCCCACCCGGTCATGTTAGAAATCTTTACCGATTCCGGCATAGGCACAATGATTACAAAATAGGTATGTCATGAAAATAATTCCCGCAAAATTATCACAAGCCAAGGAAATAAACACCCTCACCCTGCTGGCTTTCCGCCAGTACAAGGAACAGCTGCAAGACAGCGTGGCGGTATCCGCGCTGAACGAGACAGAACAAGATGTCATAAATGACATAACAAACAATACCGTGCTTGCGGCAGTCCGACATGGCGCCATTATCGGCTGCATAAGAATTGAAAAATTGACAGACGACTTGGCATACATTTACCGTTTTGCCGTTTCTCCGGAAGAAAGCGGAACGGGTGTAGGCAGCTCATTGCTTGCATACGCAATTGAAGAATGCGAAGAAATGGGAGTAAAAGCCATTGCACTGCACACCAATACAAAATACTTCAAGCTGGCAAGATATTATTACGGCAAAAACTTTTTTGTGCATTCGACGACATTTGACCGCGGCTATATCAGAGCGCTTTTCATAAAAGAGCTGTCAAATGAGCCTTATGACATCTCAGCGGCGCTGAAAAAATAGGCCGTGCCGTTGTTTCCACAACAACTTTCCAACTCTCGCCGCATGTCTGGCGGTATGCTTCCAATCGTCCCTAACGGGCTAGTTTTCTTCCCTGACCGCGTATTTAGCGACATTACCCCCCAATCAGAAATGAATTTTTCAATTTTCGCCGCATGCCCGGTCTTTTTTTTCCCCGTTGCATGCACAGCGATGTGGTATGCTTCCAATCGCCACATGCCCTAACGGTTATTTTTCTTCCCTAAATGCATACTTAGCGGAATACCCATAAATCAGATATTTTGTAAAAACAAAAAAGGTCGGCTGCTGCCGACCTTTTGAGATACATTGTTGTATATTAGCCAAGGATGCTGGATACAACACCAGAGCCAACAGTACGGCCGCCTTCACGGATAGCAAAGCGCAGTCCCTGCTCCATAGCAATAGGAGTGATGAGCTTTATTTCCATATCGATGTTGTCGCCGGGCATAACCATTTCGACGCCTTCAGGAAGCTGAATGGAGCCGGTAACGTCGGTTGTACGGAAATAGAACTGGGGACGATAGCCGTTAAAGAACGGGGTATGTCTGCCGCCCTCTTCTTTCTTAAGGACATAAACTTGACCTTTGAAGTGGGTGTGGGGTTTGATTGAGCCGACTTTAGCCAGAACTTGACCTCTTTCGATGTTGTTGCGGTCAATACCTCTGAGCAAAGCGCCGATGTTGTCGCCGGCTTGAGCAAAGTCAAGCAACTTGCGGAACATTTCGATACCGGTAACGGTGGTCTCAACTGATTTGTCCATAAGTCCGACTATTTCGACTTTGTCTTGAATCTTTATTTGACCTCTCTCAACTCTGCCGGTAGCAACTGTGCCGCGGCCGGTGATGGTGAAGACGTCTTCGACAGGCATAAGGAAAGGCTTGTCGGTGTCTCTTTCGGGAGCAGGAATATAGCTGTCAACAGCATCAAGCAACTCGCGGATGCAATCGCAATCGGGGCTGTCGGACTTGCCGGCTGCGCAGGCTTCCATAGCCTTCAAAGCAGAACCCTTTATGATTGGAATGTCGTCGCCGGGGAACTCGTATTGAGAAAGCAAATCTCTTATTTCCATTTCGACAAGTTCAAGCAACTCGGGGTCGTCAACCTGGTCAACCTTGTTCATGAATACTACGATATAGGGAACACCAACCTGTCTGGCAAGCAGTATATGCTCACGCGTTTGGGGCATGGGTCCGTCTGTCGAAGCAACAACAAGGATAGCGCCGTCCATCTGAGCGGCTCCGGTAATCATGTTCTTTACGTAGTCAGCGTGTCCGGGGCAGTCAACGTGAGCATAGTGCCTGTTGGCGGTCTGATACTCAACGTGAGATGTGTTTATCGTTATGCCTCTTGCCTTCTCTTCGGGAGCCTTATCAATCTCGTCATACTTGATGCTCTGTGCAAAACCGGCAGCAGCTGATACCATAGTAATAGCGGCAGTCAAAGTTGTTTTGCCATGGTCGACGTGGCCGATTGTGCCAACATTCACATGGGGTTTTGTTCTTTCAAATTTAGCTTTAGCCATTTATTATGTCCTCCAATAATTTTACATACTTATATTTGTAATACCTATTATATAATATTTATTTTGTCTTGTCACCTGATTTCATATCATTTTTGAGGAAATTATAATTAAAATAATTATCGTTTTGCTCAAAAGTTATACTTTCTCAAGCATTTTTTTCCTTTCGGAGAGCGGAACCTCAGTGTAGCATTTGAGTTGCATTGAACTTGAACCTCTGCCCTGAGTGGCGCTTCTTAGTACGGTCGTGTATCCGAACATCTCTGAAAGCGGCACATCGACAATGATAACTTTTGCTCCGTGGCGGTCGTCCATAGACTTTACGCTGCCCCTTCTTGATGACAAAGAACCCAGTACTGCACCAAGATATTCCGCCGGAGCCGTCACCTCAACTTCCATCATAGGCTCCAGAATTGTCGGGTTGGCTTTCATTGCGGCTTCCTTGTATGCCATTGAGCCGGCAATCTTGAACGCCATTTCGCTGCTGTCTACTTCATGATAGCTGCCGTCTACAAGCCTTACGGTAAAGTCCACCATCTCATAACCCAGCAGCACTCCGCCCATTGCCGCCTCTCTTATGCCGTCTTCAATGGGTTTGATATACTCTTTGGGTATGACGCCGCCGACGATTTCGTCAATAAACACAATTCCTTTGCCCTGTTCATTCGGCGAAATAATAATTTTGCACACACCATATTGTCCTCTGCCGCCCGACTGCCTGACATACTTGCCTTCGGCAACAGCTTCTTTCTTGATTGCCTCGCGGTATGCCACCTGCGGCTGACCTATGTTGGCTTCAACTTTGAACTCGCGCAACAGTCTGTCGACTATTATTTCCAAATGCAACTCGCCCATACCGGCTATGATTGTCTGTCCGGTTTCTCTGTCGGTATATGTTTTGAAAGTGGGGTCCTCTTCCGAAAGTTTTGACAGCGCAAGCCCCATTTTTTCTTGACCTATTTTTGTTTTTGGCTCAATTGCAACCCTAACAACGGGGTCAGGGAAATCCATGCTTTCAAGTATAATGGGTTTTTGGATATCGCAAAGCGTGTCGCCTGTCGTGGTATCTTTCAGCCCGACAAGAGCCACAATGTCGCCGGCGCTGGCCTCGTCAATCTCAGTTCTGTTGTTTGAATGCATTCTAAGAATTCTGCTGATTCTTTCTTTTCTTTGTTTGGTACTGTTATATACCTGCATTCCTGTTCTCAAAATGCCGCTATAAATTCTATAAAATGCCAGCTTGCCGACAAACGGGTCTACCATTATTTTGAAAGCCAGCCCTGCCAAAGGCTCAGAAAAACTGGCGTGCCTTTCCGTCTCTTTGCCTCTTTCGTCTATGCCTTTTATGGATTCAATTTCAAGAGGTGACGGCAACAGCGCAACTATCATGTCCAACAATTTTTGGACGCCCTTATTCCTATATGCCGTGCCGCATACTACGGGAGTTATTTTCAGAGCAATTGTAGCCTTGCGCAGCGCCCTAAGCATGTCTTCTTCGGTCAGCGGCTCGCCCTCAAGAACTTTCATCATGGCATCGTCGTCATTGTCGCCGCAGACTTCTTCAATATATGCCCTTGCCGCCGCCACTTCTTCCTTGTATTGCTCGGGAACATCTACATATGTTATTTCGATGCCCTTGGGGTCGTTGTACTTTATTGCTTTGTTCTTCAGCACATCAATAATACCCTCAAAGGTGTCTTCCTTGCCCATGGGCAAGACGATAGGCACGGCGTTTGTGTGCAGCCTTGTCCTCATCATGTCGACAACATTATAAAAATCTGCTCCGTTTATGTCCATCTTATTGACAAAAGCAATCCTTGGCACTTTGTATTTGTTGGCTTGTCTCCAAACCGTTTCGGACTGCGGCTCAACACCGCCTTTGGCGCAAAATACCGCTACGGCACCGTCCAACACTCTCAAACTTCTTTCGACTTCAACGGTAAAATCCACATGCCCGGGGGTGTCAATAATATTTATGCAAAAATCCTTCCATTCCGTTGTTGTGGCAGCCGAAACTATGGTGATGCCTCTTTCCTGTTCCTGCACCATCCAGTCCATTGTGGCTGTGCCGTCATGAACTTCGCCTACTTTGTGGACCTTGTTCGTATAAAACAATATCCTTTCTGAGGTCGTGGTCTTGCCGGCGTCTATGTGAGCCATAATACCTATATTTCTAATTTTATCCAGCGGATATACTTTCGTCATCTTTACTCCCTAATTGTATAGTTTCTTTATTTTTTGTCTTTCTAATCATTGTTTATGATATAAAAAGCGGCATCTGTTCAGTATGCCGCCCTTTTTGTTTTGTCCTTTTTTCGGGTTAATACCTGTAATGCGCGTAAGCTTTGTTGGCCTCTGCCATACGATGGGTATCTTCCTTTTTCTTGAAGGCACCGCCGGCGCTATTGTATGCATCCATGATTTCTCCGGCAAGTCTTTCCTTCATTGTCTTTTCGCCTCTCTTCCGCGAATACAGAACAATCCATCTTATTCCAAGCGTCTGGCGTCTGTCAGGTCTAATTTCCAGTGGGACCTGATAGTTTGAGCCGCCTACCCTGCGCGCCTTTACTTCGAGAACCGGCATAACATTCTCGAGAGCTTTTAGGAAAACCTCTTGAGGATTCATATTGAGCTTTTCTTCAATTATTTTGAAAGCCTCATAGGTTATGTTTTGGGCAGTACCACGCTTTCCGTCAAGCATTATTTGATTTATGAGTTTTGTGGTTATTTTTGAGTTATATATAGGGTCCGGCAACACATCGCGTTTTGGGACTCCGCTTCTTCTGGGCATTTCGTTTTACCTCCTGATATTTATGGTTGACAAGTTTTTCATCCGATACGGCTATTTCGGTCTTTTGGCGCCGTATTTTGACCTGGCTTGCATGCGTTTTGCTACGCCCGCTGTATCAAGCGTGCCGCGCACAATGTGATAACGCACACCGGGCAAATCCTTAACTCTTCCGCCTCTTACCAATACTACGCTGTGTTCTTGCAACGAATGTCCGACGCCGGGTATATACACCGTTCCTTCCATTCCGTTAACCAAGCGTACTCTGGCGATTTTTCTTACGGCAGAATTGGGCTTTTTGGGAGTCGTGGTAGTTACAGAAAGACATACTCCCCTCTTTTGAGGACTGCTTTCAAGCATGGGAGACATGGATTTCTTTTCTTTTGTCGTTCTTCCCGCCCGTATGAGCTGGTTAATTGTAGGCATTTAGGTTCCTCCTGTTTTTTATTGGATGAGTATCCGTTCAACCCTTAGGATAACTCTTTTTTTGCCGGACATCTTATGCCAAGCACAGAACACGCAACATCTATTCCCAGAAGCCTGCCCATCTCTGCTTTTGATGAAAAAAACTCAAGCGGCAACTTCTTCTTCTCACACATGTTTATGAGCTGCGTCTTAATAAGTTCGTCCGTATCCATAGCAATCATCACACACCTTAGACGATTGTTATTTATTGCTTTCTTGACCTGGCGCAAACCGACGACACGATTTTCGCTGGGTTCTGATAGTACTTTGTCCACTAATGCTCCTTAATGAACGCTTTTTTGCTTATTTTTGCTTGCAATTATTGTCTGTTTTGACAATTCTTGGGCAAATTAAACATAAAAGCCTGCATATAACCATGCAAGCTAAGTTATTATATCAAGTCATTAAGCCGTTGTCAAACAAAATGATAAAATATACTGCATTTTGTTGCGGTTTATTTGGCGGTTTTGGCGCGTTTGAAGAGCTTTCCTACTCTTGAGACGCTCTCTCTGATTTTGTCGCCCCACCGCTCGTCAATCTTAATGACGGCTTTACGATAAAAGATATGACTTATGGTCGCCAATATCATGCCGACAGCCACCCATAAAATATGCATGCCGTCTTTCAATAGGTTTATTTCAAGGAACCACCCATCTACCAACATTTGGTCAAGGAAAAGCCCGCCGATAGACAGCGCAAATGCAGAGAATATTACAAACAGACGGAACTTGTTGAGCGGCAGCGCAATAATAAAAAGCGCCGAAAATCCCGCCATGGTGAAGGTGAGTACCGCCATTGAAGACCGATAATCAGCAAGCGGTAAACTTATGCCGCCAAAATCGACTACTCCAGTAAACATAAGTATCAGCACCAGCCCGACGCCGGTAATCAGCGACATTGCCGCAGGCACACATGACTTCATTATGTTGGTCAGGAAGTTGCCTTCTACTCGCTTGTTGTTTGCTTGCAAAGCCAGCGCAAATGTGGGAATACCTATGACAAACAGTTCTATCAACAGCATTCTTGTAGGAATAAAGGGATACAAATCTTTTTTGACGACAAAAGCCACAATGGAGAAAAGTAGCGTCATGAACATGACAAACAAATTCTTCATTATGTAAAGCGCCGACACTTTCTCTATGTTGCTTATTACCCGTCTGCCCTCACTGACGACATTCGGCAACGCCTTAAAGTTGCTGTCCAGCATAATTATTCTAGAAATGTTGCGCGCAACTTCATTTGCCGACGCAAAGGATATTGAGCAATCGGCTTCTTTAAGCGCTTGCACATCGTTGACGCCGTCGCCTACCATACCGACAATTCTGCCCTTGTTTTGAAGGAAGTTGACAATTTTGCTCTTTTGCTCCGGAGCCACCCTGCCGAATATGGCTGTATCCGTCACCCGTTCTTCCAGTTCGCTATCTGACAACTCGCTGCAATTTACATAGCTTTCGGCGTTCTTTACTCCCGTAAGCTGCGCAATTTCGCTGACCGTTCGGGGGTTGTCACCCGATACTATCTTGATGTCAACGCCGTTTTCGTAGAACCAGTTCAGCGTATCCTTGACATCGTCACGCAACCTGTCTTCAAGCGAAAATGCATACAAAGCCTGAGTTTTTTTCTTGTCAAAATCCTCAAGGCTGCCATGACATTTGCCAAGTACCAAAGTACGGCGGCAAATCTGACAGCTTGTCTCTACATAATTTGTCAACTCGTCAGAGTTCTCTACAACAAAATCCGGCGCCCCCAAACAATACACCACATTGTTTTCGACTTCAACAGCGCTCATTTTTCTGTCGGAAGAAAAAGGCATTACATTAACGACATTGAGTTTACTGCCGCCGGAATACTTTTCTTTCAGCGCCAATGCCGTGGGGTTGCGGTCATGCGTTGCTTCGACAATGGTTGTTATTATGGTATTCAAATCGATATTATCCTGAATAAGCGCCTTTTCTTCAATTACTTTGAGCTTACCGTCAGTAATAGTGCCGGTTTTATCTAACAACAAAGTATCTACCATTGCCAACATCTCTACGCTGTACAAGTCCTGCGCCAAGGTGTTCTTTTTTGCCAGTTTCAGAACACTTGACGCCAGCGCAGTGCTGGTGAGAAGGAACATACCTATCGGTAGCATGCCCAATACTGCGCCGGCTACCTGCGTTATGGTTGCCGACATGCTTGCCTGAGCGACTACTCTTGTGGATATGAACAGCAACAGCGCAAGCGGTATCAGCGCCACGGTGATGCCTTTTATTATTTTGTCCAGCACACGGAAAATGTTTGAGCGCGGCTTTGCCACTCTGCGAGCTATTCTGGCGACATTTTCTATGTAACAGTCTTTGCCCACTCTGTCAGCGCGCACAAGCGCCTTGCCGGCAACTATGTGACTGCCTGCCAATATAGGGCTGTTGACATTTTTTTTGACTACCTCGGATTCTCCCGTAAGTATGGACTCGTCAAGCTCTATTATGCCGTCAACTATAATACCGTCTACGGGCACTTGCAAACCTGCCGACAAATAAAACAAGTCGTCAAGCACTATTTCCTTAGTGCTGACAGAATATACTTTGCCGCCGCGCAACACATCGCAAACGCTGTCAACGACAAGCGAAAGTTTCTCGACCGTCCATTTTGCCTTTATTTCCTGATAAATTCCTATGGCTATGTTCAGCAAAATTATGCTTGAGGAAACCGTCTGGTTTGGTTGACCGACGGCAATCAAAATTATAACTAATAACAAAGTAATGGTGTTGCAAAAGTTAAAGACATTTTCAAAAATTATGCGACTGTACGATTTGCTTCTGTTTATCGGCTTATTGTTGGTGAGATTGTCCTCTACACGCTGCCGTACGATTTCATCGCTCAGACCAATTTTTATATCGGGGTTGTACCTTTCTGCTTTTTTGAGCTTTAGGCTGTCTTTCTTTGATTTGCTTCTGGCTTTGGTAATCTTCTTATGTTCGGTTTTGTTCATCTCTTTATCCTAAAGAATTGCAATGTCTATGTCATTATAGCATAGGCTAAAACTCAACGCAACGAATTATTTACGCTGCGCCATTCGCCTTGCCGCATGTTCTTTGTATTGGCTGAAACTGGCAGCCTCGGCAAAGGTCAAAAGCGCCACATGCGCCGCGCCGCCCTCAATAAGTACTTTTGCGCATTCGGAAGCCGTAGCGCCTGTTGTCACCACATCATCAAGCAGCAGCACTCGCCTGCCCTTTATGTTTTCCTGCAAACTGAACTGTCCTTTTATGTTGGCGTACCTGTCCTCGCTCTCCGTCTGGTCCTCGCTTTGTTCCGACCTTTTCAATGCCATTATCAGCGGCAGATTGCTCATTTTTGCAAAATGCTCGGCTATAATCTTCATATGGTCATAACCTCTCTTTGCCGCCTTTTTTGACGATGCCGGCACATATGCCACACAATCCGCCACCGTGTACTGCGCTAAAAAAACAGAATGCATAAACCTTGCCATATATTCGCCAAGATAAGGCTTGTTGCCGTCTTTGAAGCCGACAATCAAATTTTTTGCCGCCCCGCTGTAACTGAAAACCGTATGAAACTCCGTAAAATACAAATTTACATTGTCTATCTCTTGCGACCTGTGTGATATGTTGTCCAGTTGTCTTTCGCAACTCGAACAAACGCAAAACTGCCTTTCTTTGTCGTTCTGCAACTCCCCATTGCAACAAATGCAAGTAATATCCGACGGAAACAGCGCGTCCATTATTTTGTGCCAAATTGTTGATGACATCATATTCCCCAAAGCATACGCACTTTTGATTGATTTTTTTCCAGAAAATGCTTAAGCATTGAAAACCGCCGTGTAATATAAGTGTTTTTTACCATTTTTTCAATATTTTGCTCATCTCCTACAATAACTGCCATTCTTTTGGCGCGCGTTACTGCGGTATAAAGAAGATTTTTTGTCAGTATTGCATAGCTGCCGCTCGTGACGGCTATGATTACCACGGGGAACTCAGACCCCTGCGACTTATGCACGCTGATACAGTATGCCGTCATAAGCTCGTCCAGTCCGCTCTCCTGATACCTCACCAGCTTGCCGTCCTCAAACTCCACAAGCAGTTCGCCGTTGTAAATGTCAATTATATATCCTATATCGCCGTTAAAGACGCCTGTTCCGCTTTCGTGGAAGATGTCATTCTTCATCCACTCAATTGTATAATTGTTTATGGTCTGCATGACCTTGTCGCCAACCCTGAAAATGCGGTTTTTATAAACGATTTGTTTGCCTTGAGGATTTAGCGCCTGCTGTAAACTGTCATTCAAGGCCTCGACTCCGGCAATGCCTTTTTTCATGGGCGCCAGCACTTGGATATCTCTGGGATTGATATCAAGAAAGTTCGGAATGCGCTGACTGACCATAGATATTACGCTGTCTCTTATGTCCATGGGGTGGCTCTTGTTGTCTATGAAAAAGTCCTTGGAATTCTTGGTTATCGGCATTTTTGAGTTGTTTATTCTGTGGGCATTTACGACTATCATACTTTCCTTTGCCTGACGATAAATCTCCTCCAAATAAACCGTACAAAAAAGTCCGCTGCATATCATATCCGACAAAATATTGCCGCAAGCTACCGACGGCAGCTGGTCTTTGTCGCCCACAAGCACAAGACGGGCTCCATGCGGCATGGCTTTCATCAGCGCATTAAAGATATATATGTCAGCCATGCTGATTTCGTCGATAATGACAACATCATATTCCAGCTCTGAAAGCTCGTTTGTATCAAACTGACGGCTGTTTATGCCCAGCAGCCTATGCAATGTCTTTGCGTCCTCGCCCGTTGCTTCGCTCATGCGCTTTGCCGCTCTGCCGGTCGGCGCCGACAGCGCCACGCGAAAACCCCTCTGCCCCATAATCGTCGTTATGCATTTTATGATTGTCGTTTTGCCTGTGCCGGGTCCGCCGGTTATGATGACAACGCCCTCATTTATGGCGCTTTTTATCGCTAAGCGCTGCTGAACATCCAAAACTATATCATTTGTTTGTTCATAATTGCGCAACTCCTCGTCCAAATCCAAATCCATACTTTCGGCATTTTTCAGCATCACCAACTTGGCGGCAATGCCGTTCTCGGTATGGTAGTTCAGCGAAAGGCAATAGCCGACTTCTCCGTCAATCTCCACCTCTCGCAAACCGTTCTGCGGCTCCTCCAGTACTTGGCAAATACGCTGTTTGTCAAATGTCTCGGTCAGCCGCAATACTTCATCTATCAATAAATCCTTTGGAAGATAAGTATGCCCGTTTTTGCCCGACGCTTCCTGCAAAGTATAATGAATAGCTGCCTGCAATCGGAATTTGCTGTCGCGGTCAATTCCAAGTTTTGCGCCCAGCCTGTCTGCCGTAAGAAAACCTATGCCCTCAATATCTTCTACCAGTTTGTACGGGTTGCTTTTTACTACAATAATAGTGTCCTGCTCGTACTGCTTGTATATCTTGAGCGCCATTGCCGTCGTAATACCGTAGTTTTGCAAAAACAGTACCGTTTCTTTTATGCGGCTGTTTTCGATATAACATTTTGAGATTTCTTCCGCCTTTATGGCGCCAATGCCGCTGACCGTTGTCAGCAAGTGCGGATGCGTTTCTATTATATCCAGCGTTTTGTTACCGAACTTCCTGACAATGGCGTCGGCGGTTATTTCGCCAACGCCGCGGAAAAGTCCGCTCGCCAAATATCTTTTTATGCTTTCTGTGTCGTTCGGTTTCAAGAATTCAACATTCGATACTACAAATTGTTCGCCAAACTTTGTGTTAAACTTGTTCTCTCCCGTCAGTTCAAGGCGTTCGCCCTCGTTTATGAACGGAAAAATGCCGACAGCAACTATCAGCGCGCCATCGGCATCAAAATTCATGACGGTATAACCGTTTTCTTCATTTCTGAAAATAATCTCTTCTACGGTCCCTTGAATAACCATTATGACAGACAGTCCCGAAGCTCTTCGGTCTTGTCAGTTTTTTCCCAGCTGAATTCGCTCCTGCCGAAATGCCCATATGTTGCCGCTGCAAGGTACTGCGGCCTTCTGAGTTCAAGATTTTCGATAATAGCCTGAGGACGAAAGTCAAAAACTTTCTTAACGGCAGTCAATAATTCTGCTTCATCAACTGTCGCCGTGCCAAAAGTATTTATGTCGATAGAGACCGGATTGGCTTTGCCTATGGCATAAGCCACACAGATTTCGCACCGTTTTGCCAGACCTGCGGCAACGATATTTTTTGCCACATATCTTGCATAGTATGATGCGCTGCGGTCTACTTTCGTGGGGTCCTTGCCTGAGAAAGCGCCGCCGCCGTGGGGCGCATAACCGCCGTAGGTGTCTACGATGATTTTGCGACCGGTCAAACCGCTGTCGGCATTTGGTCCGCCTTTTACGAACCTGCCGGTGGGGTTGATATATATTTTGGTGTCATTATCCATCATATCCGGCGATATAACCTGTTTTACCACAAGTTCTGTCATTTCTTGACGCAACTTAGATATGTCTATGCTTTCGCTATGCTGTGTTGACAACACAACAGCTTCAATTCTCTTGGGAACGCCTGCTTGGTATTCCACAGTTACCTGCGCCTTGCCGTCAGGGCGCAAATAGTCGACTAGTCCAAGTTTGCGCACCTCCGCAAGTCTCATGCAAAGTTTGTGCGAAAGCATCAGCGCAAGCGGCATATACTCTTCCGTCTCGTCTGTGGCATAGCCGAACATCATTCCTTGGTCTCCGGCGCCGACGCTGTCAAGCCTGTCTGCGCAAGAAGTGCTGCATTCTAAACTGGCATTTACGCCCTGAGCGATGTCTGGCGACTGCTCGTTTATGGCGGTAAGCACGGAGCAAGTGTTATAATCAAACCCTAGGTCTGAAGAATCGTAGCCAATCTTTTTTATGGTTTCTCTGGCTATACCGGCAATATCCACATAAGCCTTTGTTGAGATTTCGCCCATTACAAGCACAAGCCCTGTGGTTGTGCAAGTTTCGCATGCAACACGGGCGCTGCTGTCTTGTTCAAGTATTGCGTCCAGAATAGCGTCGCTGATTTGGTCGCATATCTTGTCCGGATGCCCTTCAGTAACGCTTTCTGAAGTAAAAAGCCTCTTCATCAGTTTCTCCTTCTATTCTAACTCTGCCACCTTGTCATAGTCTATTTCTTCATGAGCCAGCATAGTTTCTCTCGGCGGTGTTCTCTCGCCGGTGAATTCAAGCGAAACATTTCTGTATTGTTTCATGCCCGTACCTGCCGGAATGAGTTTGCCTATGATGACATTTTCTTTCAGTCCCGTCAATTTGTCTACCTTGCTTTTTATGGCTGCATCTGTAAGCACTCTTGCCGTCTCTTGGAAAGATGCCGCAGAAAGGAAAGACTCGGTAGCCAAAGACGCTTTGGTTATGCCCAACAGCACACGGGTGGCAGTCGCCGGCATTCCGCCTTGTTCCAGCACCTTTTCGTTTGCTTCGTCCAGTCTGTTTCTGTCAATAAGTTCATTCATAAGCAAGTCGGTGTCATTGGGGTTGTTGACTCTTACATTGCGCAACATCTGGCGCACGATAACTTCAATATGCTTGTCGTTGATGTGAACGCCGTTTGAGCGGTATGCCGACTGCACTTCTCTTATCATCAATTCCTGCACGCCGATATAGCCTTTTGTTCTCAATATATCCTGCGGATTGACAGAGCCTGCAAACAACTGTTCACCTGCCTCGATTATGTCGCCGTCCTTGACGGTAAGTTTGACGCCGAAAGGAATTTTGTATTCAAACTGGTTGTCTTTGTTTTGGACGGTAACTATTCTTTGTCCTTTTTCCTCTCTTATGCTGACCTCGCCTTTTATGTCGGCAACCGTTGCTTCGCCCTTGGGGTTTCTGGCTTCAAAAAGTTCTACAACTCTGGGAAGACCTTGCGTAATGTCGGCTACTGATGCAACGCCGCCTGTATGGAAAGTTCTCATGGTCAACTGCGTGCCAGGCTCGCCGATGGATTGAGCGGCTATGATGCCCACAGCCTCGCCAAGTTTGACGATATTGCTGGAGGACATATTGGCGCCGTAACACTTGGAGCAGATACCAACCTTAGTTTTGCAGGAAAGCACATTCCTAATTCTTATTTCTTCTATGCCGGCCTTTTGAATGGCATTGGCCTGGTCCTCGGTAATCAAAGAATCCGCCTCTACAATAACCTCTTTTGTCTTGGGGTTAATGATAGCGTCTATGGTAAACCTGCCAATAATTCTTTCTTTTATGTCTTCGACAAGTCTGCCGTTTATGTCGTACAGATTCTTTATGACAAAGCCTTTCTTGTCTCCGCAATCTTCTTCTCTGACAATGACATCCTGCGCCACATCGACAAGTCTTCTGGTCAGATAGCCTGAGTCAGCCGTCTTGAGCGCCGTATCGGCTCCGCCTTTTCTGGCGCCGTGGGAAGATATGAAGTATTCCAAAACCGACAGCCCTTCGCGGAAGGAAGATTTAACGGGAATTTCGATAACCTTTCCTGTAGGGTCATTCATCAGTCCGCGCATACCGGAAAGCTGTTTTATTTGTTGCATGCTTCCGCGCGCGCCGGAGTGCGCCATCATCCATATGGGGTTCATTTTGTCGAAATTCTTAAAGTTTGCCTCAAGGTCTCTTTCAACATCGTCGGTTGCCTTTTTCCAGATATCCACAACCTCGGCATATCTCTCTTCCTCGGTTATAAGACCTCTCTTAAAGTTCTTTTCTATGCGAATGACATCTTCTTCGGCCTTTTTGAGGATTTCTTTCTTGGAGCCGGGAATCTGCATGTCAAATATGCTGGTCGTAATAGCTCCGATAGTCGAATATTTGAAGCCCAACTCTTTTATTCTGTCAAGCACCTTGCTTACTTCTGTTGCGCCTTTCAATTTGAAGCAGTTTTCTACAATCTGTGACAGCTGCTTTTTGCTGACCAAATAGTCTACTTCATAATCCAACATTTCTTCGGGGGTATTCCTCGGAGTCAGCCCCAAATCCTGCGGAATCGCCTCGTTGAAAATAATCTTGCCGACGGTGGTTTCCAGTATTTTTTGGTACATCTTGCCGTCAATTTCTTTGCGCACTCTTACTTTTATTTTTGCTTGAAGCTCTATGTCTCCGACCTGATAAGCCATTTTTGCTTCGTCGGCGTTCATAAACCATCTGCCCTCGCCCTTTGCGCCGGGTTTGTCCTGCGTCAGATAATAGGCGCCGATAATCATATCCTGAGTCGGGCTGACAATGGGTTTGCCGTCTGAAAGCCGCAAAATGTTGTTGCTGGCCAGCATCAGAATTCTTGCCTCGGTCTGCGCCTCAATGGAAAGAGGTACATGCACCGCCATTTGGTCGCCGTCAAAGTCAGCGTTAAATGCCGGGCAAACCAACGGATGCAATTTTATGGCGCGACCCTCAACCAACACCGGCTCAAAAGCCTGTATGCCCAGTCTGTGCAGCGTCGGCGCTCTATTGAGCAACACCGGGTGGTCTTTTATGACTTCTTCAAGAATATCCCAAACCTGCGGTTTTTGTCTTTCTACCGTTCTCTTTGCGCTCTTTATGTTGTGAGAAATGCCCAAATCTACAAGTTTTCTGAATACAAACGGTTTGAACAATTCCAGCGCCATTTCTTTCGGCAGTCCGCATTGATAAATTTTTAATTCGGGTCCGACAACGATAACTGAACGGCCGGAATAGTCAACACGCTTTCCAAGCAGGTTTTGTCTGAAGCGGCCTTGTTTGCCTCTGAGCATATCTGACAATGACTTCAGATTTCTGTTTCCCGGACCGGTGACGGCTTTGCCGTGTCTGCCGTTGTCAATAAGTGCGTCAACGGCTTCTTGCAACATTCTTTTCTCGTTGCGAATGACGATGTCGGGAGCGCCCGATTCTATCATCTTCTTAAGTCTGTTGTTTCTGTTGATAACTCTTCTATAAAGGTCATTCAGGTCGCTGGTGGCGAATCTGCCGCCGTCAAGCTGCACCATCGGGCGCAACTCTGGAGGAAGCACGGGAATGACATCCATAATCATCCATTCAGGTTTGTTGCCGCTCTTTCTGAAAGCCTCGATAATCTCCAGTCTTTTGGCGGCTCTTGCCCTTTTCAGACTTTGTGAAGTGGCTATGACTTCTTTCATTTCTTCGGCTTCGGCGTCAAGGTCTATGTCGCGCAGCAATCTTTTAAGCGCCTCTGCGCCCATGCCTGCCACAAAACCGTCGGCACCGTATTTTTCTACTGCCTCGCGGTACTCCTCATCTCTGATTACTTGCTTTGCGTAGAACTCGGTTTCTTTGGGGTCGATGATGACAAAAGATGCAAAATATATGACCTGCTCCACATGCTTGGGGCTCATGTTCAAAATAGTGCTTATTCTTGACGGCACTCCGCGGAAATACCAGATATGCGATACAGGCGCAGCAAGCTCTATGTGTCCCATACGCTCTCTTCTGACCTTTGCTTTTGTTACTTCGACGCCGCATTTATCGCAGATGACGCCTCTGTACCGTATTCTTTTGTATTTGCCGCAATGGCATTCATAGTCCCGTGTCGGCCCAAATATTTTTTCACAGAAAAGTCCGTCTCTTTCGGGTTTTTGTGTTCTGTAATTTATGGTTTCGGGCTTCGTTACTTCCCCGTGTGACCACTCCCTAATTTTTTCGGGAGACGCAATACCTATTTGTATTGATTCAAAATTATTATTTTCTATCATCTGTCACCTCTATATCTGTTCGTCATCGTCGAATTCGCTTTGTAGTATTGCTTCGGCATCATCAAAATTGAAGATATCGTTTGCGCTGTCCAATCCGCCGGGTTTTACGCTGTCGCTGCTCTGCTCGTCCAATGGTTCAATGTCAAACAAGCTGGCAAAGCTGGTTTCTTCAAAAAGTCCGCCCTCTACTATGAGGTCGTCGTCGTCCTCGAATAGCGAATCCTTTTCTTTGCCAAACATATTGCCAAAGTCAAGGTGGTCAAGCGAAATCTCTTTTTCAGGTTCTCTCGTGGAGTGCGCCGGCTCATAATCTCTCTCGTCGTCATAGACTTCAGGCAGTTTCATCACTTCTTGACTTTCGGTGAGCAATCTCATATCCAAACCAAGGCTCTGCATTTCTTTCATCAGCACCTTAAAGGATTCTGGAATGCCCGGCTCGGTCGTCAAAGAGGATTTTATGATGGAATCAAAGACTTTTTGTCTACCCATGACATCGTCGGACTTGACGGTGAGGATTTCTTGCAGAATGTTTGAGGCGCCGTAAGCGTACAATGCCCAAACTTCCATTTCTCCGAAGCGCTGTCCGCCGAATTGCGCCTTGCCGCCCAAAGGCTGTTGGGTAACAAGCGAATACGGACCCACGCTGCGCGCATGTATCTTGTCGTCAACAAGGTGAACCAACTTCAGCATATACATATATCCGACGGTAACCTTGTTTTCAAACGGCTCTCCCGTTCTGCCGTCATAGAGTTGTACCTTGCCGTCAAGTGGCAAGTTGTTTTGCTCAAACATTTCTTTTATGTCGTTCTCTGACGCGCCGTCAAAAACCGGTGTGGCTATCTTTATGCCGATAAGTTTTGCTACCAAGCCAAGATGCACTTCCAGCACCTGACCGATATTCATACGCGAAGGCACGCCAAGGGGGTTCAGCACTATCTGAAGGGGTGTGCCGTCCGCAAGGAAAGGCATATCCTCTCTCGGCAACACTCTTGATATAACGCCCTTGTTGCCATGTCGACCGGCCATTTTGTCGCCGACAGAAATCTTTCTCTTCTGGGCAATATATACTCTGACAAGTTTATTGACGCCCGGTTCAAGTTCGTCTTTGTTCTCTCTGGTAAAGACTTTGACATCGACAACCGTGCCGCCCTCTCCGTGGGGTACTTTCAAGGAGACATCTCTTACTTCTCTGGCCTTTTCGCCGAAAATAGCCCTAAGCAGTCTTTCTTCCGGGGTCAACTCGGTTTCGCCTTTCGGGGTGACCTTGCCGACAAGATAATCTCCCGAACGCACTTCCGCGCCGACCATTACTATGCCGTCCTCGTCAAGATACTTCAGCAAGTCTTCACTGACATTGGGGATATCTCTTGTTATTTGTTCTTCTCCAAGTTTTGTGTCGCGCGCTTCCAGTTCGTACTCTTCGATATGAATGGAGGTGAACACATCGTGCTTAACCAGGTCTTCACTGATTAGGATAGCGTCCTCATAATTGTAACCTTCCCAGGTCATAAAGCCTATGAGAATGTTTCTGCCAAGCGCCAGCTCTCCGTTGTCAATAGACGGACCGTCGGCTATGATTTCGCCTTTTTCCACCCTTTGTCCCTTGTGGACCGTGGGTTTTTGGTTTATGCAAGTGCCTTGGTTGGAGCGCACAAATTTTTGCAGCGGATAGCTTTGCAGTTCGCCGTCGTCGCTCTTAATCACTATTTCGTCGGCAACGGCTCTTACTACGATGCCGCTGTTCTTAGCTATTACGCAAACTCCGGAGTCATAAGCAACTTTATGCTCCATGCCCGTGCCGATAATCGGCGCTTCGGGGCAAAGCAAAGGCACTGCCTGTCTTTGCATGTTGGAGCCCATCAACGCTCTGTTGGCGTCGTCGTTCTCTAAGAAAGGTATCAAGCTGGTGGCTACCGAAACAAGTTCTTTCGGGTCAACGTCCATGTAGTCAACGCTTGCCGCAGGGTATTCTTTTATGAAGTCGCGATAACGGCAGGTTACGCGGTCATTTATGAATTTGCCCTCTTCGTTAAGCGGCTCGTTGGCTTGCGCTATGATATATTTGTCTTCTTCGTCGGCTGTGAGGTACTCCACCTTGTCGGTAACCACGCCGGTTTTTTTGTTGACAAGACGGTACGGTGCCTCTATGAAGCCGTATTCGTTTATTTTTGCATATGTGCTGAGCGAAGTAATAAGTCCGATATTTTGTCCTTCAGGTGTTTCAATCGGGCACATTCTGCCATAATGCGAGTGGTGAACGTCACGAACTTCAAAGCCGGCTCTCTCTCTGTTTAGTCCGCCCGGTCCAAGGGCCGACAGCTTTCTTTTGTGCGTAAGCTCTGCTATCGGGTTGGGCTGGTCCATAAATTGCGAAAGTTGGGAGCTGCCAAAGAACTCTCTTATGGCGCTGGAAACCGGTCTGATATTTATGAGCGACTGCGGAGTAATCTCGGAGGGCTCTTGAGCAATGCTCATTCTCTCTCTTACAACTCTTTCAAGTCTGGCTATTCCTATTCTGAACTGGTTCTGCAAAAGTTCGCCGACGGAACGCACTCTTCTGTTTGAAAGGTGGTCAATGTTGTCCACCTGCGTAAAGCCGTATTTCATGCCTAGGTTATACGAAACTGAGGCTACGATGTCGTCAATCGAGATATGTTTCAGCACCAAATTATCGACATTTTCTCTTATGGCGGCCTTCAGCCCTTCCATGTCATCACCGTAGGTTTCAAGCAACGGTTTCAGCGCAGGGTAATAGACATTTTCAAGAATACCCAATTCTTTGGGGTTGCAGTCTACATACTTGGCAAGGTCAACGGTGTTGTTGCCGATAACTTTGTATTCCCTGTCCTCGGGAGCAACAATGTATACGACATTTATGCCGCTGTCCTGAATTTCTTTGGCTTTTTCTTTGGAGACTTCCTCGCCTTTTTCGGCAAGAATTTCGCCGTCCAGCACTACATCTCTGGACAGAATCTGCTTTTCTATTCTTTCGGCTATGGACAGCTTTTTGTTGAACTTGTATCTGCCCACTCTGGAAAGGTCATACCTTCTGGCATCAAAGAAAATGTTGCTGAGCAAAACATCTACGCCGTTTGCGGTGGGTACTTCGCCGGGTTTAAGTTTTCTGTAAACCTCAATTTTTGCCGCCTCGGAGGAATTTATTTCGCCGTCTTTTTGAGCGGTGACAATTATCATTTCGTCCTCGCCGAAAAGCTCGATAAGTTCCTCATCGGTGCCGTATCCCAACGCTCTCAAAAGTATGGTAGCCGTTATTTTCCTGTTTCTGTCAACTCTGACGGACAGAACATTGTTGTAGTCTTGTTCAAACTCCAGCCATGCGCCTCTGTTCGGAATGACCGTGGTGTCGTATCTCATTATGCCGTTCTTGTCGGTGTCGCCCTTGGTGTAAACGCCGGGGCTTCTGACAAGCTGCGAAACGACGACTCTTTCTGCGCCGTTGATAATGAATGTACCCTTTTCTGTCATTCTGGGGAAATCGCCCATGAAAACAGTTTGTTCCTTCATCTCGCCGGTCTCTTTGATAGTCAGTCTTACTTTTACTTTCAGCGGCGATGTAAAGGTAATATCCCTGTCCTTGCACTCTTTTACTGAGTACTTACAGTCCCCTTCAAGTGAATGTTCAAGGAATTCAAGCTCCATTTTGCCGCTGTAATCGGCGATTGGCGAAAAGTCGTCAAAGACTTCCCGAATCCCTTCATTTACGAACTTCTCATAGGAATTTTTTTGGACCTCAATAAGGTACGGCATCTCGAGAATGGGTTTAATTTGGCTGAAACTCCATCTTTCGGTCTTGCCGCACTTAATCTTGTGAATTTTTTGGGACATGCGTTTGCTCCTTTTGAAATATAATCTAAAATAAAATTGCGTTTGTGTCTACCCTTTTTAACGGCATTAATCCCCTACCCCGAGAACTGTGCATTATCGGGTCGGAGAGAAATATCGTATAAGTAGACATTTTAGCATTATAATACACTAAGTCAAGTAAGTCAAATGAAAATTACCTTTTTTCTATAAAATAATTAAAATATATTATTGACCAAACAAAAAAAAGTATTACCGTTGTACTTTTCGACAATAATAGGCGGTTGTGCGGTTTTTTTTGTGGAAAAATCGTCGAGGTTGTGGTAAACTGAATTCATGAGATTGGACAAATATCTGAAAGTAGCAAGAATAATAAAAAGGCGCTCCGTAGCCAACGAGGCCTGCTCGGCTGACAGAGTCAGCATAAACGGCAAAGACGCCAAACCGTCAAAGGAAGTTAAGGTCGGCGACATAGTGTCCGTACGCTTCGGCGACAGGCAATACACTTTCAAAGTGCTTGCCGTACCCACCGGCAATGTACCAAAAAACGCTTCAACAGAGCTTTTTGAACTCATAGGTGAAGAGAATGAGCGTTGACGCCATAATTGTTGCCGCCGGCAAAAGCCGCCGCATGAGCGCCAACAAGCTGCTTTATGAGTTGGGCGACACTCCGTTGATTGTCCGAACGGCGGTTACCTTTCTTCGCATTGCGGAAATTACCAAAATCTTTGTTGTCACGGACGACGAAAACATAAAAGCGCAGTTGTCTTTTGACAGCAGGCTGACCTTTGTAGAGGGCGGCGACACACGCACGCAATCAGTAAAAAATGCCTTGCGGCTTTCTAGCGCTGACATTGTGCTTATTCATGACGGAGCAAGAGCCTTTGTGTCCTCGGATTTGGTCAAAGCCGTAATAAAACACACGAAAGAATATGGCTCGGCAATCCCCGTAATCCCCTTGCCCGACAGCGTACGCTCAACAGACGGAGAAATACTGACGGGCTTTCCCGACAGAAAAGATTTTTGCCTGGCGCAAACTCCGCAGGGCTTTGACCGCAAAAAACTTTGTCAGGCATATGCGCAAACTGGGGAGCAGACTTTCACGGACGACAGTCAGGTATTCGCAATACTTTATGCGCCGCATGTTATTGAGGGCGAGCAGAGCAACAAAAAAATTACTTTTGACCACGATTTGTTGGGCATAAATGCAAGAGTGGGCAACGGTTTCGATTTACACCGTCTGGAAGATGGCTTGACGCTGACGCTGGGCGGCGTTGTCATTCCCTATCACAAGGGATTGGCGGCGCATTCGGACGGCGATGTATTGGTACATTCGGTTATGGACGCCTTGTTGTCGGCGGCAGGAGAAAGAGATATCGGCTGCCTGTTCCCCGACAACGACGCACAATATGAAGGCATGTCCTCCCTTGTGCTTTTAGAAAAAGTTGCTGATATTTTGCATCAAAAAAATATAAAAATCAATAATATCAGCAGCGTTATTTTGGCGCAACAACCAAAACTTGCGGCTTATATCCCAAAAATGGCGGCGAACATTGCCGCAGTACTGAAAATAAAAAGCTCGGCTGTGTCCATAAGCGCCACAACGACAGAGCATGCGGGCACAATCGGAAACAGTCAAGCTATTGCCGTCTATTCAGTTTGTAGTTGTAATTAAATTATCTTCTTCTGCGCAAAAATATCCCCATGAAGCGTATTAAATAAAGCAGCGATACCGCAAAGGACGCCACATAGGTTTTTGCCGCTGCGGAAAGTACTTTGCCCGTGAGGGGAACTTCGTCTGCCGTCAAAATACCCGTTTCGTAAAGCGTGGACTTTGCTCTGCGACTGGCATTGAACTCCACCGGCAATGTAATGAACATAAAAAGCGTTGTCAGCGCATAGAAAGCTATGCCAATATAAAGCATATAAATGCCTGCAAGCGAAGAAATCCCTAATAATGCGCCGATAATAATCAGCGGTATTGCTAATTTGGAGCCAATGTTGACAAGCGGCACAAGCGCTGTGCGAATCTTCAGCGGCGCATACCCGTTTTGGTGCTGAATGGCATGTCCGGTTTCGTGAGCCGCCACGCCGATAGCCGCCACAGAGGATGAGGAATAAACGGTATCCGACAAATATATTGTGTTTTCTTTGGGGTTATAATGGTCGGTAAGACTGCCCCTGACCCTGTCTATGGCAACATTGTATATGCCGGCATTTTCAAGCATTTTTCTTGCGGCTTCAGAGGCGGTAATGCCTGAAGCGGCAAATACTTGTGAAAAGTCCCTAAAAGTTTTGTTGACATTGTAGCTGACATAAAATGAATAAATTATCATCGGCAACAACAGCGCCGACGCTATATAATAAATTGTGTCAAACGATTCAAACATGTTTTTTCCTTTTTGTTAGTATGTTCAAAGTTTCATTCTTTGACAACATTTATTTTCATTTTAACAGTGGTTTCTTTGTAAAGCCACACTTCGACGACATGTTCGCCCAGCTGTTTTATGGGTTCGGGTATGCTTATTTTCCTTTTGTCAATCTCTATGCCCTGCTTGGCAAGCGCCTTCGCGATATCCTGAGTAGTCACGCTGCCGTACATCTTGCCGTCGCCGCACTTTACGGCAACTTCAACGGTCTTTGTCTTTAGGGTTTGTTTTAATTCAAGCGCAGCTTGTTTTTCTTGTTCACGCTGTCTTTTCTCTTTTTCCAGCCGTTGCGCATGCTCGTTTATTATGCTTTTCGTAGCTTCCGCTGCCATTTTTTTGGGAATGAGAAAATTCCGCGCATAGCCGTCATTTACTTCAACTATGTCGCCGGCGGAGCCAAGTTTTTTTACATCCTGCAATAATACAATCTTCATCTTCTTATTCTCCTTTTACGCTTTTATCATAACCGAAAACAAGATAAAAGTCAATTTATGAATTGAATAAAAAGGAATTCCCATACTAAAAGCGAAAAAAGGAGAAAGAACCATGCTGCAATTAAAATGTACCACCAGCAATTGTCAACACAATCTAAAATGCCATTGTAACGCCGGCATCATACTTGTCAATGAAAGAGGCGCATGCGACACAAAAATTCGTCGGGCTGGAGGCGCCCTTGAACAGACCTTTGCCGAACTTGAAGCCGCGGAAGAGTATCTCAGCGACGCGCCCGGAGTCGTGCAATGCTTTGCTGAGTGCGTTTATAACAAGGACAAGCGTTGCTCCGCCAACTCCCTGCTCGTGGGGGATATGATGCTGACAACCAAATGCGCAACAAGGATTAAGCCTTAAAAAAACGGCTAACGCTTAGCGTTCCTCCATATGAGTTTTCTTCGGCAAAAACCTCAAGAAACAATGTCAGTCATTGAAAAAAAGCTGCTCGATATCGAACAGCTTTTTTGTTTTTGATATGGAATCAAAATTATTTGATTTCGACTTCGGCGCCGGCTGCCTTGAGCTTTTCGGCAACTTCGTCTGCTGCATCCTTGGAGATGCCTTCCTTGATGGGCTTCGGGGCATTGTCTACAACGCCTTTGGCTTCAACAAGTCCAAGACCGGTGATTTCTCTAACAACCTTGATGACGGCTATCTTGTTGGCGCCGACAGCTTTCAGTATTACGTCAAATTCTGTCTTCTCTTCTTCTGCGGGTGCCTCAGCCGCTGCTGCTGCGCCGCCTGCCGCTGCCATAGGAGCCGCTGCGCTTACGCCAAATTCTTCTTCAAGAGCCTTTACAAGGCTGTTGAGTTCTAACACAGTAAGAGTCTTTATTTCCTCTATGATTTTTGCTATATCTGCCATTTTTTATGTTCCTCCATATTTTTTTGATAATTTTTTGTTTTAGGCTTCTGCCTTTTTTTCGGATATTGCGGCAACAGCTCTTGCAAGTGACGCAATGGGCGCCTGCAGCAGTCCGAGTATCTGTGAAATAAGTCCTTCTCTCGACGGCAATGTCGCAAGGGTTTTGCAGCCTTCGGCGTCAAGGAATTCGCCGTCTATCATACCGCATTTGATGGTCAGCTTCTTGAAAACTTTGGCTTTGTCCATAGCTATTTTTGCGGGAGCGGCAATATCCGTTGTGCCCATTGCAACAGCTGTGGGTCCGTTCAGCGCATCGCTGAACTGATTGTAGCCCATAGATTCAAGCGCCTTGCCAAGCAGTCTGTTCTTCAACACTTCATACACTACGCCGCTGGCGCGGAAGGTGCTTCTCAGCTCGGTGTCCTGAGCCACTGAAAGACCTTTGTAGTCAATAAGCACAAATGAAGACGCCTTTTCAAGTTTTTCCTTAATTTCGGCAACTTTTGCTATCTTTGATTCTTTTACCGGCATTTCTTATACCTCCTTATTAGATTAAATCCGCCTTAAAAATATAAACTCCACTCGTTCATAAAGAAAAGTGGAGTATTGCGGATTATCTGATACTCTACCCTTCTATGCGGGCTTCTTAAAAAGAATTTGAACCTTGCGGTGCCTGCAGTCTTGGAACGGCTGATAAATTATTGTAATTATAAAGGCAATTTTTGCCTTTGTCAATTGTTTTACGGCTTGTAGTTGACCTTAATTCCCGGGCCCATGGTTGAGGCAATGTTCAGGCTCTTGATATATGTGCCTTTGGCCGCTACAGGTTTTGCCTTCACTATAGCTTCCATAAGGGTGTTGAAGTTGTCCAGCAGTTTTTCCTGACCGAATGACTTCTTGCCGATAGGGCAATGCACAATGGCCGTTTTGTCTACACGGTATTCAACCTTACCTGCTTTGATGTCCTTCACTGCCTTAGCGATGTCCATGGTAACTGTGCCTGACTTGGGGTTGGGCATAAGACCTTTTGGTCCCAACACCTTGCCCAGTCTGCCGACCAATCCCATCATATCGGGGGTTGTGACGCAAACATCAAAATCAAACCAGCCGCCTTGAATCTTCTGAACCATTTCTTCGGCTCCGACTATGTCGGCGCCGGCAGCAACGGCCTCGTCAGCCTTGGCTCCTTTAGTGATAACAAGTACGCGCAGCGTTTTGCCTGTGCCATGGGGCAGAACAACAACGCCTCTGACCTGTTGGTCTGCGTGTCTGGGGTCTACGCCCAACTTGCAATGAACTTCTATGGTTTCGTCAAACTTTGCTTTGGCGGTCTGAAGTACCAGCGCCAACGCTTCGGAACTGTCATATTGTTTTTGTTTGTCTATCAATGCCAAAGACTCTCTGTATGCTTTTCCTCTTTTCATATTATACCTCCTAGTCCTCTACCGAAACGCCCATGCTGCGTGCCGTGCCTGCAATCATTCTTGCGGCGGCTTCTACTGAGGCTGCATTGAGGTCAGTCATCTTTAGTTTTGCTATTTCTTCAAGCTGCGCTTGGGTTATTTTTGCAACTTTGTCGCGGTTGGGTTTGGCGCTGCCTGCTTCAATTTTGCATGCCTTTTTGATAAGAACGGCTGCCGGAGGCGTCTTCAACACAAATGTGAATGAACGGTCGGCATAAATGGTCATAACAACTGGAATAACCAAGCCTGCTTGAGATGATGTCTTTTCGTTAAACTCTTTGGTGAATGCAGGAATGTTGATGCCGTGCGGTCCTAGCGTTGAGCCTACGGGCGGTCCCGGCGTTGCCTTGCCTGCGGGTAATTGCAGCTTAACTACTGCGGTGATTTTTTTTGCCATAGTCTGGTTCCTCCTTGACTACTTGGTACTTGCGGACGGCAATAAAAGATTTTGCCGGCCTCCCATATATAAAAACCCAAAGGTTGTTTATATCTTTTCTATTTGATTGAAATCCAATTCAACAGGTGTCTGTCTGCCGAACATATGCACGATAACCCTTGCTTTTTGTTTTTCTATGGATACTTCCTCCACTACTCCAAGGAAAGTTTCCAAAGCGCCTGAGATGACCTTTACATTGTCGCCTACGGTGATGTCAAATTCTTCAGCGGTAATCTTCTCAAGACCCATTCTTCTTATTTCTTCGTTGGTCAGCGGCAAAGCCTTGCCCTGCGGACCGACAAATCCAGTAACGCCTCTGGTATTGGTTATCATGTACCAAAGGTGGTCTGTATACACCATTTTTAGGAAGACATATCCAGGGAACTTCTTTCTTTCGACAATTTTTCTTTTGCCGTTTTTTTCTACTATCTCTTCCTCGACAGGTATGGAAATCTCTTTTATAAAATCTTGAAGGTTGTTGTTCTCAATCATCTTCTCAAGGTTATTCTTTACGACGGTCTCATATGATGAAAAGACATGAATAACATACCATCTCAAATTTTCTATGTTTTCTATATTCTCCATTCTTTACTCCTGATAATTCTCAATTCGGGCTGGCGCTCTCCAGCAACAGTTTGAGCAGTTCGGCCAGTCCCGTATCGAAAGCCGATATAATGATAAGAAAGAAAAGCACAACAATCATAACGGTAGAGGTCTGCGCCAACACACCGCTATTGTTCTTGGTACGCTTAAACGGCGCCCAATCGACCTTTTTTAGTTCGCTAATCATTTCTCTGAAGACCCTGGCAATAGAGAATTTCTTTTTGCCTGCCGGCGCTTTCTTTGATTTGGGCGCCTTTTTTGCTTTGTTCTCTACCGTTTCGGGCGATTTTATCTCTAAATCAGGGATTTCGAGTCTGTTCTTTGCCATAAGAACCCCCTTTTATTATTTGGTTTCCTTGTGGACAGTATGCTTTTTGCAGAATCTGCAGTACTTTGAAAGCTCCAGCCTGTCCGGAGTGTTCTTTTTGTTTTTCATATTATCATAATTGCGTTGCTTGCATTCAGTGCAGGCAAGGGTAATTTTTGCACGCATCTTTGAAATCCTCCAAAAAAATTAACACCCCCGAGGGTGCTTTAATAATATAACACACCGTTTTCTGATATGTCAACAGAAAATTAGGGTAAATCTTCAATTATTTGTGTGTATCGATAAACTTTACTGCGTCGCCTACGGTTTTTATGGTTTTTATTTCGTCGTCTCCGAACACTATGCCAAACTCTTTTTCCAGGCTTATAAGCATTTGGACTATATCCAGCGAATCTGCTCCCAAATCGTTTACTAGCGAACTCTCCTCTGTTATGTCGTCTACGCTTATGCCCAATTGTTCAGATATAAGTTGCTTTACTTTTTCTAGTACCATTTTTTTCTCCTATAATATTATTGCCATTTCTTGCGAAATATGCAATGACGGAAATTGTAATGCAATTCCCGTCATTTTGTTTTTCTTAAGCGTTGGGCGCGTCGTTCAGGATATATACCTTTTTGAGCGCCGTTTCGTCAATAACATATGCGTTCTTTTTGGCAAAATAATTACATACTACCATAACCAAGCTGAGCGCCGCGGCTATATAAAGCGATATTCCCGGCACCAAGCTCATGCTCTCTCTTTTTGCTACAGCAAATACCATGGCGATATCGGCTGCCAAAAGACAGAAAATAATGAATGCGCCTACATTGAATCCGCGCGGAGTCTTTGATTTGCCCATCTTCACCAAGTACACAATGATAAGTATAAGCGCAATGATAAGCGATATGGCTACGAATGCCGGTATAAGTATCAACATGAGCGCCAGCGCAAAGTCAGCTTCAAAAGCGCCGCTCAAACCGCCTGCAAAGTATACATTGAGCAACTTGTCAAAATATACGCTGTTCTGCGATAGTATGTTGAACTGAGCAAGTATTCCGAATATGGTATCAAGCCCTGTGGCGTTGTAGCTGTTCCAGTCTATGACGCTGCCTGCGCTGTTTTTGCCGGCAATTACATTCAGCACTGCCAACAGCACAATAATGGCTGCGGCTAAAAGTATCTGCGCCACGGATATTCCTCTATAAGGTTTCAGACGATATTTTGTCGGGACTTCAGTCTGAGGCTCTTGCGGACGGAAATTCGGGTCATATTGCAACAGCGGCTGATTCTGCGACGCAAAAGGCACCAACGCAATGGGCTGAACTATCGGCGGCAGCTGAACTATCGATGCCGGGGTGGGTACGGCATTGTTCAGGTTTGCTTGAATACTGTTGAACTCGGGCTGGGAGTTGCTTATGCAATAATAAGCGCCGTCCGGACCTTGTACGGGGGTGTTCATACTTCCGCTAACCGTAAAACCCAATCCAGCAGGGTCCACAGGCACCCATTTGCCGTTTTGGCTCTGCGGCACGACCGGTGTTGTTGTAGCGGCGCAATTTGCTTCGGGTGTTGGGAAGCTGGTGTCCGCCGGACTCTGAGATATCTGCTGATTGTTCTTATCGTTATTCATTTTTTACCTTCCTAATAAGTTCGTTATTGGGCTATTTGTCGAGGGACATCTGAATCGGCATGGTAACAGGCGTAGTCTGTACAATAGACGACGGTCTGGCAACCGGCACCGGAGCCGAACAAGGCTGAGCGCCATACATAAGCGGAGGATGGAATACTCTGCCATATTCGTCAACTGACTGATACTGCGGCAATCCTATGATGCTGCCCGAGCCGTAGGACTGATAATTGCCTGTGTTGGGCATAACTACGGTAACATTTGGTTGTTGGGCGGTAGCGTAAGGCCAGTATATTTGCTGATTGGGCTGCTGCTGAGGCGCAACACTCTGTTCGTAACGGATTTGCTCCGGTTTTCTTTTTTTGCTCATCGTGTAATACACTCCTTTTTGCTTAGGTCAATGCCTGCTTATTTTCTGTCCTTTTTTGCCAGATATCCTATCACCAGCGAAAGGAAGGACAAGCCTGCCACGGCATACAATCCATAGCCCATCTCTACTTCGTTCATAAGGCAAATAAGAACGAGTACAAGGGAGAAAGTAAGCATAAAGAACAGGCATATTTTTGAGAAAGCGCAAGCTCCTCTTGATTTCATCTTTACCAGCGAAGCCAAAATGTTCAGCACCGAAAACACTGCCACAATAGCCACCGCGCCCGGAAGTACCAGGTCGGCTATTACGATAGTGCCGCTTATTTTATTTATGAGGGCCATGACATAAGCGTATCCGCTCATGCCGGGTGTCAACACAAGATATTGTTGTAGCGCAAATTCGCCAAGCACCAGCACTCCTACAATAAGGAGGCTCAACACGGCTAAAAATATCGGCACAAAACGCACTCTTTTCTCAATCGGAGCATAGACTTGAACCGGTTCGTCTTCCTCAAAACCGGCGGCAATATCCTCTCTCGCCTGATTGAGGTCATAGCTGCTGCCATATTGAAACAGAGGCTGTTCCTGCGTGTTGAACGGTACAATGGCTAGCGGTTGTACAATAGGAGCAAGTTGAAAAGCCGAGGGGGTCTGGGACGCATTTTGTTTTTCACCGGAAAACTCCTCTTCAATCCACTCGTTATCGCTGCAAGCCATCGGCGCATTTTTTACTTTATTTGACATAACTGTTCTCTCCTTTTCGAGATGAATAATATTCTTTTAGCGATCGTATTCGTCATCCATGACAAGCAACGGTTGCGCGCCTGTGCCATACGGTACGAAGGCAATGGGTTGCACAATCGGCGTCAGCTGTATGTTTGATGCCGGTCTTGCCACAGGCACAGTACCCGGCACTCTGCCATAGATAATCTGCGGTCCGACAGGTCTTCTTGCGGGCGCGGGCGCCGGCTCAATATTCTTTTTATTCTTCTTTGACATAGCTACTCCTTTTTGGCATTTAATCAAAAATGCTAAATGGTACTTTTTTCTTGGCAAATAATGACAGCATCAATATAATTACGGGCAGCGCTATCATTGCCAACAGCGCAAAGCCCGCCGCATTGGTTCCGCCGCCTTCAGCAGGTTTCAGCAAATAGTCCGTAAAGAACGGCACAATTTTTGCGAAATCCAGTGATGCTTGCTCCGCCGGCATATTCAGCGCCACTCCGGCTATGGCTGTTATGACGGCAAATATTATCATGAATATAGCGCTTAAGCCGAACAAACGATATATTCGTCTTCCGAACAAAGCAAAGAATGCTTTGAACATGTTTATTAGCGCAACTATTATGAACAGCAAAAGGGCAACGGGAAAATATTCCAGAGCAATTGAGGGTATCAAATCCGTATTGCCGCCCTCTGCCTTAGCCGCCATCTGCGTGTACTTTGGCGAAGCGCCGAGGTTCTGCAAGAAAGGCAAAGGTATCTTTTTCAGCAGACCGAATATCGGGTCTACGGTAGTGAAATGCTGGCTTTGGTCGACATAATCGACAAGTTCTCCGTCAATCTCCTCCTGCACACGTTGGTCTTTCGGCGTATAATCCGGCTCAACATAAAGCGAAGTGTATTGCGGGAACAAATTCAGGTATCCCACCGCAAACAAGGCTATGCACAGGGCAAATAACAAAAACATCAAGAAACAGACAAACTTCCTCATTACGAAGAAATAATCTCTGCCTCTTCTGATGCGTTTTTCTTTTTCTCTGCGATAAACGCTATTCGGGTCTTTTCTGCCTTTCTTTTTGTTTCTTTTGTTGTTGGCTCTCTTCTTATCCAAAGCCGGCCGTTGCGCACCGCCGCAATAAGCGCCCCCCATAGGGGACATCGGCGCACGCGAATAGGGCACCCCGGGTCTGCTCCCGTATGCAACTTTATTCTGTGTCTTCTTTCCTTTTGATGCCATTTTGCGCTCCCTATTGGGTAATTTTCATTGTTTTGAGCTTTGTCACACTAATAAAGTCTAACATATGAGCAACAAAACTTCAATAACATTTTGTATCTAATATTTTGGCAAAAGCCTCGTTTCTGTCCGTCCTGAGGCTTGCGCCGCTCCGATTTCTCATGCGTTATGAAAACTCGGAAAGGTCCTTTCGTGCGAGGGTTTAATAGTTTTCGTCGTCAAGCGTCAGCATGGGTTGTCCCTGAGTGGAGTACGGTACAAACGATACCGGCTGCACAATGGGAGTAAGCTGAATGTTGCTTGAGGGTCTTGCCACGGGAATTGCTCCCGTTGGGCTTATGATACGGTATGACGCCGTCATAGTTCTTCTTGGGGGTTGTACCTGCTCCATTTTTGATTTCTTAGACATAGCAATCTCCTTTTAATGAAAAATTCCGGCTACTTAACTTTCTTGTAGGAAAGCCAATTGCATATCATGCTGAGTAACGACAGTCCGACTATACCAAACAAACCAAATCCGGCATATATCTTTGTGGTCTCGAATGTAAAGAAACCTACTATCTCTCCCAACCCTGCTCCGTTCCATATGACGCCGCAGGCGGCAATAAACAATGAGAACAGGAACATCAACAAGGACAAAAACCCAAATTTCAGTTTTTTGGCGACATATCCTTTTTCGATGCCTTTCTTGGCAAGCGCGGCTATGGCTACAATAAAGATAATAAGAGCAAGCAACAGTACCAGCGCCGAAGCTATGGGCAAGCCAATGAAAGCTATCTTAGTGGCGATATTTGCGTCTGCCGGCATATCTTTCCAATCGGCATAAAAAACACTATCCATGTCCATACCCGCAAACTTGTTGAGCGCTGCCAATACGGGGTCGGTAATGCCTACATATGTTTTTGTTTCGCCGTCAATCTTAGTAAAAGCAGACACATATTCAGGCACTATGGTACCCAAATAGCCTAGAACACCAATGGCAAGAATAGCAGCCATAAAAATGACAATAAGCGCTAAGAATGCCTTTCTCCTTCTGTACGAAACACACTCTGCTTCTCTTGAGTTGGGAGCGGCATAGAGATTGTCTTGGCTGATTATGCTGCTTGAGTTTTTTGCTCGAATATATGCCTTGTAGTATGGTGAACTCAAATAATCGGCATAAGCGATAAACTCCACATCTGACAGCTCCTCAAAACTCTTCGGCAGAGTCTGGTTGGTGTTCTTCTTGTTTGGCATAGCACATTACTCCTTTATCTTAATATATATAATATATCCTTATTACAATAAACCGGCGTTAATCCCTATTTTTGTTGCGCTTTGTTATCTGAAACGGTTTTTTCTTCCGAATAGGCTGCTGACAAGTATGGCAATGCCGGCGCCCTCAAGGGCATACATGCCATATTGTATGTTGGACAGGAAATCAAATTCGGCGGGTTTTGTAAGCAAATAAATGCCAAGTATTGTCATTTGGACGAATACAAATGCCAGTACGGCTAAGAATGAGCCGCCGCTTCTTGCGTTGCCGGTAATCAGTCTGACGATTGATTTAATCAGCAATACTATGTATGTTATAAGCGCAAGGAAAAGTCCGAAGGGAAGCACTACTCCGCCCATGTACTGAATTTCGGTAATAAAGTCAACATAGGTGCTTGTTGCAATGAATGCAAAGTTTGTGCCGAATATGTCGTTTATGCCGTTCTGAACGAGCATTCCGAAACCTGTTATTAAATTAAGATTGCTGCCGTCATAAACAGTCTTAGGCAGCAACGGGAAAAACCACAGCAATGCGCCCAAAGCAAGGATAAAGATGCTGACAAACAGCGAAGTCAGCCTTGTTCTGCGCTTGCCTTTCACTAGCGCCTTGGGGGCTGGCTTTTTGTTTTTGTCGACGGCTGAAAGCATGTTAATTTCTTCTTCGACTGCAAGTTTTTGTTCTTGTTTTTTGGCGATAATCCTTTCAAGTTCTTCCTCGGTGGGCTTTGGTCCCTCCAGCATGACCTGAAGGTCTTTCTTTGCTTTTTCTTGTGCGGCAAGCTGCTCCTCGTATGTATTGGGTACAAAACGATAGAGTTGATTGGGCTTGTATTGCAACAAGGGCTGATTGGCATTCACATAGGGAACGATAACAAAAGGCTGAACGACCTGGTTGGTCTGGGAATGTCCGCTGTTCGGCATGTATCCGAAAGGTGTTTTGTCCAGCGCCCTTTTCTCCTCAAGAAGTCTCTTGACGGACTCTCTCTCGGCTCTTATTCTCTCTTCCGCAGCTTTCTCTATGCCTTGTCTTTCGGCAAGGAATTTGGCGGCGGCGTCTCTTTGAGCGACTTCTTTTTCTTCTTCTATTCTCCGCAAAGCCGCTCTGCTAAGAGCTTCTTTGGTGATTCTTAGTTCGTCCTCGGCGGCTTTCTCTGCGGCAATAATCTGCAACACTGCTCTTCTGGCTGCCATTTTCTCGGACTCGTCACGCTCAGCAAGCACCTTCTCGGTTGCGGCTTTCTCTGCGTCTTGCTTGTGCAGTTCTATCTGTTCAAAGGCAAACTGCTCTATACCTGCTCTCTCCGCCACAAGTTTTTCTGCGGCGATATCAATAGCTTTTTGGCGCTCTGCTTTGATTCTTTCGTCAAAAGTCTTGTCCAGCTGCTCCAGCTCGGCTTTGGCTGCCAGTATAGCCTGAGAGGCTTCTTTCTTGGTTTGGTGAATGACCTCGTCTGCATACTTCTCTGCTGCAATAATCTGAAGCACGGCTTCTCTTGCCGCCATCTTCTTGGCATTCTCGCGTTCTTGGTCAATTCTGGTTTCTTCTCTTGCTTCCAATTGCTGTTTCTCGTCGGCGACTCTTTCTTCGACAAGCCTTACAACAGCCATCTTCTGCGCCTCTTCTCTTTGGGCAAGTATTTTTTCTTTGTTTTCTTGGATAAATTTTTCGGCCTGTTCAAATTCTGCCTGTCTGGCGGCTTCTTCCGCCGCATAATTTTGTTGCGCCGCTTTGGCTTCTTTGATTGTGTTTATGGCCTTTATGTATTCGCTGCGGGGGCGCCTCTTGCCGCATCTTGAGCATCTGGCGGAATCCACGCTGTTGACCTTGCCGCAATAGTCGCAAATATAAGTAAGTCTTTCTCTGTCCAAACTTATTTGAGCCTCTTTTTCAAAAGTATCCTTCGTAGCCTCGAGCTCTCCGCTTTTCGCAGGCGTACTGAATTGCTCTTCTTGGTTCATAATCATTTCGGGCTTACTCATTATATTTCTCCTTTCGACAGGTCTTTTAATCAGCACTTAGCCAATTTTACATATATCATTTATTATATAATTAAAATAAAAATAATTCAATAGGTTTACGCAACTTATTTTAATTTTATTTTAAGAATTTTATTATTTCTTGTCTAGTTATAGGTTAACTGGCTTAAAACTATCCTTTAATTCGACAATTCTGTAAAATTCCATGCCATTATTTCCCTTTGCGGCAAGCTTATAATACGCCTCGCACATAAATTGGAAGCACGAACCCACAGGTTGTGACATCAAATAGGACTCTACCAGCGCACCGTCAACTATTTCAAGTGAATTTTCGTTGAGCCTGTCTTCAAATCTGGTTTTGTCTTCTGTTTCGTCTTCAAGCAAACTATCGTACTTGCAGAGTTTTGCCGGTACAGCGTCCTCACGGCACAGCCATTGTACCGTGGCTTTAACCTTTATGCCGCTGTTTTCTTCACCGCTCTTGCTCCTTTCGATATACTCGCAATGAACGGCTGCTACGCTGCCGTCATCGTTCATGTCCACCGAAGAATATTTCAAAATATATGCGCCTTTAAGCCGTATCATCCCCCCCTTTACAAGCCTATGATATTTGGGCGGCGGATTGAGTGAAAAGTCTCTTTCGTCTATAATGAGTTCTCTGCCGAAACGCACGGTGTGACTGCCGGCGCATTCGTCATTCGGGTGGTTGGGCAGTTCTATATCCTCAAAACGCCCTTCCTCCCAATTGTCGACAACAAGGCGCAACGGGCGCTCTACCATCATGGCCCTAGGGGCGTACTGGTTCAGATGCTCCCTCACGCAAAAATCCAATAAGCCGCTGTCCACCTCTGAATTGGCTTTTGCAACGCCTACTCTGCCGCAAAAATTCTTGATTGCCTGCGGCGGATAACCTCTGTTCCTCATGCCGCTCAAAGTCGGCATACGGGGGTCGTCCCAGCCGCTGACAAACCCGTCGTCGACAAGTTTTTTCAGGTAGCGCTTGCTCATTATGGTGTTCTTTATGTTGAGCCGAGCAAATTCAATTTGTTGCGGCGGCACTTCAAAACCGCAATGGTTGGTGAACCAGTCATACAACGGCCTGTGGTCCTCAAATTCCAGCGTACAAATGGAATGGGTGATGCCCTCGAGGGCATCACCGAGCGGATGCGCAAAGTCGTACATAGGGTAAATGAGCCATTCGTCGCCCGTCCTATGGTGGTGGGCGCGCATTATGCGGTATATGACAGGGTCGCGCATGTTCATATTGCTAGAAGCCATATCAATTTTTGCGCGCAGCACCTTTTCGCCGTCAGCATATTTGCCTTCACGCATTTCTTGGAACAGCCGCAAATTCTCCTCAATGCTCCTGTCCCGGTACGGGCTGTTTTGTCCCGGCTCCGTCAATGTGCCGCGTGTATCGCGTATTTCGTCTGCCGAAAGGTCACAGACATAAGCCAGACCCTTTTTAATCAGCATAATGGCGTATTTGTACAGTTCTTCAAAATAATCCGAAGCAAACCGCTCTCTGTCCCACTCAAAGCCCAGCCATTGTATGTCTTCCTTTATGGAATCGACATATTCAACATCCTCTTTTGTGGGGTTGGTGTCGTCGAAACGCAAGTTGCACTCTCCGCCGAATTTTTCTTTTATGCCAAAGTTGATGCAAAGGCTCTTTGCGTGTCCGATATGCAGATATCCGTTTGGTTCGGGGGGAAATCTTGTGATAATCTTTTTGCGCTTGCCGCTCTCAATATCCCCGATTATGATGCTCTCAATAAAATTTGACGCTTCCATCAATTTGTTTTTGTCCTCCATTCTATTTAGCAGTGTTTGCAGTTATGCGGAAAAACCAGTTTGCCGGCGGCTATTTTCATGCCGTCCTCGTCATAATCAAAGCCCATCGGCAAATAATAACTGCTCTTATAGCCTATTCTGATATATCGGGAAATCTGGCTCAGTCTAAACAGTATTGACCGCGTGAAAAAATCTCCCAGCCCCTTTTTGCGATGCTCGTTCAGCACCCCCACTTCAATGATGGTTGAGGTATCCCCCACCTCCAGCCTGGCAAAACCCACAGCCTCGTCATTCTCATAAAAAACATATCCTATGTCGCCTTGAAAAGGCTTTGCAAATATCTCATAGGACAATTTGTCCAACAATTTTTTGTCGTTTGTCGGCAACATGTTAAGCATTGCGCTGCTCCTCCAAAATCTTGGTAATTTCTTCCTTGTTTATGTCGAGCTTGCTGAAAATGAAAAATCCTACGGATACGGCCACTATCAACCCTATGCAAAGGAACCAACCCAAGGCTGAGGATACGCTCTCCGGCTGCGTTGTGCTGCCCTCCTGAAAACCTATGGCATCAAGCATAAGACCTGCCAAAAATTGTGTCAACGCTTGGCTGACTTTGTATGCAAATGTCATCATGCCGGCATATGTGCCTGTCTTTTCGCCTTTTTGGGTCCTGCTGACTTTTGCCACGACATCGCCGAGAAGCGCCAGCGGCATCGAATACAGCACGCCCGTACCCAATCCGGCAATCATAAGCGGCGGCAACATAATAAGCGCTCCGGCAAAACCTCTTTGGATTATGGGATTTACTACGCCGCGCAATAAGAAAGCCGCGAACAGCAAAAAACACCCCACCAAACTGATAATCAACCCGATGAGCAAAGTCTTTTTTCTGTCGGTCTTTTTCGATAAAATCATCCAGAGCGGCTGCCCTGCAACCGTCATAAGCAGCAAACCGCCCATGAGAGTGTACATCTGTGTAGTAGTAGTTTTGAAAGTAAAGGTGAACAGATGAAAACCCAGCGTAATAATCAGCGTTGCGGACATCAAAGATGTCGAATACCCGAAAATTATATAACGCATGTCCTTGCTCTTCAGCGCGCTGAAGAAATCAATCAACACTCGTTTGAAACTCTTTTTTGTGCTTTCTTCGGTTTCTTCACGCATGTACTTTGCGTTCAAGCGAGGCACATTTGAAAAGGTCATGACAAAAAGATAAGCGGTGGACACAATAGCTACGGCGGCGGCAACATATGAAAAATCAATATACCCTTGGACGGAAAACTGTCCCGGAATAAGCACCTTGCCTGCCTCGTCATAAACCGTGTACTTGTTCTGGAAAAAACCGATGATGACTATCGGCAAAATCATACCGATAATATAAAAAATCGACCTTGTGGTTTGGATAGTCGTGCGCTCATTGTAGTCGTCGCTAATTTCTACCGAAAGCGCGCCCACGGGTGTATAATACAATGTATTGCATGTTCTGATAAGCGTCAGCCCTATGGCAAACCAAAGGAACTGTCCAATCGGCGCCATATCCAACGGAATAGCCCATATGAAGATGCTTGACATAATAAGAAAAATCAAGCCGAAAAGCATAAACCCAAAGCGTTTGCCGAAAAATCTGTTTTTGCTGTTGTCGGAAATATAACCCACAATCGGGTCGGATACGGCATCAAAAATTGTGCCTATCGCTATGGCTATGCCCATCAAGGTTCCGCTGACGCCTACCGCCATGGTTCCAAAGGTCATGATATATGTCGCCACCGTAGAGGAAATCAGACTGTAACCGAAGTCACCTGCTCCCAGCGCTATTTTGTGTGAGCCTTTCACCGACGGTCTTTTCCTTATATTGTTTTCGCTTATACCCGCCATTTTTTCTCCTTATTCTAACAAAATTCTTATTTGTCTAATAAGCATACGAATTATTATAGCATGGCGGGAAAAAAAATACAATGAGATATCTAAACATACCGTCACGATTGTTTTCTATAACAATTTTTTCTTTGAGAGCAGCACAACTCCAAGCCCAGTAAATACTATGCTGAATATCGTCACGATATAAAAGCCCCATATCTTGCCTTGGAAAGGCACGCCAGTATTCATTCCCCACAATGAAGCAATCAAGGTGGGAATGGCAAGTATAACCGTGATAGAAGTCAACAATTTCATGACAATATTCAGGTTGTTTGAAATAACAGAGGCATAGGCGTCCATAGTGTTTGATAAAATGTCCCGATATATGGTACACATTTCAAGCGCCTGGCGATTCTCAATAGATACATCTTCAAGCAAATCCTGGTCTTCCTCATACCTCTTTACGAGATCTGTTTTGCCTAGTTTCTCTATTAACATGCAATTGGCGCGCAAAGATGTCGAGAAATATACCAGCGATTTTCCTAGGTCAAGCAACTGAATAAGCTCTTTATTCTTAGTCGACTTGTGCAATTCGTTCTGTATTCTGGACGATGCCTTGTCTATTTGGCGCAGGTATTGAAGATACTTTATGTGAGCGTTATACAAAAACAAATACAGAAAACGCGAGCGTTGATAAGTCGTGAAAGTCTTAACTCTGTTGTTGATAAAAGCGTATGTCAAAGCAGTGTCTTTCAGACATACTGTTATGACGCAATTTTTTGTGATTATGAAGCCAAACGGCATTGTGGAATATGAAAAATACTCTGTTTCTTCTTCTATTTTCGGAATGTCAAAAACGGCTAGAGTCTCATCGTCTTCGGCCTCAATTCTGGCATGCTCTTCGTCGTCCAGCGCAGCCTTCAATGTGTCTTCGGCAACTCCCGTTGCCCTTGCCACCAGTTCCAATTCTTGGTCGGTGGGATTTATCATGTGTATCCACTTGTTGCTGAGGTCCATTCCGCCCAGTCTTTCGGTTTGGATTTCTTCGGTCAGCTTGGTCTTTTGGTTTGTTTGATATATGTTTATCATGCTGTACCTCCTTACGCTAAAAAAGATATGGACGAACCATATCTTTTTGCACTCGGGAAGCTCCCATGCATGTTTTGTATGGTTCGTTTATGCTGTTATGATTCTACTTCTACTTAAAGGGTCTGTGTCCATATTTTGTACCTTATACGCTTATTTATCATTTTTGCTCAGCATTGCATGGCGCGCTGCCAATTTGTACATGCTGTTCTCGATAATAGCCCTGTCCTCGCTGTCACGGTATGGCGACTGCATCTCCTCATGCAAAATCAATGCCAGTTGCTCAACCTCTTCCTTCGTAATATTCGGGTCCTCATATACTACGGTGTCAATAAATGTTATGAGCGCCGCCAATCTTTGTTCCCGCTCTTGGGCTGCCTCGAGGGTGTCCTCCTCCAAAGCAATGGTCATTTCTTCTTCTTGCGCTACTTCTTCGACTGCTGCTTCTTCTTGTGCTACTTCTTCGGGAACGCTTTCCGCAATAGGCTCTTCGGCTATTTCGATTTCTTCAGGCGCAGGCGGCTCTACACTCTCAATTATTTCTTCAGGCTCCGCCTTGGGCGCCGTAACTATCTCAATAATCTCTTTATTGTCCAGTTTGTCGGAAATAATCTCCTCTATTTCTGCGTTTATTTCGCCGATATTCTCAGTTATGAACTCGTCCTCTTCTTCTGTATAAATGATGACCTTTGCGTCAAGCGCGTTTTGGAAAGAGGCAAAAGCGCTCTCTAGCTTCAGATACTGTTTGTTGTACAAGACGCCCAGTACGGCGCTGAGAATGATATATATAAGCAGCGGCGCGCACAATGCCGCAATGATAGACGCCACAAGTGTAAAGTCGGCGGTAAAATCCGAAAGCCCCACCGTCGCCAAGCTGGCGCCCTTTCCTATGACATATTCACACCATATCGTCGAAATAATAACAATGGCGCTGGCTATTCTGAAAAAAGTTCTGCCGGCGCGATTCTTTGTATTGAGTTTTTGGTCGGAAAGCACATCGCGGCTTGTTATGTAATCTGAAGGATATCCTACTTTCTGTTCAAGGAAAAAGCCCCAGCCCCTAATAACCGATTCAGGCATGGTCTGAAGTTTGGCATTGAATGGCTCGACATTTTCTTCGGTGATTTCGTCCGATGCCTGCAAAAAAGCAGTAACTGAATCAAGTTTTTTTGTGAAAACTTTCAGCGCGCTTTGTCCCTTAAATATAAGGGAAAGGGCAAACAGGACAACAACCAATGCCATTCCAAATATCGCCAACATAAGGTCTGCTCCCAAACCTACTTGCGATGCTAAATCCTTTATTGGGGTGACAATAATGTTTTCGATAGATTCCATGTCTCTCTCCTCTGAACATAAATTATATTTAATTATATCATATGCCACCAATAATGCAATAGATTTTCAAAATAAAATTAATTTTATACTACAATCTCCAGATTTCGCGTTATTTCGTATATTATCTTGCGTTCAATTTTGATTCCAAGCAGCTTTTCCGCCGCCAAAGCGTACAAGTCCAATTGACCCTTGTAGCGCTGTTTTAATACCGTAGGGCTGCTTTGCGTAACCTTAAAGTCAACTATTGCATTGCTTTCGCCAAGGATTATTAAGTCTATGACTCCTTGCACCAAAACCTTGTCGGTTACTGCGCAATCCTGCAACAGTTCCGACGCCGGCAAATACAGCATAAAAGCCCGTTCTCTTTCATATTTGCCGTTCCTTGCGCTGTCAATTATCGGGCTGTTCAGCACACGCTCCAGCATCGCCAAATCTAGCAATTCAATTTCCTCTTGGGTAATTATGCCAAGCTCTTTCATTTCTTCCAACTGACTCTCAATGAGTTGCTTGCTGCGGCAGTTATAATCAATGTGCTGCATAACCGTATGATATGCCACGCCTTTTGAGACCCTATCCTCTGCCGAAAGATAGTTTGTTTTCTCTATGATTTCGCCCTGCCGCTGCTCTTTCAGCGCAGTTACGGTATATTTCAACGGCATAGTTGCCGCCGCCATATGCGGATATTCGAACTTCAGCCCGTCCAGATTACAGCTCTTTTGTTCGGCAATTTGGGTTTCGGGCAGCGTTGGCGTACTCCCTATGTTATAGTTAACAAAAAAATCTCTAATGCGCGCATTCTTTTCCGCCGCCGCATAAATCCATTGTATAAAACAGTCCTGCATGTCGGGGAAAGGCGTCTTGGCTTGGTTGTCCTCCGCTGTTATGTACAACATATTCTGCGCCCTTGTCATTGCTACATACATGAGCCTAAGCAATTCTTCCCGTTCACGGTAAGCGGCTTTTTTCTTAAAACTTACCGTCAGGACGGTGTCTTTTTTTGCTTTTGTCGCTTTGTCAAAGTACTTCATAGCCATGCCAAAAGCGTTGTCCAGAAAAATATCCTTGTTATTATTGTGCTTTGAAGTATAGCCGTCCTGTGCATTGGAAATGAAAACTATCGGGTATTCCAGCCCCTTGCTGTTGTGTATAGTCATAACTTTTATGGCGTTTCCCGATGCCGATGCGGACGACTTCCCGTCATACACATTGTCAAAGTATTCAAGAAAAGCCGCAACGCTGTGGGAATACTCTTTGCCCGAAGCGGCATTTATGAAGCTGTTTACTTGCTCGGCAATCTCCGGACCTCTTGAAAGTAAATATGCGTTGTAGCCGGCGGTTAATATTGCAGCCATAAGTTCTGCCGCATCGGCCCGAACTGCCGTCTTTTTCCACCTTTCAAGGTCTGAAAGCAAGTTATCAATGCTATTTCTTATGTTTTGGTTTCCCGAATATGCAAGCACAGCCTGCCAAAATGGCACTTTGGGAGTTTTATTTCTTATTTCAAGAAGTTCTTGAGGGCTAAATGAGTACAAAGGCGACTGCATTACCGCCGAAAGCGGAATGTCGTTTGCAAAATTGTCAATAACTCTCAGAATGTCCACCAACATGACAATCTCATGAAGCGCCGTTTGCGAAAATCCCGGCGCCGTATAAGGTATGCCGTTGTTCCGCAGCTCATCTATGATTGCTCCGCCGTTTCTCTTGTACATCAGCACGGCAATGTCACTGTAAGAAATCAAACGCTTGGCTTTTATGCGCGCGTCATATATATATTCCTTGCCGACAAGCTGTTTTATCTTGTCTGCAATATATACCGCTTGTCCGTCGCGCTGTTTTTTTTCCAGCGCTCCCGTCTTTACGCTGTACAGCCCCGACGGGCTTTCCTTTTCTTTCTCTTTTTCAAAAACGGCTATCTCGACGGCAGGCAGTTCGTTGACCTTGGGATAATCCAGTCCTGCCGAAAGTTCGGCATTGTTTTTGTATTTTATGCCGCCAAAATCCTCGTCCATAAGCTCATTGAACACCATGTTGACAAAATTCAACACTCTGCTATCCGAGCGAAAATTGTCATTGAGCATACGGTTTTCGCCCTCTTGCCCGCTGCCATAACGGTAATATCTGTCAAGAAAAATTTGCGGCTCTGCGTGACGGAACTGATATATCGCCTGCTTGGGGTCACCCACCATAAACAAATTGTTGTCTGACGATACCTGCGCCATCAGCTTTTCTTGAATGTAGTTGGTATCCTGATATTCGTCAACAAACACAAAATCATATTGTGCGGCAACCTGCGTGCGGCGCTCTTCATTTGAAAGAATCTGCAACGCCACTCGTGAAAGGTCGGCAAAGTCAAAGCAGCGTTTGCGTTGCTTGCGCCGTTGATAATGCCGCCTTGCCGTTACCGTCAACTCCAAAAGTAGCCTTATGTCTTGCATGCTCTCTTGAAAGTGTGCGCCGAAATCAACCGACAATTCGTCGCTTGCATCTTTGGCAAATTTTTTAACAGTATTCTTAAGTACACCTATTCTGTCGATTATGTCCTTCAAGTGCTCGGGCCTTTTGCCGCGCATGTCGGCAAAATCCGGAGCAATGCTTAGCGCCCTAGCCAAATCCCTTATTTTGTCTTCCTTATATATATTATCTATATAATTTGATATATCATATAATATGTCTTTATATTTATCCTTTTCGCCGTACTCCGCCAAGAGGTTTTGCGCCTCTGCGGAAAATCTTTTTAACGCGCGGCGGTTTTGTTTTATATAAAACTGCACCGCGGGCAACTCATCCAGCGGCTTGCTGAACATCTCCATTGTCTTGCCAATAAATGCGCCCTCATCAATCTGCACATCAAGAAATTCTGAAATCTGCTTGACGGCGTCTTTCAGCGGAGAAAAATCTCTTGACCGCACAAACCGTCTGGAAAACTCCAAAAAGCTTTCTCCGCCCTTTTCAAAAAAGTCATCAAGCGCGGCGTCCACGCTTTCAAGAAAGAGCAATTTTGCCTCTTGCGCGTCCAGCAACTCATATGACGGGTCAAGCCCTATGTCGGCAAAATAGTTCTTGTATAAGCTGAAACAAAAACTGTCTATTGTGCAAATATTTGAAAAATTCAGCAGTTCAAGCTGTTTTTTTAATTGCGTATTACCTGCTCTTATTTCCTCATAGAGTTTTTGCACCAGCTTGTCGCGCATTTCCGCAGCGCTGGCATTTGAAAAGGTCATAATAAGAAAACGGTTGATATCATAGCCGCCTCTTAAGAGCATTAGTACCTTTTCCAACATTATTGTAGTTTTTCCGCTGCCTGCAGAGGCGCTGACAAGTACATTGCCGCTCGATGTCAAAACTTTTTCTTGCGCCTTAGTCCACTTTATACCGCTCATTGCTCCTCCAAAAAGTCCTTTACGCCCACGCCGGCTTCGGCTCTGCAATCAATCTGCGACATGTCGCAATGATTTTTGTATGGGCAGTACTGGCAGGCTTCCCCCAAAGGCGAACGCTGGATATTCCCGTCGGATATTTCTTCAACGGCTTGTACCACAAGTCTATTGACATAGGCGCAGATATTGCGGAAGTCGGCGCGGCTTATGTAATTATTTTTGTTGACGGTTATTTTTTCATTTACAATTCTTATGTTCAGTATGTCGGATTTTTCATTTTCCGCAAGAGTGTTGTCCAGCTCAACAATAGTTTCCATGCTGTTTTCGGCTTGTCCCATGTAAGCAAAACTTTCGCCGCCGCTCCTATAACTGTCCCGAATAGGCAAATAAAACACGCCTGCCGGCTCATAGCCCTTTTCAAGAAATACATTCAAATAGACATACAACTGAATCTTTTTGCCAAAATATATGTCCTGATATTTTCCCGATACCGCAGAGCCGGTTTTGTAGTCTATTATTGCCACCTTATTGCCGCAGGTATCGACTCTGTCAATCTTGCCTCGCAACTTTATTCCACGCTTTGAGGTTTTGAGATGGATAGCGTCAAAGCCCTTCCCCATGCCGAAACTCAATTCAACATGCGTCGGAGAAAAAGAAGATTTGCGCAAATTGTCCGTCAGTTTTTTTATGACATAAACGCATTCGGAATATATCAATCTTATGGTATATTCGCCGACGGTGTCCTGTCTTAGCGCGCGCAGCTGTTCTTTTTTCAGCACCCTGTCGACTACTTCAACCGACTTTTGCTGCACTTGCTGGTCACTCATGGTTTTCAGCGTTTTTAGGTTTTCGGAAAAATAAATTTCCAGCACCTCATGAATTATATTGCCGATATCGGTAACCTGCAACTGCGGCAAGGCTCTCTCCTGCAATGAAAGTCCATAACTCAAAAAATGTCGATAAGGGCAGACAAAATAACTTTCCAACTGTGAAACCTTGGTTATATAGCTGTCGCCGTCTTTATAAAAAGCATAGTCGGCAAAGTTCTCCGGCGGCTGCGTAGCGGTTGAGGCGTCCAATCGTCCTCCAAAGCCATTGTTAATAAGATACTGTTTGACGCTTTCGGCATATTGCGGCGGTACTGCGCCCGATATATACTCATAAAAGGCATTTTCCGCCGTTGCCAATTGATAAAAAAGCCTTTGTTCCTCATTGAGCGTCGGACAATAATCTTCATCCAACTGTTTTTTCAAAATATAACTCAGCTCTTTTATTGCTTCGCCCGTCAGCATAGGCTGTCCCGTAAGGTCATATAACGAACAGCTTACATAAAAACATTCTGCTTTTGTAAGCAAATCAGCAACTACAAATTGCTCAAGACGATTGGTTTCAAGCGGATTGGGGCGCACGCTAAGTCCGGCTCTTTCAAGCAACAGCATATCGGAAAAATTTATTATGTTCTGTTCGGCTGTCTTTCGTGGGAAAAACCCTTCTGATGCGCCGACTGCAAATATATATTTCAGACTGCTGAAACGGCTTTCGGAAGTGTTTCCGACAAAAACACAATCGGTATATTGCGGTATCAAAGCAATTTCCAACCCTGCTATGCCATCGGACAGCACCGAATAAAACTCTTCCAGACTCATTTCGTCCTGCCCAAGCAAGGTTTTTATTTCGGCAAGCAAGTCTTTTATTTTTCTGCTCGATTCAAGACTTGCCTTAAAAACCAATTCTTCGTCCTGCTCTCCCTCAGGAAAGACCGCCAGTAGGCTGTCGGCAATCTCTGAGGCCGTACCCTTGTCCTTTATGCTGTCGGTAAGACTTATAAAAGCCGTCCTTATGTCCTCATACTCCTTGCCCTCTCCTAGATTAAACGGGGCGCGGAACCTCGAATAGTTTATGTTGTACTTTAAGCAATAGTTTTCAAATTGTTCGGCTTGCTGGGAATTGCGTAAAAACAAGGGGTGTTTAATAAACTCCATCGTCTTGTCACGGCGGAATTCAAACAGTTTTGATTCAATCAGCGCGCAAAGATATCTTGCCGACGCGCTTTTTGCCGCCAAATATTTCTCGTCAATAAAGTAAGGTATGCCGAATCTGCGGAAAATCTCTTTTATGCATACCTGATAATTGTCCTGACAGCAGACAACGGCTATGTCCTTAAATCTTGCGCCCTGCCTTACGAGAAAAACAATTTCTCTGGCGACTGCCTTCATTTCTTCATATGGATTTTTTTGCCGCATAAGCCGTACAGACTGACTTTTGCATACGGGTATATCTTTTGATAACGCAAATATTTCTTTATGTATTACGCTTTGCGGCAAGGGCAGTCTTTCAAAATAATAACTTTTTGCAAAGGGAATTTTGTTGTCTTCGGCAAACTGCCGCAACTCATCCAGATGCGCAGTAGGAAATATATCTCTGTTGCCGCCGCCGCTGTCGGTGGCTGCGGCAATATTTACGCTTTTGGCGCAATATGCCAGTTCCTTAATTACTGCAAGTTGTAATTGCGAAAATATATTGAACCCTAACACATAAATGTGACTTTGGGATACCTTAATGTCTGATTTGAGCGCCTCAATAAGCTGTTGTTGCCTTGTGACGGTGTCAACAAAGCGGCTTTTCAATTGGTTTTCGTATTCCTTATACAGCAGCGCCAAGTCAAGGTACTTTTGCCTCTTGTGTTCGGGGAAGTCTGCGCATACCTCAATCAGTTTTTCTGCGGAAATGCCGGAGGAGCGGAAAGAAGCGATGACGGCAAAAATCTCCCGAGCAAAGCCCATGGAGTTGTGGCTGTTGAAATATCTCAGTTTGTCAAAATGGGTGTCAACAACCTTTTTCATCAGCATGACGGTGCCTTCCTTTGTCAAAAAACGCAACGCCGATTTTTGCACCTTGACCGCCAGCCTAGAAAAACTTACTACATCAATATTGAAACTGCCGTTCAGCTCCAGCCTGTCATAAATCTCCTTTTCTGTCGACAGCGTAAATCTGTCCGGCACTATGACAATATGTTGCGAATCGGCTGTGTTGTTCTTGCCCAGCGCGTCAATGGCCGAATTGATAGCCATAGCCGTAGTGTTTGAAGCAAATATGTTAATTCCCATAAAAAAATTCTACCACAATTTTTCCTTCAATACAAGCGCGGCAAAAATACAGATGTCCGAATAATTTACCATTTTCGGGCAATAACGCAAATGTTCCGGCGTAGGCAAAAATAATTGACTTTTAGGTGTTGTCGGCTTATAATGAGAAAAAATATCTACCTTTGAGGAGCTATGAAAAAGTTATTATTTATTGTTATAGTGCTAGTAGTTGCGTTCAGCTTTGCCGCTTGTTCGTCTCCGCCTCCCCCCGGCACCAGCTGGGCCGACAAAGAAATTCTTGTCTATGATGTCATTGTGGACGGAGAAAGCGTGGGCGAACTTACCTCGACCCTGGAAAGAAATCCTGCCGACAAGACCATAGCCGGCACAGAATACAAAAAAGCTACCAGCATTTTGACCGTCAACTATGTAAATGCCGAAAACGGACAATCGGTCGAAATCAAAAGCCTTCTGAACGACTTTGCGCCGCTAGCCACTTATAAGAAAGTTACCACCGGCGACAAGGATTATGAACTTTCAGCACGCTATGACAATAAGTATTACAATTATACTCTGAAGCAGAATGGCGAAGAATTCAAAGACAGAATAAAAGTTAAAGCGCCGTTCATTGACAACGACTTATTGTATACCTATTTGCGCTGCCAAAATCTTGACGGCGGCATTAACACTATTATAAGTGTTCCCGACGCGCACAGTGGCGGTATCCAAAGCCTTACGGCAGCCTCACAAGCCGCCGAAAAAATTTCCGTGCCTTTCCCCGATGAAAACAAAGTAATAAACTGCAACAAAGTAGTGCTGACCCGCAATGCCTCACCTGTGGGAAAATCTATTATTGTATATTTCACTCCGGGCGGCGACGAACACACCATACCCGGCAGCATAGGGTCAATAAATGACTCCAGCAAAATCCCCGTCAAGATAGTCGAAGGCAACATAACATATATGATAAAATCTATTTCTGTAATATAAAATAAAATATGATATTTATTAAACCCGCCTATTGTGCGGGTTTTTTGTATGGCAATTCGCCGTTTGGTGGTTTATAATGTATAGTCGTTTGCCGTTTGCCAAGCCTTTTTTTGTTTATCGGTCCGGTATTTACCGCACAAAAAAAACCGCATTGCTGCGGTTTCGTTTATTGTATGTTTTGTTGCTTACTTAACTCCCAGGTCTTTCAAAAGTTTGGCAAACTTTTTGGTTTCCTTTTGGGCGGCGGCTTTTGATTGCTCGGCGCCGTTGGCTTTTGTGAACTGAGTATATGCATTGTTTTCAAGTGTTTCTATAAGTTTCTTCTCAATGGCATCTCTATGTGTGTTGCCTTTTATGTCAAGAGGAGCGTCAATGCTGAATACGCCTTCCGCCGACACTTCATCGTTGCCGAAAGGTATGAAACTTATCATCATAAGGTGAATTCCATAACTGGTGAATGCATAGCCAAGATACGCGTCTTCGCCGGCTCCCAAAAATGCGCTGCCGACTTGCGGTGAATTGGCATACAACTCTCTGCCCAAACTCGGGAAATCGTTGCCGTCATAGCTGTGTGCAATGCCCTCCGGGGTTATCAGATATCCGGCTGCCGCCGTCATGGCGCCGCCGTCATCGTTGTATAATGTCATATAGTCCTTGAACACGCGCAGTTTTTCGTCCGGAGTTGCCGCGGCTTTGATAGCTGCTGTCATTTCTTCATAAATACCGCCATCTCCAAAGAGTTTGTCTTCCAAATGGTCGGGGTCGAATGCCAGCGCCGGGCAGATGCCCTCTCCGGTATAATTGCATTCGCCCTCATTATGGGAGTGCAACGGGCACTCGTATTCGGGGTCATAATCGGGGTTTGAACGGCTGGTAACGGTAATTTGCGCCACACTATAACGCAGCTCTTTGAGTTCCTCTTCCGTGCGGTCGCCCTTGTCTTTATCTATGAAGTCGGTTTGCGCTTTGTCAAATTTGAACAGCACATGGGCTATGGCAAAAAATTCTGACAATTCATAGCCTTCGGCGACTATGGCATCGACAGGGATATAATAAGTGCTGTCCAGTTTCATTGTGCCGTCTACTATGCTTTTTGCAAACTTGGCTACTCTTGCTGCATCGGTTTCAAGAATGTCATATTCTTCTTTCTGCCTTGCCACCAGTAATGCGTATTCGTTGTTTATGACTTCCTCGGTGATTGCTGAGGTGTCCACGGCTCTTTTAATCTCATGTCTTACGGCGGAAAGAACGGCGCTTTCGTATTGATTGCGGTAATAGTATGCCAAACCGTCGGTGTCAAAATTTATTAGCATGTTCTTTTTTGCCTGACGGAACTGGCGATAGGCTTCTTTCAGCGCAGCAGTTGTTGATACATTGTAGTCAAAAAGCGCGGCTTTGTTCTCGGCGGCAATTTCATTGTCGCTCTTGTATCTGTCTTTGACATCGCCTTCCAATTTATTTTCTTCTTCATCTTTTGGTTCCGTACCTCTCGGAGTAACGACAGTGTACTCAAAAGGTTGGGTTTTGTGCGGAAGATAAGCAGTTTCGCCGTCTTTGTCAATGTACGGTTCTTCATATACCAGAACAACGCTCTTTTTGACAACTTTTGAGGTCTGCTCCTCGGCAGTAATTTCCGTACTGAACGGCTTATCTTCATCATACATGGTTGAGTTCACCGGCATGGTAACGGTCTGTTGGTCATCGCCTTTTGACAGAAGTATTTCAATAAAGACCTTGGACTCGTCCAATTCTTCATCTTTCAGATATTGTTCCTTGAAAGAGCCTGCTTTTATTTTTACTTCGTCAACGGTGTAGCCACCTTTGGCGAACACGGCAAGCTCCTCTTTCTTGACGGAGATGCTCATGTTCCTTTGTTCGGTTTCGTATTCTTTTACATAGCCGTCAATTTCGTTCTCGAAAGTCTCGTTTACGGTCTTTATGGCGGCGTATCTTTCAGCAACGGTCAGCGTGCCCTCGGGCGTATTTGCGCTTATGCCAAGATGCTTTGCGGCGGTAACTTCTTTTCTGTGGGGAAGGCTGTTCAAATAAACAATGCCTTTTATTATGAGATATTTTTGGTTAATCATATAATCAAGTATCTCGGGAAGAAGCTCGTTCAGGTTCGGCGTGTAGTTGTACTGTGAATACTGGTTCAGCATATAATTGGCATACGCAAGGAACTCATTGCGGGTCACGGTGAGGGATATGCCGTCGGAAGTTATGGTCGCAAGTATCTCATTGGCGGCTCTTTCTTTGTTTTCTTTTATGAAAGTGCAGCCGCTGAATATCGTTGTAAACAGCGCCACCAGCAAAATAACAGCAAATATTTTCTTTTTCATATAGGCTCCTTTCTCAAAAAGGGGAATTTCGTATCACTTATTATACAATATATAATTTTATAAGACAAGAGTTTTCACCATACTTAAATATCTATAAAACCGCATATCCCTATCGCGATGCCTTCGTCAAAAAGTCCAGCACTAGTTTTATTCTTGCGTTGTGGTTCAAGCCTTTATGCTTAAAAACTACTGCCGGCGGACTTGTCGGCGACAGCACTGCAAACCGCTGCATGCTGCTTACGGCGTCTATGACAGCGGGATTTTGCAAACAACTGTCGTCATAAAAGAACAAGCCGCTGCCCTCTTTGTTTATAACTAATTTACGGATACAAAGGCATTGCGCAAGATTTTTTATTATGCCCGTCACAATAATATTGATTACGGATTCCGGCGGCTTTTTGTAACTTTCGGTAAGTTCCTTTATATACTGCCTGCCTTCGGCGGCGCTTTGCAGCGCAGATACGCGCTTGTAGAATTTTGTGCGCTCTCTCATCGACACAATATAATCTTCAGGCAAGGAGCTGTCGCCCTCGATATTGAGTTCTATTTCTCTCTTTTCCACAGTCTTTTTGCCCGCCGCCTCGTCTATGACTTCTTTTATCATGCGGCAGTACATATCATATCCTATCTTTTCCATCTGTCCGGACTGCTCTCTGCCAAGCACATTGCCGGCGCCTCTTATGTCCAGGTCACGCAGCGCAATTCTGAAACCGCTGCCCAACTCGGTATATTCCATAAGCGCTTCCAGCCTTTTGGCGGCGTTCTCGGTAAGCACCTTGCCTTCGCGTACGGTAAAATAAGCGTATGCCAGCACATTGCTTCTGCCCACTCTGCCGCGGAGCTGATAAAGCTGACTAAGCCCCAGCGTGTCGGCATCAATGACTATAAGCGTATTTGCAAGCGGCAAATCTATGCCGTTCTCTATTATTGTAGTCGATATCATTATCGATGCTTCACGCTCATAAAATCTGCGTATGCGCAATTCAAGTTCTCTGTCCGTCATTTGCCCATGCGCATAAATAGTCGGAATGTCCCCAACAAGATTTTTTACATGTTTATAAAAGGCCTCAATCGTGGACACCTTGTTGTAGAGTATAAAAACTTGTCCGTCGCGCGCCATCTCGCGCCGCACGGCGTCCATAAGCAGGTTGTCGCTGTATTCTGTGACATATGTTTCTATGGGTATTCTGTTGCCTGGCGGTGTTTCCAACATGGATATGTCCCGTATCCCCGACAACGACATATGCAGCGTACGGGGAATAGGCGTCGCCGTCATACTCAGCACATTGACATTTGCGCGCAGCGTTTTTATTTTTTCCTTATGCTCTACTCCAAAGCGCTGCTCTTCGTCCAGCACCAAAAGTCCAAGGTCGGAAAAAACTACATCTGCGCTCAGCATTCTGTGCGTTCCGACTATGACATTTATTTCTCCTGACTTTATTTTTTCAAGGTTTTCTTTTATTTTCTTGTTGGGCACAAAACGGGAAAGTTGAGCAATTTTTAACTTGAACGCATTAAACCTTGCCGAAAGCGTGTTGAAGTGCTGCTGCGCCAGAATTGTTGTCGGCGCCAAAATCGCCGCTTGTTTGCCCTCTATGACGGTTTTGAAAACAGCGCGAATTGCTACCTCCGTTTTGCCATAGCCTACATCGCCGCAAAGCAACCTGTCCATAATCTTGCCTTGCTCCATGTCCTGTTTTATTTCGTTGGTGGCAACAATTTGATCCTCTGTTTCTTCAAACTCAAAACTGTCCTCCAACTCTTTTTGCCAAACCGTATCGGGCTGATATTTATGCCCTTTCATGTTTTGGCGGCGCTCATAAATCTTGATAAGGTCTATGGTCATCTTTTTTATGGATTCCCTTGCCCTTTTCTTGACCTTTGCAAACTCTGCTCCGCCCAGCCTGTGCAACGAAGGTTTTTCGCCTCCGCTGTATTTTTCCAGCGTATCTAGCTGAGCCGCCGGCAAATAAAGCCTGTCGCCGTCACGGTACAGCACGACATAAAAATCTTTGTATCCGTCCAAGGTTTTGACGCTCATCATACCCTCTGAGATACCAATTCCGTGTTTTTCGTGAACGACATAGTCGCCCTTTTCGGGCAGCACAAAATCGCTGCGCTTGCGCGTCTTTGCCGACTCTCGTTTGCGTTCAATGTCATCATTGCCGATTATGATTATCTTTTCGGCATTATAAGCAAATCCCGCAGGCAAATAGCCTTCTATGACATTTACTTCGCCTTCCTCTTGTCCGTATTCAAATCTCTTTGCGCCGATAAAGTTGTCCCGCAGATTTTTCAAAAAGGCTTCAAAGTTGTAGCTTTTGCAATAAATAAAAACCTTGGCATCGTTGTTGACATAACCTTTTATGTCGTCAACAAGCTGCGAAAAGTTGTTATAATATCTCGGCAGCGCCTGACTTTTTATGCTGAAAATCTCGCGCGGTTCAAAGATTGGGTTGCTTGAAGTGATGGTCATAAAGCCCAATTTCAAACGGTCTTTTATGGCGGCATAAACCTCTGCCGAATTGAAAATGGCGTTTGCATGAAGGGGGCTTGCCTCTCCGTTTTCAATAAAGCTCTTTACCCTGACGGAATGCGCGTTCTGAACAAGTTTCAATTTGTCGTCGATGCTGCGCAAGTCGTCAAACACAATGACGGCGTCCTCGGGCAGATACTCATGTATGCCGCAAAAATGCTGAGTCATAAATGGGATAAGCCAAGTCAGCGCCGGGTTTGACGGGTGGTTCAAAAACTTTTCTTTTGTTTCGCCAAGTATTTCGGAAAGTTTTAGTCCGGCGGACTTTCTTTGTGCGTCTATGGTGTTAAGGATACTTTTTATGGCGTTTTGGTCTATCAGAATGTCGCTTGCGGCAATAATGCGCAACTGTTGAATCTTTTCGGTAACCGACAGCGTTTCGTTGTCATAGTGTTTTATGCTTTCTATCACATTGTCAAAAAGTTCTATTCTGTACGGCATCTCATTGTCATATTGATAAAGATTTATGACATCGCCGCGCAATGAAAAACTGCCCCGCTCATCGGCTCTTTCGGCTCTTTTGTAGCCGATAGACACAAGATATTCTACAAAATCCAAAGGGTCAAGCGTATCGCCGACTTTATAATTCCTTATTGTGGCTTCCAGCGCAGTTTTTTTGGGATAATATTGTAGCAGTCCTTCGGCTGATATTATTGCGCCGCGCGCCTTGCCCAAAGTTATGTCCGTCAGCGTCTTGAGCCTTTCGCCCAGCGAATAAGCCGCCACGCTTTGGCTGTTTATCAGCGTGTCATCTCTTTCAAAAATTATGGGTATGTCCTGTCCTGTGTACGCCGACAACAAAGTCTTTGCTCTGCGAGCCGCCAATCTGTCGGGTACTACATAAAGAAAAAACCGCTCCAGCGCCGACGCTATGTGATATCTGCAGTTTTCTACGGCATAAAAAACCACCGTCGAACGGTTGTTGTCGATGGCTTTTTTTATTTCGGCTAGTTGTCCGCCAATTTTTGGTAAAGTAAAATACTCATTAAACTTCATTGTCTTCCTTGGTGTTGAGTTCTCTCATAAGCCTGTCAAAATCGCCATGAGAGGCGTATCCCAATACAACCTCCGCCACCCTATCAAAACATTGTTGAAAACTCTTTTTGTCCTCTTTTTTTATGGCGCTCAGCACATAATCTCTCAATTCGCCGTTCCCTCTGCCTACGCCTATGCGAATGCGCTTGAATTGTGTTTCTCCAAGCACTTCAATTATGTTTTTCATGCCGTTATGCGTGCCGCCGCTGCCGCCGCTCCTTGCTCGCAAGCAAAACCTCGGCAAATCTATGTCGTCATAAATGACAATCAAATCATTCGCCGTTGCTTTATGTTTTGTCAACAGACTTTTTACGGCTTGTCCGCTGACATTCATATATGTAACAGGCTTTGCCAGCACTATCCTGACTCCGCCTTGATTGCCGCTTGCGGTCAGCGCAGAACATTCCGCCCGTTTGCACTTCAGCGACAGCTTGTCCGCCAGCGTATCAACCGCCATATATCCCATATTGTGATAGGTGTTTTTATAATCCTCTCCGGGATTGCCCAATCCTACGACAATCAGCACTCTTTTTTTCTCCGCTTTGCAAAAAAATCTTTTAAGATTGATGCGCATTCTTCCTCCATAATACCGCCAATGACTTCTACTCTGTGGTTAAATCTCTTGTCAATGGGTAAATTGTATAATGAACCGCAGCACCCTGTTTTTGGTTCCCATGCTCCAAAAAACAGCCTGCTGACACGGTAGTTTATCAGCGCTCCGGCGCACATTGCGCAAGGCTCCAAAGTTACATAAAGGTCGCAGCCGTCAAGGTACTTTGAGTCAAGTTTTTCGCATGCGGCGTTCATGGCTATGATTTCGGCATGCATAAGAGAGTTTTTGTCCCGTTCCTTTCTGTTGTGGGCGCGCGCAAGCACTTCTCCGTCTTTTACGACAACCGCGCCTATGGGTATCTCCTCAGCTTGCTCAGCTTTCTGCGCCTCTGCCAGCGCCTGTATCATAAATTCTTCCTGCAATTTGCGCTCCTATGGAATTAAATAATTCCAAACTTCCTGTGTGTTTCTTTATTAACTTAGGCAGTTCCTTCATTGGGTAAGGGTGAGAAAATCTATCCTCTCCCACCTCTATTGTCAAAGCGAATATGCCTTTTAGTACGCAATAGTCTTTCAGCCCTCCGGCAGAGCCTGCGCTGGTTTTTAGCTGATATCCCAAAAAATCTGCTACTCTTAGTGCCTGCTCTTTATGCGACAAGTCCTCCCCGAAACCGTAATATATCTCCTCGCCTTTTGAGTGGTAAGCCACCACCATATCGTACCCATGGCTCAGCCTGTCAATGACGGCTCTTGTTTCGTTCTCGCTTTCGGCAAAGGGTCCGATATAGTTTTCGGCGCCCGGCTCTCTGATATTCAGCAATCCGCTGCCCCACTCGGCGTCAAAGTTTGTGTTGATGTCAACGCCTCTGATGTTGGCCTTCCACATAGAGAAATCCTTGCCGCCGTTCATCTCCAACAGTTCTCTATATGCCCCGTGTTTTGACGGAAAGAGTTTTCTTCCCATTCTTGACAGAAGCACTCCGTCTATGTTGAGAATCGGCACACAGTCAATGCGGAGTTCGCCTTGATAATTCTTCATCAGTTCAAACAACAAGTAAGAGGTGATATACTCTCTGGCATGCACGCCGCCGACCAATAAAGTGCCGCCTTCGCCTGCGCCTTTTGTCAACAGCGGTATGGGGTATCCCAGATATGTCACACCGATATATTCGATTGCGGCGCCGCTTTCTTCTGCCAATTTTTCTATTTCTTTATAACTTTTCATACTATTATATATGAAAAGTATTGATGAAATATTATTTATGGTAAGTAATATTGTTGTTTATTGTCGCTGCGCGATAAAGCTGCTCCATTACAATTACTCTCATCAACTGGTGCGGATATGTGACGCGCCCAAAAGACAGCCTTTTGTCAGCGGTTTTTTTCAAACTTTCGTCCAACCCTTCCGAGCCGCCTATCACCAATGAAAACTCGCTGCTGCCAGCCACCATGTCTTGGGCAAATATAGAGGCAAACTCCTCGGAAGACACCATATCGCCGCCAATATCAAAGACAATGACGCTGCCTTTTAGTTTTTTTGTTATGGCTTTTGCTTCTTCTTCCTTGTTCCTGCCCTCAGCCACTTCCATAATGCTCAATTTGCAAAACCTTGACAGCCTCTTTGCGTATTCTTCAATTGCCGCCGTCAGGTACTTTTCTTTTATTTTCCCTACGGCAATAAGGTTTATTCTCAACGCACCAGTCCCCAAATGAAAGTAAACGCCGTCACTGCCAAGCACATGACGCCGGCGGCAATAACAAGCCCGTATTCCCAAAGCGCGGTTTTTTTCTGAACTGCCTGCGATTCAGACTTTGCCGGACCAAACAGCTGATAAATGCTTTGGCTCATATCCACCAAGCGTTTTTGTTCTTCTTCAGCCATGCGCTGTTTTTTGTTAATTGCCGCCATGCTTTTCAGCAGCCACGCAATTACGAAAGCTACGGCTATCCAACTGGCGAATATAATCAAAATGTTGTTGTACATAAACTCGCGGTACATTTCATAAACATACCCTACATAATTGCCTTTCTGCGTGGAATAATCAATAATCACGCTCATGGCATTGTTGAGAAAATGCACTATGACCCCCGGCCAAATGCTGCGTGTTTTGATAATCATAAACGCAAAAATCAAACCGCCTACCAAAGTATAGCCTGTCTGTACTATGTTTTGGTGGAACAACGCAAAGAATACCGCAAGAATGATAATGACCTTTCTGTCGTCTTTTTCGTTTTCAAAGACCGTCAGCAGCAAGCCCCTGTTATAAAACTCTTCAAAAAAGCCCGGCAAGACGGCAACGGTAAGCAGTTCCATAACCAGCACTTCCCAACCGGAATATATCGTGCCTACTCCCGTAGTCACATGAGTGTAGCCCAGACTTATTAAAAAACTTTGATAAATCATAGATACGCCCATGGTCAAATAATACAACAAAAAACCTATCGCCACGGCTATGACATAATTCATTACGGGAATCTTTTTTGAAATATGAAAGTCCGCCTTGAAATCGCCTTTTATCCACAGCTTGTAAAGCACAAATGGGATGACGCCCATGCCGATAACCTGCGTAAGGAAGCTGAACAGCCATGATGAGGCATTGTCGGAAAGATTTATGAAACTGGCAACAATTCTCATTGCTATAAACCACAGAGCAGATATAAATACTATTGCCGAAAGCTTAAAAGTTCTTGTCATTTTTCTCCTTAATCATAACAAAATGGTTATCAGCCACAAACCAATTATTACTGCAATGTTTATTTTTATAACGACGCCAAGTTTTTTTCGGCGCGGAAACAACGAATTAAAGTTTTGTAAGCGACGGGCTATCTCGCCTTTTTTGAAGGTGCGTATTATTGCCATGAAAAACGACTTAATATCGCTTGATACGGCTTTGAGCATGCTGCCTTTTTGAATTCTTTCGGCGCCTACAGCCACCATTTCGCCGCTTTCAGCATGATATTCAAAGACGGTAATTTCGTCGGCAGCGCGCTGTCCCGTCAACTTGCGAACGGAAAAGAGCAACACAAAGAAGCCGATTACGCACATTAAAGACATCATCAAAATGCCCTGCCCCGAAAATGTCAGCGTAGCAAAAAAAGGTATCAGCCTCGGCAAAAATACCGCAATGGCGTTGTTCAAAAAATGCATGATTACGACAATCAGCAGGTTGTTTGTTTTTAGGTACACATATGCCAGCAACGCGCCGAAAAAGAACTGATAAACCGTCTGCGCAGTATTGAAATGCGACAAACTAAACAGCAGTCCGCTGATAAGCACTACGGCGGCGCCGCCATAATCCTTCAGCGCCGAAGCCAGCACTCCCCGGAACACAAGCTCCTCGCCAACAGCCGGCAATATGCATATTATGACCAGCGAAAGCACAGCGCCTCCGAAGCCTCCCACTGCAGGAACGGATACTGTTGCCCTCAGGCCAAGTTTAATAAAAAGCGTCATCAGCAGCGCATTGGGCAAAAGTGCAAAACAAAACAGCCCTATTGTTGCCGCCACCGCCCATGCATATTTCTTTGGTTTGATTTTTACTTTGACGGGCACGGCTGCCAACAAGTCAATTCTTGTATAATGAGAATAAACAACCGTTGCGCCGATATAAACAAGCTGCGGCAGCGCATAAGAAATGTATGTTTTTGCCGCCCCGCCTATCTTCAGCAAGGATATAATCGGCGACAGCGCAAGCATGAAAAACAAGGAAACAAAAAATATTATCGAAAAGGATTTTTCATCAAAATATGAGCGTTTTTCCATTTATTTGCACCCAATAAATCCGCTTACACAGCGCTGCTCGGCAACAAACAACTTTATGTCGCTGCCAATGTCGGCGCCTTTGCTGCGCAAGTAGTCGGCATTTGTCCAATAGGCAAGTTCGGGCAGATTGTTGTTTTCGCTGAGATGCCCAAGCACAAATTTTGTTGTGCCTTGAATTGCCAGTTCGTTTATTGCTACGGCGCAAGCAAGGTTTGATAAATGCCCTTTGTTGGAGACAATGCGTCTTTTCAGATATGCCGGATATCTGCCGTTCATCAGCATATCCACATCATGGTTTGATTCAATAACAACGATATCCGAGCCTTTTGCCGAACGCAAGAACTCCTTCGAGCAATACCCCAAGTCGGTGGCATATGTCACGGCGCTTTCACCGTCGCTTATGGTGTATCCAAGCGGATATACGGCGTCATGAGAAGTGCGGAATGTCGAAATATCAAATGTTCCTATGGAAAAAAAACTGTCGGAAAAGCTCATTTGGTTTTTCAAAGAAATGTCAAACTTGCGCAAAATGGCTTCCATAGTAAAGTCGTGCGCATATACCGGCACGCTTTTTGCCACCGTTTCCAGCCCTTGTATGTGGTCGTTGTGTTCGTGCGTAATCAATACGCCGTCAATGTCGTTCAGCTTGACATCAATGTCGGCAAGACGGGTTGCCAAAACGCGCGCAGACAAGCCTGCATCTATGAGAACACGGTTTTTGCCGTTGTCTATCAAAACGCTGTTGCCCTTTGAACCGCTGCCCAAAGAGCATATCTTAATTGCCATACGAATTATTATACACCTTTTTTTATAATTTGACAATTACAATATGTTACTGTACTATATTTAATAAAGAACATTATACACAGATTATACTTAAAAGGCGCTTAAATTTATGAGAATTATTTCAGCCTATACGGTGACACAGACGGTCAAAGCCATGTTCCTGAAAGTCGGAGTACGCATGGACAAAGACACAAAAACGGCCTTGCTCAACGCATGCGCTGACGAGGACAGGCCGACAACAAAGTTTGCGCTTGAAATCATGACAAAAAACGCAGACATTGCCGAAAAAACCAACACTCCGCTTTGTCAGGATACCGGAATGGCTATTGTTTTTGCCGACATCGGACAAAATGTTGTTATAGAGGGCGGAAATCTTGAAGACGCCATAAACGAAGGTGTGCGCCAAGCGTATGCCGAAGGCTGTTTCCGCAAATCTGTTCTCAACCCTATCACAAGAAAAAACACAGGCGACAACACTCCGGCGGTCATTCACTACAACATAGTACCCGGCGAAAAACTTACGCTGTCGGTCATGGCAAAGGGCTTTGGTTCGGAAAATATGTCCAGACTTTTTATGCTGACGCCCTCCGAGGGCATTGACGGCATAAAAAAAGCCGTAGTTTCTTCCGCAGTTGAAGCCGGCGGCAACCCTTGTCCGCCTGTTGTAGTAGGAGTCGGCATAGGCGGCACAATGGAAAAAGCCGCCATAATGTCAAAAAGGGCGCTTTTCAGAAATATTAATTCACAGAACGAGCAACCCGAACTCCGGCAGTTAGAGAAAGAAATACTTGCAGAAATAAACCTTTCGGGCATCGGCGCTCAGGGCTTTGGAGGCAAACTTACCGCGCTTGGTGTATTCATCGAAAGTTTTCCCACCCACCTTGCAGGTCTGCCCGTAGCCGTGACAATTCAGTGCCACGCCGTGCGCCACTCCACAACAACAATATAAGGCATGTTATGAAAAAAATTATTTCTCCGATAGACAAAGATACCATAAAAAACCTGAATAAAGGCGACATTGTGCTTATTTCGGGCATTATTTATACCGCCAGAGATGCCGCCCACAAAAAAATGCAGCAACATCTGAACGCCACCGGCGAAATGCTGCTCTCCGGGCAAACAATATATTATGCCGGACCCTGTCCCGCCCGTCCCGGCGAAGTCATTGGCAGCGTCGGACCGACAACAAGTTACCGCATGGATTCTTTTACTCCTGTTTTTGCAAAAAAAGGCATACTTACCACTATCGGGAAAGGCAAACGCAATGCCGCCGCCGCTGAAGCCATAAGACAAAACGGCGGAGTGCACTTTGACGCAATAGGCGGCGCAGGCGCTTATTATAAAAATTGCGTCAAACAATGTGAGATAGTATATTTCCCTGAATTGGGAGCCGAGGCAATCTACAAACTGACCGTCGAGGACTTCCCTGCTGTCGTTTCAATTATTTAATACCTTTCCAAAATATAGCCTTGAATGCATGGGAAAAATTCTGCCAGCGCGCCCTTATACCCAAAGAAGTGTGCCGTAAGTTCTGCCACGCTTATTTCCAGGTCATACCCTTTTGTCTTTATCAAAACGCCCTTGTCCACACGAAAACAAGTATTGTTGTTTTCAATCAAACCGTCTGTTAATTTGATGCCAAACGGAATGTCTATATCAGTCAAGACAAACGCAGCCGCAGGTGAAGTTATCCTAGCCATGGCGCCGTCTTCCTTTGCTGCGCAATCAAGAGCAATGCCCTCTTCTCCGTTGCCGAAGCCGACAATTTCATCATTCTTTTTCAGCATGTTGAACGCTCCGCCGTCAAGACGGGTAATTTCTATCATTCCGGCAAAACTTTCTTTTGTCATCGGCATGCGGAAGTCCATACCCTCGATATATCGTTCATATACCTTCAGCATTTTTTCCGCCGTTGACGGCTCCAAAGTATAGTCCTCATAGTTTATTTTGTCGTCAAAGGATATAGTGGCAAAGTCCATTTTTTCATAAAACCCCTTAACTGCGGGATACAACATTACAAAGGGCGCCTGTGACTTTTCGACGCTGCGGCGCATAAGTTGCAAAGCCAAGCCTTTTTTTCTTTGTTCGGCAGCCGTTGCCAATCCCACAACAAAATCGATAAAAACTTGCTTGTTATGATAAATCAAGGGTTTTTTGACAAGATACATAGCCACCGCAAGTTTGTCATTTAGATACTCATACTCCGCATTATGGATACCCAATCTTTGGGAAAACAAATAATCAACGCATTCTTTTGAATCAGAAAAGCACTCCATGTAGAGTGCTTTCAAATCTTTCAACAGTGTTTTCATAGCTATTATAACAGCGGTATGGACGCCAGATATATTATATCATCTCTGTCCTTCGCTTCACCCTCTGCCAGCACGAACGCCTTTACGAAGATTTCGCCGCCGGCTTTCTTGACCAACTCTTCCATGCCCAACAAACTGCCGCCTGTGGATACGACATCGTCGACAATAGCCACCTTTTTGCCTTTTAGCAAATTGACATCGTGCGCCGACAAATAGAGCGTCTGAATATTTTTTGTTGTGATAGACTGCACCGTCACGCTGATGCCGTCCTGCATATATAGTTTTTGTGACTTGCGCGCCACAGCATAAAAATCATGTCCCAACAGTCTTGCCACGCAATGCGCAAGCTGCAGGCCTTTTGATTCGGCGGTGAGTATAACCTCGGCGCCGGCTATTCTTTCGGCAATGTGCTTTGCGCAATGCTCGGTAAGCGTCTGCGCTCCGTGAAGGTTAAAAAAAGCTATGTTCATTGTGTCCGAAATGGGCAAAATAGGTAAATCAACATTTTCGCCGCAAATATTAACGGTATAAAATTTTTGCATTTGTAATCCTCCGCATTAAAAAGTGTACTCGGCAGCCCTTGTCTTGTCAAGTCAAAAACCCGTGTACACCTTTTTTGTTGTTATTTTTTGTTTAGTCTACCACTTATTAAATACTTTCTCCGCAAAGCCCAGCACTCTGTCAAGTATTATTTCCTTGCCGTCATCAAGAATTGCTTTACCGGAAAAATATCCGAATACCTGATTCTGCATAGAGCATAGCACACCAAGGTTTATGTTGGCGCTGCGGTTGAGTATAGGCTCGAAGTCCATTTCAAATCTGCCGTCGTCCGAACTGAATGTCCATGGCGACATAAAATCGTCTTTGCCGTCTTTTGTTACGGGAATGTTGAATGAAACCTGTGACAGCTTGTGCGCTTTGCCTTTATAAAAAAGCATGTTCTCCGATGCCGCAGAAGTATCACCAAAGCCGTAGCCAATGTTGAAACCAAATTTTTCGCCGTCAAGTATGGCAGAGAGCGAACCCCAGTACCAAGTATTCTTATATGTCCACACTCCCCTGCCCCAGTCCAACAAGCCTAGAGAGCCGTTGTCGTTGAAAGAATATTCTTGTCCGCCGAAATTTGCGCTGCCCGATGCCGTCATGCAGTTTATTTTTTGATTGTAATAAAAGGCTTTGGGCGCATTGGGGAAAGGAGTGGCTATGACCATTCTCTCTTCAGGAAAATCTGTCAAAGTAACATCTATGTCCAGGCTCTTGCCCTCATGAAAGTTTTCGCAATGGCAGATAAGGTTGCGTTTTTTGCCGTCATTAAAAAACTTCATTTCAAATCCTTTCATGCTGAAGCTGACATCTCCCTTGTCGGCGGAAGAGGGCAAATTCAGTTTGCCGAAGGTAAAAAACTTCATCTTTGAAACCGTATGTTGAAACAGCGTTTTGAAGTTCAGCAGCGACACGCTGACAAGCGACATATAGCTGTTGTCGGCGATGGTCAGGCATACGGCATAATCATTGTTGCCGACATAATAATAATCCCATTCTTTTATGCGCGCGGCGCCGGCTTTGATTTCTCGTCTGTCATACTCAAACAATTCGTTGACTGCGTAACCGGGAGCCGTCAAGCTGCCGTCTTCTTTAAGAAGTTTTGTTTTTTGCATTATTTGGTTTTGCATTCTTATCCCTCCGGAATATTTTCTACAATACACATTGTACCACAAATCAAAAGATTTTGTAAAGGTTGACAATTCTTTTTTGTATGCGGAAAAAGCGCCGGATATACCATATTTTTCCCGTGTATGAAAGCATGTCAAACGGCAACAATAACCATAGAGAACCATTAAAGGAGGATTCAACAAGATATGAGCAAAGTTTCACTATCGGAAAAAGATTTAAGCATATTGTCAGACTTGCTGGCATACGAAAAATGGGCAACGCAAAAGAGTCAGATGTATTCCGAAACGCTGTCCGACCCCGTTTCAAAGGGCATTTGCAAACAACTCGAGAAAAACCACTCGAAAAATTTCGATGCGCTTTATAATTTCTTAAACCAACAATAAGGAGGATTTATGGGAAGATTGAATGACAAAGATGCGTTGATGGATGTATTGATGCAAGAAAAAGACATTTTGAAGGTATACGGCTCCTTCCTGCCGGAAGGCTCCACGGCAGAATTGCGCAGCTTGCTTGAAGGCAATATGATGAGCATTTCAAAACAGCAGTTTGAGTTGTTCCAACAGATGAATTCAAAGGGCTATTATCCGTTGAAAGGCGCAAAAACTCAGGCAATAAACGATGTCCTTACAACCTATTCCGGAGAATAACGGCATAGGGCTTTTATCTTTTTTAGAGGCTGTCGGCGACAGCCTCTAATTTTTATATGGCTGCTATGTATAAAAAGCAGACAATGTTCAAGAATATCATATATGCAAGCACAATCAATTTGGAATTATAACAAAAAAACCTCTGAGGCACCCTTGAGCGGTGAGCACAAGTTTGACACCGTTGTTGTCGGCGGCGGCATTGCCGGCATACTTACAGCCTACCAACTTGCCGAAAGCGGACACAAAGTCACGCTCTTGGAGGCCGAAAGTTTATACGCCGGCACAACGCACAACACTACGGCGCATATGGACAGTTTGCACGGGTGCTTGTATGCCGATATGATTAAACGCAGCGCAAAGAACGCCGCCTTGTACTTTCAGTCGCAGAATGACGCCATTGACGAATATGAGCGGCTGATAAAAAAACACAACATAAGCTGCGACTTCGTAAGGAGTGACAGCATATTGTTCGCAAAAAGAAGCGTCGACAAACTTAAGACTGAGTATGACGCGCTGAAAGCCATCGGAGCCGATGTTACTTTCATGACCGACATAAAAATACTGAATACGGCAGTTTCTGCGGCAATAAAGCTGCCCAATCAGGCGCGTTTTCATCCTTTAAAGTTTTTGGAAGCCTTGCCGAAAAAATTTGAAATCATAGAGAATACCAGAATACAAAAAGTTGACACAGCCAACAAGACTCTTTATTCAAATGATGCGGTCATAAAAGCCGACAGAATTATCATAGCAACGGGCTTTCCCATTATTGATGTGCCGGGTTTTTATTTTCTGCGCATGTACAAATCCCACTCTTATTCCATAGCCGTGGACACCGCAACAAAACTTGACGCTATGTATCAAGGCGATTTGGGCAATTCGTTGACCTACCGCCAATATAAGGATAGCATCATAATCGGCGGACTCGACCACAGGTCGGGCAGAGTAGACGAAGACAACAAATATGACAGACTGGAAGAAAAAGCCGTTGAAAGTTTTCCCGATGCAAAAACAACATATTATTGGTCGGCAAACGACTGCATGACTTTTGACGGGGTGCCGCTTGTCGGTCCGTACTGCAAAGGCAGTCAGGATATTTTTATCATAAGCGGATTCAACAAGTGGGGCATGACCAACGCTATGGTCGGCGCCTGCCTCTTACGGGATATAATAAACAACAAAAAGAATAAGTATCAGCAACTGTTCAGCCCTTTCCGAAAACGCCCTGCCGGACCTTTCGTCAATAATGCGCTGTCAACGGTCAAGAATCTTGTAATAAAACCCATATCTCCGCCCACGCTTACGGCTCAGGAAATGCTGCCCGGCAGCGGAGATATCGTTCTTGTAGGCGGAAAAAAGAAAGCCGTTTATAAAGATTCCGAAGGAGAACTGCACATTTGCGACGCTCTTTGCAAGCATTTGAAATGTCAATTGGACTTCAACCCAAATACAAAAACTTGGGATTGTCCCTGCCACGGCTCAAGGTTTGAAATTGACGGCAAACTAATTGTCGGACCTGCCACGGAAAATTTGGATTAGTTTCCTCCGTAAATTGCGTATATAAGTTTGTTTACCAGTCCCGAAGGCAGTATTTTTACTAAAAATGCCACAAGTTTGTATTTTGCTCCCACAGCCACATTCAATTTTGGTTTTTTTGCCGTTGCTTGTTTGAGAATACACTTTGCAACAGCCGAGGGCGGCATGCCGCGCTGTTCGTCCCGTTCCATGACGGCAACTGATTTTTTTATTCTTTCGGAATAATCTCCCTCATCATCTTCATTCTTTTTTCTGTTCGATGTAAAATCTGTCTTGATATCGCCTGGCATAACATTTGTTATAGAGATGCCAAACGGTTTTACTTCAAGCTGAAGCGCCGAAAACAACAGATTGAGCGCAGACTTTGTTGCCGAATAAAAGCCTTGGAACGGCAAATAAATGATAGCTGCCAAAGAACTGACATTGATAATTCTGCCGCCGTTTTGTTTCATCAGAGGCAAAGCCGCTCTGGTCAGCTCGAAGGCGCCGAAAAAGTTCACATCAAATATATATGACGCCCTCTCGGACGGGGTGTGTTCGATGCTGCCGGAGATACCCATTCCGGCATTGTTTATAAGCAAATCTATGCGCCCAACCTTATCGGCAATGTAAGCCAGCGATTTTTTTATGCTTTCTTTGTCGGTAATGTCCGTCTGAATGAATTCCACTCCGCTGATTTCCGCAGGTTTGCGGTTCAGCCCAAAGACCCTGTAACCGTTTTTGGCAAGCAACAATGCCGTTTCTTTGCCTATTCCCGAAGACGCGCCGGATATAACTGCTATCTTTTCCATTTTCTCACCTCTTTATGCCAATAGTTTTATAAGCATATCCATGCTGAAACCCAACCAAAAGTGTATCAGCAGCGCAGGATATATTGATTTTGTTTTTAGCGTAATGAACCCGAACAACAAACCGCCGAAAATTGCCGAAAAAGTCTCGGCAAACGGCTTGCCGAATCCCGCAATGCTCGAATGTATCAGCGCAGACACCATTGTGGTTATGGCAATGGCAAGCGCTGCGCCGTACTTTCTGTTTATGTTGGAAAACGCAAACCCTCTGAAAAGGTATTCCCACCCAAAATAATAAGCTATATATGATATATAATAAAGAGCAAAAAATCCCACGCTTGAAAATATCATTTCGCCGCCAAGAGGATACATTGCCGCCATATCGGCGTCAAACGCAGCGGAAAGTCCGGCTATGGGCGTGATGACCAGCGCCGCCAGCATAATCTTTATTGCCAGCTTTTTTTTCGGCAACTTCAGTCCGATTTCCTCGGCATTGTTTTTCAGCGCAAATACCGAAAACGGCGCCGTCAGGACAAAGAAAAAGAAAAACGCCGCAAAGTTGTGATATATGTATTTATAATATACCAGCTCCGCAGGCTTACTGAAAAGATGTCCAAAACTTTTTACAAAAAAATCCTGTATGCCAAAATAAAAATACAATGTAATGACCAAGGTCATCCACAATATGGCAATAACCGCCTTGTGGTCTGCGCCTGCGAACAAGGCTTTGAACTGGTTTTTAATTTTCTCCACCATGTCTACCTCTTTATTTTTATATCTTTTGGCATGGTAAGATACCATGCGGCGGTGTTCTTTGTGCCCTGTTCCAGCGACACTGCCGGCGAATAGCCAAATCTGCTTTTGGCTTTTTCTATTGAAAAATGATAATCGGAGCAATTTTGCAGCACGGAAAACATAGTAATAAGCGGCATGGACTTTATGCGGAAAAGTCTGTATACGCCCTCAACGGTGCGCGCCGTCAGTTTTGAAAGCGGAGAAGGCACGCTGAGAAATTTTGCCTTTTTGCCCAGCGCCGCCGCTACATGAGAAAGGTATTCTCTCAAGGTTTCTCCATAACCGTCTGTAAGGTTGTAGTCCTCATTGTAGGCATCGGGCGTTGTGGCTGCACCATAAATACCTCTTACAAGATTTTTCACATATACAAAGCAACTAATATATTTGCCTTTGTCGATTACGGGCATTTTTTCTTTCTCAATAAGACGGTACAAATCATATGATGAGGTCATGTCATATTCGCCATAGACATTGCCCGGGCGTATAATAACATAGTTTTGCCCTATCTGCGGACAGTAGGATTTTACCATATCCTCCGCAGCTAGTTTAGAAAGCGAATATGGGTTGTTCATCGGGCGTTTGGGCGCCTCTTCTTTCAGGTTTGTGTATCCGTAATAGCCGTATACGGCAGTTGAACTTAAATACACCACAACTTTTGCGCCCGCACTCTTAGCATAATCAATGACTCTTTTTGTGCCGTCGACATTTATGCGGTTGAAATCCTCAAGGTCGCCCCATGCGCTGACCTTTCCGGCTATCTGAAAAACATAATCAATATTGCCAATGGCAGAAAAATCAAAATCCGTCAAACTGCCCTTGTGGACAGTGACTTTGCCGCGCTCGATATTCTGAGCAAGTTCGGCATTTCTCGTTTTGTCCGACATGTCCATGCCGATGACCTCAAAGCCTTCGGCCACCAATAAGTTGGCAAGATGTGCGCCGACAAAACCGCAAATTCCTGTTATTAACGCTTTTTCCATAAAATCCTCTACATGTAAAAATACCACAAATAAGATAATTTTTCAATGGTCGGACAGAAAAAAATTAAGTTTTTTTGACTTGTGGGTTGTTTCTCAAATATTTTCGCATGCTGTAAAAAATATTGCGCATGTGGTCGGAAATCCTTTCCAGATTGCTGATTATGCTCAAATACACTGCTCCGGTCTGCGCAGTGCAAACCCCCTCGTTCAGCCTTTTTATGTGCGCTTCGCTAAGGCTGTCTCTCAAGTCGTCGATTTCGTCTTCAAGACTATCTACAATCTTAATTTTTGACAAATCGGTGTTTTCAAAGCCTTTTATGCAATGGGAATATAGTTCCAGCATCTTATGATACATGTCGGCGATTTCTTTATTTGCCACCTCGGAAAAACACAATCCCGTAGCCCGAAGTTTTTCTGTGTTTTCCATAAGGTTTTCGGCATAGTCGCCTATCCGCTCAATGTCGCTTACAACATGATAATATGAGCCTATCACAATCTCGTCGGTGGGCGAAAGGTGGCGCCCGGAAATCTTTGTCAGATAATACGGAATCTGCCGATTCAGCCAGTCAAGGTATTTTTCGCGTTGTTCAAATTCTTCCTTATGCTCAACAGAGTTTTCATAAACTGCCTTTACGGCTATATCCAGATTTATTTTTGCCATTTCCGCCATTCGCAAAATCTCTTTTTTGAGTTGCGACACGGCAGCCGAAGGCGTCTCCAGATTTATTTCGCTAAAATACTCCAAACGAAAATCCTTGCCGCTTGGCGCCTTTTTGTCGGGAAGTAGCCATACGGAAATTTTTACAAGATAGTCCGCCAGAGGCAGCAGCGCCGCCGTGGTGGTGACATTGAAAATAATATGAAAAGCCGCTATCTGCGCAGCTATTCCGCCGTTGGGCAAGAATGAGCCAAAACTGCTCAAAAGCCATACCGCTCCTTTTCTTATCACGGGAATTGCCAGCAATATGCCGAAAATAATTGCGCCTATCAGATTGAACATCAAATGAATGGCTGCGGCGCGGCGGGCATTGATGCCGGTGCCGATTGTTGCCAAAACAGCGGTTATGCATGTGCCTATGTTCATTCCGATGATAATAAAAACAGCGCCCTCAATGCCGACAAGGCCAGCGCTGCCGGCAGATATTAGAATACCCGTAGTCGCCGATGAACTTTGAATAATGGCGGTGACCGTCAACCCCAGCAACACTAATAAAGCAGGATGTGAAGTTGTGGCAAAAAATCTTCGTACGCCGTCAAGAGCGGCAATGTCCTTCATACTGCTTGACATTACAACAAGTCCGAAAAAAATCATTCCCAAACTGAGAATTACATAGCCGATATTGCGTATTTTGGGCTTGCCCGAAAAGGTAAAAAACAGACCAATCAATCCGAATGCGGCAATGGTTTCCGTAATCGGCAATGAAATAATAACTGCGGTAACTGTGGTGCCCATGTTGGCGCCCATAATTATGGTTGCGGCTTGCGTCAGGGTCAGCATGCCTGCATTGACAAGCCCCACAACCATGACGGTAGTTGCCGAAGAACTTTGAATTATGGCAGTCACACCCAAGCCCACGCCCATGCCGGAAAGTTTGTTGGAAGCGGTTTTTTTGAACATATTGCGCAGTTTTGCGCTTGATTGCGCCTCCAGCCGTTCGCTCATAAGTTTCAAGCCGAACATAAAGACTGCCAGAGCGGCAAAAAGCATAAATACTGAGGCTATTATATTTTGTGTTGTCATACTACTTTTATTGTAGTTGATTTTACAAATGTTAGTCAATTATTCTCGACACTAAATCTGTTTGTCAGAATTCATTCATAAACCAACGGTATTTTACCGGCGCATACTGCCGTTGCAATCTATGGTTTTTGCGGTTCTGAATGCTTACATTGTTGAAATACTCCTTCCACAGCCGGCTGAACACCTCTTCTCCTGCGCTGAAATCAATGTGAATTTTTTCAGGAGCCACAAAGGTTTCAATTTTTTTGCCGTCATAGACCGCCAATTTTTTGCGCTTTATATCGTGAATGACAAATTGTTGGTCATTAAATCTGCTTTTGAAGTGCGGCAACAGCAATTCCAGAATGTCATTGTCGGAGCCAAAATATGCGTAATAAACGCCGCTTTCAAGTTGTTGAAAACGCAAAAACCCTTCCAGTCGGTGGACTTCGTACCGCACTTTCTTTATCAAATCGTTAAAGGCTATTACAGACGGCTCCGAATACATGTTAAAAACCGCACGACCGTGACTAAACAATAGATTCAGAAACTCAAAAATTTTGCCTTCCTTTTCGGCGTCGCAATTGCGGTAAGCATCGGCTATTTCTTTGTAGCCGCTCTCGCCGACAAGTTTTTTTATGCCATTGCGTACCTTGACTGCTTTTGATAAATCACCCTCTATTTCCACCGCCTCATCCAGCAAGCCTACTCTTTCGGCATCGGAAATAATACAGCCGTCTTTATGGACATAATAATATTCATAAACCGCCGTAAGAAAGCCCACAAGATTTTTTTCTGCAACAAGATATTTCATCAGAACTCACCTGTCGTCACGCTTGGCAAGTTATCAAAAATGCTCATTTGTCGGCAATCCTCTGCCTTTGACGGCAAAAGTTCGCTACCACTCATTATTCTGCGTATGGCCTTCGGGTTTTCGCTTTCTCCATAAAACTTGCCGCCGACGGTAATAAAAAACCTGGCGCGTTTCAGCACCACCCGCATTCTTTTCAAACTGCCCCAGTCCAGTTTGCAGTGTCTTCTGGCTTGAAAAATCCTGTACGCGTTGCGCACACCAATGCCCGGCACACGCAAAAGCATCTCATAACTTGCCGTATTGATTTCTATGGGGAATTTATCAAAATTTTTGATTGCCCAGTCGCTTTTTACATCAAGGTCCAAAGCCAGACTGCCCTCGGGAGGCAACAATTCCTCTGCGCCATAGCCATAAAAGCGCAACAACCAATCGGCTTCATACAGCCTGTGTTCTCTCCGCAAATCAGGCGGCGCAGCCGGCAACAAACTGTTGCCGATATTGACGGGAACATATGCCGAATAATATACCCTTTTCATTTCAAATTGTCTATACAACGCTTGGCTCAATCGAACGATTTGCCCGTCGGTGTCGTTTGTTGCGCCTATTATCATTTGCGTTGTTTGACCGGCAGGTATTTTTTTAATGGCAGGTTTTTCCAGCTTGTTGGCAATATAAATGTCAGAGAGCATTTTCATTGGCTCTATGATAGACTGTTTTTTCTTTTGCGGAGCAAGCAGTTTCAAACTATTTTCGCTGGGCAACTCAATGTTCAGGCTCATTCTGTCCACCCATTGCGCGCAATAGTCAATCAATGCCCTGTCGGCGCCGGGTATGGCTTTCAAATGTATATATCCGCGAAAATTGTAGACATTGCGCAGCATTTCTACGGCTTGACAAAGTTTTTGCATGGTGTGATTTGGGCTAATCTCAACAGCGCTTGAAAGAAAAAGCCCCTCAATATAATTCCTGCGGTAGAAGTTGACAACCAATTGGCATATCTCTTCGGGAGTAAGACTGGCTCGCTCAATGTCGTTGCCTCGGCGATTGACGCAGTACAGACAGTCATAAACGCAATAATTGGACATAAGAATTTTCAGCAAAGATATACATCTGCCGTCACTTGTAAAGGAATGACAAATGCCGCCCGCAGCGCAACTTCCCAGACTGCCCTTTTTTGCAGCCGTCTTACCGCCGCTTGACGAACATGATACATCGTATTTTGCCCCTTCCGTAAGCACTCTTATTCTGTCATTTATGTCCACAATTTCCTCACAAAACTATTATACCATAATCAGTTAAATGCAGAAATGGCAATTATTCGGAAAAAGCGTCCTTACCCTTTTCAAATGTGTTTATATTTGGACAACATCATCAGCCGCATAAAAAATGCCGCATCTCGCGGCATTTTCATAATATTCAAACAGTACTACACTTCGGGGTCATTGTCGTGGTGTGCGGTATAAGCCGTTATTTCTGCTTCCGTCACCTCATGCTCCTCAATGGGCGCCGCCGGCGGAATTTCTGCAAGCGGAACATCCTCTTCTTCCTCTGCGGCTTCTTTTTTCAATGGTTTTTCTTGCAGCAAAAGAGCAACTATCTTGTCCTCAAAAAGCATAGCGCCGGAAACAAGTACCCCGAAAATAAACAGCCATACCGGACCAAAGCCCAAGCTGCCTCTGGTGTAGTTCGTTGCGCTGATGATTGTTGTGGATTGCGCGGCGTATGCAGCAAGGCAAATCATCGTCAACAAAGTAAACAAGGTGAGCGACAACGCCAATAAAAGTACCAAATCAAACTTTTTTGCCACGCGCAAAGAATATACCTTTTCAGTGAATTCCGGTAGTTTTATGCCGTGCAGTTTCATTACCTGCGCCAACCCCAGCGCCAAAAGCGCCATGGAAATAAGAATCATAAAGAGTTGAAAGACTGCGGCTGCGGAAACAGCCGGGGCAATGGTGAAGTCAATCAATTGATACATGTCTACGGCAGAATAAAATTTGCTATTCCCCCAAACGCTGCGCAAGATTAGTCCTGAAGACTCCATAAAAGACAATGTCCAAAAACCGAGAAATGCCGCCAATAAATAACGAAAAATCCCCAACACCCTTTTTTTCATAGCTTCTCCTCCTGTCTTATTATATTTTTATAATAGCATAATGCATGCCGATATACAACAATGATTTTATCTTTTTTTACATGATATGACAAAAATTGCAAAAATGATTATTGCTGATAAAAAAGCTAAGCAAAAACCTGTCTTGAGCTATGTCCTAAGATATGTCTTAAATCACCGCTAAAGTTAAAAGCCCTCGAAATGAGGGCTTTTTGTTATGCCACGATTCTGCCGGTTTTAATCGTATAACCGCAAGCCTTCGCAAGTGCAAGTTTCTGTTTCGCTGCCCTGCTCTTGCGCTGTCCGTCAATTCCTCTATGTTCTTAATGCCTAGTTGTTTTCCGACTTTCTCAATGCCTGCTTGTGCGTTGACAAACTGTATCTGCGCCGCAAGTACGCCGTCCTTTATCGCCGCTTTTTTTGTCGCCTTATAACTTTGGGGCATTGTGGTGAGTACCTTTGTATCCGTGCCTTGTACTTCGTGGGGTTCGGTTAGTTTCTTGCCCTTGCTGTCGGCGAGTGAATAATTCGTATCCTTTGCAACAGTTTTAGATGAAGAATTTATATTTTCATCTTTTACTAAAGTTTTTTCGGAGAAAGTATTGCTATTTTCGGAGGGATTGGATATAGCACTAGAAGCAGACTTGATTTCCCTTCCCTGATTGCTTATATTAGCAAACATATTGGCGGTTGCAGGTTCTGCTTTTTTTAATGAGTAAAAAAGGAATTCAGCCCCATTCGGCAATAATATTCTATGAGTTTTATATCTGTTTTTGCTTGTTTTTTTAACAATCACTGTCATATTCCCACGCTCCCCATTTAATATCACAGGAGCGGCAAATGTGATTGTGCCATAAAAACGGTTTTTATGGTCTTGATTTTCTTGAATTATTATCCCGTTCTTTATAACTTGTGGTACAGCAAAAAAAGCAATATATTCTCCATCTTTTTTCAGGTAACGCAAACTGTCGCTTACTTATTTTTCTGTAATTGTAACAAAACCAAAATTTGGTCGTTCAATACCTTTTTTGAAATGGCTATCAAAATGCTTCATTATTCTTTTTATTTTCTCGGCTCGGCTAAGGTCTTTAATTGAAGTAGAATTAACTGTTGCAACGATTTCCATTTCATTAAGCGTATCTTGATTTTCTCTTAATTGTTTTTTTATAGACTTTGTTTCTGTGTCTCCATCCATACTAAACCTAACAACAGTTTCTTCATTTGCCGTTTTCTCGGTTGCTACATTCCTCGCTTCCCTCACCGCCGCCTCCAAAGCCTTAACCGCCTCTCTAACCGCTTTAGCCTCCGCTGTGAGGTTATTCTTTGACAGTCTGTTAGCAAGGTTCTTGAACCATATCAATAGCCTTTGCCCCATTGTCAATTCCTTTGTCACTATTGCATTAAATTGGGAGGGGTCGTCGATAAGCTCTTTTGTTATCTTAAACGCTATTTCATTCCGCAAGTCGGATTCGGAAATACCCTTGGATTTGTACCGCTGCGCCCATTTGTCAGCAATCTTTTTGTATCTCGGTGACAACGCAGGAGTCCCTCCGCATGTCGCCCAACGACAAATATGTTCCCAAAGTCATGTCTTAAATTATGTCCTAAAAATATTTTATACTGCAAAACAGTTGCCATAAACCTCAGATTATGCTATATTTATTGTGATTTTATCCTCGGGGGTATAGCTCAGCTGGGAGAGCGCTTGAATGGCATTCAAGAGGTCAGCGGTTCGATCCCGCTTATCTCCACCAACAACAAAAGGCTATCGCAAGATAGCCTTTTGGGTTTTGTACTTTATTTATACTCCTTTATAACCGGCTGCAGTTGTATGCCGGCAAGCGCGGCGTCGGCGGCATGGTAGATTAAGTCAAAATCGGCTACAAGCGAGAATTTTTTGTCCTTATAATTATCTTGCTCAAACGGTACCAAATAAATGTTTTTCTTATTTAATAGGTCGCCGATATTCCTTGCGTTGTTTGACAACCCGTCATTTGTCGACACTGCAATAAGCACCGGACGGTCATTGCGAAGATGCGCCTTTGCCGCCATGAGTACAGGCGTATCCGTAATGGCGTTGTTGAGTTTTGCCAGCGTGTTGCCCGTACACGGCGCAATAATCAGCAAATCCAGCAGCCCTTGCGGACCTATCGGCTCTGCCCCCACAATAGTGGTTATGGGAATGTTGCCTGTCAGCTCCTTTATATCATCATAAAATTGCTGCGCTTTATAAAATCTTGTGTCGGTGTCTTTGACGGCATAAGAAAAAATGGGAACCAGATTGTTGTGTTCTTTCAATTTCTTAATTACGGGTAATAGCTTTCTGAAGGTGCAAAACGAGCCTGTTATTGCTATGCCTATGTTTTTATCAATCATAATATCTGGGTTTAAGCCTTTTAAGTATGCTTTCTTTTATGAAAACCGCCGCGGTTTTTGGTGAGGTTTTGCCGGGGATACCGAGCGCATGCATAAACTTCAGCCCAAGTCTTTCGGCTGCGGCAAAATCTATTCCTCCGGGTTTTGAGGCAAGGTCCAACAAAAAACAATCCTTGTCAATAAGCTTAAGTATATCTCCTTTTAGAATTACCTGAGGTATGGTGTTTACTATGGTTTCATATTGCGATATATTGGCTGTAAATTCAGACAGCGTCAGCGCCTTATCGGCAAAAATTGACGCCAGCGCATACTCCGTATTGTCATCTGTGGCAACGGATACTGCGGCATAATTGTCTTTCAGCAATTTGGCGGCTGATTTGCCGACTCTGCCATATCCCAACACTAGCACGGACATATGTTTTATTGAAGTGTGGGTATTTTGAATAATGTATGACAGCGCGCCCTCCGCCGTAAGGTATGCGTTCTTGACGACAAACGCCTCATCGTCAAAATAATTCATAAATGTAATGTTTCTTTCAAAAAACAGCATTTTTGCATCATTGTCTATCAGCCGTGCAAAAACTATGCTGCCCTCTGCGATATCTTCCGCCTGTTGAAGGTCAATCTCTTTTGACATAGAAAAAGCATAGACCCTTTTGCCGGAACGGTGCGCCTCGCCCATGGCGTAAGCCTCATAGCCTTCCCGCTTGAACTCCTGCAACATATATTTGCCGCGAATTTCAGAAATATCGATAATATAAATTAGTTCCGCCAATTTTACCTCTGATAAAATATAATATGAAAAGGCGGCTCATAAGGTGAAATTCTTAAAAGAGCTTTTTGCAGCCGAACCTTTTTATTGCCGCCGCTGTTTCATTAAGATTGTCGGCAAGCAAGTTGGTTTGTTGTTTGATTTTTTTGACAAACATGCGGCTTTTCCCAGTTATTTTATCTTCTGTCAACAACGCCTGCGACAGCAAGGCAACAAATCTGACATATTTTTTTTGCCCGGTAAGAAAATCTAAAGATGCGGCTATTATTTTTTTGTTGCATAATTTTGTCCATATCAAATCCATAATGCCGACGGCAACCAGCATTCCCATATCAAATGCCACTGCCGCCAAACCCAAGCGTAAATAACAATTCAATGTGTGCTGCTCGGCTCTCAAAGGCAAAAACACCGCCGCCGACAAAGCAAGCAGCGCCACTGCGCAAATCAGCGTAATATACATAATTCTTAAAAAATTTTTCATTCTCTCTCCTATAAATTCAATCGGATTTCGAGGGCTTTTTTCTACACAACAATTCTTGACAATTCCCTAAAGAATTATTATCTGCGGCAAAAAAACCGATTTTTTTACTTTTATCTTTTAACGCTGATAAATATTGACAAAAAGCAGTCAATATGCTATACTGAAAAAAAATAAAAAGGAGAAATATATACTATGGCATACATAATCAGTGACGCCTGCATTTCCTGTGGAGCTTGCGAGTCAAGTTGCCCCACAAGCGCTATATCTGAAGGAGATACGCAATATGTTATTGATGCGGACCTCTGCATAAGTTGCGGAAGCTGCGCGGATACTTGCCCTCAAGAAGCGATTTCCGAAGAATAATCAACGACTAATTCACACAAACATCGCCGCTAAGACGGCGATGTTTGTTGTTTTAACACCATGAAACAAAAACTATATGCGCTGAAAAACCGCATACAAGCAGCACACACCAAAGAAGAAGATGTATTCCGGCATTTTTTAGACGGAATATTTGAGATGCATGACGATGTGTGGGAGATTTCCGACGCTTATTCCTTTTATCACTTTGAGGAAAGAATGGCGGTCAATCTCCAAAAACAGCGACGCAATCGCGTCACCGCTGGACAAGTGCATATCGCTACACAGTTTTTTACGCCGCGCTGGTTGGCGCAATTTGTCGTCGAAAACTCATTGGGCAGATTTTTCCCCGATGCGCAGCTGAAATATAAAGACGGCGACAAAACCTTGCCCCAGCCTTTTTACCTAAAAATATTTGACCCGGCTGTCGGCACCGGCAATTTGTTCCTTAGCGCATATGATTTGCTTGAAAAAGTATACAGACAAAGAGCGCTACCACCAAAAGATATTCCCAAAAAGATTTTATCGGCTTTTTTCGGTTTGGACATAGACGGCAAAGCCGTCGCTGCGGCAAAAAGACTGCTGCTTAAACGGGCGGCGCTTGATAGCTTTGATTTCAAAATATATTCCTTTGACGAAATAGACCCAGGTACGGCGGACAGTTGCCGCAACTTTCGGTTGCCGAAGTTGGCGCAGTTCATTGAATTTTTGCTTAGTCACCAACACATAGGCAGTTTGCTCAAACCATATGAGGGCTTTGCCAAGGACTTGACAGAACTAAAAAGCCGCGTTGCCCCCTCGCCGACAATTGCCATTCTAGAGATGCTTTATACAAAATTTGATTGCATTCTTGTCAATCCGCCTTATCTTGCGGCGTCCGACTATGATGCTGACTTGCGAAGTTATGTATTCCGCCATTATTTCCCGTACAAACAAGACTTGTTTGCCGCTTTTATTGCCCGATGCTTTGAACTTCTTGACAAGGACGGCGCTATGGGCGTCGTCTGTCCGTACAACTGGATGTTCATAAAGAGTTTTGAAAACCTGCGGCAACTGATAACGCAAGAAAAAGGCTTGCTGAACTTAATACAGCTTGCCTCCAGCGGTTATTCAAAGGCAGTCGTTTATCTCTCGGCATTTACGGCAGCGCACATCAAGCCCGAAAAAGGAATATATATCCGCTTGGCGGACTTCAGCGCAAGCCAGCAGCAAAGCCGTTTGGAAGAAGCCATAAATAAACAAGCGCCCTATCGTTATGAGTGTTCCTCCGATGTCTTCAAAAAGACCCCGTCAGGCGCAGTCATATATTGGCTTAGTCCTCAGGCTATCAGCTGTTTTTCCAAAAAAAAGTTATCGGACTATTTGGAAATACGGCAAGGCATGGCAACGGGCGACAACAAAACTTTTCTTAAAAAAATATCCGATGTTGCCCCTGAAGACATAGCTTTTGACGCCGAAAGCATAGAGCATTTCGATACGCTGAATAAAAAATACGCCTTGTACAACAAAGGCGGATTGTATCGCAAATGGTTCGGCAACATAAACTTTGTCATTTGGTTTGACAAAGAGGCGCGCGAAGTACTTGCGCGTCAAGGCAACAGAATGCCGTCAAGGAATTTTTATTTCAAAGAGTGCATAACCTGGACTTTGGTATCCAGCAAAGGGCATTTCAGCGCACGATATAGCAACAATTCTGTATTTGATGTCGGCGGCTCATGCGGCTTTGTAAAACCTGATTCTCCTGCAAACATATATGTAATACTCGGCTATTTATGCTCAAAGGTGGCTACCTTTTTTCTGAACGCATTAAATCCTACAATGAATGCCCAAGTGGGCGACATTAAAAATTTGCCTTTTGTGCTGCCCTCGGAGTCGCAATGCGCCGAAATAGAAATGCTTGTCAAAGAAAACATTGTTATTTCACAGCGTGACTGGTATAATAAAGGCAAAGAAGGCGATTTTGATATTGTGAAAAATAATGAGCAAAGGCTGAATAAAATATTTATAAATGTCTTTGGACTAAGCCACGAACTTGACCACAAGGTCGATGACAGATTGATTACTATCGGGAGATATAATGAAAAATAACTACACCTTACCTACACGCAACGACATACGCAAACAGTTGCTTGAAACAATTTCGCACAAAGCATGGCAGAGAAAACAGCTGATTGCGGAAGTAATACGGCGCTGCGGTTTCACAAAAGAACAACTGAAAGATACCAGCAGCGACAGCTTGTCAACAAGGCTAAAAAGTTTTGTCGGAACAATCATAAACGAATTGCTGACAGAACAAGCTATTATGCTTAACGAAAACAAGCAGATTCATATTGAAAGAAAGCTGCCCGACAAAAAGACGCTGACGGAGGTCTTTCTCAACAAGTATCTGACGGAGGACGAAATAAAAGACTCCACCCCCAGCGGCAAAAGAAATATCCTGAAAGCCGTTCTGGGCGACATCATAAAGCGAAAAGAAAACGAACTTCTGTCGGCGGTCGATGTCATAGAATACCTTGACGGCGAACTGCGCAAAAACGACTCTGTTTACAATAATATAATAAAACCGCGGGAAAGGTGCTACCCCAACACGCCATTGGGCAGTAAGCTCAAAGCGCTGGACAAGTCCTTTACGCAATGCCAAAAAGGGCAGATAAAAAAGGAAAGTTACCGCAAAATCCTACAACAATCTGTACTTGAATGCATCAGCCTTGCCGGCGGAGAATTTTTTGAGCGGCTGAGCATGAGCCTTATGATAGCCGTCTACGGCAACAAGGTCATAAAAGATGAAATCACCGCAGGCCCGGGTGACAACGGTATAGACGGAGTTTTGGTCATCATTGACGAATTGGGCTTTGAAGAAAAAATCCTGCTGCAAGCCAAAACCAAGCGAAAAAAGGGATATATTCCCCTGCCGGAAATCCGCGAGTTTCTGGGCGTTATGGCTGCGGATAAAGCCGATAAGGGCATACTTATTTCAAACAGCAACTACCACAAAGAGTCGGTCAAGTTTGTATCAAAAGTTAACAATCTAATGCTTATCGGCGAAAAAAAACTGCTTGAACTGATGGAAAAACACTCAATAGGACTTGTCGAAGATGCCGGAATACTACGCATAGACGAAAAACTTTTTTTAGAATAATCCTATCATTCCAATATCGGAAAAATTTATCATAAAAAAGGCGCTGATGTCAGCGCCTTTTCAAATCTGCGGATATTGCCTATTTTAATTAACTTTTTCTATCCAGCCAAACGGGTCGGCTAGTTTGCCATACTGTATGCCTGTGAGAGTGTCGTACAAGAATGAGGATATCTTGCCCATTTCGTTGTTGTTTATTATCATATCCTTGCCGCCATAGCCAAGCACTCCGACAGGTGATATGACAGCGGCGGTACCGCAACCAAAGACTTCTTCCAGCTTGCCGTCATTATACGCCTTAACTACTTCCTCAACGCTTATTCTGCACTCTTCGACGGGTATACCCTCCTTTCTCAAAAGCGCCAACACGCTGTTGCGGGTGATGCCCGGCAGTATCGAACCGACAAGCGCAGGAGTCTTGACGACGCCGTCTATTACGAAAAATATGTTCATAGCGCCGACTTCTTCGATATACTTTCTGTCTTTGCCGTCCAACCAAAGCACCTGGTCATAACCCTTTTGGTTGGCAAGTTGTCCTGCCAGCAACGACGCGGCATAATTGCCCATGCACTTTGCTTCGCCTGTGCCGCCCGGCGTGGCTCTGACAAAGTCTTCTTCTATGATTATTTTTGTCGGCTGAAGTCCGTTGGCATAATATGAGCCTACCGGAGAGAGTATGACAAAGAATTTATACGCATGCGCTGCATGCACTCCCAACATAGGGTCATAAGCTATCATAGTCGGACGGATATAGAGTGAACTGCCCTCGGATGTGGGTATCCAGTCGCTGTCGATTTCGATAAGTTTCTTTATGCCGTCCAGTACCTGCTTGCTGTCAAACTCCGGCATGCAAAGCCTCTTTGCGGAGTTGTTCATTCTCTGCATATTGTCATATGGACGGAACAGCGTTATTTTGCCCTCTTTGTTTTTGTACGCTTTCATACCCTCGAATATACCCTGGCCATAGTGCAGAACATTTGTCGACGGGTCCATGGTAAAGTCGCCATATGGCACGATTTGTATTTCTTGCCATGCGCCGTCCTTGTAGTCCATTATGAGCATATGGTCTGTGAAATACTTTCCAAAGCCCAGCTTGGTGTAGTCGGGTTTCGTCTTCTTTTGACTGGTCAATGTTATTTTCATTTTTATTCTCCTTTTAGCTTTGGGCTAGTATAAATAGTATTGTGTTTCTTTCCATTCAACGGCGCTCTTGCCTGCCGTCACCGCTGCCACTATGCTGTCGGCTCTTGCGGCTTCTTGCTCTGGACATACAAAGTTTATGAACACATTGTCGGAGTATTGGGTATCCAGAACTTTGTATCCGGCATTCCGAAAGGCATTGTTGAGTTCTGCCAGCGTGTTGTAGTCGAGCGATATTTCGCCTCTGTTACTCTTTGTCATGCGCAAGACATTTGCTATTTTTATGGTCTCTGCTACGCTTGAAGAATATGCGCTGACAAGCCCTCCTGCGCCCAGCTTAATGCCGCCAAAATACCTTGTCACTACTGCGACGACATTGTATAAGTCGTTGTTTTTTATTACTTGCAATATCGGTTGCCCGGCGGTGCCGCCCGGCTCTCCGTCATCAAAAAACTTTTGTCTGTCGTCCAGCATTCGGAAGGCATAACAGTTGTGGGTGGCGTCGCTGTACTGTTTTGATATGCTGTTTTTGTAGTCCAGCGCCTCTTCAGCGTCCTTTACTCCTTTTATGCTACAGATAAATACAGAGCGGTTTATTTCTATTGTGTGTCGGTATTCGCCTTGTATCGTAAGGTAGCTTTGCATTTTTATTGTTTAACCACAACTTTTATGTGCGTCTTTTTGCCTTTGTGCAAAATAAAGCCGTTCAACCTCTGCGTGGGTGAAATCTCAGCGTCAATGGCGGTTATTTTGTCCTCATCGATGACAACGCCGCCGCCCTCTATAAGCCTTTTTGCCTCGCCCTTGGACTTTGCCAATTTCAGCTGTATCAAAACATCCACAACAAGGCAGCTGTCAATATCGATTTCCGCAGAGGGCATATTGCTCTCATCGCCGCCAAACGCCGCGCGCGCCTGGATTTGCGCTTTTGTCGCCTCTTCCTCGCCGTGAACAATCTTTGTGACTTCGTATGCCAATACTTCTTTGGCTGCGTTCATGCGCTCATCGTTGTACTTCGTCAGTTCGTTTATTTTGTCCAATTCCATGAATGTAAGAAAACGCATGCATTTGTTGACATCGGCATCGTCTATGTTGCGGAAGTATTGATAAAAATCATAAGGAGAGGTCTTGTTCTTGTCCAGCCATACCGCTCCTTTTTGGGTCTTGCCCATCTTTTTGCCTTCGGATGTTGTCAGCAGTTCAAATGTCATGGCAAACGCCGGTATGCCCTCTTTTCGTCTTATTAGGTCTGCGCCTGCAAGTATGTTTGACCATTGGTCGTCACCGCCGCATTGCAGACGGCAGTCATATTTTTTGCACAGCACCAAAAAATCGTATGCCTGCATAAGCATGTAATTGAATTCAAGGAAGGTCAAGCCTTTCTCCATGCGCACCTTAAAGCACTCGGCGGTCAGCATTTTGTTGACGCTGAAATGCGCTCCGATATCGCGTATGAATTCAACATAGTTGAGCTGCAACAGCCAATCGGCATTATTTACCATAACGGCGGCATTGCCGCCTTCAAAAGAAAAGAACTTCGACATCTGCTGTTTGAAGCACTCGCAATTGTGCGCTATGATTTCTTTTGTCATCATTGTGCGTAAGTCGCTTCTGCCCGACGGGTCGCCTATCATTGCCGTGCCGCCGCCAATAAGCACTATGGGCTTGTGCCCAGCTTTTTGGAGATGGCTCATTGCCATAAGCGCAAGGAAGTGACCGACATGCAAGCTGTCGGCGGTGGGGTCGAAACCCACATAAAAAGGCACGCTCTCAGTGTCAAGCAATTTGTATAAATCCTCTTCAAAAACAGTTTGTTTTATGAATCCTCTTTCTCTCAGTATATCCAGCGCGTTTTTTTTCATTTTTACTCCTTTATCTTGGCTTTCAGCAATTCGCCCAGTCTTTTTATACCCGTGTCAATCTGTTCAAGCGTAGCGTTTGAGAAATTCAGTCTTAGCGTGTTGAACACATTGCCATCGGGAAAGAATGACTCTCCACTGACATACGCAACTTTTTGTTTGACGGCGTCAATAAATATCTCTTTGGTGTTTATGTACTCCGGCAGTTCCGCCCATATGAACAAGCCGCCCTCGGGACGGGTATACTTCACCTGCTTGGGGAAGTACGCTTCAATAGCCGCCAACATGGCGTCCTTTTTGGCTTTATACAGCGGTATGACCTTGTTCAGATTGGCGTCCATGTAGCCTTTGCGTAAGTATGCATCAACTATTGCTTGCGAAAGCGCCGAAGTATGAACATCTGTTGCCTGTTTGCCCAAAGTCAACTTTCTTATTATATCCTTATGTCCGACAATAAGTGCCGTACGCAACCCCGGGCTTATGGTTTTTGAAAAAGAAATATTGTACAGCACATAGCCTTCTTTGTCGAATGACTTTATGCTGGGCACTCTCTCTCCGTCATAACGCAATTCGCAATAGGGGTCGTCCTCAAGCAGTACCAGTTTGTACTTGGCGCAGAGTTCGGCAAGCGCCTTTCTTTTCTCCGTGCGTATGGTCTTGCCGGTGGGATTGGAGAAAGTAGGAACAAGATAAAGCATCTTCGGGTTGTGCTTGATAATTTTTTCTTCTAAATCCACAAGGTCGACGCCGTCGTCGGCGCTCTTGACGCCTATCGGCACCGCCTCATAGGTTTTCAGAATATGCAGTACCGCCAGATATGTCGGTTCTTCAACAAGCACAATGTCGCCCTTGTTCAGGAATGCCTTGCACATAAGGTCTATGCCTTGCTGTCCGCCGCTTATTATCAGCACATTTTCGGCAGTTTGTCCAAAAATTCCCGCTCTTTTGATATATTCCAATCCGCTTTCAATCAAAGGCGCATAGCCTTCGGTAGCGCCGTACTGCAAAATGCTTTTTGCTTTTTCAGATGAAAGTATCTCGTCTGCAATTTCTTTTATTTGCGCAACGGGCAAGCCTTCATTGGCCGGCAGCCCTCCGGCAAAAGAAATGATATCCGGCTGCGCAACCAGCTTAAATATCTCTCTTATGGCGTTTGCGGTTAAATCTTTTATGCGGTCGCTGAATCTGAATTGCATATTTACCTCCGATTTTCATAATTATATAACTAAAAATATCTTATGGCAAGTTTTTGACGGCTATTCTTGCCGCCGGCAAGCATTCCGGGAGTGTAAAAATTAAATGCTTCTAGCGGATAATGTCCTTATTCTTGACTATAATTCAATTAGCTTTTTTTGAAAGCGTTGGCGGTGCGCGTTTGGTCCATATACTTGACTTAGAGATTGGTAAATGTTAGCATAGAAATTACTAATAATTATTAAAAGAGGTTTTGAATGGGTTTATTCACCAGACTTTTCAGAAGAGAAAAGGAGCGTCAGCTGAAAAAACTTTCGGCAGTCGCAGACCAGATAGAAGAACTTGAAGAAAATTATCAAGCAATGGACGATGCCGCTCTGGCACACCAAACTGTTATTTTGAAAGAAAGATTTGCAAATGGCGAAACACTTGAACAATTGTTGCCCGACGCCTTTGCCGTAGTGCGTGAAGCCAGCAAAAGAGTGTTGGATATGCGGCACTTCTATGTACAGCTTATCGGCGGCATTGTACTTCATCAAGGCAGAATAGCCGAAATGAAAACAGGCGAAGGCAAAACGCTTGTTGCCACTCTTCCGGCATACCTGAATGCGCTTGCCGGAAAAGGCGTCCACATAGTCACCGTAAACGATTATTTGGCTCGCCGTGACGCCGAATGGATGGGAAAGGTCTTCAAATTTCTCGGTATGAGCGTGGGTTGCATTCTCCATGACATGGACTTTGCCGAAAAGAAAGCCGCTTATGCCTGCGACATCACATACGCCACCAACAACGAACTGGGCTTTGATTATCTTCGCGACAACATGGCGACTTCACTTGACAATGTCATGCAGCGCGGACATTGCTTTGCCATAATTGACGAAGTTGACTCCATACTGATAGACGAAGCAAGAACGCCGTTGATTATTTCGGCTCCTGCCGGAAAGTCATCACAGATATATTCCGATGTTCAGCGCTTTATCAAAACCCTAAGAGAAGACGATTATATCTCTGACGAAAAGGACAGACATATATATCTTTCGGAAGCAGGCGTGGAAAAAGCCGAACGCTTTTTCAAAATAGACAACTTAGGTGACGCCGACAATGCCGAACTCAGCACAAGGATAAATTCTGCGCTGCGCGCCAACTTCCTTATGGCTCGTGACAAGGATTACATTGTCGAAAGCAACGAAGTCATTATTGTTGACGAATTCACCGGCAGAAAAATGGCAGGCAGGCGCTTTTCGGAAGGTCTACACCAAGCTATTGAAGCCAAAGAGAATGTAAAAATCCAAAAGGAAAACAAGACCATAGCTACCATTACTTTCCAAAACCTGTTCAGGCTTTACAATAAGCTGTCGGGTATGACGGGTACGGCTATGACAGAGGAAGCTGAATTCAAGGGCATCTACAACCTTGATGTTGTCGAAATCCCTACTCACCTCGACATGATAAGAATCGATGAGCCGGACAAAATTTATTTGACGCTTGAACGCAAATATAATGCGGTAATTGAAGAAATTGCCGCCACCCACGCCAAAGGTCAACCCATACTGGTCGGCACAATAGATGTCGATGTGTCCGAACACTTGTCAAAACTTCTCACCCGAAAACGCATTGCTCACAATGTGCTGAACGCAAAGAGCAACAAAGAGGAAGCGGAGATTATTGCGCAGGCAGGCAGAGTTGGCGCTGTTACCATCGCAACCAATATGGCAGGTAGAGGAACGGATATACTGCTTGGCGGCAATCCCGAATATCTTGCCAGACAGCGCATGGTCAAGGAAGGCTTTTCTGACGAACTCATAAGCGTTGCCACCGCATACAACACGCTTTCTGAAGAAGAGGAAATAAAAGCCAGACAGCGTTTTGTAGAACTGAAAGAAGAATACAAACTGCAGACAGACAAAGAAAAAGCCGAAGTAAAAAAACTCGGCGGCTTGCGCGTCATAGGCACAGAGCGGCATGAGTCACGCCGTATCGACAACCAGTTGCGCGGTCGTTCAGGCAGACAGGGCGATGAGGGCAGCTCATGCTTTTATTTGTCCTTTGAGGACGAACTGCTGCGGAGATTCGGCGGAGACCGCATGAAAGCCATGGTCGGCGGACTAATGAAAGAGGATGACGCCGTCATTCAGATGCCCATAATCTCACGCCAAATCGAAACGGCGCAAAAACGCTGCGAGGACGCCAACTTTGAGCGCAGAAAATATGTCTTGAATTATGACGATGTCATGAACAAACAGCGACAATTGATTTATTCTCAGCGCAACGATGTGCTGAACGGCGCAGATGTGCATGAACAAGTAATGAAATATATCCCCACCGTAATAGAAGAAATTGTATGCGAATATGTAGACTTTTCTTCAGGCGACGAAAAGACCATTGATTACGATGCGCTCAACCGCGCGCTAGAGCAGCGTGTATTAAAGAGTGGAACAAACATAATAACCGAAGAGCTTTGCGGACACTTAAGCCTCAACAGAGTGCTGGACACAGTCGAAGCAGAAGCCATAAAACAGTATGAAGAAAAGATTGTTTACGCCGAAGAAAACGGCATAGACTTCAAAGCCACAGAACGCAATGTGCTGCTCAATCAGGTTGACAAACATTGGATGGACCATATTGACGCCATGGACATACTGCGTAAGGGCATTGGACTGCGCGGATACGGACAAAAAGACCCCGTTTTGGAATACCGCCGTGAAGGCTTTGATATGTTTGACGACATGATTGAGTCCATACAAAAAAGCGTGGCGATTATGCTCTGCAAACTTGATGTGCATCAAGTTGTCGAAAGAAGAAATGCGTTTATGGCATATCAGCAAGCGCAAAAAAGCCGCGTCACCGTACGCAACGAATCGGCGACTATCGGCAGAAATTCCCCCTGTCCTTGCGGTTCGGGCAAAAAATACAAAAATTGTTGCGGAGGCTAATACTTGATAGACTTCTATTTTGAAAGACAAACTCTCGAAAAACTGGAGGACAGCCTTGTCACGCTTGAGGAGGCTTTTAACATAGCCGAAAAACAAAAGGAACTCGAGTCGCTGCTTGAGCAGCAAAATCAAGAAGGGTTCTGGAACGACATTGAAGCTGCGCAAAAAATCAACCAAAAAATAACCGCCCACCAAAAAAGAATTAAACAAGTATCGGAAATCAAAAAAAGAACCGAAGACATTGCGCTATTGCTTGACCTTATCGAAGAAATGCAGGACGAAGGCGAAGCCGAACAGGCACGGAAAGAGCTTAAAGAACTTGAAAAAAATGTAGGCGAACTGCAAATAGAAGCGCTGCTCCGCGGCAAATATGACGGTTGCGACGCTATTCTCACTCTGCATGCCGGCGCAGGCGGCACAGAGGCTCAGGACTGGGCGCAAATGCTATACCGCATGTATACCAGATATGCCGAACGCAAAGGCTACCAAATCAAAGTGCTTGATTACCTTGACGGTGACGAGGCAGGCATAAAAAGTGTCACCTTCCAAATTGCCGGCGACAATATATATGGGTACCTAAAAGCCGAAAAAGGCGTGCATAGACTGGTCAGAATAAGCCCCTTTGACTCCAACAAAAGACGGCATACCTCCTTTGCGTCATTGGAAGTCATGCCGGTCATTGAGGACGATGCCACCATAAAACTCAATCCCGATGAACTGAGAGTAGACACCTACCGAAGCGGCGGCGCAGGCGGACAGCATGTCAATAAGACCGATTCCGCCATACGCATTACGCACATACCCACAGGCATTGTTGTGCAGTGCCAAAACGAAAGGTCACAGATTCAAAACCGCGAAACCGCCATGAAAATGCTTATCTCAAAGCTCATAGAAAAAAGGGAACGCGAAAGAATGGAAGAAAACCAGAGCATAAAAGGCGACCTCAAAAAAATAGAATGGGGCAGCCAAATTCGCTCATATGTCTTTTGTCCCTATACGCTAGTCAAAGACCATCGTACCAATTTTGAGAATACAAATGTCGATGCCGTCATGGACGGAGATATCGAGGACTTTATTATTGAGTACCTAAAAAGGTCATAAAAATGAACTATTACGAAAAATCCAATAAAAAACTTGAAGCCTTGCGCAACAGAGATGACTATCTCATTCTAGCCATAGAATCAAGCTGTGACGAAACCGCAGTTGCCGTCACAAAGGGCAAAAAAGCGCTTGCCAACAAGATTTCTTCCCAAATAGACATTCACAAACGATTCGGCGGAGTCGTACCCGAGATTGCCTCGCGCAACCATGTTCTTGCCATAGACAACATAGTCAAAGAGGCGTTGGAAGAAGCTAATGCCTCGCTTGCCGACATAGATGTCATAGCCGTTACATACGGAGCCGGACTGCTGGGCGCCTTGCTTGTCGGTGTGTCTTACGCAAAAAGTTTGGCATACGCTCTTGATATTCCGCTTGTTGCCGTCAGCCACATAAAAGGACATATTGCCGCAAACTTCATAAATGACGACACTCTGGCATTCCCCTTTCTATGTTTGCTGGCAAGCGGCGGACATACGGCAATTCTACAAGCCGACAGTTTCAGCAACATGAAAGTGCTGGGAACCACCCGTGATGACGCCGCCGGCGAGGCATTTGATAAAGTAGCGCGCGTGCTGGGACTGCCTTATCCGGGCGGACCGCAAATAGAGGAGAAAGCGCAGTCGGGCAATGACACCATACCCATGCCTCGGGCGTTTAAGGGAGAAAAACATTTGGATTTCTCTTACAGCGGACTTAAGACCGCCGTAATAAACTATGTTCATAACACAAAAGCCAAAGGCGGCGACATAAATGCCGCCGACCTAGCCCGTTCATTTCAAGAAGAGGCCGTTGGCGTACTGATAGAAAACGCCATAGAAGCTTCCCGAAGAACCGGCATAAAAACCATAGCTCTTGCAGGCGGCGTCGGCGCAAACTCAGCGTTGCGCCAAGGCCTGACCCAAGCCGGAGCGCAAAACGGCATAAAAATTCTGCTGCCCCCCAAGCGCCTTTGCACAGACAACGCCGCCATGATAGGCGTTGCGGCATTCCTCTCTATTACCGAGGGCGCTCAGGCCGCAGGGCTTGAATTGGATGCCGACGCCTCGTTACGCTGATTTTTTCCACACAAACTGAATAACATTTTTTCTAAAGCTCATAATTGTAATAAACAAAAAGGAGATTTTTTTTATGAGCTTAAATCCGTTTAATGAAAAACCAATGAAATATGACCAAGCCTTAATGGATTGGAAGAATATGTACCCGAAGTCATATGACAAACAGGAGGTTGACCCCTACACAAAGCTGCGTATTATCCTTATGAATGGTACGGAATATGAAGCCGTAGGCTTTTCGCACCGCTTTCACAGAATGTGCGCGGACATGGATTTGCGCAGGGAGTTGGCGCTGACCAGGCGCGTTGAGCAACAACAGCAAAAAAAGGTCAGCTGTCTTAAGCCTATCAGCGAAAATATAATAGAGAATACCATAGGATATGAGCATTTGGCTGTGGATTTGACGGCTATCCTTGCCGGCAGAGAGCCAAACCCGGAAGTAAAAATGGCGCTTGACTTTGCGCTGCTGGAGGACTTTGACCACCTCTACCGCTATGCCGACCTTATGGATTTGGAATATGGCGTACACGCCGAAAAACTTATTTGCAACTATGCCGAGATTATGCCCGGCAGACCGACAATATCCGAGCATCGCTATCCTTTTGACGATATAAAACCTCCTCAATGTTTCAAAAACTCCGATATGTTGACAAAACTGCATATCGGCATAATCGTTGCCGCCGAGCAACAGACGATGAACTATTATATGAATCAGGCGGCTTTCTATAACACCGATTTGGGCAGGCAACTATATGCCGAAATAGCCATGATAGAGGAACAGCATGTCAGCCATTATGGCAGCCTTTTCGACCCCAACGCCACACTGCTTGAAAGTTTGCTCATGCACGAGTACACCGAATGCTATTTGTATTATTCATGTTTTGAGGACGAAATATGTCCGTACACAAAAAAGGTCTGGGAGCAGCTGTTTTTACAGGAGCTGCAGCACCTTCATAAGGCGGCGGAGCTCTTAAAGAAGTACGAAAAGAAAGAATGGCAGCAAGTCATTCCCGACGGTATATTCCCTCAGCTTCTGAAGTTTACCAATCAAAAAGAGTATGTTCGCAACATATTGAGCAACACCGTATATCTTACGGGCAAAAAAGAGGGTTATGAAGATGTCGCTAAACTGCCAAAGAATTATGAATTCTTCAAATACCAGAATATCATAAACTCAAATGTCGACAGCGTGCCCAGTCATGTGGTAATAGACAATTATATAAACAAAACAGGGCATGACTATCGCTACGAAATGCGACCGCACCCCGTAATGGAGCTGCGTGACAGAACCGTTGACAATGTCAATGTAGGACGATAACACATGAGAAAGATGCTCGAAAATTTCGGGGCATCTTTTTTTAATCATTATATACTTGTAATACTGTCTTATTAGTGATTTCTGTGGTGAATGGCGTCGAGAATTATGGATACTCCCAGCGCAAACGGCTCCAGCCTTCTGTCATAGACATCAACTGCGTATGTGTCGCGTATGCGCAATATCTTTTTGCTGATGGTGGCTATTTGTTGGTTGTTGCCATCGAGAATTGAAAAATTCCATGCCACAATATTGCCCTTGATTTTCATGTCGCCGAGGGTTTCGGAAGTAATCTTATAGCGCTTGAGGAAAAGCCCCGGGAACTTTCTTTTTATGCGCGCTATCGACACTCCGTTTTGCATAATATCGAAAGTGGCAAGCAGCCTAAGCGGACGCTGTTTGATAAAGAGGATTTCCCTTCCCGATGTGTCAGAGAGAGAAAGCTGTTTGCCGAATGTAAATAGCTTTCCTCTTACATAATATGCCTCTCTTCCGGCTTCGTCGCGAATATAAAAACCGTCACGAATGGAAAAATATTTTTGTTGAATTAAAAATCTCATGGCTCATTCTCCTGTGTTTTACTATATTATATTATATTATATCATAATTCTTAGAACAAGAACATAAATAATATTTCTTTGTCACTGCTTTTTACTGCCAGACTGTAACCGTCAAGGATATTAAACAGCGTTGCCCCGTCGGCGCCTTCTTCTTTCAATACTTTGATAAGAGGGTCGCCGCTGCACTTGGCGCGCGCTTCCTTTGCCGCCCACAAATCAAAAAACTGTTTTTGACCGCTGACCTTCTTTGCAAAAAATCTGTCCGAAATTGCCTCAAAATCACAAGGTTTGTGCTGCTGAATGTCAATACCGACGGCAACTTCCGAAACGGCAACCGTTTTATATTCTCCGCTGTGTGAAAGATTAAACTGCAAAAACGGCGGTTCCAACGCAGGCTTTTTGTCTTGTTTTCTGACAATGTTGTATTGCGGTTTTTGGATATTATACAACCTGCAATATTCGTCTATTGCTTTGTGTGTTATCTCGTCTGATGGGTAATCGGCTTTTGAAAGAAATATCAGCATAGCTCGCTCAATGTGATGTTCCTGCCGTACAGCTCGTTCAGATGTGCAATGGCTCCTCTGTCAACGCTTTCCATAGCCGTATAATTTGTGCGGTAGCGCCAATTGTTTTCGGCTACTCCCGGAGTGTTCATTCTGGTATCGGTGCCATATCCGCAAAGGTCCTGCATTGGCACAATGGCAATGTCGCATGAGGATGCAAAAAGCGTGCGGATAAATGCCAATGTTGCCGGGCTTCTGCCTCCGCCTCCGGCCCAGCCGCCGCCTTTTTCGCAATTCACATAGTCCAAAGCATATTCTCGCACACATTCCGGCAAGCTGAACAGCCAGCCAAGCGTAGTGTCATTGTCATGCGTACTGGTATAACCGACGCAGTTTTTTGGGTAGTTGTGCGGCAAATGCAGGTTGGCGCTGTCGCCGTCAAACCCGAACTGCATTACTCTCATGCCGGGAAAACCCGTTTTTTCAAGGTACTTATGTACATCTTCGTTTATGCAACCCAAATCCTCGGCAACAATATTCACTTTGGCGCTGCGCTTTTTTAGTTCCTGCCACAAATCCATCTGCGGACCGTCCAGCCATTGCCCTTCTTTTGCGCTTGCACTGTCCTTGGGTATTGCCCAGTACTTATATAGCCCTCTGAAGTGGTCTATTCTCAACATATCATAGAGTTGCAAATTATGTAATATTCTGTTTATCAGCCACTCATAACGGCTTTTTTTCATTTCTTCATAATCATAAAGCGGATTGCCCCAAAGCTGCCCGTCAGCGGCAAAATAATCGGGAGGAACGCCCGCCACCTTTGTAGGACGCATATCTGCGTCAAGCTGAAATATCTCGGGGTGCGCCCACACATCTACGCTGTCATAGCATACATAAATAGGCATGTCGCCAAATATTTTGACGCCATATCCGTTTGCGCCGTTTTTTATTTCTTGCCATTGCGAAAAGAAAATGTATTGTTCAAACTTGTAATACTCTATTGCCTGACTAAGCCTCTGTCGCGCGTCTTCAAGGGCTTGAGGCTGGCGGTACTTCAATTCGCGCTGCCACTCCGCCCAAGGCGCGCCCGTCTCCTCCCTTATGGACATAAAAAGGCAATAATCCTCCAGCCAGTGAGAGTGCTTTTGGGCAAACGCAGCTATTTTGTCCTTTGTTTGGGCATCTATCCTGCCAAAAGCCCTTTTTAGCAAATGCCGTTTTGTGGTGTATGCAAATTCATAATCAGTCAAATAAAAACTGCCGGGATATTTTGAGGAAGCTATTTCTTCTGCGCTGAGCAGCCCCGTCAGTTTTGTTATATCAATATAAAGGAAATTGCCTGCAAAAGCAGAAATGCCCGAATACGGAGAATTGCCCTGTCCGATAGTTGTTATCGGCAGCACCTGCCACCAATGAAAACCCATAGAGGCAATATATTCTGCAAAATTCAGGGCATCGACTGAAAAGCTGCCTATGCCGTGTTCGCCGGGTAGCGAGGAAATGTTCAACAGCACACCTGATGAGCGTTGCATTATTTTCTCCTGTGTTTTTTGAACCCCGGGTTGTTCAAAACCTCGCCCATTACTATCATTCTTGCCAACTCCATGTTGACCTTCCTTTCTTTGGGGGGGTCGGGGATTGCTATGATTCTATCATAATAATGCTCTGCGCAACCTTCACTTTGGAATTCACCCATGCTATCCTCAACATAGGCTCTCTCCTTGCGTACCTTTCCCATCGCGGAGGTATGCTCATGAGAATTATTGGTGGCATTTCTTGATGCCTCTTTCTTTATTGCCATTTTCTTTTTTGTTTCCTCGTATAAGTCAACGCCTCCGCTTGCCGCGGAGGGTTGAACTTTATTTTGTGTTGACTCTTTCGTCGACATTATCTTACTGATAGAAGACAACACCACCGCTATGATAATGAAAATTATTACGATGGAAAATGACCATCCCATTTTTATTTATTAGGTGAGCCTGTTTGTGACGGGTCGCTGCCGCTTATGGAATTGCGCATTGCTGTGTCAGCCTGAATATTCTGCATGTTGTAATAATCCATAACGCCCAGTCTGCCGCTCCTGAAAGCCTCTGCCATAGCTCTGGGAACTTCTGCCTCTGCCTCCACAACGGCTGCTCTCATATCCTGGGTCTTTGCTTTCATTTCTTGTTCGGACGCTACCGCCATGGCTCTTCTTTCTTCTGCTTTGGCTTGCGCTATTCTCTTGTCTGCCTCTGCTTGGTCCATCTGAAGTTGAGCGCCTATGTTTCTGCCGACATCCACATCGGCAATATCTATTGATAGTATCTCAAATGCCGTACCTGCATCAAGTCCCTTTTCCAGCACGACTTTCGATATTCTGTCCGGATTCTCAAGCATATCCTTGTGCGAAGTCGACGAACCGACGGTAGTAACAATACCCTCGCCGACTCTGGCAATGATTGTTTCTTCTCCGGCGCCGCCGATAAGTCTTGATATATTGGCGCGAACTGTGACTCGGGCTTTTATGCGAAGCTCTATGCCGTCTTTGGCTATGGCGGCAATGACGGGAGTTTCGATAACTTTCGGGTTAACGCTGACTTTTACGGCATTCAATACATCTCTGCCGGCAAGGTCAATTGCCATCGCCGTCCTAGTTTTTAGTTCTATGTTGGCGCTGTGGGCGCTTATGAGCGCATTGATTACTTTTATGACATCGCCTTTTGCCATGTAGTGGGTCTCAAGTTCGGTAATGTCGATATTCAACCCTGCTTTCTTACCGGTGATATACGCTTCTACAATCATGGCTATTTTGATTTTGCGCAGGCGCATACCTACCAGCCTGCCCATAGATATCGGTGCGCCCGACACCAGCGCTCTGAACCACAAACTGATGGGTACCAATGCAAAAAACGCAATTACAGCAAATGCTAAAATTAATGATAGGGCTATCCAGCCGCCTGCTCCCATATTTACCTCCTTGGGTGTAACTTATACTTTTTATTCTATGCGGCGTACAGAAATCTTGCCGCCGGATATTTCGGTAACTTTTATGCCTTCGCCTTTTGAGATAAAAAAGCCCTCGGCATACGCGTCGACTATTTCGTTGTCAATGTTTACTTTTCCTGTGGGTTTCAAATCGGTTGCCGCCACGCCAATTTTGTCTTTCAGATGTGAAAAATCTGCCGTGCCCTCGGACATTTCGGTCGAAACCGCCGTCGAATTCTCTATTAGCGGAGTGCGGTTCAGCCACCCTGTTTTTGAAGTCTTGACCATAATGATAAAGGACACTATGACAATAATCGAAACAAAGAACAACAATATGAATATCTGCGCCAGAATGTTGTCTTCAGGCTGACTGTAGATTGCTCTTAGCACCACGCCCAAAATAAGCAGCAGCAAACCTACTGAGCCGAAAACTCCGAAACCCGGCTGAAAAATCTCTATCATCAGAAATATTATGCCAACTATGAGGCATACCACAACCGGCCATGTCATATTGCTGAAAAGATATCCTATCTGAACAAAGAATTCCATAAACTAATATCTCCTATTATCTTATATAAACATACCACAACACCCCCAAATTGTCAACATTTATTAAACCTATGACCGCGCAATAAGAATTATGTTCAACTACGCAAAAAATTATCATGACGATTGTTTTTTCGGTAGGCGTCCTTAAATAAAATATTCTTAATGAGTTGGCGTTGTGACGACTCAAAATCGCTTGCATATGTTTGATAAAGGGGGTAAAATAACAATTAAGAGAGGTAAAAAGATGTTTCAATCATTGCTTGGCGCAGCTTCCGTCAGAGACAGACTGACAGAGGCGCTGTTGCCGGAAAAAATAAAAATATTTGATGGCTTTGAAGTAGGTCCGAGCATGTTTACTGCGTTGGCAGTCACGGCGGTACTATTGCTCATATGTTTGATTTTACGGCTTACCGTAGTGCGCAAACTCAGCAATGTGCCAAAAAAAGCGCAAATGTTTCTTGAAATGATAATAAACTTTTTTGACAAACTGGCAAAGGACTCAACTCACAACCTTGAAGGCTTTGTCGGACCTTATATTATGGCGGCGGCAGTCTTCATTTGTTTCAGCACCTTGGTAGAACTGCTTGGCGTAAGACCGGCTTTTGCCGACATAAACACCTGCTTTGCGCTGGGCATCACTACATTCATAGTTATTCATTTCTTCGGAGTGAAAAAGCGCGGAGCGCGCGTAAGACTAAAAAGATTGCGCAATCCCATCAATGTCATTACGGACATAGCAGTACCCGTATCCCTGTCGCTACGACTGTTCGGAAGCATAGTTTCGGGTCTGCTCATTATGGAACTGGTATATTCATATATTGCCCTTTCTTTTGTGGTGCCTGCCATAGTGTCGGTCATCACCACCCTGTTCCACGCCCTTATACAGGCGTATATCTTCGCAACCTTGTCTGCGCTATTTATTGGCGAAGCAGTAGAAATATAAAATTGAAATACTATCGGAGGTCAACATGATGATGTTTTTGAGTGCAATCACCAATGAGGCAATCTTTGCTATCGGCGCAGCAATTGCGGCTTTTACGGGAGTAGGAGCCGGCATTGGTATGGGTATAGCCACCGGAAAGGCGGTCGAAGCCATAGCCCGTCAACCCGAAGCGGAGAACAAAATCCGTACAACGCTGCTCTTGGGTTTGGCTTTTGCCGAAACCACAGCCATATATGGTTTGCTCATTGCCATACTCATAGTAATCAAAGTTCTGTAATACGAGGGAAATATGTTTAGCTTATCCAGTCAAGGGTTGCCCCTTGGATTTAATATATATGAAGTGCTTATCCACATCTTCAATTTCCTGTTGCTTATGGTCGGGCTGCGCTTTTTGCTGTATAAACCCATAAAGAAATTCATGGCAAAAAGAGAGGCGGAATACAAAGCCGCCGAGCAAGCCGCCGCTTCTGCTGCCGCCGAAGCCGCAGAAAAAAAACTTGAAGCCGAGCAAATCATTGTCGAGGCAAGACAGCAGGCTGTCCAAATGGCAGAGGATGCCGCCGAGGCCGCCTCCATGCAAACCAGAGAAATAATTACCGCAGCAAAAGAGCAAGCCAAGGATATGGCGGAGAAAGCCAGACTTGACATACTGCACGAACAAAGCAAAGCAAAGGAAGAATTGTTGTTCTCTGTGTCCGAACTTGCCGTGGATATGGCGTCGCGCATACTTGAAAGAGAGGTCAAGGCTGAGGACAACGACAGCGTAATAAATGCAATTATTGAAGAATGGAAGGACGAACAGCTGAAAGAAGAGGAATTGAAAGAAGATGCGTAGTTTGACAATTACATCCTCAATTGAGCTTACAGCCGAACAAAAAGAAAGGCTGGAAGCTGCGCTCAAACAAAAATTCAACGACGACATAACCGTTGAATATTTTGTCGACAGCATTATCGGCGGCATTGTCATCAATGACGGCGAAAACATGATCGACGCATCCATGTCAACGGAACTTTTGAAAATAAAAAAGGCTTCTGCGGAAATTATCAATGAACTGCACTCAAAAGGCAAAGTAAAATCGAAAGGACCCGAAAACCAGCTGCATGAATATATATTTGACGAAGCCACCGGCGAATTGAGTTCGGGAATAATGCCGGATTTTCTGAAGTCGCAGCTTTCAAACATAGTCACTCGCGGCATTGACAAAAATGTCTGCGGCAGAGTGTCCGCCGTTGCCGACGGCATAATACAAATCTCTGGTCTTTCAACATGCAAATACGGCGAGCTGTTGCTTGTCCACAAAAACACCTTTGCCATAGCAATGAATCTTGAAAAGGAGCGCGTCGGAGCCATGCTCCTGAATAACACTCATGAAATTGATTATGGCGACATAGTATACACCACCGGAAGAATAGTTGAAGTACCTGTCGGAGAGGAATTGCTTGGCAGAGTAGTCAATTCACTTGGCGAGCCTATTGACGGCATAAAATCGCTGCATACCGAAAAACGCAGAAAAATAGAAAACCCTGCCCCCTCGATTATCGACCGCGCAAAAGTTGACAGCCCCCTAAGCACCGGCATACTTGCCATAGACGCTATGATACCCATAGGCAAGGGACAGCGCGAATTGATTATCGGCGACCGCCAAACGGGAAAAACGGCCATAGCCATCGATACCATCATAAACCAAAAGGGTAAAAATGTGCTTTGTGTCTATGTCGCAATAGCGCAAAGGGCGGGAGTTATCGCAAAACTCATACAAAAACTAAAAGAACAGGACGCAATGGAGTATACCACCCTTGTGGTGTCGACTGCCGACGATTCTGCGCCCATGCAATATCTTGCGCCTTACACAGGCTGCGCCATAGCCGAAGAGTTTATGTATTCGGGAAAAGATGTACTGATAGTCTATGATGACCTTTCCAAACACGCTGTGGCGTATCGCACAATCAGCTTGCTATTGAAAAGACCGGCCGGCAGAGAGGCATACCCCGGCGACGTTTTTTATATACACTCCAGACTGCTTGAAAGGGCCGCCAAACTCTCCCCCGAAAAAGGCGGCGGCTCAATGACTGCACTGCCAATCATAGAAACTCAGGCAGGCGATATTTCTTCATATATCCCGACAAATGTCATCAGCATAACTGACGGGCAGATATACCTTGAAAAGGAGCTTTTCCGCGCAGGTATCCGCCCTGCCGTAAATGTCGGCTTGTCGGTATCCCGTGTAGGAGGAGCCGCCCAGCCTCCGGCCATAAGAAAACTCAGCTCAAAGCTGCGTTTGGATTTGGCGCATTACAGAGAACTGGCGGTATTTTCGCAATTCGGCTCCGACCTTGACGCATCGACAAAGAAGATTTTGGCTCAGGGCGAAAAAACCACAGAGGCGCTGAAACAGGAGGAATACAACCCCATGCATACCCTGCGTGAGACTTTGTATCTGTATCTTATCGTAAACGAAAAGCTGCTTGACATAAACACCTCGCAGATTGCCGTTTTCCTCGATAAGTTCTACAACTTTTATCGCAGTTCTTATGTCATGCAAGCGCGTATGCTGACAACAAAAGGCGAATTGACCGAAAACATAGTCCGCTCCATAGACACCGCCATTGAACAATTCCGAGCATATTTCATGCTTGAGCATAAATAGGCGGTCAATATGCAGAACATTATTGATATAAAAAACCGTTCGGATAGCATAAAAGAGACAGCCCAAATCACCAAGGCGATGGAGATGATAAGCACCTCCAAACTGCGCAAAGCAAACATAAAGTTTCTAAGCAATGCCGCTTATTTCAACAAAGTGCGCGCAACCATAAAGGACATACTTCATCATACCGCCGGCAACATTGCTCACCCCTATCTTTGCGATAGGCAGGGCGAAAGAACGGCATATATCATCATAGCCTCCGACAAGGGACTGGCCGGCGACTACAACCAAAAAGTGCTTAAACATGCCTATGAAGAAATCTCTGCGCAATCGGAAAGATACCTTTTTGTCATAGGGCATATGGCAAAAGCCTTTTTTCAGGCGCGCGGCATGTCCCCCGACATAGAGTATTTACATGCGGCGCAAACCCCCACTCTTGACGATGCGCGCGGCATCACCAACGATTTGCTGGAAATGTACGACAACCAGCTGATAGACAGCATAAAGATTATTTACACAAAAATGGTCTCGGCTACCGTGCAGCAGCCGGTGACCATGCGCCTGTTGCCACTTGTTCCGGAGGATTTTACAGACATTGCTTCCGAACCAAGCTACAACGCAATACTGTATTTTGAGCCGTCGCCAAAAAAGGTCTTTGACATTCTTGTGCCGCAATATATCATCGGAATAGTTTACAGTTGCTTGATACAGTCGATATATTCTGAACATTACGAAAGAATCAGAACAATGCACAACGCAACACAAAACGCTTATGAACTCATCGAAAAACTCGATTTGGAATATAACAGAGTAAGGCAGGAAATGGTAACGACAGAAATAGCCGAAATATCCTCATCCAGCCTTTTCAAAAGGGAATAGAAATGCCGAAAAAAGGAAGAATAACACAAATCATCGGACCCGTTGTAGATGCGCAATTCTTTGGATATGTGCCAAAACTTTATGAAAAATTGCTGACAGAAACCGACGGGCAAATGCTGACGCTCGAGGTGCAGGCGCATCTGGACGGCGGTATCGTACGCAGCCTTGCGCTGGAAGCCAACGAGGGCATGACAAGAGGACAAGAAGTCATCGCCACAGGCGAAACAATTACTGTGCCGGTTGGCGTGGGAACGCTGGGCAGAGTAATGAATGCGTTGGGACAACCCATCGACGCCAAAGGCGAAATCATTGGAGAAGCAAATTGGTCTATCCACCGAAAGGCTCCCAAGTTGGCTCAACAGGAAGCCGCAACAGAGATTTTTGAAACGGGAATAAAAATTATTGACTTGCTGACGCCATATGCAAAAGGCGGCAAAATAGGACTGTTCGGCGGCGCCGGAGTGGGCAAAACAGTACTTATTCTTGAACTCATCCGCAATATTGCAGCGCAACATGGCGGCTATTCCATTTTTACCGGCGTAGGCGAACGCTCCCGTGAAGGCAACGACATGCTGGCGGATATGACGGCGTCGGGAGTGCTGCAAAACACCGCATTGGTGTTCGGACAGATGAACGAACCGCCGGGAGCAAGAATGAGAGCGGCTTTTTCCGGACTTACGCTTGCGGAATATTTCAGAGATGTAAAGAAACAAGATGTGCTGCTCTTTATTGACAATATTTATCGCTTTGTTCAGGCAGGCAGCGAGGTGTCGGCGCTTCTTGGAAGAATGCCGTCGGCAGTAGGATATCAACCGACTTTGGCAACCGAATTGGGCATACTTGAGGAGCGCATAACCACAACAAAGGACGCCTCCATAACCTCCATTCAAGCGGTATATGTGCCGGCAGACGACATCACCGACCCGGCTCCGGCTACAATATTCTCTCACCTTGACGCCACAACCGTACTGTCAAGAGCCGTTGTTGAGCAGGGCATTTATCCGGCAATCGACCCTCTTGCATCGACTTCTAGGATACTTGAGCCGTCTGTTGTCGGCGAAAAGCACTACCGTGTAGCCAACCTTGCGCAGCAAATGCTGCAAAGATACAAAGAACTGCAAGACATAATAGCAATCCTGGGCATGGAAGAACTTTCCGAAGAGGACAAAACTACGGTATACAGAGCCAGAAAGCTGCAACGCTTCTTTTCACAGCCTTTCTATGTTGCCAGCGTATTTACCAATACCGAAGGGCGCTATGTTCCGATAAAAAAGACTATCGAAAGCGTTGACGCTATCATTAGAGGCGATGCCGACCACATACCAGAAAGCATGTTCTTCTTTGCCGGGGACCTTGACGAAATATTTGAGAGGTACGAAAAACAGCAATGACAAAATTTATGCTAGAGATGCTGACTCCCGAAAGAACTTTTTTTAAGGGCAAGGTTGATTCAATCATAGTACAATCGCTTGACGGCTCGCTGGGCATACTGGCCGGTCACAGCCCTATGGTCATCGGACTAGAGCCGTCTATGATAACAATAAAAAATGATGGCGAAACAAAAATATGCGCCAACGGAGAAGGGTTTTTGCAGGTGCGCCCTGACGAAACAATTATTCTTTGTCAGACAATGGAGTGGCCGGAAGAAATCGAACTCAATCGAGTAAACCGCGCTATCGAGGAACATGAACGCAAACTCAGAGAAGCAAAATCCATAGCAGAATATAAACTTAGCAAAGCCACGCTATCAAGAGCCTTTGCGCGGCTACGGGTCAAATCACGATAAATAGAACAAATCAGACAAAAACCCTAAGAAAGTGTCAAATAAAATAATTTTGACACTTTTTTTATTCGCTGTAAAATGAAAAAAAAGGGAGGAACAACATTATGATTAAGAAAATTATATTTTTTCTTATTGCTGCGTTGCCGCTATTCTGAAAATAAAACGCGGCGCAACGCAAAACGAAAAGCCGCGCGGAATATCAACAAGCAAAGCGCTGTAAAGAGATTTATGCCCTTTCGTCAAGATAAGTCGCTTGGACATCGGAAATGTGAAAAATCAGGCTCAATGGGTGCTTATAAAAAGCGTTGCTCAGGGAATAACTGCCGCCCAGCACTCTCATATCAAAACCGCCCATATGCCAATTTATGGCCATGGCTTCTTCCCTTGTCAATCTCATAAAAGAGCTGATTATGTAAACAGATTTTTCGCCGTGTCCATAGGGCAGTTTGTCCTCTATTGAATAGTACGGCACGCTTTCCCAAACACCGTCTTTTTTGACATTGCGTTGTTCTACTTTGTAATAATCAATTTTGCATACATCGTGGAGCAAGGCTATTATGGCGGCGCTTTCGTGGCTTATTTTGTCCTCCCAATCGCCGTCATATTCTACATCAAGGTTTTGGATAAAGCGATAATAAGTCTTCAGGCTGTGTTCGCAAAGTCCGCCTTCGTATGCCGAATGGAACCTTGTGCTTGCAGGCGCTGTAAAAAAATCGCTTGCCAGCAGCCAATCAAGCAACTTGTCGGCGCCCTCTCTTTTTATATTTTCTTTGTAGACTTGTATAAATTCTTTTTTGTAATCCATTTTTTTATCCCAATTTTTCGATTTCGTCCAGTATTGTCTGGTTTTTTGCCACTACCATAATAGAGTTTTTCTTGGAGAACGCCGCAATAGCCGAGGTTATTTCTTTGTTTGTTTCTCTCTCTTTCAGTGGGAACATCAGCATAAACGGCTCGCCGCCTATCATGTCAATAAGCGTTCTGTTCATAGAGGTGCCCAACACAAGCGCAACCAGCAGTTTTTCTACATTGGAATAGCTGTCGCGCGCTATCTTTTTTCCGCCGTTGCTGTTGTCAAGCAATTCCATGTGCCCGTCAATGACATCAAGGTTGTATTTTCCTCTTGTCATGGAATATAGGCGCTTGGACGCCAGTTTAATGATAAACTCGCCAAGGTCGCCCTTGTCTTTCAGCAACCTGTCAATATCGGCAAGTAAGGTCAATTTCTCTTTATACTTTGCCAACTTTTCTTTCAGCGCAAGCGCCTGCTTTGCACGGCTCTTAAGTTCCATTCGCTTGGCTGTAATATACGCCACTTTTTGTGACAAATCGTCATATTTTCCGTCCAAAACTTTTATGGCGGCAATGTTCTCTTCCCTTAAGCTGATTGCTTCCTTGCTTTCTTCAATCAAGCTGCGCAAACGCTCAATGTTTTGGGAGCGGACATTTATCGTGTATGTCAATTGCGCTATTTCTTCTTTTATTTGCTGTTTTTCTTCGTCATCAATAATGAGTTTTTTCAAATCTTCCGCGCTTGCCGCATGCAATTCCTCAAATGCGCCCTCATAATCTGACATTATTTGCGTCAACACCTCATTGTCCGATTCTAAACGCGCTGTCAATGCCGCATATTCGGCATTTGCGGCTTTCAGTTCTTCTTGGCGCCGCGCCAGCACTCTTTTTATGGCGGCCAGCTTTATCTTTATGCCCTCGGCTTCTTCTTCGCTCTTCTTTATTTCTTCTACGATGTCGGACAAATTCATGCCGATAGTCCTTATCATAAGTTGCTGATAGTCATACTCCTTTTCGCCTATGGTAATATTCCTTTTGCGACCGGCTATAATGTTTATAAGCTCGTCAATTTCTCGTAACTCGGAGGACAACTCATCCATTTTTGCGCGCTTGTCAAAGATTGTTCTCTCAAGCGTGTCATATTCCTTTTCAACCAGGGTCATCTCTTCCAGTCTTTCTTCCGCCAATACGCCGCCCAAATACTCTGTCAACTCTTTGTATCGGGCTTTAGCAGACTCCAATCTGCTTTCTGCGTCGCTTATGCCGGTATTCAATCTTGGCAAGTGTTGCTCTTCAATGCCTTTCTTCTCGGCATTCAAGTAAGACAGACGGTCAAAGTCAGCCTTTATAAGACATGTCGTTTCGGCATGCTCTCTGACAGCGCCGTGCAGCTGTTCCTGACGCTCGGCGGCTTCTTTTGCTTTCTCTGCCAAATCAAAAGAGTTCTTTGCGCCTGCTTGTTTAAGCGCATTTTTGATATATTCCCTCTTTTCTGCCAGACTTTCTTTCAGCGATTCAACATAGGCTTGACTAACCTTTATGCGCGCCGACAACTCGCCGTTGCGGAAGCTTATCTGACGGCTCTTTTCGCTATATTCGGCAAAAATCCCCCGCGCTTTTGTCAACTCTTTCTTTAGCCTTTCAAGCTGCGCGTCGGTTTCGGCGGCTCTTTTTTGTTCGTCCTTTTTGCTGAGAACGACAGAATTGCATATCGGACATTTTTGTCCGTATTCCAAATCTATCGTTTGGTACAGGTATCTGCGTTCAACCTCAAGTTTTTGTATGGCTTCTTCCAATACCGAAATGGTCGACTCAACCTTGGCGGTATATGCGTCAAGCCCGGCTTTTGCTTTTTCAAGCGCTTCCATGTTTTCGGCATAAGTTGCCAACCCGTCCAGGTTCTCTTGAATTTTGTTTTCTATGGCGTCGGCTTCTTTCTCTTGGTTTTTTATCAACGCATTGTATTTGTGGAATTCCTGAACGCAAACTGCGGCGGCGGCAAGCGACTCCTCTTTGGTGGCGAACCTGCCCAAAATAAAAGTATTTATCTTCTGCAGCCCTGTTTGCTGCTTGGTAATCTTTTGTTCAAGCTCGGCAATTTCCGGCGCAAGTTCCCCAAGCCTTTTTGTGTAGACATCCACAGCCTGTTTGGCGGAGGATATAGTTTCTTCAAGGAGCGCCATTTCTTTCTCTAGGATAGCGCCCTCTCTGATGGCTGTTTTTACTTCTGCCCTGCGGGATATCTCCTTGAATCTAGCATTGGCCTCTTTGTGTGCAATGGATATAGCCTCTATTTCTTCTTGCAACTCTGTTCTGCGCTTATTCAGGGCGGCAAGTTCTGCGCCCTCTTTGGCATAGTACTTGTTCATTTGGGCGCTTACTTTGTTTCCGAACTCCTCATTTGCCGTCAACTCACCGATTCTGTTGTAAAGCACTTTGCGCAGTTGCTCTATTCTTTCCAAGCAATGCACCAACACGCCTTCGACATTCTTTACGGTTGACGCGCCGTTTGAAAGGTCTCTTTCACAGCTTTTTATTTGTTCGGCAAGTTCTGCAACCCTGTTCTCCAGTTCGTGGTCTCTGTCGCTGATTTTTTCTTTTTTGTCAAATAGCTTTATTATAAATTCAGCGCGGTTGCTTTTTTCCAGTTTTGCATTGAGTTCGGCAATGAGCGGCTCTTTTTCAAGCGCCTTGCGCAATTCTTCCTTTTCGGCTTCAAGCTGCTCGGCGGCCTGTTGGGCTTCGTCCGCCTTCTTGATTGCGTCAAAAAGTATATTCATCTCGGTGCGGATATCATGCCTCAAAATGTTCTTTTCGGTGATTTCGGACTTCAAATCAGCCAACTCTTTCGGATTTACTTCTTCGGTGATTTCAAGACGCATCTGCGCCTTGTCATATTTTTCTCTTAGTTTTTGCGCAATGGTATCAATTTCTGCCTTGTCGCACATCAAGCTGTCCATGACTGAGTCTATATATTCTGCTCTTGCGGCGCCAGGCAGTTGAAAACCGTCAAAAATCATATCTCTGTCTATGGCTACCAACTTGCTGAAACTGCTCTTGTCCATCTTCAGGTGGGCAAAAATCATCTTGTCGACTTCTTCGACGCCTTGAGCCTCCTCTCCGGCTTCTTTGTGCAGCAATTCGGCGGTTTTGTTGTCAAAATCTCTCTTTACTATATACTCTTCGCCGTTGTACTCGTATGCAAGCTCAATTTTGCCTTCCGAACCGTTGCCGTACAAACCCAAAATAATCAAATCTTTGAGTTCGTTTATGTCTTCATAGGCTATTGCTGCAAGATTGGCTGTTTTGGTGGTCAGGTCCAAATACTCTTTGCTTTTGTTGAGCACTCCTTCTGCGGAAATATAAATAGGTTTCATTGAGCCTCCGAAATCCTCACTGTTATTATGTGTAAAGGCCGATGATAAAAAGTCATTTCTTCAATCGTAAAATAAGACTGGCTAAAAGAAATGAATTGTGGTATATTATATAAGCGCCTTTATACACAATTATATTCATTATACAACGGATAACAACCTTTTGCAATAAATATAAAGACAAAACGGAAAAGGAGAAAAATGTCCTTCTGCAAACTATCGAACGAATATAAAAAACAAGGGTTTACGCTGATAGACAATGCTTTTTTATTGCATTTCATGCCCTCAGCCGACGCCGTCGATGTAAAAGTTTATCTATACGGCCTGACGCTTGCTATGCTTTCTGACGGCGAACAAAACTCGCTTGAACGGCTTTCCTTGGGGCTGAAATTGCCTGAAGAGCGCATAATGAGCGCATTCAAGTACTGGCAAGAAAAAGGGCTTGTATCCATAACCGCCACCCACCCCCTTAGCATTGTTTTCAATTCGCCAAAGACGCCCCAACTTCCGATAATCAAATATAACGCCAAGGAGTACTCCGCTTTTGTCGAAGAGACGGCGCGGCTGTTCCCCGACCGCGTGTTGACCCCCAACGAACTTACGGAATTTATAGAGCTTATCCGTATTTATAAAATAGATGTCAATGCGTTGCTTATGATTATGAAATACTGCATTGACTATAAAGAAGGCAAGGTGTCTACATCATACATACTAGCCGTAGCCAACGATTGGATAAAAAAGGGCTTGACTGATGTAGAACAAGTAAACGAACATATCTGCGGACTTGAAGCCAACTCTGAGGCAGTACGCATGATTCTTAAAGCGCTTGGCATAAAACGCCAGGCCGACTTGGACGACCGACAGCTTTTCATAAAATGGACTAAGGAGTACGGCTATCAGCTTGACGCCATTCTTGTTGCCGCAAAACCGCAAAAACGCAGAGGCGGCATGGAGCGCCTTGACAGATACATAGACGAATTGCGCGCCGCAAATGCCTTTTCTGCCGAAGAAGTCGCCGCTTATAACAAGAACAAAGCCGCAGTTTATGACCTTGCAATAAATATCGTCAAGAACATTGGCGGCTATTATGCCTCTATGGATATCGTCATAGAGACCTATATCTTGCCTTGGCTATCAAAGGGCTTTTCTTATGAAGGCTTGCTAGCCATAGCAAAATATTGTTTCCTGAAAGGCATAAAAAACCTTGAGGGCATGGACCAACTAGCCGACAGATTTTTCAAACAAGGCTTGCTGAATGAAGAAAGCATCAACAACTATATCAGAGAACAGACAGAGACCGACCAAAAAATAACCGACATATTTGAAGCCTGCAACCATTCCGGACTTATCACTAATAAAGAAAGAGAGTTCTACCGAATATGGCGTGAATGGGGCTTTGACGACGAAACCATACTCTTTGTGGCAACGCTTGCCGACAAAAACCCCTTCCCCATTCAGAACATAAACCGCAACCTGGCTCTGCTTTATCAAAACAATATTTATGACATAACCTCGGCTAAGACGCTTCTTGAAAAAGATACCGCAAAACGCGCCTTCCAAAAACCAGTAGAAGAACAGGGCATGGACATAAACAAAGCCATAGATATAATCAACAGCCGGCGCAGCCTTGCCGAACTAAAAGCCTTTCAACTGCTTTCATCACTGCGTGAGGACAAAGACTTTGCTGCAATAGAAAGCAAGATAGATGAGCTGAATTTTGAAATAGCCAAGCGAGAGGCGCTGAACAAGAACCTAGGTAACTTAAAACAACAACAACAAACGGCAAAAGAGGACTACGAAAAGGTACTGTCCGCAAAAGGCTTGACGCCTGCCGACCTCGAAACAAAGTATACCTGCGCCATATGCAATGACACAGGTTTCGTAAGCGGTCAGAAGTGCAGTTGCTTAAAGTCCATTCTTGGAGAATAATTTCTGCGCTCCGGTCAAAATGACACTAATTACTATCATAAAAAAAGGCGCTATCGAAAGCGCCTTTTCTCTTATGCATCTTCGCCCAGCATTTCAAGCGTGGACTTCTTCGGCGGTCTTGAGTCGCCGTGTTTTACTAAGAACATCAGCGCCGTAGCTATGATTACGCATACCGCCGCATATCCAAACAGCGCATAGTCGCCCAGCCAGTCCATAAACAAGCCGCCAACGAATGGCGCTATTGCTTGCGCACTCATCGTGGCTACATAATAGTATCCGGTGTATTTCCCGACATCCTCGGCTCTCGACAATTCGACAACCATAGGGAAGGTATTTACATTAGCGATAATAAGTCCAAAGCCGGCTACTAAATAAAAAGCCGTGAACAAGTATTGCGCTGCTCCGCTTGGTCTTATGATTGCCCAAATCAAAATAAATGACACTGTGGCAAGTATGAAGCCCAACATAACCGATTTGCGCCGTCCTATTTTTGCCGCAAGATATCCCACTGGAATGAAAGCAAGCGCAGAGATTGCCATGCTGACTCCAGAGACGACTGAGGCTATGACGGGCGAAAGGTTTAGAGTGCGGGTTGTGTATATTGAAAGGTTTGAGGTTATGGCATTATATCCCATAAACCACATGAAAATTGAAGCGAGAATAAGGAAAAAACTTACCATCTTTGCCTTGTGCAGTTTAGTTTCTTCTTGGTTCTCCGACCCAGTTTTTTCATGTATAATTGCGTCCTCATCGTTGTTTATGTTGTATTCGGCGCAAATTTCTTCGCATTCCTTAACAAACTTGTTTTCGTTGACCAGCAGCAGGAAAACCGTCATAAGCAACAACATGCCGCCGCCTACCGTGGCAAAAATGCCGATATAAGGATTGCTGCTAATCATAAAGCCCACCGTATATATGACAAATGCCAGCGCGCCGCCAATACCTCCCATGAGGTTTATGATAGCGTTTGCTTGGGAGCGCACGGGTTTTGGGGTGACGTCGGGCATCAGCGCCACAGCCGGCGAACGGAAAGTCGCCATGCATACCAGCACAAAGAACAGTATTATCATATATACAACAATGCGCCCGATGTTTTGTTGCGTAATTTGTTCGTTAACTTGCTTGCTCAGCCAAGTGTTGAGAGGTGATTCGACGAAGTTTTTGTATTCCTGAGTTTTGGTCTCTTGCGAAACTCCGGCGGAAGCTATTTCTATAAAATCCTGCTTGCCCATATCATTGTTTGCAAGGTATACTTTGTCGGCATATTCTTCATATATATTGCCCCATTGCGCATTGTCTATGTTTTGCGTAAGCTCCGTGCGCAATGCCGTGGCTTCTTTCAGCTGTTTGTTGGCTGAGATAGGCACAAAAACCATAAGCACGACTGTGGCAATGGTGCCCAGTACAATAAAAGGCGTGCGTTTGCCGAAGCGTGATTTTGATTTGTCGGATAACTTGCCGAAAAGCGGTAGCATAAAGAGTGACAAAAGGTTGTCAAGTCCCATAATCAGTCCGCGCATTGTGTTCGAAAGACCAAAGGCTCTTTCGAGAAGCAAGGGCACCACAAAGTCATAAGCCGTCCAGAAAATCATAATGATAGCAAATGCAAAGCCTACTTTAATGGTTTTTTTGTAATCTAATTTCATATTCTGTCTCCATTCATTGTATTTCGTTAAAAGTTTACCAATACATTATAAAGCACAAAATGGTTTTTGTAAATACCCATTGTTCCGGGGTTGTTTCATTGGCTGAATGAACGGCAAAAATATTACTAAAATTTTTTATTATATTGCATTTTTTGTCATAAATGCTATAATTATCATTACAAGGCGGCCGCAACCGCCCCATTCTGCTTTTGGGAGGCAATATGAAAAAAATAGGCCTTATGCTTGCCGCAATACTGCTGATAGCTCTTTCATGTATATCATTATCCCAAGCGGCATTTGCAAAAACTTATTCTCTGGAAGAAGATTCTCAGAGCCTGCCCGCAAGCTACAAGTCCCCGTATATTTCTCCCATCAAAGACCAAGGCTATCACGGCACCTGCTGGATATTTTCTTCAATCTCCACTTTGGAATCCAATTTGAAAGCAATGGGATACCTAAACCCCGAAGATGAGAACGGATATTTTGATTTTTCAGAACAAGCGGCAATTCTTGATTTGACAATAAAGTGTTCTGAATGCGGCGGAGCATGCGAATATAAGCACGACAGCCTGTCCTTTGTTTGCCCACAATGTCAAGGCGCAGGGTACGGATGCAACACAACAATAAATGACCCCTCTCTTGAGGGCGGTTATGAAGAAATGGTCTTTGGCTATCTCTGCTCCGGGCGCGGCGCGCTGAAAGAGAGTCAAGTGCCATACATCGACACACTGAATGCGGTTGCCCCCGAAAACTTTCAATCTATGAAATCGGATTTTCAGATTACCGACATAGCGGCGATTGTTCCTACCGCCGAAAACATTAAGAGAGGCATAATGAGCTATGGCGCAATGACAATGGACTGCACGATGGATGCGCAAAAAACTTCCATAGTGCAAAATAGCGACGGCAGATACTCATATGCGGTGGCTTCAACAAAGCTGTTGCCCGAAATGGTATGCCATTCAATGAGCGTTGTCGGCTTTGACGACAACTTTTCAAAGTCGAACTTCAGCATAGACCGCGCGGCGCTTACACAAATATTGGATGAGTTGGAGCGCGACACGCCGCCAGAACTGGCTTATTATTTGAATTTATGGGACATAGAAAGCCTGAGTGAGCTGAAAGCAATGAGCGATGAAGATTTCAACGCTTTGTTCTTGCCGAAAAATGACGGCGCTTGGCTGTTAAAAAACAGCTGGGGGGAAGGCACAAATTCTTTCAAGGGCGAAGGCTCTTACGATTTTTCGGGTTTTGTATGGGTGTCCTATGAAGACGCTACGGTTTATAACATCATGCCCGAAACCCGCGCATATGCCGTAACGAGAATAAGGACCAACGACACTTCGACACGGTATCAGCTTGACGAATGCGGCGCAGTATATCACCTACCCGTCATTGAGGATATTTCCCCTGATTACGCCGTGGCAAATGTTTTTGATTTCACCGAAACAAGCAAGTTGAATTACATAACCTTTGAAACAAAATACGGCAAGGGCTGCGAATATGAGTTGTACATTACCGCTTTGAAAGACAACGGCGAAATAGATACCGACTTTTCCCGTATGCATATGTTGAACAGCGGCAGCATTCCCCATGACGGCTATGTCACCATAGACTTTGAAGAAGATGTCATTTTGCCCAAAGGAAAAGCCGCCGTTGTTCTGAAGTTTTGTTCAGATACCGATTTCGTTAGGGTGGGATTGGACACGACATTTTTTGACTGGGTGCGTTATGGTAACCAAGTTGTTTTGCACTATTTCCCGAAAATAAGCGGCAATAGTTTCATTGTTGCTAATGACAAACTATATACTCCGCTTGAGGTTTTTGGCAGAGAGGCGGATTGTTGCCTGAAAGCCGCTGTCAGCCCGACGCAACAAGAGGCAAATGTTGCCTTTGGATATGCTGATTATTCACAAGCGCATCAACTTCTCGTAACCTTGACGACTTTCCGCATTGACAAAAAACTTTACACTAAAGATAGCTGGCAACGATATCAAGACGCTTTGAATAATTTGCAGGCTTTGACAGCAAACAGAACGCTGTCCTATTCCAGTCAGCAAGACATAGACAGCGCAGTGGCGGAGCTGCGCAATGCCATAGATGACCTTGAAAACAAGCGCACTTGGGACGCCATACTGGCGGCGCTAGCAATTATGGCGGCGCTGATTACCATTGCGCTTGTGCTGGTAATTTCTTTGCCGGCAATAAAAAAGAACTCAAATCAAAACAAAAATTAACACGGCTTTGTCGACTAGGCACAGTCAAGTTAGAAACTAAAAAATATAATCGGTAGTGATATAATCCACGCCCATTTCAATAAATCTTTCGGCGGTAGTTCGGTTGTTTACGGTATAGACATTTATTTCGGCGCCTTTTTCTTTTGTTAGTTGCACCAATTTTTTTGTCAATATTTTTTTGTTTATGCCAAGGCTTGCTCCGCTTGCAGCTATGCTTGCGGCAACCAATGCATTGCCGGTGAGCAACATAGTCCTTGCACCCGAAATTTTGTTCAGGTTGCTGATATTTTTGGCATGAAAACTGATAAACATTACTCTTTCAATAGGTATTATCGCTGAAATAATGTCTGCAAGGTCTGCTATTTGCCAATCCTCGGCAACATATTTTAATTCAATGACAGGCATTTTGTCATATTCTTTGCAGATTTCCAAATACCTTTCAAGAGTGCAAATATAAACATTGTCTTTGGACCGTTCATATTGCGATATCGATGTATCCAGCGGCAATGCGGCTGCTTCTGCCGCAGTAATCTCGCTGATAAGTTTCTGACCGTTTTGAAATGGGTTATTGTCATGGGCGCAAAGCCAAACGCCGTCGGCGCTCAGCCATATGTCCGTTTCTATGGCAAAGAAAAAATCGCTTTGGGCGGCGCCCAAAAAAGCCGCTTCAGAATTTTCAAAATACTGCGAACTCAAGCCTCTGTGCGCAATAAACTTTGTGCCTTCGGGAATTTCAAAAGGCCCTTTGGGGGAATATAGCAAAAGCGACGCCGTTACGGCTATGACAGCCGCAACAACCACCGCTGCTAGTGTTTGTAAAAGTTTTTTCATTTGTGCATCCTAGCGCCTTTCGACGCTTTTTTTCATATCAGTGTATTGTTCTATATGGTTCCATGGGATATATGTAGCCGGGAACCGGCACCATGGAGTTATAGACCTTTGCTATGTCAAATATGGCGTACTCCACACCAAGGCTTTTGCCTATGCCGCCAAAGTATCCTTGCAAAAGCACGCTGGACAGTTCAAGATTTACATAAAACAAAGCCACTTTTGCTCCGGGTTTTATCTTCTTTATTTCATCTTTATAAGCTGAAAGGGGAATAAAAATTCTGCCCTCGTCTTTCATTGCCGCTTGAATGACCGGCAACAGTACCGGAAAGCCTTCGCTATCTATGTAGCAAAGGAATTTCAATGAGGACAAATCCTTAGCAAGTTCTACGCTTATGCCCTTGATTTTCTTTATGCCGTCGGGACTGGATTTGACAAAGGGTTTTATCAGCTTGCCCTGCAATGCGCCTTTTATTATGGAGCCCATCGGCAAAGACTGCTCTCCGGAATAATCTTTCAGCTGCATATAATGCACTTTGCCTATGCCCAAATATGTGTTGTAACGGAAAAGCGGCTGATTGTTATACATTTCAAAATCCTCGCCGGTTTCCGTGCTGTCGACATATTCGGTTTTGCCACGCCACCATTTCTTTTCAAGATTGAGTACCAAAAAGCCCGTCAAGGGGTTTTTCTTTATGTACTCCTTGCTTAGCCCGTGGGTAAACTGTCCCCACATGACCGTATTTTCATCCTTTGCCTGAAGTGAAGTCATAAGGGTGACATGCGGCTCTCCAAAAGGGCTGATTGTAGATATCAATCCTATTTTTCCCGTCACTGCAAATTTTTGTTGGTCTTCTTTGCTGATAAAATTTGTCATAACTTAACCTCCAGTTTGGTCGCTCCCGACCACATTGCTTTGTTGGTTATACTCTTTGCTATGTTGCAAAGATTTTGCATTTTTTGCTTTGTGATAAGCTCTGCATCGTTGTACTGCCACTCTTTGCCAAGCAATTTATATTTTTGCTTGGACAAATTGTTGAAACTGACAAGCTCCCATTTTTCTATGTTGGGCATGTTGTTCTTTATGAACTGCGCCAGACCTCTTATGTTTTCCTCTGTATCGGTTGCGCCGGGAATAATCGGCGTACGCACCCAAACCTTTGGCGACTTCAGCTTGTCCAGCCGCGCGGCGTTTTGGAGTATCAGCGTATTCTCCATTCCCGTAAACTCGTTATGCAACATATTGTCGATGTGCTTCAGGTCATAAAGTACCAAATCCGTATACGGCAGCAGTTTTTGAAGTATGGGGAAAGGGTAACAACCTGCTGTGTCTATGGCGGTATGTATGCCGCGCTGTTTGAGTTCTTTCAACAGCGGCAGCGCATACTCCCAGTTCAGCACAGCTTCGCCTCCCGACAGCGTAACACCGCCGCCGCTGGCATCGTAATAAGCCTTGTCTTTCATCAACTCTTTTACAAGTTCTTCAACGCTGATTTCTTCGCCCTTGATTTCTATTGCGTTCATCGGGCATTCTTCCACACAAAGATTGCAGAAATCACAAATTTTTTCATCAATCTTCATACCTTCCGGCTCTGCCGATACTGCTTTCTTTGGGCATACCTTTACGCAGCTTTGACAGCCCATACACCTTTCTTCAAGCCAAAAGATGTGCCGATAGAATGCAATAGATTCGGGATTGTGGCACCAAAGGCACTTCAAGTTGCAACCCTTGAAGAATACCGTTGTTCTGATGCCCGGTCCGTCCTCTGTGGACATTTTTTGAATGTCAAGAATATATGTCTGCATGGTCAGTCCCTAATACTTGTTGTGTATTTCTCTGGCAATAATCTCGTTCTGCAACTCCCGTCCGATAGATGAGAAATAGGCGTTATACCCCGTCACCCGTACAAGCAAGTGCCTGTATTCAGAAGGATTGTTCTGCGCGTCTATCAAAGTTTGCGCATCGAGAATATTCAGTTGCAGCGCCGTGCCGCCGTTTTCGGCATAGGCTTTCAACAGTGCCATAAGTTTTTGTTTGTGCGTGTCGTCACGGACAAGCGCCGGTGAAAGCGTAATGGTATGGCTGGCTCCGTTGGGCAAATAATTTATATAATCCAAATAATCGCCCTCTTGGCTCTTGCCGCCCAACGCTTTGCCGACAGAATTTATGTTGGCTGTCGGACCTTTTGTGTCGGCGCCGTTTGACGGACAAATGGCATTCGACAAAAATTGTCCATTGGCTCTGCCGTCGGGACTGGCTGGCAGTATAAACCCGTCGCCTACCCAGTAGTTCCAGCTGAGCATGCCGGGACGCAGTTGCGCGTCGGTGGCTGTGGTCTTATATTTCCAGCACTCTTCAGCCCAAAGTTTCATAAACTTGCGCGCCAATTCGTCGGCTTCCTCGTCATCTCTACCATATTTCGCCGCCTTGTTCTTGGCTATTGCTTGCAGTTTTTCGTGCCCAACCCAGTTGTCCTTCAGCGCTGTGATAAGCTCTTGCATTGTGCATACTTTCTTGTCATAAACCAAATATTTTATGGCAAGCAGGCTGTCCACGGTAGAAGCAAATGTTACGCCCTCAACGGTGACAAATCGCAATTCCGCTCCGCCCTGCGTAATATCCAACGCCTTTTCTATACAGCCCTTGACAAGCAACGAAAGGTATGGAGTAGGATGAAAAGTTGCTCTGACGGTGTCGCTCTTGTCGTACAGTTCAAATATTTTCTTTACTATAAACTTTATCTGTTTTTCAAAAGCTGCGTAAAATTCTTCAAATGTAGCAAATTTTGAAGGGTCGCCGGTGTCTTCAAAGGTTTTGGGCGCATGAGGCTTGTTCCATATTGCATCGGTATATTGGCGCAGCTCGCCTCCCCTTGCCAGCGTAAGTTCTATGGCCTTAAGCAGATTCAAGTTAATATCAACGGTGCCTGAACGGTCGTTGCCCACCATTGTATTCTCAAGGCAGCCGACAGAAGCATAATTCCAGACATTGACTTCGTTTATTTTGTCCTCGCATCCGCTCTTGCGCGCTTGGCGCAGCAATCCCGCCATTGACCTTTCGTCAAAGTTGAGCAAAAATGGCGCGCCTTGACTTTCGGCTATCATGTCAACAATGCGTTTGAGCAGTTTTTCCGGGGAATTTTTGTGCAAACGCACATTGGGCTTTGGCTCAAGGATAGGACTCATGTCGTCAATTACATCCAGCAACATGTACGACAAATCGTTGGTTAAATCCTCTCCGTTTTCGCCCACGCCGCTTATCATGAACAGCTGCCCAAAACCTGCAGTTATGCCTTGGTTCAAGCCAACTTTAATTTGCGCGTCATACGCCGTGTTGCAATGCACCCAAAAGCACTTAAAGATTTCTTTCATATGCTCCTCAGTCATTCCTTGGTCGACGGATTTCAAATAAAATGGGTACAAATATTGGTCAAGTCTGCCAAAAGATACTCCGGGTCCGGGATAGTTTTCGTCGGACATAACCAGCATGTGTGTCAGCCACAAGGATTGCACAGCCTGCCAAAGGTCTTTTGCCGGATAATACGGCACGATTTCAAGATTGGCGCTCATTTGCAACAGTTCGGCCTTTCTTGTGCGGTCCTGTTCGTTGGCGGCAAGCACTTTCAGCCTTGCTGAATACCGTCTGGCAAGTTCGCACGGCATTTCTGCCGCCGTTCTCATGGCTCGAAGCTGTGCACCGGCGGCGCCTTTTTTCTGTTTTTCGGTAAGCCCCTCATATGATTTATCAATTTGCTCAAATATGTATTTGAAACCTTTGTTGAGTATTGTTGCATAATCGGGAATGAGATGTCCGCTGGTTGCGCCGCAGTTGCCAAAACCTCTGTCATGAAATTCAATGGTTTCGGCGCGCAGTCCGTCCTTGCCGTAAAGCACAGCGTCACGGGCTTTTTTCTCTTTGGCGGTAAGACAATGGCTGGAGAAAAGATTGAAGTTTGAGCCGCAAATAAGGTCGCCCGGCAGAATGTCCAGCGGCACATATTTTGTCATTGCCTCCTTGTTGAACCATGCTCGCCTTTCGGCTATGCTCCAGTTGTAAAAACTGCCCGGCACCTCAATTTTTCTGGCGATTTGCGGCAATCCTTTCTGAAACGGGCCAAAAAAAGCATAGGTTTCCGGAACAATGTAATAAGTAAGCTCATTGTACATTTCGTCGTGCGGCGCTCCGGTGGTAAAAACCTTGTATTCATTGTTCCAAGGTCTGTTGACGCCCTCAAAATAATAATTCCTTAGCCATTCTATTCGTGGCGAAAGGTTTTTCGGCTGTTTTATTCTTCCCATTTTTGCCTCCTTATAGATTGAGTTTGTTGTATGCCTGCTCTCCGTGTTCAAGTATTTCTTGATGCAGCGCCGCCGCCATGTTTGCGTCCCTCTGTTTTATGGCGGCTGATATTTGTCTGTGCTTTTCTACATAAAAAGCTAACAAATCCATATGGCTCTTATAAAAAATTTCTGTCATTTGCCGCGCCGACGCTTTGAATGCGCTCATTACGGCATAATATACGGCATTTGAGGACAGCTCTATGAGTTTGAAGTGAAATTCAAAGTCCTTATGCGCAATGACGGCATGGTCGCTTTCACGGTTTTTTATCAATTGTTCTTCTTCAGCAATAATGTCGTCCAGTTCCGTTGTATCGGCGCCGATAGCCGCAGCCAGTCGCACCGACGCTACTTCTATCAGCTTCCTTGCCGCCAAAATGTCCTTTACTGCCTTCATTCTGTACTGCGCATTATCTGAAAAGGCCATATCCTTAAGTACGGTAAGACTGGGTTTGACGACAAAGTTGTTTACAATCGTCCTTTTCCTCTTGTGAATGACAAGGTATCCTTCGGAGGCAAGCCGCGCAATGCCGACATTTATGACGCTACGGGAGCAACCAAACTCCTCAGCAAGCTGCCGAAGCGGCGGCAAGGCGTCCCCTATCCCATAGACACGGTCAAATATCCGTTGCTTTATAGTGTCTACAAAGTGCTGTGTCAAATCATTTTTACGCATGCTGCCTCTCACTTGTGGTATTACCACCATGTTATCATACATTCAAAAAGTTGTCAATAGTCAAAAAAATGAAAGCACCCGCCAGAAATCCCAGCGGGTGAACAACTAATTCAGGTTCAAAGATAAAATAAATTTTAGTCTACCTTCCTTGCCTGCCTCTGCCATGTTGACCGTTTTGATTACCATTGCCATGACCGTTATGGTGACCGCCACCATGACCGTTATGGTGACCGTTATCTTGACCGTATTAAAAATTGTTGTATTTAATATTTATTTCTCTTTCCAAATCATTATATTATAGCTAGCTCTGTAATAAAAAGGTACTCCTGCAACTATAACCATTCTCTCAATATCAATAAATCCTCCAAACATGTCATCAAGCATTACAGCCACGCAATCATTATAGGTACCGTAGTATTTACGAATTATAATATCCTTTGCTTTTGCTTCTTTAATTGGCTTCGTATCTTGATTTCGCAACTCATAGGCTTTTGTTTCTTTGATGGCTTTTTCTGTTTTTTTGCTTAATTCTTCAGGATTTTTGGGCATTGGTTCAAAATCTTCTTCCGCGCTTTCTCCATTTTGATAATGTGCGATACTTTTTAAGTCATCCTGCGTCAATAATCCTTGCTTATATGCTTCTTCCAATGTGTAAAATGTGCCTCTCTGCTTTGGCGCGCACGCTGTCATCGAAAGCATCATAAATAATCCTATAACTAAAATAACCCTTATCAATAATTTTTTAATCACGATAAACCTCCTTAATATCCCCTAATAATACATTATATTCTAATTTAAATC